>NZ_JAEKCN010000001.1:0-767135 GCF_016405455.1 Pseudomonas sp. MF7453 | reverse complement strand
CACGTACAACTCCCCCGCCACCCCCAGCGGCACCGGGCGCTGGTGTTCGTCGAGCACGTAGACCGTGGCATTGGCGATGGGCTTGCCGATATGCAACGGCTGGCCTGCCTCGACCTTGCCGGAAGTGGCCACCACCGTGGCTTCGGTGGGGCCATAGTTGTTGATCAGTTCAAAGCGCTGCGCTCGGCCGAACTGGCGCAGGCGATCGCCACCGACCAGCAAGGTGCGCAAGGTCGGGTGCTCGATATTCTGGCTGAACGCGTACTCGGCCACCGGCGTGGGCAGAAAGCTCACGTCCAGGGGCTGTGCGCACCACCAGGCCAGCAGCGCGTCGATGTCTTCGGCGCCGTCATGGGCGGGCGGCAGGTGCAATGTGGCGCCCACACACAGCGCCGGCCAGACTTCCCAGGCCATCGCGTCAAAGCCAAAACCGGCGACGCTGGCGGTATGCCGGCCGGCGCGCAGGTCGAAGGCGCTGCAATGCCAGTCCACCAGGTTGGCAACAGTGTGGTGTTCCACCATCACGCCTTTGGGCAAGCCGGTGGAGCCCGAGGTGTAGATCACATACGCCAGGTTCGTCGGGCCGACAGCGACCTTGGGGTTGCTCGCCGAGTGATGCTGCCAGGTGAAGCGGTCGAGGTTGATCACCGGCACGTCAAGCTCTGGCAGGCGGGCCAGCAAGGCGTGTTGAGTGAGCACCGCCACCGGGGCGCTGTCGCTGAGCAAGTAGCTCAAGCGCTCGGCCGGGTGGGACGGGTCCACCGGCACATAACCGGCACCCGCCTTGAGGATCGCCAGCAACCCGGCGAGGGTGTCGAGCCCGCGCCGCGCCACGATCGCCACGCGATCATCCGGCCTAACCCCCAGCGCCAACAGATGATGGGCCAACAGGTTGGCTTGCTGGTTGAGTTCGGCGTAGGTCAGCTGCCGCCCTTCGTTCACGGCGGCGATGGCGTCCGGCGTGAGCGCAGCCTGGGCTTCGATGCGCCCGTGCAAGGTGGTGCCTTGGGGGAATACGGCCTGGGTGGCGTTGAACTGTTGCAGCAGCAGGCGCTGTTCGGCGACAGGCACTACCGAGAGTTGGTCAAGCGCGGTGTGTGGCGCCTGCTCCAGCGCGGTGACGAGGTTTTCCAGCGCAGTGTACAGGTAGGCGCAGACGCGGTGGGGGTCGACCTGGGTGCTGGCCAGCAAACTCAGGCCGAAGCCTTCGCCCAGGTCGTCCACACTCAGGGTCAACGGGTAGTTGGTGCGTTCCTCGGCGCGCAGTGCGGTAATGCCGTGCCAGGCCGACACTGCCTCGGCACTGGCGGCGGGAGCGCTGTGGCGATAATTGAGCAGCGCACTGAACAGCGGCGTCGGGGCGATCACGCCGCTGCAACGCTGGGCCAATGCCAGGGCCGCGTGCTCATGGCGCAGCAGCGTGGTCAAACCTGCGTGGGTGGCCTTGACCCCGCTGCGGACATCCTGGGCGTCGACATCCACACGAAACGGCAAGGTGTTGATGAAGATCCCCAAGGCGCGGTCAGTCGCATGGCTGCCTTGCATACGCCCCATCAACACGGTGCCGAACACCACCTGCGCCTTGCCGGCGAACACCGCCAGTACCTGGGCCCAGCCCAGATGGAACAGGCTGGCGGCGCTCACCCCCAGTTGCCGGGACTGCACGCGTATACGCTGCGCCAGCTGCGGCGCCAATGGCGGGCTGACCTCAGCAATGGCGCGAGCATCGCCCTGAACATCCTGCAGCCCGAACGGCAAGGTCGGCTCGACGATATCGCCGAGCATCTGCCGGAAGAAACTTTCATGCTCCTGCTCGCTGATGCCCAGGCGCGCCTGTGCCACGTAGTTGCGAAACGGTACGGCCTGGCCGAGGGCCGCGCCCTGCCCCAACAGACACGCCTGCATTTCATGGCATACCACTTCCAGGGCGCTGTGATCCATCGCCATATGGTGGAACAGCAAGGTAGCGACGATGCGCTGGTGGGTCGGATCTTCAGCTCGCACCAGGCGCAGCAACGGCGCCTGGGCGACATCAAGACGATAATGACGGGCATCGAACAAGTCATGCAGTTGCGCGGCGATATCGCCGTCGGCCGGATCGAGCATCAAGGCTTGCACCGGCAGGCGCGCCTGGCGCCACACCACTTGCGAAGGTTGTGCCAGGCCATCCCAGACCACCCCGGTACGTAAAATGTCATGACGGTCCATCACGCTTTGCAGCGCCTGGGCAAACGCCTCGAAGCGCTCCAGGCTGTCAAACGCAAACTGCGACTGCATCACGTAGGGGTCGCCCTGCTCGGCGCTGACATGGTGAAACAGGATGCCTTCCTGCAACGGCGCCAACGGATAGATGTCCTGAATATTCGCCACACCGCCCGGCACCGTAGCGATGATGCGCTCGATCTCATCCTGGCTCAGGGTCGAGAGGGTCAGCATGTCGGGGGTGATGCGCTCGGCATTGGCGGGAATGCGATTGGCCGGCACTGCCACTTCCCCGGCCTTGGCAGACGAGTATTCACCGGCCTTGATCAGCGCGATCAGCGCCGGTTTGTGCTCGCGCAAGGAAGCCAATATTGCCGGGTCGCTCAAGGCTTGCTTGTTGCCGTTCACCGCCAACTGTTCGCCCTTGAGCGCCAGTTGCACGTCCTTGGTTTTCAGGGTTGCCAATAGCTCAAGGATGTTCACAGGACGATCTCCATTCGTTCGGTCATTGCGGCGTAGCCGGCCAGGGTCGGTTGTTCGAACAACGCCCGTACATCGGCTTCCATGCCTTCCTGGCGCAGACGCCCGATCAAGCTCACAGCGAGCAGCGAGTGCCCGCCCAGTTCAAAGAAATTGTCATGCCGGCCTACCCGCTCCACCTTGAGCAGCTCGGCCCACAGCTGGGCCATGAGGGTTTCGGTATCGCCTTCGGGTGCTTCGTACTCACGCACCGTCAATGCGTCCATGCCCGGTGCGGGCAGCGCTTTGCGGTCGAGCTTGCCGTTGGGGCTCAGGGGCATGGCGGGCAGGTGTACGAACAGCGCAGGCACCATGAAGTCCGGCAAGTGCTGCAACAGCTGAGCGCGCAGGCCGTCAATGTCGCTTGGCAGGCCGGTGTAATAGGCGACCAGGCGCTCTTCACGGGCCACCACTACCGCGTCCTTGACCGCCGGATGCTCAAGCAGCCGCGCCTGGATTTCCCCCAGCTCGATGCGCAGGCCACGGATCTTGACCTGGTCATCGTTGCGCCCCAGGTATTCGATGTTGCCGTCGGGCAGGTAGCGGCCCACGTCACCGGTGCGGTACATCCGGCCTGGCGCAAAGGGATCGTCGAGGAAGCGTTCGGCCGTCAACTGCGCACGGTTCAGATAACCCCGCGCCACTTGTACGCCAGCAATGAACAGCTCACCGACCACGCCCAGCGGCACCGGCTGCAACTGCCCGTCCAGCACGTACAGGCGCGTGTTGGCAATCGGCTTGCCAATCGGGGTGTTGTCCGGCACATCCGGGCGTGCGCAGTTCCAGGCCGTCACGTCCACCGCCGCTTCCGTGGGGCCATACAGGTTGTACAAACCAATGCCCGGTAACTGCTGCTTGAAGCGGCGCACCAAGCTGCCCGGCAGCGCCTCGCCGCTGCACATCACACGCACCAGCCCGGCCGCCTGGCTCACATCGCCATGGGCCAGAAACACATCGAGCATCGACGGCACAAAATGCAGGGTGGTGATGTTTTCTGCTTCGATCACTTCACACAGGTACGCAGGGTCCTTGTGCCCACCAGGCCGCGCCATCACCAGGCGTGCACCGGTGAACAGCGGCCAGAAGAACTCCCATACCGACACGTCGAAGCTGAACGGGGTTTTCTGCAACACCGCGTCGTGGGCCTTGAGGCCATAGGCGTCCTGCATCCACAACAGACGGTTGACCACCCCGGCGTGTTCATTGATCACGCCCTTGGGCTGGCCGGTGGAACCGGAGGTGTAGATCACGTAGGCCGTGTGCCGCGCAGTGAGGCCCGCGACCTGCGGGTTGACGCACGACTGCTGGTGCCAGGTGCAGTGGTCGAGGTCGATCACGGCCACGTCGCCCAGCAAGGCACGAGTGGCGGCTTGGGCCAGCACCACCACCGGCGCGCTGTCTTGCAGCATGTAGGCGATGCGTTCTTGCGGGTAGGCCGGGTCCAGCGGCACATAACCGCCACCGGCCTTGAGGATGGCGAACAGGCCGATCACCATATCCAGGCCACGCTCCAGGCAAATGCCAACCCGTGAGTCCGGCTGCACGCCCCTTTCACGCAGGTGATGGGCCAGGCGGTTGGCGTGCTCGTTGAGCTGCTGGTAGGTCAGCTGTTGCTCGCCCGCCTTTACCGCCACGGCGTGCGGCGTGCGCAGAACCTGGGCCTCGAACATCCCGTGCAGGGTCTGGTCGAGGTTGTAGTTGACCTCGGTGGCATTGAATCGCACCAGCAGCTGTTGCCGCTCTTCTGGTCCCAGGATCGACAGGCGATTGATCGCCTGGTGGGGTGCCTGCTCAAGGGCTTCGACCAGTGCGGACAAGGCGTTGTGCATATAACCGCAGAGCCGTTGCGCATCCACTTGGGCCAAGGCAGTGAACGCATAACCATCACCCAGGTCATCCACGTTCAGGGTCAACGGGTAATTGGTGCGCCCGTCATTGACCAGGGTCTGCATACCTTCCCACGCCAAGTGCGCATCCGCCGAACGGGTGGCGGCGCCGCGATGGCGATAGTTGAGCATCGAGCTGAACAACGGCGCCGGTGCCGCCACGCCGCTGCAACGCTGGGCCAGGGCCAGGGAAGCGTGCTCATGGCCGAGCAACTCGGTGAGGCGCGCATGGGTGGCCCGCACGGCGGCGTGGGCGCCCTGGTCATTGATGTCCAGGCGCAGCGGCAAGGTATTGATAAACACCCCCAGGGCCCGGTCAGCGCCCTCGCCACCTTGCAGGCGGCCAACCAGTACGGTGCCGAATACCACCGTGTGGCGCGCCGATACCGCGGCCAGCACCTGTGCCCAGGCCAGATGAAACAGGCTGGCGCCGCTGACGCCCAACAGCCGCGCCTGGCTGCGCAGGCGCCGGTTCAGGTGGTTGTCCAGTTGCAGGGTATGTTCTTCAATCGCACTGCCGTCGCCGCGTACATCCTGCCAACCGAATGGCAGCGTCGGTTCATCCACATCGCCGAGCATTTGGCGGAAGAAGGCTTCGTGCTCCTGCTCGCTGACACCAAGGAGCGCCTGGGCCACATAGTTGCGATACGGCATCGGCGCGGTGGTTGGCGCGGCGTGGCCGAGCAGGTAACCCTGCATTTCCCGCAGCACCACATCGAACGCGGTATGGTCCAGGGCGATATGGTGGTAGAGCAACACCGCCACCACGCGTTGGTTGGCCGGGTCCTGGGCATACATCAGGCGGATCAGCGGCGCCTGCCTGATATCCAGGCGATGATGCCGCGCATCGAAACGCTCATGCAGGCCGGCAAGTACATCGCCGTGCAAATGCAGTTCCTGAACGCTCAGCGCCGCCTTGCGCCACACCACTTGCAGCGGTTGCGCCAGCCCCTCCCACACCACCCCGGTGCGCAGGATGTCATGGCGGTCGATCACCTGTTGCAGCGCCTGGGCGAAGGTATGCAGACGCTCGACACGGTCAAACGCCAGGTGCGATTGCAGCAGGTACGGGTCGCCCTGCTCGGCCGTGAGGTAATGGTAGAAAATGCCTTCCTGCAAAGGCGCCAGTGGGTAGATGTCCTGTACGTTGGCAGCACCGCCGGGTACCTGGGCGACTACCTGATCAATCGCGCACTGATCAAGGGTCACCAGCGTCAGCATGTCCGGGGTGATACGTTGGCACTCGGCACTGATGCGGTTGGCCGGCACTTGCACCTCGCGACCACTGCCGACGGCAGCGGCCAGCGCGGCCAGGGTCGGTTGACTGAACAGCACGCGCACATCGGCACTGAGGCCGATCTGGCGCATACGCTCGATCAGGCTGACGGCCAACAACGAATGGCCGCCCAGTTCGAAGAAGTGGTCATGGCGCCCCACCTGCTCCACCTGCAACACCTCGGCCCAGATACGCGCCAGGGTGGTTTCAACCTCGCCCTGGGGGGCCTGGTACTCGCGGCTCAGCACAGCGGCCTGATCGGGATCGGGCAACGCCTTGCGGTCCAGCTTGCCGTTGGCGGTCAGCGGCAACACATCAAGGCGCATGTAGGCGACCGGCACCAGCGCATCGGGAAGCTGGGCCTGCAATTGCGTGCGCAAAGTTTCGATGCTCAGCGCTTGTTGCTCGGTGAACCAGGCCAACAATCGACCCTCACGCACCAGCACCACCGCCTCGCGAATGCCGTCCAGCGCCGCCAGGCGGCTTTCGATTTCGCCCAGTTCAACTCGCACGCCACGCAGTTTGACCTGGTCATCGTTGCGGCCCAGGTACTCCAGGTTGCCATCGGGCAACCAGCGCACCAGGTCGCCGGTGCGGTACATGCGCCCGGGGTTGAACGGGTCTTGCAGGAAGCGTTCGGCAGTCAAGTCCGGGCGATTCAAGTAACCCCGTGCGACGCCGCTGCCGCCTACATACAACTCACCGGCCACACCCACCGGCACCGGGCGTAACTGCGCATCCAGCACATAGCTGCACGCATTGGCGATGGGCCGACCGATATGCAATGCCTGCCCGGCCCGCACGCGGCCGGAGGTGGCAACTACCGTGGCTTCGGTGGGGCCATAGTTGTTGATCACGGCAAAACGCCGTTCCTGGGTGAACTGACGCAAGCGATCGCCGCCGATCAGCAGGATGCGCAAGGTGGGGTGTTGCAGGTTTTGGCTGAACGCGTACTCGGCTACCGGCGTGGGCAAAAAGCTTACGTCCAACGGCTGCGCCAGCCACCAGGCCAGCAGTTCATCAATGGTTTCATTGCCGACTTCGGCGGGCGGCAGGTGCAAAGTCGCACCGACGCACAAGGCTGGCCAGACTTCCCAGGCCATCGCATCAAAACCAAACCCGGCCACGCTGCTGGCGTGACTCGCAGCGGCCAAACCAAAGGCCTCGCAGTGCCAGTGCACCAGGTTTTCCACGTTGTGGTGTTCGACCATCACGCCCTTGGGCTGGCCGGTGGAGCCGGAGGTGTAGATGACGTAGGCCAGGTGCGCAGGCGTCAGCGCGGGCAGCTGTGGATTGTTGATGGGCAGGTGCTGCCAGGCCGGGTCATGCAAGTCGACCAACGTGACCGCCCCCAGCAGGTCACGGGTACTGGCCTCAGCCAGTACCGCCACCGGGGCGCTGTCCTGCAATAAATAAGCGATACGTTCGGCAGGATACGCCGGGTCAATCGGCACATAGCCGGCGCCGGCCTTGAGAATGCCCAACAGCCCCACCAGCATCTGCGGGCCGCGACGGCAGCACAGCGCCACGCGGTCATCCGGCTGCACGCCGAGTGCCAGCAGGTGATGAGCCAACTGGTTGGCACGCTGATTGAGCTGCTGATAGGTCAGCGCCTCACCGCCCTGCTGCACGGCAATGGCGTGGGGTTGGCGCTCGGCCTGCACCTCAAAGGCGCCATGCACGGTGTGGCCACGGGGGAAGTCCTGGGCCGTGGCGTTGAACTCGCGCAGCAGGGTTTCACACTCCGTCGCGGGCAGGATCGGCAGGCGATTGAGGGCAGCGTCCGGCGTATCTTCCAAGGCTGTGAGCAACTGCGCCACAGCGTTGTGCATGTAGTCGCACAGACGCTGCGCGCCGATCTGCGGCACCGCCAGCACGCTCAGCCCGAAGCCGTCACCCAGGTCATCCACGCTCAGGGTCAACGGGTAATTACTGCGCTCCTCACCACCCAGCAGTTGCACGCCCTCCCAGATGCCATGGCCGTCGCGGGCCATTTCGCCGGGGTTGCTGTGACGGTAGTTGAGCAAGGCGCTGAACAAGGGCGTGCTGGTCGGCACACCGCTGCAACGCTGAGCCAGGGCCAGCGAGGCATGTTCATGCCCAAGCAAGGCGCTCAGGCGCGCATGGGTGGCCTTGACCGCCGCTGACGCCCCGGCGGCAACATCGACCCGCAGCGGCAAGGTGTTGATAAACATCCCCAGCGCCCGGTCCGCGCCGTCGCCGGCTTGCATACGGCCCATCAGCACGGTGCCGAACACCACGTCATCGCGGCCGGACACCAGCCCCACCACCTGGGCCCACGCCAGGTGCATCAGGCTCGCAGCGCTCACGCCCCGCTGTCGCGCCTGCTGGCGGACCCGCTGCGCCAGCGCGGCGTCCAGTGGCAGCGCGGCTTCCTCGATGGCGCGGCCGTCGCCCTGCACATCCTGCAAACCAAACGGCAAGGTTGGTTCGCCGACATCGGCGAGCATCTCGCGAAAGAACTGTTCATGCTCGGCCACACTGACACCCAATCGCGCCTGGGCCACGTAGTTGCGAAACGGCGCGGCAGCGGGCAAGTCCTGGGCCTGGTTGAACATAAAGGCGTGCATTTCCTGGCCGACCACCTCCATGGCTGTGTGGTCCAGCGCCAGGTGGTGAAACAGCAGGATCGCCGCAACGCGGTTGTGCACCGGGTCCTGGGCATAGACCATGCGCAGCAACGGCGCCTGGGTGATGTCCAGGCGGTAGTGCCGGGCATCGAAGCGCTCATGCAGTTGTTCGAGGATACCGCCGTCGGCCGGGTCCAGATGAACCTCCTGCACCACCAGCTGCGCCTCGCGCCGCACCACTTGCACCGGGTTGTCCAGGCCCTCCCAGACCACGCCCGTGCGCAGAATGTCGTGGCGGGCCACCACCTGTTGCAGCGCGCCCATGAACCCGTGCAAGCGCTCGATGCTGTCGAACGCCATGCGCGATTGCAGCAAGTACGGGTCGCCCTGTTCGGCGCTGAGGTGGTGGTAGAGAATCCCTTCCTGCAACGGCGCCAGCGGGTAAATATCCTGCACATTCGCCGCACCACCCGGCACGCTGGCGACGATTCGCTCGATGGCCTGCGCAGTCAGCTGCGCCAGGCTCAGCATCGACGGTGTGATCTGCGTGCAACCGACCGGGATGCCATTGGCCGGCACCAGGATTTCGCGACCACTGCCCACCGCCGCCGCCAACGCCGCCAGGCTCGGCTGACTGAACAGCACGCGCACATCGGCACTCAGGCCCACTTGGCGCATGCGCTCGATCAGGCTCACCGCCAGCAGCGAATGGCCGCCCAACTCAAAGAAATGATCGTGGCGCCCAACGCGTTCGAGCTTGAGCACGTCCTGCCAGATCTGCGCCAACAAGGTTTCCACCTCGCCTTGCGGGGCTTCGTAGCCACGACTGAGCAGCGCATTCTGGTCCGGCGCCGGCAACCCCTTGCGGTCGAGCTTGCCGTTAGCGGTGAGCGGCAACTGCGCCAGCCACACATAAGCCGAAGGCACCATGTAGTCAGGCAACTGGCCCAGCAGATGAGCGCGCAGGCTTGCGATATCCAGCGTTGCGTCGGCGGTGTAATAGGCAACTAAACGTTTGTCGCCGGGCTCGTCTTCGCGAACCAGCACCACAACATCCCTGATCCCGGCACAGGTGCCCAGGCACGCTTCGATTTCACGAGGTTCGATACGAAAGCCGCGAATCTTCACTTGCAGGTCATTGCGCCCCTGGTACAGCAAGTTGCCGTCGGCGCGCCAGCAGGCCAGATCACCGCTGCGGTACAGGTGGCCGTCGCCGAATGGGTTCGGGACAAACTTTTGCGCGCTCAGTTGGGGCTGGTTCAAGTAGCCCTTGGCAACGCCCGCTCCGCCGATATACAGCTCGCCGGTCACACCCACGGGCAGCGGTTGCTGGCGCGCATCCAGCACATAGACCTGGGCGTTGGCAATCGGTCGGCCAATCGGAATGGCACCCTCGCACAGCGTGGTGATCTCAAACGTGGTGGAGAACGTGGTGGCTTCGGTCGGGCCATACCCATTCAGCAGATGCTCGGGTTTGCCGAGCTTGAGCACCCGGCCAATCACCTGAGGGTCAAGCACGTCGCCGCCGACGATCAGGTAGCGCAATTGGCGGAACACCGGCATCAACGCATCGGCGTACTGATGGAACAGTCCTGCGGTCATCCATAACACGCTGACCGCCTGCGCCTGCAACAGCTCGGCGAACGCGGCCCGGGATAACAGCTGCGCCTGCTCGACCACCACCACACAACCGCCATTGAGCAACGGTGCCCACACGTCGAGGGTGCTGGCGTCAAATGCCGGGTTGGAAGCGAAAGCCACGCGGTCGTGGGCATTAAATTCGGCAAAACCGTTGTTGAGCACCAGGCGTGAGATGGCGAGATGGGGCACTTGCACGCCCTTGGGCGCCCCGGTGGAGCCGGAGGTGTAGAGGATGTAGGCAACACTTTGCGCAGAGTGGGCCAGGTCGAGGTTAGCGGGCGACTGCGCGTCCAGATCCAACTGCGCCAGGTCGTCCAGCACATGGCGTGCGCCGCTGTCTTTGACGATGAAGGCCTGGCGTTCGACAGGCGCGTTGACGTCCAGCGGCACATACACCGCAGCGCACTTGAGGATCGCCAGTTGGCAGACCAGCAGATCCAGGCAACGCGGCAAGGCAATCGCCACGCTTTCGCCGGGCTGCACACCCTGGCTGATCAGATGATGGGCCAGGCGGTTGGCACGGCGATTGAGGTCACGGTAGCTCAGTGACAGCTCGCCCTGCACCGCCGCCGGCGCTTCAGGGCGGGCCAGCGCCTGGGCTTCAAACAGTTGCGAGACAGTAAGTTGCGAGGGGTATTGCCGGGCGGTGGCGTTGAAACCTACCAGCACTTGATGACGCTCGGCAGGGGGTAGAATCGACACTTCGTGCAAGGCGGTGGTCGGCGCGTGTTGCAGCGCGCTTACCACATGGCGCAACGCGGTGAGCATGTACTCGCCCACGCGTTGCACATCCAGGTGGGTGACGCCTTGCACCGTCAGGGCAAAGCCAATCCCCAGGTCATCGACGTTGAGCACCAGCGGGTAGTTGCTGCGTTCTTCGGAGCTGATAATCTGGATGCCGAATGCGCCAAAGGGGTTGTCCCCCGGCGCTTCCTCCGGCGCGCTGTGCCGGTAGTTGAGCAAGGTGCTGAACAACGGCAACGAACCCGGTACGCCGCTGCAACGCTGGGCCAGGGACAGCGCGGCGTGTTCATGCCCGAGCAACTGCGCCAGGCGCGCATGGGTGGCGCGTACGCCGGCTTGCACGCCGACGCTGCCGAGGCTGACCCGCAGCGGCAAGGTATTGATGAACATTCCCAGCGCTCGGTCGGCGCCCTCGCCGCCCTGCATACGGCCCAGCAACACAGTGCCGAACACCACGTCCTGCTGGCCGGACACCTGCCCCAGCACCTGAGCCCAAGCCAGATGCACCAGGCTCGCCGTGCTGACACCCAGCTGCCGTGCCTGTTCGCGCAGGGCCAGGCTGAGGGCCGGTTCCAGCGGCAAATGGGCTTCATGGATGCCGCTGCCGTCGCCGTTCACGTCCTGCAAACCGAAGGCCAGGGTCGGTTCGTCGATATCGCCGAGCATCTGGCTGAAGAAGGCTTCGTGCTGGGCCTGGCTCAGGCCCAGCCGCGCCTGAGCCACATAGTTGCGGTACTGCACCGCGTCAGGCAGTTGCGCGCGATTGCCATGCAGGCTGGCGCTCATTTCTTCAACCAGCACTTGCAGGGCTGTGTGATCAAGCAGGATATGGTGCAACAGCAGGATGCCGACAAAGCCGCCCACCTCTTCTGCATAGGCCAGGCGCATCAGCGAAGCGCGGGACAGGTCCAGGCGATAGTGGCGAGGGTCGAAGCGCTGTTGCAACTGCGCCAGGGCATCGGCGCCCTGGGTATCCAAGCGCTCAACCGCCAGCGGTGCCTGGCGCAACACCACTTGCACCGGCTCCTCCAGGCCCTCCCAGAGAATGGCTGTGCGCAGGATATCGTTGCGTTCGATGACGCTGTGCAGCGCCTGGATAAAGCCATCCACCGCGCACTGGTCGTTAAAGCGCAACTGCACCTGCAACACGTAGGGATCGCCTTCGGTGGTTGCCAGGTGGTGGTAGAGAATACCGGCCTGCAACGGCGCCAGACCGTAAATGTCCTGCACGTTGGCCACGCCACCGGGTACGGCCTGCAGGATGTGATCGATGGCGGCCTGGCCCAGTTCAACCAAGGGCAGCATGTCTGGCGTGATGCGCTCACTGTCTTCTTGAATCAGATTGGCCGGGACCTGCACCTCATGGTGCCCGCCCACCGCCGCCGCGAGGGCCGCCAGGGTCGGCTGGCCGAACAGCACACGTACATCGGCGCTCAGCTCTACCTGGCGCATGCGTTCGATCAGCTTGACCGCCAGCAGCGAATGCCCACCCAACTCAAAGAAGTTATCGTCACGTCCCACTTTGTCGAGTTTGAGCAGGTCCTGCCAGATCATCGCAATGGTGTTTTCCACCGCACCTTGGGGCGCGGCATAACTGCGCCGAGCCAACGCGTCGGCATCGGGAACGGGCAAGGCTTTGCGGTCGAGCTTGCCGTTGGTGGTCAGGGGGAACGCCTGCAGACGCACGAAAGCGCTGGGCACCATATGTTCGGCCAGGCTCAGTAGCAAATGATCGCGCAAGGCAGCGACGCTGGGCTCACCCTCGGTGATCACGTAGGCCACCAGGCGCTTGTCTCCCGGTTCATCTTCACGGGCGATCACCACCGCATCACGCACGCCGTGGGCGGTGGCCAGGTGCGCCTGAATTTCGCCAAGCTCAATGCGGAAACCGCGAATCTTGACCTGGTCATCGTTACGCCCCAGGTACTCGACACTGCCATCGGCCAGCAAGCGGCCCAGGTCGCCGGTCTTGTACATGCGCAGGCCGGTGGCCGGGTCGGCGAGGAAACGTTCGGCGTTGAGTGCCTCGCGGTTCAGGTAACCGCGCGCCACCCCGGCGCCGCCCACGTACAGCTCGCCCACCACACCGCAGGGCAACGGCTCGCGGTGTTCATCCAGCACGTACACCTGCAAGTCAGGGATGCGCACACCAATCGGGCTGACGCCGATCAGATGGGCATCCGCCGCCTCCAGCGCACGATAGGTCACGTGCACGGTGGTTTCGGTAATACCGTACATATTCACCAACTGGGTACCGGCATTCACTGCGCGGGCGTACCACGGCTTAAGCATGGCCGGTTCCAGGGCCTCCCCCCCAAAAACCACCTGACGCAACGAATGCGCCTGGGTGCTGTGGCTCTGGGCCGCGATCAACTGGCGGAACGCGCTCGGCGTCTGGTTGAGGATGCTCACTTGGGCTTCGCAGAGCAGCGTGTAGCACTCATCCGGCGAGCGGCTGACCAGTTGCGGCACGATCAGCAACTGGCCGCCGTGCATCAGCGCGCCCCAGATTTCCCACACGGAAAAATCGAACGCAAAGGAGTGGAACAGTGCCCACACATCGTGCCGATTGAACCCGAACCAGTGCTGGGTGGCGCTGAACAGGCGCGCCACCTGGCGATGTTCGATCATCACCCCCTTGGGTTGGCCTGTGGAGCCGGAGGTGTAAATCACATAGGCGAGATGGGCCGGGCTCAGGTGCAGCCGTGGATCGCTGACGGGCAGTTGGCCCAGGCTGTCGAGGTCGATTGGTAGGGTATTGCCGACCCTGTCCCGGGTATTGGCCTGCACCAGCACCACCACCGGTTGACTGTCGGCCAGGGTGTAGGCGATGCGTTCCTGTGGGTAAGCCGGGTCTATCGGCACGTAGCCGGCACCGGCCTTGAGGATACCGAGCAGGCCGATGATCATTTGCGGGCCGCGCTCCACACAGATCGCCACGCGGCTGTCGGGTTCCACGCCCTGGGCCAGCAGTGCATGGGCAACCTGGTTGGCGCGTTCGTTGAGTTGACGATAGCTGAGGCGCTGCTGCTCAAATCGCACGGCAATGGCTTCAGGCTGGGCGGCGGCGTGGGCTTGGACTTGCTGGTGGATCAGCGCGGTATCGGCATAATGCGTGGGGCTGTGGTTCAAGGTGTGCAGCAAGGCGTGGCGTTCAGCGTCGGGCAGGATGTTCAGGCCGCAGAGCGGCCCATCCGGTCGATGCTCAAGGGCGTCGGCCAGGCTTTGCAGGGCGGTGTGCAGATAGCCGGCAACCCGCTGTGCACCGATAGCCCCATCGACCATCACCGTCAGGGCGAAATCTTGCCCCAGGTCGTCGACGTTAACCGTCAGCGGGTAGTTGGTGCGCTCTTCGGCGCCCAGTACGCGGATGCCGTCGGCCACCTCGATCACCGCGGCCATGTCGGTGGCGGCACTGTGACGATAGTTGAGGATCGCGCTGAACAATGGCGTGGGCGCCGCGACCCCACTGCAACGCTGGGCCAGTGCCAGGGACGCATGTTCGTGATCGAGCAAGCGCGTAAGTCGTTCATGGGTGACTTGCACGGCGGCGCGCACGCCTTGCGCGCCAACATCAACCCGCAACGGCAAGGTGTTGATGAACATGCCCAAGGCCCGTTCACCGCCTTCGCCTGCACCCATGCGCCCGAGCATCACGGTGCCGAACACCACCGCCTCACGACCGGAAACCACGCCCAGCACGCGCGCCAACGCCAGGTGCATCAGGCTCGCCACGCTCACCCCCAGCGGCCGCGCCAAACTGCGCAGGCGAAGACCAAGGGCGCTATCGACGGGAATGCGCGCTTCATCAACGCCCTGACCATCGCCCTGCACATTTTGCAGGCCGAACGGCAAGGTCGGCTCATCGATATCGGCAAGCATGTCGCGAAAGAACGCCTCATGGGCCTGTTCGCTGACGCCTTGGCACACCTGAGTTATATAGCTGCGAAACGCCACTGGCGAGCCCGCTTGCGCTTGCTCACCGGCCAGGTACAGCTGAATTTCATGGCGCACCACGTCCAGAGCGGTGTGATCCAGAATAGTGTGGTGGAACAACAGCATCGCGACCACGCGCTGGTTGGCCGGGTCTTCAGCGAACACCAGGCGCAGCAGCGGCGCCTGGCCAAGGTCCATGCGGTAAGCACGGGCGTCATAGCGCGCAAGCAACTGGGCGAGACGGTCGCCGCCGTCCAACTGCGCCTCATCACACGCCAGCTGCGCCTTGCGCCACACCACTTGCAGCGGTTCATCGAGGCGCTCCCACACCATCGAGGTGCGCAGAATATCGTGGCGGTCGATCACCCATTGCAGCGCCTCGGCAAAGGCTTGCAGGCGTGCGCGGTTGTCGAACACAAACTGCGCGTGCAGCACGTAGGGATCACCCTGGGCGGCAGAAAGATGGTGGTAGAGCATGCCTTCCTGGAGCGGCGCCAGGGGGTAGATATCCTGCACATTCGCCGCGCCGCCGGGGATCGCCGCGACGATACGGTCGATGGCCGGCTGGTCGAGGTTGACCAATGGCAGCATGTCCGGGGTAATGCGATAGGCCGGGCTCAACCAGTCACCGCCATGCTCGGCGACCAGTACCAGCAACCGGGACTTATGCGCGATTAATTGATCCCAGAGCGCATCATCCAATGCCTCGTCATCGCCCAGGACGATCAGGTCGCCTTCTTCAGTTTGCAGACGGATCGCATAGGTGGAGATCGCTGCCAGTAAGTCGCTGAACTGCATTGGGGTAACCTGCCTGATAATTCACGGTTTAAGAGAAAGTCCGTATTCAGTTTTGCCGCTAGGCGCAGCGCCCTTGAAAAACAACGGGCGCAGCCGGGGGCCTGGAGAGGCTTCCGGCAGGCTTGGAAAATTAAGGGATTTGCACGGTGGGGGGTGACATGGGAAGCGGGGACAAGTGTCGGGTGGGAGGGTTCCCGTTTTTGCTCGAGAGTCTTCAACCTACCGGAGTTTCACCAGCAAGGCTGCAACTACTGACCAAGCGACCGAACCGATCAACATCATCATATTGATGGTCAAAAGACGCTTTAGGTAAGGGGGGAAATTTTTTAGATCGACAGGGTCCAGTTCTCCGATACGGATAGACGCGTTCGGCATCGTCACCATTCCGGCAATTTTGGATATTTCCCAAAGCGACCAGATTACCCCTCGCTTACCCAGGCTCGTCCCCCAGATATAAATAAAACGACTATTCTTCAGTGCCTCCCTCATAGAGCCCAAGTGCCGACGACTCAGGTAAAGACTAAAAGTAATGCCAGCAACAGCGAGCAAAATTGGTCCTCCTGTAACCATCATTGCGATCCAGAGAGGCCAAGTATCAATACTGGTCATGGTTGTCTGGCCCCATAAATTTTTTCACCTATGTACTCACCCGTTTTACCACCGTAAGTCGTGCCCACCCACGTGCCCGCGCCTACAACAGCGGCGATACATATAACACCACCGGTCCCTGTTGTGACGCCAAGCGCAATGCAGATCGCAGTACTGGCATAACTCGCTGCCAACCCGCTTGCAGCACCTACTGCAGTAGACCCCGCGAATTTTCCTCCTTCGGTAAACTTAACCTTTTCACACGCTGCCCCAGTATCTCCATTACACACCTGCTGAATAGCCAAAAGTGAAGATATCCCGCCAAGAGCAATCCCGATGTACCCCCCAGCCTTCATATACTTCGTGGCACGACTGACCGCCTCAACATGAGCGGCATACCCCCGAATCTGCCCCGGCCCACCCGCCTTGTCCCAGTGATGCACCAGGCTACGGCTGGAAATACCCAGGGCTGCTTTCAACTTCGGGTGATCGCCCAGGGTTGTCTGGCCGCGCAGGCGCGTGGAGTTGAGCAAATGAGCATCCAACTGACTCATCAACCGCTGGCGATCAGCAAAGAACTGCGGCGACCTAAGGTGGCCGTGCTGCCGATAGTTTTCCTGATGCAACCGCTCCATGGCTTGGAGAGTATCGCGCAGATTGCTCAGATGCTTTTCCATCACCACAGCACTGACGCCAAGCCAGGTTGAGGTATGGCCGATGAAACCTGCGATCTCGGCACCGTGGCGATACAGAAAGTCGGCCTCGTCCGGCGTCAGTGAGTCCAGAGATGCGCTGACTTGTTGTGCAGCCTGCATCAGTTGCGCTTCCTGATAGGTGCAGGAGGTGTTGTTCGGATCGCTGAGCACGATCATCGAGCCGGCTTTGACGTTGCCGGTATTGGGATTCAGTGATTGAAACTTGCGCATTACAGCCGGGTCGAGCGTCGAAAAAAGTGTCGCCTCCAGCGCCTCGCGGGTCATGCTTTTGGGGACGATATAGAAACCTGGCTCCTCGCCTGAGAGAGCTTTAAATGCGCCAAATGCGGACCGGGGCGAATAAGTTGGCACGGTGGCAGCGCGTTGAGAAGGGGCTGACCATTGGGGCGCTGGCTGGACCGGCTCAACGGCTTGTCCGTTGGCGCGCACAACGGAGCCACCTCTGCCGTGGTACTTGCCGAGTAACACCGAAGGAATCAGCTCGGCTTTACAGGGACAGCCGCTGTAGCTGTCCAACGTACCGGCAATAAGCCGGCCATTGCTTTGCATGAAGGAAATACCGCCGAGGATCTTATACGTTTGCCCATCCTTGCCACAGGTGACTGGGTCACCTTCGCACGCACGAAGACTGCCATGCATATGGGTCCTTTGATCTCCGTCCAGTACTTGGCCGCCGCAACTGGTTTTGTCACCTTGGCGGATGAAATAACCTACGCTCATTGTTTTGCCTTTTGCCCCTGCTTTTTGGCCGTACTTCCCTGCTCGTTTCGATAAGAAAACTGACGCGTGACGCATTTCAATCGAGATCAACGAGTAAGGGAAAGCCAGTAGAAAGCCAAACTTTGGAGAGGGATTTCCTTAGGGTAAAGTCAGACGATTCCGAGATTTTCGTCGTATAAATCCGATAGATCGCTGACAGCCTCACTCACTAACCACTTCCCATATCGGCATCGCCTGCTCGACATGCATTGTTAAAGGCCAGCAATCCATATCCCTTTAATTTGCAGGACGTTTCCTAGACAATCTTTCGGCCTTGCGCCTGCTCAACCCGCTGGCTAGCCTTCGCTTCGTCGCTGCCTATCAGCGATCGGGTGTGAGATCCCGTGTATCAGCAGGCGTCATGCGCTACAACCGTCTATGGCGGCTATGTGCGGGCAGACTTCGGTCTGGCCGGGTCCTGCTTTCCGGTATCTCACCCCGCACATAGCTGCCACCTTTTGACGTGTGAGATCGGCAAAAGAATGGCTCCCAATCCAAGCAGGAGCTTCACCCATGAGCAAAATCGTCCCTGATCCACCCTATCCCGTGTTTGTTGCCCACGAAGACCTGAGCTTCGAATACGCCATCGCCAGCATTTCTTCGCTGCTGCGCTGCGCCGCCACCACCGCCACCGAAACCGCCGAGGGCCTCGAAGGCAGCCAACGTGACATGGCCTGCTCCACCGCCCACTTGATCGATATGGCCCGCACCCTCGCCGACCGCGCACTGGATTGCCTGCAACCCAAACCCACCAACACCCCATAACTCCTGCGAGAGAGCGCTCCCGATAGCGTTGGGTCAGTCAATCCATATCTGACCCACCGTCATCAAGGCATGGGTATCCACACAACTTTTGTAGCCACTGCCAACCGTAACCACGATGCGAAGCGAGCCGCTCTTGCTCTTGATCTGTTTTTGATCTTGATCTTAGGCGCCCCGTCAAACCACGCTGGCCGGAATTCGACAGGGATTTGGGGGGTAAACCGGCAGGGATGCCGGTTTAGCCGCCCCGCGCCATGGATGGCGCGTGGCGGCGGCCCCCCAAATCCATGGCGGATTACGGGCACACCGAGCCCAGGCGAGGTGCCGAGTGGTGGGGCAAGAGCGTTTTGCTTACTTTTGCGCTTTTCAAAAGTGAGCCGCCGTAAGGGCGGAACCAATAGCAGCCACTACCTAAATAACGGATATGCACTCGATCAAAGTCCAGCATCCTGGTCGGCTGTCAGGCCGCCATCGGGGGCAAGCCCCCCTCCCACAAGCCGATGCATTTGCTGCCCAAGTCGCTACAGACCTGGCAACCCAGGTAAACAAGACGGGCGGGAAGTGGTACAAAAGCAGTCCTTGCCACTTTCCTGGAGGCCGCCGCTCATGACATCCAAGCTCGAACAACTCAAGCAATTCACCACCGTGGTCTGCGACACCGGCGACCTGGACGCCATCAGCCGCCTGCGCCCGGTGGACGCCACCACCAACCCGTCGCTGCTGCTCAAGGCCGCCGCCATCCCGGAATACGCCGAGCTGCTGCGCAATGCCGTGTCCTTGTCCAAAGGGGATGTGGACCTGGCCTGCGACCACTTCGCTGTGGCGGTGGGTGCGGGCATTCTCAAGGTGATCCCGGGGCGTATTTCCACTGAAGTCGATGCGCGCCTGTCCTTCGACGAAGACGCGTTGTGGGCCAAGGCCAATCAGTTGATCGCCCTGTACGACCAGGCCGGTGTCAGCCGCGACCACGTGCTGATCAAACTGGCCTCGACCTGGGAAGGCATCCGCACTGCCGAACGCCTGGAAAAATCCGGTATCCAGACCAACCTCACGCTGCTGTTCTCCTTCGCCCAGGCCGTGGCCTGCGCCGATGCCGGGGTGTTTTTGATCTCGCCCTTCGTGGGCCGCATTTACGACTGGTATCGCAAAAATACCGGCCTGGACTACACCGGCGTGGATGACCCGGGCGTGCAGTCGGTGACGCGAATCTACAATTACTACAAGACCAACCAGATCCCCACCGTGGTCATGGGCGCCAGCTTTCGCACCTTGAGCCAGATCGAACAACTGGCCGGCTGTGACCGCCTGACCATCAGCCCCGACCTCCTGCAAAAGCTCGCCGAAGACAACGGCCCGCTGGAGCGCAAGCTGGTGCCGGGCACCCATGGCGAAGCGCGCCAAAGCTTCACCGAAGCGCAATTTCGCTGGGCCTCGAACGAAGATGCGATGGCAACCGAAAAGCTGGCGGAAGGGATTCGGCAGTTCGCGCGGGATCAGGAAAAACTGGAAAAACTGCTGGCCGGCGCATGACCGCTATCAAACCGCTGGGCCAACCCCGCACGCTGGTGTTTCTGGCTTACCCACAAATGGGCTTGCTCGACCTGACCGGTGCGCAAACGGTGTTCTGGGCCGCGACCAAGGCTATGGCCGAACGCGGTTTACAAGGCTACGTGGTGCACAATGCCAGCCTGGCGGGTGGCCTGATGCCGACCGCCGAAGGCTTGAGCGTCGACACGGTAGCGCTGGCACAATTGGACCCTGGCGCCATCGATACGCTGGTGGTACCCGGCGCGCCCGCCATTGAGCAAGCCATGGCGGATAACACTGCGCTGGTGGCCTGGCTGCGCAACGCCTCCGGCCAGGCTCGACGTACCGCCTCGGTATGCAGTGGTACCTTTTTGCTGGCGCAGGCAGGCTTGCTTGAGGGGCGCCGCGCGGCGACGCATTGGGCCATGTGCGAGCTGCTCAGACAACGCTTCCCGAGCATCGAGGTGGACATGGACGCGATCTTCGTGCAGCAAGGCACGGTGTGGACCTCCGCCGGCGTGAGTGCCGGGATCGACCTGGCCCTCGCACTGGTGGAAGCCGATTGCGGCCGCGAGGTAGCGCTGCAAGTGGCGCGCGAATTGGTGGTGTTCCTCAAGCGACCCGGCGGCCAGGCGCAGTTCAGCCAGGTGTTGCAAGCGCAAACCGCCGACAGCGCCGGCTTCGATGCCCTGCACGTGTGGATCAGCGACAACCTGCGCGACAGCGACCTCAGCGTGGAACGCCTGGCTGCACAAAGCCATATGAGCCCGCGTAACTTTGCGCGGGTCTATAAGCAGAAAACCGGTCGTACCCCGGCCAAGGCCATCGAATTGTTTCGCATGGAAGCGGCGCGGCGGATGCTTGAAGACTCCCAACGCAGCATCGACCAGATCGCCCGCCTGTGCGGGTTTGGCGACGAGGAGCGTATGCGCTGCACCTTCCACCGGCATCTGGCCATCGCGCCCCGCGACTACCGCGAGCGCTTTTCTCGCTAGGCCGATGAGAAGTGGCAGTGATTCAGGGTTATCTGTCCTTTCTGACAAACAGCAGTGCTTTTACAGTGATCCGGCAATGCCTTGCGGCTTATCTGGTCTCTGGAGCAACCCCATGAAACAACACATTCTGATCATTGGCGCCGGGTTCGGTGGCGTGTGGAGCGCCTTGAGCGCGGCTCGGCTACTGGATAAACACGACCGCAACGATGTGCGCATCAGCCTGCTCGCCCCCCAAGCGGAGCTGCGTATCCGCCCGCGGTTCTACGAGCCCGATGTGCATACCATGCTGGCCCCGCTTGATGCGCTGTTCGACGCCGTGGGCGTGACCTTTGTACAAGGCGCTGCCGACAGCATCGACACCAACGCCAGGCAAGTGACCTACCGCAACGCGGCGGGCACTCCGGCCACCCTCACCTACGACCGCTTGGTGCTTGCTGCCGGCAGCCGCTTGAATCGCCCGAGCATGGACGGCATCCAGCACGTATTCGACGTGGACCAGATCGAGGACGCCACGCGACTTGAAGCGCATATCAAGGCCCTGAAAAACCTGCCCGACAGCCCGGCGCGCAACACGGTGGTGGTCGCCGGCGGTGGTTTTACCGGGATCGAGACCGCCACCGAAATGCCCGCGCGACTGCGTGCGGCGCTGGGGGATGCTGCCGATATTCGCGTGATCGTGGTGGACCGCGGCCCGCAGATAGCGGCGTCGATGGGGGATGGCATTCGCCCGGCGATCATCGAGGCCAGCCAGGCGCTCGGGCTTGAATGGGTACTGAACACCTCGGTTGCCTCAGTGGATGCCGGCGGTGTGACCCTGGCGGATGGGCAGCGGATTGAGTCCAGCACCGTGATCTGGACCATTGGTTTTCGCGCCAACCCGTTGACCGAGCAAGTCGATGGCACCCGCGATCCTCAGGGCCGCCTGCATGTGGACGCCAGCCTCAGAGTCAAAGGCCAACCTGCCGTTTACGCCGCCGGGGACGTGGCCTACGCCGCCACCGACGAGCTGGGCAACTTCGCTGCCATGTCCTGCCAGCACGCCATCGCCCTGGGCCGCTACGCTGGTAACAACGTCGCCGCCGACTTGATCGGTGTGGCGTCAATGGTCTACAGCCAACCTAAATACGTGACCTGCCTCGATCTCGGCGCCTGGGGCGCGGTGTACACCGAAGGCTGGGATCGTCAGCTTAAGCTGGTGGGCCAGGAAGCCAAGGAACTCAAACAGCAGATCAATAGCGTGTGGATCTACCCACCGGCGGCGGATCGGGCTGTGGCGCTGGCGGCGGCCGATCCGTTGATTCCGGTGGCGTAGAACTTCGCGTTGCTCACTACAATGACAGGATGTGAACGATCCATTTTTTTGATGTCATCCACTTCCCGGTTGCGATGGAGCATCGCGCAGGCTACTCTTTCAACTCGCAGCAAGTGCTGCGATTGGACTTGGCGGTCCGACCAGATATAGGCGCAACGGCGCCCCCAACACGATTGCAGGCGCTTTTTTTGCGCCCGTGATTTCGTGCAATGGCGGGTTGCGCAGGGACTTCTTCGGAAGTGCCGGGTCCTATATCCCCGGTCCGCCAACCTTGCGTAATCCGCCACCCTAATTCTGCTTGGCGGCAGAAGGTGACGGCTCACTTAGATATAGGAGCAAGAACCATGACCTCATCTGATCGGTATATGCCCATAACGGGCCCCGATTGCACCATACCTACACTGCTAATCGATACTCAGGCGCCGCTTGATGCTTTGCATGACGCAGCAGTTTTTCGTATTCGGGCAGTCACTCAAGTTCTGGAAAACCTGGCACTTCGCGATGAAATCACCAGCGATACCGTGGTGCTGCAGGACTTCGCGTTGCTGTTGAGTATTCCATTGCGGGACGGCTGCGATTTACTGGATGTGATCGGGCGTAGGCTAAGGGCAAGGATGTCGTAACCGAAAACAGGCGACCTTACGGTCGCCCTCTATAAACTCAGCAAATCAGCAAAGCCGCATTTATTCAGCGTGCCTTGTGATAGTTGGCCAAAGCATTCATATATGCTGCTTTAACTGTCAGGCCTACAGTATCCAATACCTGCGCGTTAAGGGCAGCAAGCTTGTCACCTATCAAGCTTTGCCCCGCCTGCTTCAACTTGAGTCGGGAATGCCCGGCATATTTCGTGCCGGCGATATCCACCGTCAGGCTAACCTCACAGGCGTAATAGTCAGGAGAGTTCCAAGTCTTGACGAAGACTCTGTCGATCTCGACGCTGGTTTTGAGTGTCGAAGAGGGAGAAACGCCCACCGCACGCTTGGTGAAATCGGTCCAGTCGTCAACAGGAACGTTGGCGAACCCCTCGTAAAGGCCGACTTTGTAATTGGCAGCATGCCAAACAAGCTTGCTCGACTCCTTGCAGCGCGTACACTTTTCAGCGCCCGTCACTTGCACGATGTCGGCCTGTACAACACTACTTTTGATTGCCGCCAACTCGGCCTCCGTCGAGTACGCCGCGAAGTGCAACTGGTTGGTAACGCAACCACTGAGCCCTAACAGAACACATGCAACGATCAAGTACTTCATCAATCACCAATCCCTGTGAAATTCATTTGTTAAGCGGCACACCCTGCCCAAACCGCCGAATCGCCAGGCAATACCCCACCAAGGCCAACCCTGCCAGCAACCCACCCGCCGCGCCGATCCAGGCGAAGCCGAAGTGGCTGCCGACCCAACTGCCCATCAACGCACCACCGCCGATGCCGATGTTGTAGATCCCGGAAAACATCGCCATGGCCACATCGGTGGCGTCCGGTGCCAGCACCAGCACCTTGGACTGCATGGCCAGGCCAAAGCCCATGATCGCCATGCCCCAGAAAATGCTCAACACCACCAGGTAGGATTCGGCGCCGCTCAACGGCAGCATCAGCGCCAGGCACGCGGCGAGGATGAACACGGCGCCGATTACGAACAGGTGCGGGTTGAAGCGGTGCACCAGGCTGAACAACAGCGAGCCGATGATGCCGGCACCGCCGAACACCAACAGGATCAGGGTCACGGCACTGCCGCCCAGCCCGGCGACGCCTTCGACGAAGGGTTCGATGTAGCTGTAGGCGGTGAACTGCGCAGTGACGGTCATTGCGGTCAGCACGTAGAGCGCCACCAGCGCCGGGCGCTTGAACAGCAACGGCAGGCTGCGCAGGGAGCCGGAGTTCTGGCTGGGCAGCAGCGGCAAGGTGCGCCCCAGCCAGAACACCAGGGCGGCGGCGAAGGCGGCGATCACCAGGAAGGTGGTGCGCCAGCCCATGGCCTCGCCCAACAGACGGCCCAAGGGAATGCCCAACACCATCGCCAGGGACGTGCCGGTGGCCAGCAAGCCAAGGGCCTGCACTTGCTTGCCCTCTGGCGCCAGGCGCACAGCCAGTGAAGCCGTGATCGACCAGAACAACGCATGGGCCAGGGCGATGCCGACGCGACTGACCATCAGCAGGCCGAAGCTGGTGGCGACGCTGGAGAGGATATGGCTGGCGATAAACAGACCGAACAATACGATCAGCAGCTTGCGCCGTTCGACGTTGCGGGTCAGCAGCATCACCGGCAGCGAGGTCAGCGACACGATCCACGCATAGATGGTGAGCATCAGGCCGACGCTGGCCACGGGCATGTCGAAGCTGGCACCAATGGCACTGAGCAGCCCGACGGGGACAAATTCGGTGGTATTGAACACAAACGCGGCCAGCGCAAGGGCGATGACCGGTTGCCAATTGGCTTGGGGGGTTGCGGCTGAAAGGCTCATTGACGGGCGCGGTACTCTGACGGTGATCAAACGGCCACCCAGGACAAGCGCCGCCGCCGAGCATTCTATAGGTTTCTCGGCCGGCTGTTGATGCGGATCGTCGGCTGAAGGTTTATGGCGACGTCATGGTAATGATGTAGTTGCCGGACTGAATGGCCTTGCCGGCGTTGTCTACCAGCAGATAGCGCTGGTCGTAATAGCGCCCCTCGCCGCTGTCTGCCACCAGCCGCACATGGGCCGCATTGACGCTGGCCACCGGCGCCACATTGCGCACCTCGAAGCGGCTGCCGCGACTGACTTTGGCACAGCCGCGCAGTTCCATCACCGAACCGCTGTGCGCATTTGTCGCACAGCCTGACTCGACAATGGCACCACTGAACCGGATGGTGCCCTGCCCCGCGGTCTCTGCAGCGCCGCAGGCGCTTGCCCATAGGCACAGGAGGCCAGTCATTACCGAAACACGACGAACGTTCATGCCGACACTCCTTCTTGGGTTAGTAAGAAGTGAATCGTCGGCGTGGTCGTTAACTTGAGTTTATTTGCCCGGGAATGAGAGGTGGATCACGGATCCACCTGCCCCATCAACTCGGGGATGGTTTCCGGGCGCTGGGCATAGCGCTGCGCCAATGCCGCGCACACCATCAACTGGATCTGATGAAACAGCATCAACGGCAAAATCAACACGCCCATGCTCGCCCCGGCGAACAGCACCTGCGCCATCGGCACGCCGGTGGCCAGGCTTTTCTTCGAGCCGCAGAACAGAATGGTGATGCGATCTTCCTGGTTAAAACCAAACGCCTTGCCCAGCAGCGTAGACGCCACCAACACCAGGGCCAGCAACACGCAGCACGCCACCACCAACCCGCCCAATTCCCACAGCGGGATTTGATGCCAGATGCCCTCATTGACCGCTTCGCTGAATGCGCCGTAGACCACCAGTAGAATCGAGCCCTGGTCGACAAATTTCAACCAGGCTTTATTGCGTCCGACCCAGTCGCCGATCCAGCGCCGCGCAATTTGCCCGGCGATGAATGGCAGCAGCAACTGCACGCTGATCTTCAGGATCGCATCGACGGTGGAACCGCCCTCCCCGTGGACGTTCAGCAGCAGCGTTACCAGCAGCGGGGTCAGGAAGATACCGAACAGGCTGGAAGCCGCCGCACTGCAAATCGCCGCAGGAATATTGCCGCGAGCCAGGGACGTGAAGGCAATCGCCGATTGCACAGTGGCCGGCAACGCGCAGAGATAGAGCATGCCCATGTAAAGCTCTGTACCGATCAGCGGCGACAGCACCGGCTTGAGCGCCAGGCCCAACAATGGAAACAGTACGAAGGTCAGGCTGAATACCAGCAAGTGCAAACGCCAGTGGCCGGCGCCGGCGACGATAGCCTGGCGCGACAGCTTGGCGCCGTGCAGAAAAAACAGCAGCGCGATGGCCAGGTTGGTGACCCAACCAAAGGCCACGGCGGTCTGGCCGCTGGCCGGCAGCAATGAGGCGAGGATCACCGTGGCGATAAGGGTCAGGGTGAAGTTGTCGGGCAGAAAGCGCGGGCGGGTCATAAGCAAATCTTCCAGGGGTTGCCAAGAGCGTTCCGGCGACTCTAACGTAACGATCCTTTACCGACTAACGCCAATGAGCCACTAAATGCCGCCAAAAGGACATGAAAAAACCGTTCGGCGCAGTGTACCCGGGCTTTCCAGCCTGCCACGGCCGGTGTATGGGCGCACCGAATCCTTGCCCAATCGTGCGCTGACGCGACGCCACAGCCACCCTTGGGTGCAGTTGTCCTACGCGATTTCCGGGGTGCTGGAGATCCATACCAGCGTAGGGCGTTTCGTCGCGCCACCGCAGCGCGCAGTATGGATCCCAGCGGGTATGCCCCATCGGGTATTCAGCTCGCCGCATACCGAAATGCGCAGCTTGTACCTTGATTGCAGCGTCACCGCCTGGGCGGCCGAGCGTTGCCAGGTGCTGGAGGTGAGCAGTTTGTTGCGTGAGTTGATCCGCAATTTCAGCCAGGTGCCGGTGGAATATGCAGAGGATGGCCCGGACGGGCGCCTGGCCCAGGTGTTGCTCGATCAACTCGCCGCAGCGCCCCAGGTGGATTTGATGTTGCCGTTACCCCATGAGCCACGGCTGCGGCAGATCTACCGCAGCCTGAACCTGCGCCCCGAGCAGCAGACCACCCTGGGAGAGTGGAGCACCAGGCTGGGCGTCAGCGAAAAGACCCTCAGCCGCTTGTTCCTCAAGGACACCGGGCTGACGTTCCGCGCATGGCGCCAGCGCCTGCGACTGCTCAGCGCCCTGCCCGCCCTGGAACGCGGCGAGCGGGTGACGGATGTGGCGCTGGGGTGTGGATATGAATCAACGTCGGCGTTCATTGCTGCGTTCCGTCAGCAGTTCGATGCAACGCCCGGTGAGTTCTTCCGCTGATATTCAGGCGCAACAAGAATCAACAGCCGGGAGGGGGCTTGCCGTAAATTGCCTTCTGTAGGAGCGAGCTTGCTCGCGAAAAACCTCAACGATAATGCGTGCGTCCTGAATGAACGCGGCGCCTGTGAGTTTTTCGCGAGCAAGCTCGCTCCTACAGGCAATAGGGCAAGCTCCCTCCCAGAGTTGACTGTATTTCATAGCCGCAGAGGGTTTAGCTACCCGCACCGCCATGGGCTTCTTCGAAGAAATACTCTTTCCAGCTCGCCGCCTTGTTTTTCAACACCCCCAACTCCTGCAACTTCTCGGCATAGATAAAGGTGCGCTGGGGCACGATGGTGAAGTCGATTTCCGGGTCCTGGACGATTTTCTCCACCAGGTCCAACGGCAGCCTGGACTGTTCGACGCGGATATATGCCTTGGCGGCCGCAGGCTTGTCGGCTTTGATGATCTGCTCGGCCTCGGCCAGCGCGGCGTAGAACGCCTTGTAGGTCCGGGGGTTTTCGTCGTGGAATTTCTGAGTGGTGTACAGCACGTTGAACGTCGCCTGCCCGCCCAGGATGTCGTAGGAGCTGAGCACCTTGTGTACGTTGGGATTCAACAGTTCCTGATACTGGAACGGCGGGCTGGAGAAGTGCGAGTTGATCTCCGAACCACCGGCAATCAGCGCGGCGGTGGCATCAGGGTGCGCGAGGCTGATGGAGATGTTGTCGAATTTCTTGTAGTTGGCGTCGCCGAACTGCTTGGCGGTCTCGATCTGCAAGGTTCGGGACTGGAACCCCACACCGGCGGCGGGCACGGCAATGCGGTCGGTCTCGCTGAAGTCCTTGAGGCTCTTCACATTGGGGTTGTTGGTGAGCAGGTAATTGGGCATCGAGCCGAGGGAGGCAATGGCCTTGACGTTCTGCTTGCCCTTGGTGCGGTCCCACAGAGTCAGCATCGGCGGTACACCGGCCGAGACCACATCCAGCGCGCCGGCCAGCAACGATTCGTTCATGGCGGTAGCGCCGGAGATGCTGTTCCATTCCACCTGGATATCCAGGCCTTGCGCCTTGCCGTGCTTTTCGATCAGATGCTGGTCGCGCACCACGTCAAGGATCAGGTAACCAATGCCGAACTGCTGGGCGATGCTGATCTTGCCTTCGGCCTGGGCACCGGGGCTGAGCAAGGCGCTCGCGGCGGCCAGCGAGGCGGCCAGGAGGGGCAACGAGGAACGCTTGAAGGTCATGAAAGAGTCCGCTGCGATATCGAGAAGGTGATGGAGCGTAGCGACGTTTTTTAAGACACGAAAAGAATATCGGGATCTATTGTTATGCAAATAATCCCCAAACTAGCGCTCGGCTGGTATTGTGCCGCGCTTTGAAATACCGCCACCGATTGCGAGGAAATGGACGTTGAACACTGACGAAAAAATGACCGGAGACCTGTTTGAGGTTGATAAACGCCTGTCACTCAAGCCCGTGGTGGACTTCAACGCCTACCTGCGCAGCGCCTTCGGCGATGGCCCTTGTACCTGCGTACGTTGCGCTGCCAGTGGCGGTGATGAAACCGGCTATGAGTTCCAGCACACCTTTTCCTTTGATGCCAAACCGATGCATCGGCGTTTCGCTTCGACGGCCGGCAGCGATGTGTTGATGGCGTTGAAGAAGGCATGGTTGTCGTACACCAAGGCCGAGTTGCCGCTCAGTGGTGTGCTGGTGCTGGACACGGTCAAGGAGTTTGTCGAGCCGCAGTTGCACAAGCGCCTGGCGCCGTTGTTTGTGGCCAGTAGGTTGGTCAAGGATGTGGACGGTGAGTTGCGCATTCAACCCCAAGCCATGGCCTGACAGCGTCTAATGGTGTATGCCGATCTTTAAAGGCTTTGTGTAGGAACGAGCTTGCTCGCGAAAAACTCACAGGCGCCATGTTTAATCAGGAAACACGCGTTATCGTTGACGTTTTTCGCGAGCGAGCTCGCTCCTACGGGTCTAGAAACCGGGGACACCCTGCACGCGCAGCTCTGGGGTCAGTTCCTCTTCAAGCGGCTCGGTCAGTGGCCGATCACTGATCCCCGGCAGCAGGATCACCTTGCGTCGCATCAATCACTCCGTCGACGCCACGCATACCGGCGGTCTGGCGGATGATGGTGTCGGCAGGGTCGTCATCTTCTTCGAAGTTGATCGGGATCACGCCGTACATCTGCTGTGCGTAAGCCAGCCGGTACGGATGATCGTCGACCATGAAGATCTGCTCGGCCCCCAGCATCTGCGCGCACGCCGCACTCAGCAGCCCCACCGGGCCGGCGCCATAGATCGCCACGCTGGAACCCTGGCCGATGCCGGCATTGGTCACTGCCTGCCAGGCGGTGGGCAAAATATCCGAGAGGAACAGCACCTTTTCATCCGCCAGGGTACCGGGCACCTTGAACGGACCAGTGTTGGCCTTGGGCACCCGTACCAATTCCGCCTGGCCGCCCGGCACGCCACCATACAAGCGGCTGTAGCCGAACAGCGCCGCCCCCGGTGGGATCGCTTTTTTATTCAGAATGGCGCCGCGCCCGTCGTTGGTGGTTTCGCAGGCGGCGAACTGCTGCAACTGGCAGAAAAAGCAGTCACCGCAGGCAATCACAAATGGAATCACCACGCGGTCGCCACGTTGCACAGCCGTAACCGCTGGACCTGTGTCTTCGACGATACCCATGAACTCATGGCCGAAGATATCGCCGTGTTCCACGGTTGGGATTTTACCGCGGTACAGGTGCAGGTCCGAGCCGCAGATTGCGGTCGCGGTGACACGCAGAATGATGTCATCGGGTTGTTCAATGATCGGATCGGGCACCGTATCGACCTGCACCTTGTGTGCGCCCTGGTAAGTCATCGCTCGCATGATCTGCGCTCCTGCCGTTGAGGGGTTACTAGATAAGGGCCGCGCAGCGCGCCGGTGTTCCCTCTACGAGGGGCGGCACCCGATCAATGGTCGCCGCGACTTTGGGCCAGCAGATGGTCGACTACGCTGCGCAGGCTGGCCACCTCATCGACACCCTCGTCGCGGGCCAGGGCGTACCAACGCAACTGCTCGGTCGCACTGTTGCCGCGCCGCAGCAGCGCTTGCAGCGTATCGAACAGCTGCGGCTCGCCCATGGCCTCCGCGGTGGAGCCGAACGTCTGGCGCGCGCAGTGCAACCATTGTTCGGCGCTGCCCATGGCGCCGGTGTCATCCAATGCAAAGTGGCCGCCCGCGCCGTAGCGTTTAGCCTGCCAGCGATTTTCCTTGAGCAGCCAGCGCGTCTGGGCAGTGAACCCGGCGCCGGGCCGCTCAAGGCCGCAGGCGTGGGTGACCATGACGCGAAACAGCGCGGCCAGGGCCAGGGCATCCGCCAGCCGCGGGCAGGCATCGGTCATGCGCAGTTCGAGGGTTGGGTAACGCGCCGCCGGGCGAATGCCCCACCAGCCATTGCCATCGGCCTTGATCGCGCCCATGCGTTGCAGCACCGCGAGGTAGTGCAGGTACTCGTTCCAGTCGGCGAAATGTTCCGGCACGCCCATGCGCGGCCATTCATCGCACGCGGCCTGGCGGTAGCTCATAAACCCGCTGGGTGCGCCGTCCCACAATGGCGAGGAGCAACTGAGCAGCAATAACAGCGGCAGCCAGGGTGATACCTGATTCATCACGGCGATGCGGTCATGGGTTTGCGGCACCTGCACGTGCACATGCAGCCCGCACAATAGGCTGCGCCGGGCTACGTATTGAATATCGTCGAACAACTGCTGGAAATGGGCCTGGTCGGTGGGCCGCTGTTCGCGCCAGTCGGCCAACGGATGGCTGCCGGCACATACCACGCCGAGGCCAAACTCACCCAGGCGCTGCGCCAGATTGCGGCGCACTGTAGCCAGGTAATCCGCGGCTTCAGCGCTGGCACTGAATACCGGTGACGCAACTTCGATCTGGCCCTGGAACATCTCATACGAGAAGCCAGCGCCGATCGCCTCGCGACACGCCGCCAGCACCGCTGCCGAAGGCTCGCCGAGCATCCGGCGCGTGTGCAGGTCGGTGATGAAGTATTCCTCTTCGATACCGAAAGTAAGCATCAAGGGTCAACGCAGTCGAGTGACCGTGAGCGCAACCACCGCGATGCGCTCCACGCGTTCATAACCAGGTTTCTCCAGCTCCTCACCGAAGACATCAGGGTCCAGTTCGCGATAGGTCCAGCCATAGGCATCACTGCCCAGCAACGGTTTGACCGCATCAAGGAAAGGATCGCCACCCGCCACCATGGCTACCCCGGTGTACAGCAGCAGGCTGCCACCCAGGGCCAGACGCCCGAGGGATTCGCTGACGATGCGCACCGACAACTGCTCGCCCAACGCTCCCCCGCCATGGCGATAGGCACGCTGGCGGTCGTCGTTCATGTACGGCGGGTTGGCAACGATCAGGTCGAATTGCCCCTCAACGCTGGCCAGCACGTCACTGTGGTACACACTGACGTTACTCAACCCGGCCAGTTCGGCGTTCACAGCAGTCAGGCGCAGGGCGCGGGGGTTGATGTCCACCGCCAGCACCTGGGCGTCATGCCGGGCACGGGCAACCACCAATGCGCCCACACCGGCGCCGCAGCCAATATCTACAGCGCGCTTGAGCGGTTCAAAACGCTGCTGCAAATGGGCTTCGATCACCTGGGCAAAACGGTAGCTGTCGGGGCCGAAGAACACCGCGTCCGCTTGCACCGTAGGGTAAGGTGAATGGGCGAACAGCAGGTCGTCGAGGCTCGACCAACGTACCGTGCTGCGCCATAAGGCGTCGTGCTTTTCGATCACATCGGCTTGCTGCAACTCTTCGCGAAACGCCTCGGGCAACAGGTCGTGGTCGAACGGCATCGACCAGCCGAATACGTCGCGCAGGGTCATCGCCAACGGCGTCGCCAAACGCCGGTAGACACGCTCGTGGGTCAAGGGCGTCGGCGTAATGAAGCGGTAACCGCTTTCCTTCAACCCTCGGCCCAGGTTCAGCAAGGCGCGATCAGAGAGTTGTTGGGCAGACATAGATACATTCCTTAGCGCAAACGCGCGCGCAGTTGGATAAAGCGGCGAGTGGCATACAAGCCTGCGGGGCTGCTGTGGCGGCGTGCCGACAGCCACGGAATCAGCGCGTTGAGCTGTTGCTCGTCAGGCAGGTTCCACAGCGAATCGGCCAGGGCCTGGGTGTCGGGGTCTGCCGGGCGGTGATGGTCGCGGGCAAGCCGGCTGCCGCGCCCCGGCCGCACCGGCGGCACACGCTGACCGCTGGCCCAGTCAGCAGCGATCCAGTCATGCAGCAGCTGTTTTTCCGCTGCGCTGAACACACCGAACATCGCCGCACCCGCCCCCTCGATCAACTGCCAGAAACGGCTCTCGGCCGGGTCCTGGTTGCGCTTGATCCAGCCCTTGTCTTGCAAGGCGTTGAGGAAATCACCGATCTGCCCTGGCTTGGCCAACCATTGGTTAACGGTCTGGCCTTCGAAGCGGCAGTAGTCCGAGTGCATGTGCTGGCCGAAGGTACGCTTGCGCTCAAGCATCGCGACCACCTCATCTTGCAGGTTGAACTGCTGGATCACCGCCGTGGTACCGGGGCCAAGATCGTTAAGGCGATAGCCAGCGGCGACACGGCGATAAAAGTCTGCCCTGCCCTCGCCCAGCGGCAGCAGGCCCAGCACCGCTTGTGCAGCCTTGCAGGCGTGGCCGCTGCTGGCGTTGTCGATGGTCACATGGAGGGTGAAGTAATAGGGGTCAATGCCCAGTTCGCTGAGTTCGTAAGCGGTGATCAGCAGGTGCAGCGGCAGTTGTTCGTAGCCCAGGTTATAGCCGATAACTTCCGGCAAAAACTCCTCGGCGCACAAGCCCAGGGCCAGTTGCAGCGCACCTTGCAGGTAGTGCTCGTCCTCAAGCCCGGCTTCGCTGTCGGCGTCGTGATCACTGAGCAGCTTGCGATAGATCACCACATGGTTCTGCGCGGCTTCACCATCGCCCAATTCTTCCAGATAGGTGGTGAGCAAGCCGTCAAAGCGCTGGTCTTGCCAGTAGCGCAGCAGGCCGTAGAGCCAGGCGCCATCCACCTGTTTGGTCGGCGCCACGCGTTGCAGCACGTACAACGCGTGGGCTTTGTTGTGGAAATAGCGTCGTGGCCGCCCTTGCTGGCGCTGTTCAAGATAATCGGCATAGGCCTGAGCCACGGCGGCGCAGCGCTGCTCGACCCAGGCCGTGAGTTGTTCGGGCGCCTCAGGCAAGTCGCAATCGGTTTGCTCTACCTGGGCCAATTGATCCTGCAGGTATTCACGCGCCAGCTCGGCGGCGTCTGGCGTTTCGCCGTACAGCTGTTGATACACCCGTTGATGGCGGCCCTGGGCCGAGTCGGTGAGAGAGGCCGGCTGGCCTGACAGCGCTGTAAGGAGTGTCATGATGGCAGTTTCCGCAAAGTCCGTTACAACGGGCCTCCCACAAGGTGGCCCCGCAAGAGCGCTCAACATCACGCGCTTCTAAAATGCAGAGCGTCGGGGCGTGCGGAAAATTCAAATGGCGTTGAGTTGGGAGGGATAAGCGGTCGTTTTTCAGGGCGCACAAAACCAAAATGCGTGTAGGAGCGAGCTTGCTCGCGAAAAACTCACAGACGCCACGTTTATTCAGGAAACACGCGTTATCGTTGACGTTTTTCGCGAGCAAGCTCGCTCCTACAGGGGTTGAGATGGCGCTATTACTTGCGCGCTGCCTCCCACTGCTTGAGCAGGTCGTTGTAGTTCACGGTTTCACCCTTGGGCTTCTCGTTGGCCAGTTTCGGCTTCGGTGCGCCCGGCTGGTCGAACCAGTATTGTGCGTCACGCTCTGGGTTCATTTTCGGGCCGCATACCGGTTGCACCTTGGAGCGTTCCAGGCGCGTCATGATCGCATCCTGCTCCTTGGCCAGGTTGTCCAGCGCCTGTTGCGGGGTTTTCTCGCCGCTGGCTGCGGCGGCGATGTTGCTCCACCACAGTTGCGCCAGGCGTGGGTAGTCGGGCACGTTGGTGCCGGTCGGCGACCACTCGGTGCGCGCCGGGCTGCGGTAGAACTCCACCAGGCCGCCGAGTTTGGGCGCCATGTCGGTCATGGCCTGGGAGTTGATATCAGACTCTCGAATCGGTGTCAGGCCGACGATGGTCTTCTTCAGCGATACGGTTTTGGAAGTCACGAACTGCGCGTAGAGCCAGGCCGCGAGTTTCTGCTTCTCGGGCGTGGACTTGAGGAAGGTCCAGGAGCCTACGTCCTGATAGCCCTTCTTCATGCCCTTTTCCCAGTACGGCCCGACCGGCGACGGCGCCATGCGCCATTTCGGCGTACCGTCGGCGTTCACTACCGGCAGGCCCGGTTTGACCATGTCGGCGGTAAACGCGGTGTACCAGAAGATCTGCTGGGCAATGTTGCCCTGGGACGGCACCGGGCCGGACTCGGAGAAGGTCATGCCCGCCGCTTCCGGTGGCGCGTAGGCTTTCATCCAATCCACGTATTTCTGCGTGGCGAATACCGCCGCCGGGCCGTTGGTGTCGCCGCCACGGGTGACGCTGGAGCCCACCGGATGGCAGTCCTCTACACGAATGCCCCACTCGTCCACCGGCAAGCCGTTGGGCAAGCCCTTGTCGCCGCCGCCGGCCATGGAGAACCAGGCATCGGTGAAACGCCAGCCCAGGGACGGGTCTTTCTTGCCGTAGTCCATGTGCCCATAAATGCGTTTGCCGTCGATTTCCTTGACGTCTTCGCTGAAGAACTTGGCGATGTCTTCATAAGCCGACCAGTTCACCGGTACGCCGAGGTCGTAGCCGTATTTTTCCTTGAACTTGGCCTTCAGCTCCGGGCGCTCGAACCAGTCGGCGCGGAACCAGTAGAGGTTGGCGAACTGCTGGTCGGGCAACTGGTAGATCTTGCCGTCCGGCGCGGTGGTAAACGACAGGCCGATAAAGTCCTTGAGGTCCAGGGTGGGCGAAGTGAAGTCCTTGCCTTCGTTGGCCATCAGATCGGTGATGGACTCGGTCTTTCCGTAGCGAAAGTGCGTACCGATCAGGTCCGAGTCGTTGACCCAGCCGTCATAGATATTCTTGTCGGACTGCATCTGGGTTTGCAGCTTCTCCACCACGTCGCCTTCCTGCAGCAGGTCATGGGTAAGCTTGATGCCGGTGATTTCACTGAAGGCCTTGGCCAGCACCTTGGACTCGTACTCGTGGGTGGTGAGGGTTTCCGACACCACGTTGATCTTCATCCCACGGAACGGCTCCGACGCCTTGATAAACCACTTCAACTCTTCAAGCTGTTGGGCTTCGCTGAGGGTTGAGGGTTTGAACTCGCTGCCGATCCATTTTTTTGCGGCATCTTCATACGCATCGGCCCAGGCCGAAGCGCTCAAACCACTGAGGGCCAGTACGGCGGCCAATGAAATGCTATGTCGCAGCTTATTGTTTTTATTCAACATAGAGACCTCCAGGTTAGTTTCAAACGGGCTATCTGCAACCACCTCCCTTGTAGGAGCGAGCTTGCTCGCGAAGCACTCAAAGACACCGCGGGCTACCAGGAACACTGCGTTATCGTTGACGATTTTCGCGAGCAAGCTCGCTCCTACAGGGTTGTGTAGACCTAGCCCCAACGCATCACACTCAACAGCCATACCAGGGAGAGCGCGGACGCCACCCAGATGCTCCAGTCGGTAACGCCAATGACCAGCAAATGCAGGTAGGCGCTGCCGAGAAGACCGATAAACAAGCGATCACCACGGGTGGTGCTGATCGGCAGCAACCCGCGCCGGGGGATGCTCGGCGAACGCAGCTCCCAGGTGGTCATGCCCGCCAGAATCAGGGCGATGCCGCCAAAGAACAACGCAGTGGGGGTGGTCCAGGCCATCCATTCCATCATCGACTCCTCTAGACCCGGCCGAGGGCAAAGCCCTTGGCCACGTGGTTGCGAACAAACCAGATCACCAACATGCCAGGGAGGATAGTCAACACGCCCGCTGCCGCCAGGACGCCCCAATCAATCCCCGATGCTGACACCGTGCGGGTCATCACCGCCGCGATGGGCTTGGCGTTGACCGAAGTCAGGGTGCGCGCCAGCAGCAGTTCGACCCAGGAAAACATAAAGCAGAAAAACGCCGTGACGCCGATGCCGGAGCCGATCAACGGAACAAAAATTTTCACAAAGAACTTGGGAAAACTATAGCCATCGATGTAGGCGGTTTCGTCGATTTCCTTGGGCACCCCAGACATGAAACCTTCCAGGATCCACACTGCCAACGGCACATTGAACAGGCAATGGGCCAGGGCCACGGCAATGTGCGTGTCGAATAACCCGATGGAGGAATACAGCTGAAAAAACGGCAGCAAAAACACCGCAGGCGGCGCCATGCGGTTGGTCAGCAGCCAGAAAAACAAGTGCTTATCACCCAGGAAACGATAGCGCGAGAACGCATAGGCCGCCGGCAGCGCCACGCTCAGAGAGATCAGCGTGTTCAGACTCACGTAGTACAGCGAGTTGAGGTAGCCGGTGTACCAGCTTGGGTCGGTGAAGATCACCTTGTAGTTGGCCAAGGTGAAATCCTGCGGAAACAGGGTCAAGCCGCCGAGGATTTCGGTGTTGCTCTTGAAGGACATGTTCAGCAGCCAGTAAATCGGCACCAGCAGGAACAGGATGTAGATCAGTAATGGAATAAGCTTGCGCTTGCTCATGTTGGCGGCCTCAGCGGTTGGCGTCGGAATGGGTCATGGCGGTGTAGAACAGCCAGGACACCAACAGAATGATCAGGAAGTACACCAGGGAAAACGCCGCCGCCGGGCCCAGGTCGAATTGGCCGACGGCCATCTGGGTAAGCGTCTGACTCAAGAAAGTGGTGGCGTTCCCCGGCCCGCCGCCGGTGAGCACGAAGGGTTCGGTGTAGATCATGAAGCTGTCCATAAACCGCAGCATTACCGCGATCAGCAGCACGCTTTTCATCTTCGGCAACTGGATATGTCGGAACACCGCCCAGGCCGATGCACGATCAATCCGTGCGGCCTGGTAGTACACGTCCGGAATGGCCCGCAAGCCGGAGTAGCACAGCAGGGCCACCAATGAGGTCCAGTGCCACACATCCATCACCAGCACGGTGACCCAGGCGTCCATGGTGTTCGCCGCGTAGTTGTAGCTGATGCCCAGGGCGTTGAGGGTCGAGCCCAGCAGGCCGATGTCGGCGCGGCCAAAGATCTGCCAGATGGTGCCGACCACGTTCCACGGAATCAGCAAGGGAATGGCGAGGATGATCAGCACCAGCGAGGACCAGCGGCCCTTGGTGGGCATGGTCAGGGCGATGGCGATGCCCAGCGGGATCTCGATCAACAGCACGCAGGCCGAGTAGATGAACTGGCGCAGCAGCGAGTCGTGCAGGCGTGGGTCGAGCAACACCTGCTTGTACCAGTCGGCCCCGACGAAATAGCGGCTGGACTGGTCGAAAATGTCCTGCACCGAATAGTTGACCACGGTCATCATCGGGATCACCGCACTGAACGCCACCAGCAGGAACACCGGCAACACCAGCCACCAGGCCTTGTTGTTCTGCACCTTGTTCATGGCGCCACCTCCAGCAGGTAATCGTCGGCGTAGAGCATCAGCCATTGAGCGGGGAAGCTGATGGACGCCCTGCCTTCCGGCACCGGTTTGTCTTCGGCCAGGCGCACTTTAAGCGTGGCGCCGTCAAGGTTGAGGGTCATGATTTTGTAGGTGCCCAGGTCTTCGACATGCAGGACCTCGGCTTGCAGGGCGTCAGGGTTGTGCTCATCCCATACGTGGATAAACTCCGGGCGGATGCCGACCTGGAGTTTTTTGCAGTCGGTGACGTTGAGCCGTTGCTGCAACGCCTCCGACAGCGGCAGGAAGGTGTTGGCAAACCCTATACCGCCAGGCTTGGCCTGCACCTCAATCAGATTCATCCCCGGGCTGCCGATGAAATAGCCGACAAAGGTATGGCTCGGCCGCTCGAACAGTTCCCGCGGCGTGCCGAACTGCACGATCTGCCCGCCGTACATCACCGCGATCTTGTCGGCGAAGGTGGAGGCTTCCAGTTGGTCGTGGGTAACGTAGACCATGGTGATGTTGAACTGCTCATGGATCTGCTTGAGCTTGCGCCGCAGTTTCCACTTCAGGTGCGGGTCGATCACCGTCAGCGGCTCGTCGAACAGGATCGCCGACACGTCATCGCGTACCAGGCCACGGCCCATGGAGACTTTCTGTTTTTCGTCGGCGGTGAGGTTGCGGGCTTTTTTGCTCAGCAGGGTTTGCAGGTCAAGAACTTCGGCAATTTCCTGCACCTTGCTGTGAATTTTCGCCTCGGCCATGCCTTGGTTTCGCAGCGGGAAGGCCAGGTTATCGAACACCGTCATGGTGTCGTACACCACCGGGAACTGGAACACCTGGGCGATGTTGCGCTTTTCCGGGGTCAGGTCGTTGACCACTTGGGTGTCGAACAGTACCTGGCCTTCGGAGGGGCTAAGCAGGCCGGAAATGATATTGAGCAGCGTGGACTTGCCGCAGCCTGACGGCCCGAGCAAGGCGTAGGCACCGCCCTGCTCCCACACATGGTTCATTTCCCGGATGGCGTAGTCTTCTGGCACTGTAGGCGTAGGGTTGTAGCTATGGGCCAGGTTGCGCAAATGGATCTCGGCCATCAGGCAACCCTCGCGACACGGCGCCCGGGGGCCTGGACCAAGCGGCCCTGACCATCGAACACAAACAGTTTATGGGTAGGGATATACACGCGGATCGGCGCGTCCACGTCGTATTCATGCACCCCCGGCAGGTGCAGCACCAGCAGGAAGTGCTCGCTGCGCACATGCAGGAAGGTTTCCGAGCCGCTGATTTCAGCGACCTCCACGGTCACCGCCAGCTCCAGGTCATCGTCATTGCTCGGCACCAGGCTGATATGGCTTGGGCGCACGCCGAAACGGAACTCGCCCTCGCCGATGGGGCGCAGGTCGACGTTGAGTGGGAAATGCACGAAGTTGGCGAAACTCACTTCATTACCGCTGATACGCCCTGGCATCAGGTTGATCGGCGGCTCGGAGAACAGCTCAGCGGCCAGCACGGTCTGCGGCTGGTGGTAGACCTCGGCAGCCTTGCCGCTCTGGATCACCCGGCCTTCATGAAGAATGGTGGTGGTGCCACCCAGGGCCAAAGCCTCGTTGGGCTCGGTGGTGGCATAAATGGCGATGGTGTGGCGCGCCTTGAACAGTTCGCGCATTTCCTGACGCAGCTCTTCGCGCAGTTTGTAGTCCAGGTTGACCAGCGGCTCATCGAACAGAATCAGTTCGGCGTCTTTGACCAGGGCGCGGGCCATGGCGGTGCGTTGCTGCTGGCCACCGGACAGTTCCAGCGGGTGGCGTTGCAGGAACTTTTCGATGCGCAGCATTCTGGCGGTTTCCAGCACCTTGCTCTGGATCAGTTCGTTGGATACACCGGCCTGACGCAACGGCGAGGCGATGTTCTCGAAGACGGTCATGGTGGGATAGTTGATGAACTGCTGGTAGACCATCGACACATTGCGCAGGCGTACCGGCTTTTGCGTGACGTCCACGCCGTTCATCAGGATGCGACCGCTGTCGGGCTTGTCCAGGCCGGCCATCAGGCGCATCAGGCTGGTCTTGCCGGACAGGGTGCGACCGAGCAGCACGTTGAAGGAGCCGGCTTCGAACCGCAGGTTGGCGTCGTCGATCCAGGTTTGGCCGTCGACAACGCGGGAGACATGTTCCAGGGTCAATGACATGACACGACCTTTTTTATTATTGGAATGAATCTGGTCCGTTGTCAGAGCGAGTTTCGTGCCAAAACCGCAAGCGCTTGATGTGTAAGGAAATGGGTGAACCATGATGTTCAGGAGTGAACAATCCGGCTGAACAACTGAACACTGTCGGGGTTGACAATGAACAGTTGTGAACAACACTTTATGCGCGACGAAGATCAAATGTGGGAGCGGGCTTGCCCCCGATGGCGGTGCATCAGTTTGTAGATGCTGTGCCTGACCCTCTGCCATCGCGGGCAAGCCCGCTCCCACATTGTTCGATGTCTGACGTTAGATGGCGCAAGACCCGACAACAATAATAATGAAGGTCGCACGATGGCCGAACCCTTGACCCACGACACCCTTATCCAGGAATCCTGGCGCCGTTGCCGCGCCTATGGCCTGGATCACCAGAGCCCCCCCAGCTTTGACCAACTGCCCGCCGACGGCATCAGTCAACTGCTGGAAAGCCAGCATTCACTGGTGCAGACCACGCATCAGGAAGTGCTGCCCTACTACGAAAACATCCTCAGCAACTCCAACTGCCTGATCATGCTGGCCGACAATCAGGGCCAGGTCCTGACGTCGTGGGGCACCCAACGGTTTATCGAACCCAGGCTGGCCCGTGGCTTCAGCCCCGGCGCGAGCTGGATGGAGCGTGCCAGCGGCACTAACGCCATCGGCACCGCACTGGCCTGCGCCCAGGCCGTGCATATCGAACACGACGAACATTTCCTCAAGGCCAACCGCTTCATGACCGGCTCGGCGGCGCCTATCTTCGATGCCCAACGGGAAATCATCGCGGTGCTGGATGTGTCCAGCGACAGCTACCTGCCGCCCTCCCACACCCTGGGCATGGTCAAGATGATGAGCCAGACCGTGGAAAATCGGCTGATCCTCAACCTCTTTCGTGGCGAACATTTTCAACTGACCTTCAACACCGGCTTGAGCAACCTCGACAGCCAGTGGGCGGGCCTGCTGATCTTTGATGAAAGCGGCCAAGTGCTGTCGGCCAATCGGCGTGCGGACAACCTGCTGGGCATAAGCCTGTCGCGGGTGATGATCGACAGTCTGTTCAAGGTGTCACTGCTGGAGTTGCTCAACCAGCCCGAAGGGTTGCCGTTTGCGTTGCAGGCGGCGGGACGCAATCGCTTCCAGTGCCTGTTGAAACGGCCCAGGCAGATGCCGGTACAGGCGCGGGTGTTCAGCCAACCGCCGCCGCCAGCACCGACCTCGATCAACCTCAAGACCCTGCATTTTGGCGATGCGCGCGTGGAGAAAGCCGTGCGCCAGGCCGAGCGCCTGTTGGAAAAGGACATTCCACTGCTGATTCATGGCGAAACCGGCGTGGGCAAAGAGGTGTTCGTCAAAGCCCTGCACCAGGCCAGTTCCCGCAGCCGACAGGCGTTGATCGCGGTGAACTGTGCGGCGATTCCCGCAGAGCTGGTGGAATCGGAACTGTTTGGCTACGAAAAAGGCGCGTTTACCGGCGCCAATCAGAAAGGCAGCATCGGCCTGATCCGCAAGGCCGACAAGGGCACGTTGTTTCTCGATGAGATCGGCGATATGCCGTTGCCAACCCAGGCCCGCCTGTTGCGGGTGTTGCAGGAGCGCTGTGTGCAGCCGGTGGGCAGCAGCGAGGTGTTCCCGGTGGATTTGCGCATTATCTCGGCGACCAACCGTGCATTGCGCGAGCTGGTGCAAGCCGGACGTTTTCGCGAGGATTTGTACTACCGCATCGGCGGCCTGACCCTGGAATTGCCGCCGTTGCGCGAGCGCACCGACAAGCAGGCGTTGTTTCAGCAACTGTGGCAGCAACACCGCGAGCCGAACCAGTGGGCCGGGCTGAGTGCCGAGGTGCTGAGGTTATTTGAGCAACATCCGTGGCCGGGCAATTTGCGTCAGGTGAGCAGCGTGCTGCAGGTGGCGTTGGCGATGGCCGAGGACCAGCCGATTCGCGCAGAACATCTGCCGGATGATTTTTTTACCGATTTGAAGCAAGCGCCGCCGCTGCCCACCCGCGAGCGTCTGGATGAAAACCTTGACCTCAAACAACGCCTGCAAGCCATGGGCGGGAATATTTCCCACCTGGCGCGGGAGTTGGGCGTAAGCCGCAACACGCTGTACAAGCGCCTGCGCGAACACGAGGGTTGATTTAGCGCCAGCTCCACGACACGCCGGTGTAAATGCCACGCCCATCGGCAGGGGTTGAACGTGCTGCGTCCATGCCGTTGTCGTCGTACCCCGGCGTAACGGTGTTGGCATAACGGCGGTTGGTCAGGTTGCGCAGGTCGACCCAGGCTTGCCAGTCTTGCTGGGGTGCGTCATAGCCGAACGTGGCACCGAGGGTGGTGTAAGCCGCGGCGTAGTAGGAATTGGCGTAGTCCACCGCTACCCGCGAGGCGTGCTCGGTGTTGAGGCTGGTGTAGAAACCCGTCGGGTGGCTGTAGCGCACCTGGGCCTGATAGTAATGCTTGGGGATGCCGGGCAAGGTGTTGTCGCCGAAACGGTCATCGTCGCGGTAGTGGAAGTCGCTGAAGGTATAGGCCTGGCGCAGGTCGAGCCTGCCGTTGCGGCCACCGTCCCATAGCGGGCTGAGCAGGCTCAGCTCCACGCCCTGGTGCACGGTGGGGCTGGCGTTGGATTCGGCAATAATCGCGCTGCTGTTGGCGGTTTGGGCCTGGGTTTCCACGGAGAGCAATTCGTGGCGTACTTCGGAGCGATAGAGGGCCAGGTCCCAATGGCCGAGCCATGCTTCACCGCGCCCGCCGACTTCCAGGGTGGTGGCGGTCTGGTTCTTCAGGCTGACACCTTCGCGTGCCAACCCATTGGCAGGGCCGGCGTCGAAATATTTGTTGGAACCCCAGATCATCGACCAGGCGTGCGGCGGCTCTACCGACCGGCTCAGGTTGGCGTATACCTGCAATTGCGGGGTGAAGTCGTAACGCAGGCCGATGCGCGGTGCGTAGTCCCAGTCATGCTGACTGAGCGGCGCCTAGCCGTCGGGGTAAGTCACCTGGGTTTCGCGACGGGTGTAGATCGCCGCGAGGCCAGTGGTCAGCCACAGATCCTCCACCAGCTCCAGCTCGTTGCCAACATGCAGCACGGTGTCGGAGCCCAGGTAGCTGTAATCGCGGGTTTTGGTGCCGGGCGCATAGATTGCGGTCTTGCCCGCCGGGATGCGCACATATTCCGAGGCGCCATTATTGGGCATCGCCTGGGTGGTGCGCAGGCCGACGGTGGTTTTGCTGGCATGGCCGAACAGGTTGTCCTGACGGATGTAGTTCAGGGTGCCGCTGATATCGGTGTAGGCAACCTTGAGGCGGTTGGTGCCCTCGCGCAGATCCATCGGGTAATCGTGATAGGCCAGCCCGACTTCGATTCTTGATGCGTCATCGAGTTGCAAGGTGGTCTTGTTGGCGATCCAGGTAGAGCCCGGTTGCAGGCGTTTTGAATCGCGGGTGGCGTTCAGGCTGTTGGCGGCACGCGGGTCATGGCTGATCTGGTAACGCGTAAGCTTGCCGGGCGAGTCGTTGGTGGTTTCGCGGTAGCGCAGGTAGAAGCGCGTTTCCAGGTCCGGGTTGAAGCGGTAGCCGAAGTTGGCGGCGATGCCCTTGCCGGTCCCGGCGCTCTGGTGCTGGTAGCCGTCGGACTCGGAATCGGTGAGGCTGATGTAGTAATCGGCCTCCCCCAGCACCTGGCCGGAACTGATCTCACGCTGGGCATAGCCGCGGCTACCGACTTCATAGCGCACTTGCAGCTTGGGCGCGTCATAGCCAGTGCGGGTCACGTAATTGACCGAACCGCCCAAAGCCAACGCGCCCTGATCGAAACCATTGGCGCCCCGTAGCACTTCCACGCGGCTTTGCCACAGCGGGTCCTTGAGCTCATACGGCGTACCGCCCGGGCCCGTGAGCGGCAGACCGTCGAACATTTCATACAGGCCGGAGCCATGGGCACCCGGGCTGCGGTTCAGCCCCGAACCACGAATGGACAGCTTCACGCCTTCGTTATTCGCCGCCTTGGCGTACACCCCGGCCTGGTACTTGAACACATCCTCGTTACTGCTCACCCGCCCCTGTTGCACGCTGCCCATATCGATGTAATTGGTGCCGCCGGGCACGCTTTTGAGCTGGCCCTGGGCGATTTCCCCGGCACTGGCCTCGGTGGTGGTGACTTCGACTGGCGCCAATTGCAGGCCTTCGGCCTGTACCAGCGAACTGAGGGTCAGGGCGGCGAAAAGAAACGGCGGTTGGCGCAGCAACATTGGGGCAAGTCCTTGGAATGCGGGGGCGTGGCAGGCCGGGCCCACCACGCGAACAGTGATGGGAAGGCAAGTACACCCGTCAGGTCACGCCTTAATGACGAACCATGGCGCCGGCAAACCAGCACCGGTCAGGTTTCAGCCGTCCGGCTCCGCCAATTCCCGCATCAGATCGTCCGCATCCGAACCCGGCGGAAAGCGAAAACCGTACATTTCATCGGTAGCCAGGATGTCGCCCAGTGCATCGCGCAACTGCGCCTCCGAAGGCGAGTTGCGCAGCAGCGTATGCGCCGGCAACAGCAACTCGGCAGAGACGCCCTGGACAGTCGCGGCATCGATCACCGCGAACAGGATAAACCGCAAACGTATTTCGCGATCCGTGGGCCAAACCGTTTTTCGTTTACCCAAGGGAGGGCCTCGTGTTTAAGAAAAATCCGAGGCTATTGCCCGCAGGCAAGCGTTTCAAGCAGCGGGAGGCAAGATAGGCCGCTTCCTACAGCGGAAAGGGAAACACCGTACCGATTGGTCGATGGATAAGCCTCACTGCACCGGCAGGAAGTTCATCAGCAACAAACTTTGCGCGTAATTGAGGCCAATGCGTCGGTAACGCTCATCGAGGATTTGGGTGAGCAAGTCCAGACGCGCCACGATCTTGCCGAACTCAACGGCAAAACTGAGGTTACTGCCCTCCTCCGATATTTCGTTGGAAAACAACAGCAACACACCGTTGGCATCCTGGCGCTGGCTGAGCAGCCAGGTGGCCTTTTCAATATTGCGCGCCGCATTGCTGACAAACTGCGGGTTGATTGAGTCGGTCACATAGAACTGCGTACGCCCGCCGTGGGCGGTCACGAGCATGCTGCCAATCGCGTAGATAAACGCGCCTACCCGGTCGCCACGAAAGTCAGGGCTCAGGGAGTAACTCAGGGCGGCCAGATCACGCCGGTCCCCCAATGCGGGCAAGGGTTGACGATTTTCGATGGCCTGGCGAATGACCCGAGCGGCGCTCACCGCATCCGGGTAGCCCGACTGACGCCACTGGCTGGGGTTGCGCAGGTAGAGCTTGCTCATCAGCAAGTAGAGGCTTTGCAGGTTGTCGCGCATCCCCAGGGTGGCCATGCGGTCGACACTGGTCTGGAAGAATTCATCGGGCTTGCCATCGCTGAATTGCCTGGCGATATCGCGGCCCTGTTGCTGGCTGCAACCTGTTGCGCAGAGCGCGACAACCGCAGCAAGCAGCAGCGGCCATCGGGAGGTAAAAACAGTTGACGTTCGATCCATCGGCACCGGGTCTGATTCTGTTGGCCACCCGTGTGAGTCGGGTGGCTGGGACAGGGTAGATCAGCAGAATGGAAAAAAGTGCAGTGGTGCGGGCCAGATAAGCATCGGACTACAGATGCTGATCTGACCCGGCACTTGATTCCCCGGGGTGCTAGAGCACTACCGTCGCAAGCATCCCCAAGGCGCCCAGGCAGAACCCGATCAACGCGCCGCGCCCTGGTGCTTCATGAAACAGCGCCCAGACCACCACAGGCTCCAGAAGCAATAACGAAGTGACCGAGACTACCGTGACAATCCAGATATCACCGACAACCATATACCCCAGCCAATAGGCACCCAGCAGGCACAGCCCTGCAAAACACATCAAGACCACAGGAAGTACAAAGGCCTCCCAGGAACCACTGCCGGTCTGGGCCAACTTGGCGGTCACCACCTCACTGTAGATTGCACAAAACTCACCGACCACCATCAACCCTAGAGCAAAAACTCCGAGTAGTTCTTTGGACATATCAAAAACTCCTTCGTATTCAGCGCACTGTTTTTCAGCTCCCAGTCAGCAGTGCTGCAGCCGTCGTGAGCGTCGTTGCCTTGATACGAAGTGGTTTTGAAAAGGCCTGAATTACCGAAGTGCTTGTCCATGCTCATGTCCTTCAAAGGGTTGAGGCTCAGCGATCCAATACAGTGCGTGCTGATCATAGAGGCATCGTGAAGCCATTCACAATTATGCGATGGCAATATTGAGGGGCCCTGGTTGTTCAAGTGAGCCGAAAGCCGTAATAAAAACCCGGCGCTGGGCCGGGCTTCATTGATCGGGACGTCTTCAGGTAGCGGGGTGCTCACTTGCCACGGAATCCGCCGCGTCTACATCCGCCATATCCTCCTCGATGAGGGCCTCGTCATCCGGGGGTAGCGGGATATTGTCCTCATCGCGCCTCGGGTCATGCCCCGTCTCGTTATCGGTGTTACGGGTAACCGCTTGCTGGGAAATGTTGCCTGGGGCTTTCTCGTTGATTTCCATACTGGCTCTCCGTTTTATCGCTCGGGATATCCGCGCTTAAGATTGAGAGGTAGCAACGGATGGAGAGTGCGGGATGTTAGACGAATGGTGGTTCGTCTTTGAACGGTATAAATGCGAAAAACAGCATTTGTTTGATTATCAGCACACTCAAACCCCCAGAAACGCAAAAGCCCCGCTTTCGCGAGGCTTTCGTGTAAATCTTGGCGGGAAACCAGGGATTCGAACCCTGGAGACGCTATTAACGTCCGCCGGTTTTCAAGACCGGTGCATTCAACCACTCTGCCAATTTCCCTTGTGCATCACAGGATTATAGTCGCTCATCCCGTGTCAGCGGGCGCCATAATACCCGAATGAAACACACTGTCAAACTCTCTGCATCGCTTGTTACAGGGCGTCTGTTATGATCTTTGCGACTGAACGTTTCAAAACTGAAGGAGTGTCGCCATGCGCGAACAGAATTACGCAGTGAATGGCAACGCGCAGGCTGAGCAGCTTGAAGTCAGCCGCGTGTTGCGCAATACGTACGGCTTGCTCGCCTTGACGCTCGCATTCAGCGGCGTGATGGCGTATGTGGCCCAACAGATGCGCGTTGGTTATCCGAATATCTTTGTCGTGTTGATCGGCTTCTACGGTCTGTTCTTCCTGACCAACAAGCTGCGTGACTCGGCATGGGGCCTGGTGTCGGCGTTTGCCCTGACCGGTTTCATGGGCTTTATCCTCGGCCCGATCCTCAACCGTTACCTGGGCATGGCCGGCGGTGCGGAAGTGGTCAGTTCGGCGTTTGCCATGACCGCACTGGTGTTTGGTGGCCTGTCCGCCTACGTGCTGATCAGCCGTAAGGACATGAGCTTCTTGGGTGGTTTTATCACCGCAGGTTTCTTCGTGCTGCTGGCAGCGGTAGTGGCCAGCATGTTCTTCCAGATCAGCGGCCTGCAACTGGCGATCAGCGCGGGTTTTGTGCTGTTTTCTTCGGTGTGCATCCTGTTCCAGACCAGCGCCATCATCCACGGTGGTGAGCGTAACTACATCATGGCCACCATCAGCCTGTATGTGTCGATCTACAACCTGTTTATCAGCCTGTTGCAGATCTTCGGCATCATGAGCCGCGACGACTGATCAACCAGCGCAATAAAAAATGCCCCGTATCGCAAGATACGGGGCATTTTCATTTCCAGGCCTGAAAGATCAGTACTGGTTGGGTTCCATCTCCAGCTCGACCTTGAAACGCTTGAAGATATCCTGCTGGATACGTAGCGCCAGGTTGGCAATCTCACGCCCTGTGGCTGCGCCGTAATTGACCAGGACCAACGCCTGCATCTTGTGCACACCCGCATCGCCGTCTCGAAAGCCCTTCCACCCTGCCTTGTCGATCAGCCAGCCGGCGGCGAGTTTCATTTGCCCGTCGGCCTGAGGGTATGCGACCAAGTCGGGGTAGTGGCTTTGCAGTTCGGCAGCGAGGGCCTGGGGTACCAGTGGGTTCTTGAAAAAGCTGCCAGCATTGCCCAGTTCTGCCGGGTCCGGCAGTTTCTCGCGGCGAATGCTGCAAATCGCCCGGCTCACGTCGCTTGGCGTAGCGTGGGTGATGCCTTGCGCGGTCAGGCGCTGTTGAACAGGGCCGTAGTCGAGTTTCAGGTGAGTGGCGCGACTGAGGGCAAAGCGTACCCGCAGGATCAACCACCGCCCGACCTCATGCTTGAACAGACTGTCACGGTAAGCAAAGTTGCATTCGTCCAGGCTGAAATCCCGCAGCTCGCCCGTCTGGCGATCCAGCGCAGTGAGGCCGGTGAAGACATCCTTGATCTCTACGCCGTAGGCACCGATGTTCTGCATGGGAGCAGCGCCGACGGTGCCGGGGATCAGGCTAAGGTTTTCCAGGCCGCAGAAGCCGTGCTCAAGGGTCCAGAGGACGAACGGATGCCAGGCTTCGCCCGCTTCGGCTTCGATCACGACATGCATGCCGTCGTCGTGCAGCACGCGAATGCCTTGGGTTGCCATGCGCAACACCAGCGCCGGGATATCCTGGGTCAGCAGCAAATTGCTGCCGCCGCCGATCACCAGCAGCGGCACCGCGTGTGCAGCGGCATAGGCGATGGCCTCGCGAACCTCGGCATCGCTGTGGGCCTCGGCGAATAATCGAGCGCGCACATCAATGCCGAAGCTGTTGAATGGCTTAAGCGATACCTGAGCACGCACTTGCAAGGTCATAACCGCCCCTTCAATTCGATCACCAATAAATCACAGGCGCGCTCGATCAGGTCCAGGACCCGCTCGAAACCTTGTTCACCTTCGTAGTAAGGGTCTGGCACTTCGTCCACTTCGCCGTCAAAGCGGCGCAGGAACAAATCCAGTTCCGCCTTGCCCTGCCCCGGCTGCATGGCCTTGAGGTTGCGCAGGTTACTGTCGTCCATGGCCAGGATCAGGTCATAGCGCGCAAAGTCGGCGCGGCTGACCTGCTGGGCACGCTGGCTCGACAAGTCATAGCCACGCGCCAGCGCCGCACGCTGGCTGCGCTGGTCCGGGGGGTTGCCGACATGCCATTCGCCCGTACCGGCAGACGCCACCTCAACCTGGCCCGCCAAGCCGGCTTCGCGCAATTTATAGCGCAAGATGCCTTCGGCTGTTGGCGAGCGGCAGATATTGCCCAGGCATACAAACAGAACTTCCATCAGGCGCCCAGCAGGCGACGGACGCGTTCGAGGTCTTCCTGGGTGTCGACACCCGCCGGCGGCGCTTCCAACGCATCGCCCACATGGATGCGCACGCCGTGCCATAGGGCGCGCAGTTGTTCCAGGGATTCGGTGTTTTCCAGCCAGCAGGGGCCCCAGCTGACAAAATCATGCAGGAAACCGGCGCGGTAGGCGTAGATGCCGATATGGCGGCGATATGGCACGCCCTCCGGCAACACGTCGCGATTCTTGGCAAAGGCATCCCGCGCCCACGGCAAGGTGGAGCGACTGAACGTCAGTGCCAGGCCATTGATGTCGCTGACCACTTTCACCACGTTCGGGTTGAACAGCGTCTCGATGTCTTCGATCGGTTCGGCCAGGGTCGCCATACGCGCCTCGCCATGGGCCGCGAGGTTGGCGGCGACCTGGTCGATGACACCCGGAGGGATCAATGGCTCGTCGCCTTGCACGTTGACCACAATGGCGTCGGGCGCCAGGCCAAGCTTTGTCGCCACTTCGGCCAGACGATCAGTGCCGGAGTTATGGTCTTCGCGGGTCAGGACCGCTTCGGCTCCAAAACCTTTGCACGCCTCGATGATACGCGGGTCGTCGGTAGCCACCACCACCCGCTCGGCGCTGCTTTTGCACGCTTGTTCCCATACCAGCTGGATCATCGGCTTGGTGCCGATCAGTTGCAGCGGCTTGCCCGGCAGGCGCGTCGAGGCATAACGCGAGGGAATGACAACGGTAAAGGCGGTGGTCATTTATCCAGGCGCTCATCGGTGGTCAGGGTACGGGCTTCGCTTTCGAGCATGACCGGGATGCCATCACGGATCGGGTAAGCCAGGCCGGCACCTTTGCTGATCAGCTCGGTTTTGTCGGCGCTGAGCTTGAGCGGGCCTTTGCAGATCGGGCAAGCGAGGATATCGAGCAGTTTGGTGTCCATGAGTGATTCCTGGAAAGAAGCGTTAAGGCAATAGACGGTTGGGCAGCAGGCGCATCAACTGCGTGTCGAACCAGGCGACAAACGCCGGCGACGGCACCGCATCCACCGCAAGGTACCACCAGTCTGGCTGGGCAAAGGCGCGGCACTTCACCGCGTCCTTTTCGGTCATCACCAGCGGCAATGACGGGGTAAAATTCAAGACCTCGGCGCTATAGGGCGCGTGGTCGGCAAAAGCATGGGGCAGCGGCTGCCAGTGTAGCGTTTCAAGGGTATTGAAGAAACGTTGCGGATTGCCGATACCGGCGACCGCATGCACCTGTTGGCCCCTTGGAAAATGCGTGACGGGCTGGCGTTCGCCACTGTGCAGGTTGACCAGCGCGGTGGGCTGCAGCCGGAAGGCAAAACCATCCTTGGGGTCCGAGCCGGCACCGTTATAGAGCAATGCATCCACACTCTGCAGGCGTTCTACCGGCTCGCGCAACGGCCCGGCAGGCAGGCAGCGACGATTGCCGAGGCCGCGGGCGGCATCGATCAGCACCAGTTCAAGATCGCGGGCCAGGCGGTAATGCTGCAGCCCGTCGTCGGAAAGGATCAGGTCCAGGGGTTCACTGGCCAGCAAGGCCTTTACTGCACGACTGCGGTCGGGGTCGATCATCAGTGCTACGCCGCTGCGTTGCACGATCAGCAAGGGCTCGTCGCCGGCCACCTCGGCGCTGTGGCTGGCCTCGACCCGCCACGGCAACTGCGGCGGCTTGGCGCCGTAGCCACGGCTGACCACGCCCACGCGTAAACCGCTACGACGGCAATGCTCGATCAACCACAGGATCAGCGGCGTTTTGCCGGTGCCACCCACGGTGATATTGCCGACTACCACCACCGGCACCGGTGATTGATAAATCTCGCCCTCGCCTGCCACGAAGCGCGCACGCTTGCGTTCCACCACCCGGCGATACAGTGACTCCAGCGGCCGCAACAGCACCAATGCCGGATGGCCCTCGTACCAGGCCTTGAGCAAACGATCGGACATGGCCATCAGGGCGGGCTCGCCGCCTCGACGGTGGTCATGCGCAAATGGCTGAAGCCCAGCTTGCCGGCCGCGTCCATGGCAGTGATCACCGCTTGGTGTTGGGTCTTGCCATCAGCACTGATCGACAGCGGTAGCTGGGTGTCGCCACCGGATTCCTTCTGCAAGGCCTCCATCAGGCTGGCGAGGTCGTTTTTCGGCAGCAATTGGTTATTCACTGAAAAAACGCCGTCTGCGCTGATGGCGATATCCAATTGCTTGACCTGCTGGTCTTCGGCGGGTGAACCGCTCACCGCCTCCGGCAGATCGACACGCAGCTGGGTTTCTCGGGTAAAGGTGGTGGTCACGACAAAAAACAGCAGCAGGATGAACACCACGTCGATCAATGACGCGAGGTTGATATCGACATTTTCCCGTTGCTTGCGGCGAAATTTCACGCTTTGCCCTCGACCAGGTCTACGTCACGGTCGCCCTGCACCACTTCCACCAGCTTGATGGCTTCCTGTTCCATGCCAACCACCAGTTCGTCGATGCGACGTTGCAGGAAGCGGTGAAAGAACACCGCCGGAATCCCTACCATCAGGCCCGCTGCCGTGGTGATCAAGGCCTTGGAAATACCACCGGCGAGAACCGCCGCATTGGTCGCCATGCCAGCGCCCATGAACGAGCTGAAGATATCGATCATGCCCAGCACCGTACCGAGCAAGCCCAGCAGCGGTGCCATAGCGGCAATGGTACCGAGAGCGTTGATGTAGCGCTCCAGTTCATGGATAACCCGGGCAGCGGCTTCTTCAATGCACTCTTTCATGATCTCGCGGCCATGCTTGGAGTTGGCCAGGCCGGCGGCAAGGATTTCACCCAGCGGCGAATTGGCGCGCAGCTCCTTGAGCTTTTGCTTGTCGAGCTGTTTGTTCTTGATCCAGCCCCAGACCTGCCCCAGCAGGTGCTCGGGGGTCACGCGACTGGCGCGCAGGGTCCACAGGCGTTCGGCGACGATGCCGAGTGCGGCGATGGAGCTCAGAATAATCGGCAACATCATCCAGCCGCCGGATTTGACCAATTCCCACACAGTGAATGTCCCCTCGAAAAAGTGCGCCACTTTACCATATAGGTTCAGCGGCGGGGTTCGTCGGCAACAGGCCCGCCCGTTGCGGCCCTGAGTCTTTGGTAACGCCGGGTTACGGTAACGGTTCGCGCCAGAAACGACGTTGACTGCGCGCAACCGTCGGTGGCGTGAATGCTCCCAGGCGCAACCGTACAGCGCCTTGCTCGGCACTGTCATAGACCCGGCTGCCCAATGCCTGATAGCGCTCCAGCACCTGCGAATGCGGGTGCCCGAACGCATTGCCGCGCCCCCGGGAAATCAGCACCGCTGTTGGCGCCAGCCGCTGCAGGAAAGACCAGGATGAAGAGCTGCGGCTGCCATGGTGCGGCGCTTGCAGCCAGTTGGTCGGAACCGCCAGCGGCGAGGCCAGGAATGCTTGTTCGGCGGCGCGGTCGATATCACCGGTGAGCAGCAAGCGCTCGCCATTGGCCTGGACCTGCAATACGCAGGATTTCGGATTACCCTCAATCGCGTCAGACCATTGCCACAGTTCAAATGCCACGCCGTCCCACTCCCACTGCTCGCCACTGCTACAGGGTTGTGTAGCGAGGAACGCTGGCAGCCCTTCGGTTTCACCGCCCACCACACGCTTGACGGGCAGGCCAAGAGCCACCGCCGCCGCACCGCCGGCATGATCAGCATCGGCATGACTGAGCAGCATCATGTCCAACTGCCCTACCCCGAGCTTTTTCAGCGACGGCAAGACCACCCGCGCGCCCAGATCGACAGGCCCCGAGCGTGGGCCGGCATCGTAGAGCAAGGTGTGATGGCGGGTACGCAGAATCAGTGCCTGGCCCTGACCGACATCCAGTTGCAACACCTCCACCTGGCCATTGGGCACCCCATCCCTGGGCGGAAACACTGCCACCAACAGCATCGGCCAACCCAGCACTCGAAACGGCAGCCCCTTGGGCAACAGCACGATCACTGCGCCCGCCAGGCTCACCAACCAATACATCCACGGCACTTCAGCCGGTACCCAGGCCGGCAGTTGTGCAGCCAGCAGCGCCAGGCCCTTGAACAACCCATCCAGCGCGCCACCAGCCAGCCACAAAAGGCCCTCGCCGATCAACGGCACCCATAGCAGCGCCGTGCCCAGCAGCGCCAACGGCAGTACCACCAGACTGATCCAGGGCACGGCGAAGAGATTGGCCACCGGGGCACTGAGGCTGATGGGCAACCCCAACACCAGCAGTACCGGAAACAAGCCAATTGCGATCAACCACTGGGGGCGGGTCCAGATCTGCCAGACGTTCCAGGGCCCCAGGCGCCCGCTGAACGCCAGCACCAACACCGCGACCGCCGCAAACGACAACCAGAACCCCGGCTGTAAACTGGCCAGGGGCTCAATGAGCAGCACGCCATTCAACGCCAGCAACAACGGCCACCAGACCCCCAAATGGCGAAAACGCATACGCCACAGCAGCACTAGGCCGACCATCACACACGCCCGCTGCACCGGCACTCCGAACCCCGCCAGCAGGCCGTAGCCCAACGCCGCGGCAAACGCCAAGCCGCACGCCCACGGCAGCCACGGCCAGCCTCGCGGCCAGCAACCATAGCGCGCCAACATGGCGACCAAGCCGTAGATCAACCCCGCCAGCAAGCCGATGTGCTGTCCGGAAATCACCAGCAGATGCACCGTGCCGGTGTTCTGCAACGCTTGCCAATCCTCAGGTGCAAGCCCGGAACCGTCGCCCAACACCAACGCCGCCAGGCCCGCCTCACGGCCGTGGGCCTCCACGGCCATCAGGCGCTGGCGAACCGCATCGCGCCAGGCATGGCGCGCCGGCGCCAGGCGCTCACCGTCCTTCACCGTCGCACTGGCGCCGATGCGCTGGGCCAGCAGCCAGGCTTCGTGGTCAAAGCCATGGAAATTGAGCAGGCCGGCAGGCCGCTTGAGGGTCAATGCCAGACGCCAGTACTCGCCGCTGTTTACGGTCGGCCCGCCGTGCCAGGACACGCGGATACGTTGGGGTAGCCGTGCATTACGGGACCGACTGTCGGCCAGCTCGAAACGCACGCCCGTGCGTGTGTGCTGCGGCAAGCCGATGACACGCCCTTGCACCCAGCGTGTCTGACCGTCCAGCGTCGGTTGCAATCGATCATCCAGTGCCCACTGTGCGCTGATGCAGGCCCAACTCAAGCCAACCAGAAAGAACGCCACGGGATAGGTGCGAAAAGGCAGCAGTATCAAGGCCAGTATCAGCATGGCCAGCAGCCCGGCGCCAGACGGCAGCGCGGGTAACCAGCGCAACGCCAGCAACCCCAGCGCCAGCGCGAACATCCCTGTTTTCATGGATCATCCTTTTCCAGTGATCCACTTAAGTCTTAGCCGACTGACCGGGAGCGCCTATGATGTTTTGTCACAAAGTCTGAATTTTCTGTTTATAGAATCCGGGCATACTTGCCCTTCAAATTGACCTGGACCCCTTATGCCCCGGCGCTTATTCAAACGGTACATGCCCGATCCCAGCAGCATCAGGGAACACAAGTCATTACAGTTTCTTGGCACCCTGCTGCATGACCCGAACCTCTGGCACCTGAACCGGCATTCAGTCGCGCGCGCGATGGCGGTGGGTTTATTTGCGGCGTTTATACCGATTCCGTTGCAGATGCTGCTTGCAGCGATCCTGGCGATCACCGTGCGCGGCAATATGCCGATAGCGGTCAGCCTGGTATGGCTGACCAATCCGGTCACCATGCCGGTGGTATTCGTCTGTACCTACCTGACCGGCGCCTGGCTGATGAATGTACCGCCGCGCAGCCTGCCCGACGACCTGACCTGGGAATGGATCAGCGGCCAGTTGAGCACGCTCTGGCAGCCGTTTTTGCTGGGCTCGGTGGTATTGGGGCTGGTGCTGGGTGCGCTGGCCTATTGCTTGACCATGGCCTACTGGCGCTGGTGGGTCGCCCACCAGTGGAAGAAACGCAAGCTGCGTCGCCGTTGACGGTTAACGGGCCGGCAAGCGCATATGCACACGCAAACCCGGCCCGCAGTTCTGCGCCCACAGGCGCCCGCCCTGACGCTGCACAGCGTTGCGGGCAATGCTCAAGCCCAGGCCGAACCCACCATCGCCAGGTCGCGAGCCGTCCAAGCGGGTAAAGGGCGCGAAGATACGTTCCAAATCCTGCTCATCAATGCCGCCGCCCTGGTCCTGCAGCCAGATATGCCAATAATCTCCCTCGCGGCAGCCGTCGAGTAGCACGGCGCCATCGGCTGGCGAGTGACGTATGGCGTTGCGCAGGATATTTTCCAGGGCCTGGGCCAGTGCATTCAGGTTGCCGCGCACCCAGCTGTCGGCCGGCAACAGGCATGGTAAGCGTGATGCCGGCCAATGGCTTTCGAAACAGGCGTTTTCCCGCAACATGTCCCACAACGCCTGGAGCTGAATATCTTCCTGGGGCAGCGGCGCTGTTTCGCTGTCGAGCCAGGCCAGTTGCAGGCTGTCTTCCACCAGGCGTTGCATGGCGTCGATCTCCCGGCCCAGGCGCTCGCGCAAACGGGTCGGATCCTGCTCACTGTCGCAGGCCACCCGCAGGCGGCTCAAGGGCGTGCGCAATTCATGGGACATATCGCGCAGCAACTGCTGCTGCAAGCGCACCGTGCCCTGCAAGCGTTCAGACATATGGTCAAAGGCGCGGCCCAACTCCCCCAGTTCGTCCTGACGACTGGTGGCATCGCGGGACATCCGCGTATTCAATTGATCCGCACGCCAGGCATTGGCCTGCTCACGCAGTTGATTGAGGGGCATGATCAGCAGCCGATAGAGGCCAATGCACAGCAACAAGGTAAACAGGCCCGGGATGACGCCATTGGTCACCACCCGCCAGAACAGCTGATAGCGGCCCGGCATAAAGCGCTGCGGCAATTCGATCACCAGCGAGCCCATCCCGGGGTCAACCGGAAACGGTACCTTCATCCACGGCAGGCCGATGACATGCCGGCTGACCGGCCAATCCAGGCCGCGCAAAAAGGTCAGGCGCTGACTTTCCTTGTCGTTGAGAGGCGTACTGCCGAGCGATTGCAAATCGTTGCCGATCACTCCCACCCAGGTAGTTTCGCGCTTGGCCATCAGCTGCAACCAGGCATCCACACCAGCGCTGCCTTGCGTACTCCACGCCAGTTCGGCACCTGCGGCGTAACCGTTGAGGATCTCCCGCGATTTGTCGGACAGGTAAGCACTCTGCTGTTCCATGTAGCGGCCCCACGACCAACTGAGCCAAATCATCAGCAAACAGAAGGCGATCAACAGGCAGGCCAGTTTCCAAAACAGTGAGTGCTTGCCAGGCAGCCGCTCAAAGCCCTTCATCATGACCGCTCAGCACATAGCCTTTGCCCCACACCGTGCGCACTTCACGCTCGGCGTAGCCGATGGCCTTGAGTTTGCGGCGAATCTGACTGACGTGCATATCGAGGCTGCGGTCATGGGGCGCATAACCACGCTGCAGCACGTGCTGATACAGGAAGGCTTTACTGAGTACTTCTTCAACATTGCGCTGCAGGGTTTCCAGCAGACGGTATTCACTGCGCGTCAACCCGGCCCACTGTGCCTGGCAGGCCACATCACAGCGCTCATCATCGAACTGCAGTACCCGGGCATCCTCGCGCACCACCGGGCGCGGCGGCTCGGGTCGGCGGTCCAGGGCCACGCGGCGCAGGATGGCTTCAATGCGCACACGCAGCTCAACCATGCTGAACGGTTTGGGCAGGTAGTCGTCCGCCCCCAGGCGAAAGCCGCTGATGCGGTCGGCTTCAGCGCCCAGGGCCGACATCAGGATCACCGGCATGGTATGGCTCCTGCGCAAATGGGTGAGGATCGACAAACCGTCGAGCCCCGGCAGCAGGATATCCATCAACACCAGGTCGAACGCCTGCTCGCAAGCCATTTGCAGGCCCTGCTGGCCGTTGCGGCACCACGTCACCTGGAAACCACTGCGACCAAGCTGCTCATGCACGTAGGCACCCAGCACAGGGTCATCTTCGATGGTCAGGATTGTGGGTAAGCCAACTGCTGCGGGATTCATTAGCGTCTGCAAGTCATTCTCAATCACTGATTATTCAAGATTAAACGTTCACAGGCAATCGCCACCCGGCGCCGAATGGCCCGAAGATTGCCGCATGTCATTAATTTGCGAGATTCCAGACCGTGCAAATGGCTACACTGCGCAGGTGGCGCGGGCCGGATGCCTGTGTGGATAATGGATAACAACGTGGTAGCAGGAGAGTGGCGTGCTTAGAAGAATGGGGATAAAAGGCCGCGTACTGTTGCTGACCTTATTACCGACCAGCCTGATGGCCCTGTTGTTGGGAGGCTACTTCACCTGGATGCAACTGTCGGAGTTGCAGAGCCAATTGCTGCAACGCGGCGAAATGATCGCCGAGCAATTGGCGCCCTTGGTAGCGCCCGCCCTGGGCCACAAGAACACCGAGCTGCTGGAGCGCATCGCCACCCAGTCCCTGGAGCAACCGGACGTGCGCGCCGTGTCGTTCCTGGCGCCGGACCGCTCGTCCCTGGCCCACGCCGGCCCAACCATGCTCAACCAACCGCCCACCGGCAACAGTTCGCGCCTGTTGCAGCGCACCGGCAACGATGCCACCCGCTATCTGCTGCCGGTATTCGGCCGTCATCGCAACCTCGCCGGCGACGTGATACCTGATGAGGCCGACCGCCTGCTGGGCTGGGTCGAAGTGGAACTCTCACACAATGGCATGTTGCTGCGCGGCTACCGTAGCCTGTTCGCCAGCCTGTTGTTGATCGCCATCGGCCTGATGTTCACCGCAGCGCTCGCCCTGCGGATCAGCCGCACCATCAATTCGCCGATTGGCCAGATCAAGCAAGCCGTGGCCCAGCTCAAGGACGGTAACCTGGAAACACGCCTGCCGCCCCTGGGTAGCCAGGAACTGGACCAGCTCGCATCGGGCATCAACCGCATGGCCGAAACCCTGCAAAACGCCCAGGAAGAACTGCAACACAGCATCGATCAGGCCACCGAAGACGTGCGTCAGAACCTGGAGACCATCGAGATCCAGAACATCGAGCTGGACCTGGCACGCAAGGAGGCCCTGGAGGCCAGCCGCATCAAGTCCGAGTTCCTGGCCAATATGAGCCATGAAATCCGCACGCCGCTCAACGGTATCCTCGGCTTTACCCACCTGCTGCAAAAAAGCGAGCTGTCGCCGCGCCAGCTGGATTACCTGGGCACGATTGAAAAGTCCGCCGACAACCTGCTGGGCATCATCAACGAAATCCTCGATTTCTCCAAGATTGAAGCCGGCAAGCTGGTGCTCGACAGCGTGCCGTTCAACCTGCGGGACTTGCTGCAAGACACCCTGACCATCCTCGCCCCCGCCGCCCATGCCAAGCAGCTCGAACTGGTGAGCCTGGTGTACCGCGACACGCCACTGGCGCTGGTAGGCGACCCGCTGCGCCTCAAACAAATCCTGACCAACCTGATCAGCAACGCCATCAAGTTCACCCGCGAAGGCACTATCGTCGCCCGGGCGATGGTCGAGGACGAACAGGAAGACAGCGTGCAGTTGCGCATCAGCGTACAAGATACCGGCATCGGCCTGTCCAACCAGGATGTGCGCGCGCTGTTCCAGGCGTTCAGTCAGGCTGACAACTCGCTGTCGCGCCAGCCTGGCGGCACCGGCCTGGGCCTGGTGATTTCCAAGCGATTGATCGAGCAGATGGGTGGCGAAATTGGCGTCGACAGCACACCGGGTGAAGGCTCGGAGTTCTGGATCAGCCTGAACCTGCCCAAGACCCGCGACGACGTCGAAGACCTGCCCGCCCCACCGCTGCTGGGGCGCCGCGTGGCCGTGCTGGAAAACCACGAACTGGCGCGCCAGGCTCTACAACATCAATTGGAAGACTGCGGCCTGGAAGTCACTCCGTTCAATACCCTGGAAAGCCTGACCAATGGCATTACCAGTGCGCACCAGACCGAACAGGCCATCAGCCTGGCCGTGCTTGGCGTCACCGCCAATGACATTCCGCCCGAGCGTCTCAACCAACATTTGTGGGACCTTGAACACCTGGGTTGCAAGGTGCTGGTGCTGTGCCCGACCACAGAGCAGATGCTGTTCAACCAATCGGTGCCCAACCCCAACAGCCAATTGCAGGCCAAGCCCGCCTGTACACGCAAGCTGCGCCGCTCCCTGGCCGACCTGATCAGCCCCCGCCCTTCACGCAGCGAGCCGGGAGAGCCGTTGTCCAGCCGTGCGCCACGTGTGCTGTGCGTGGACGACAACCCGGCGAACCTGCTGCTGGTACAAACCCTGCTGGAAGACATGGGCGCCAAGGTACTGGCGGTGGAAAGCGGTTACGCGGCCATTGATGCGGTGAAACAGGAAACCTTCGACCTGGTATTGATGGATGTGCAAATGCCCGGCATGGACGGTCGCCAAAGCACCGAGGCGATTCGCCAGTGGGAAAGCGAGCGACACGGCACGCCGCTGCCGGTGGTGGCCCTCACGGCTCACGCCATGGCCAATGAAAAACGCGCCCTGCTGCAAAGCGGCATGGACGACTACCTGACCAAACCCATCAGCGAGCGGCAACTGGCCCAGGTGGTGTTGAAGTGGACCGGCCTGGCCCTGCGTAACCAAGGCCCGGAACGCGTCAACGAAGGCCTGGTTCAAGGCGTGCAACTGCTGGTGCTCGACCACGAGGAAGGCCTGCGCCTGGCGGCCAACAAGGCCGACCTGGCCGCCGATATGCTCGCCATGCTGCTGGCCTCCCTGGAAGCCGACCGCCTGGCGATTACCGTCGCCCGCGAAGCCAATGACAACCATGCCCTGATCGAACGCGTGCACCGTTTGCACGGCGCCACACGCTACTGTGGCGTGCCACAACTGCGCGCGGCCTGCCAACGCGCTGAAACCCTGCTCAAACAGGATGATGCCAAGGCCATGGCCGCGCTGGATGAACTGGACATGGCGATTGCGCGGCTGGCCAGTGAAGCCAGAGTCAGCGCCTGACCCTGTTTTCATGGGCAATGAATCAACAATGTGGGAGGGGGCTTGCCCCCCGATAGCAGTTTGTCAGTCGAAATATCTGTAACCGATGCACCGCAATCGGGGGCAAGCCCCCTCCCACATTCAGTCAGCACTCCAATATGTAAATTGCAGGGAGCCTTCTTAATGCGCGTCATTCTCTTCAGCAGCCAAACCTACGACCGCGAGAGTTTCCTCGGCGAACCGCTGCCGGCCGGCCTGGAACTGCAATTCCAACCCGCCCGCCTCAACCTTGATACCGTGGCCCTGGCCGAACACCATCAGGTGGTCTGCGCCTTTATCAACGACGACCTCAGTGCTCCAGTGCTGGAGCAACTGGCCAAGGGCGGTACACGCCTGATTGCTCTGCGCTCCGCCGGTTACAACCATGTCGACCTGGTCACCGCCAAACACCTGGGCCTGAGCATCGTACGCGTGCCGGCCTATTCACCCCACGCCGTGGCCGAACACGCCGTGGCGCTGATCCTGGCCCTTAACCGCCGCCTGCACCGTGCCTACAACCGCACGCGCGATGGCGACTTCAGCCTGCATGGGCTCACCGGTTTTGATCTGGTCGGCAAAACCGTTGGTGTGGTCGGCACCGGGCAGATCGGCGCAACCTTCGCCAAGATCATGGCCGGTTTCGGCTGCCAGTTACTGGCGTATGACCCCTTCCCCAATCCACACGTCCAGGCCCTGGGCGCCCGCTACGTGAGCCTGCCCGACTTGCTGGCCGAGGCGCAGATCATCAGCCTGCACTGCCCGTTGACTGCCGACAGCAAACACCTGATCAATGCCCGCTCCCTGGCGCATATGCAGCCCGGCGCAATGCTGATCAACACCGGCCGCGGTGGCCTGGTCGACACGCCCGCGCTGATCGAAGCCCTCAAGGAAGGCCAATTGGGCTACCTGGGGCTGGACGTTTATGAAGAAGAAGCCCAGCTGTTTTTTGAGGACCGCTCGGACCTGCCCCTGCAAGACGACGTACTCGCGCGCCTGCTGACCTTCCCCAACGTGATCATCACTGCACACCAGGCCTTTCTCACCCGTGAAGCCCTGGCGGCGATCGCCGGCACCACGCTGGCCAACATCGTGGCGTGGGCCGATGGCCGGGCGCAGAACCTGGTCGAGGGTTGATCAGCGGTCACATACCAGGCTCATGATGGGCCGGCACCCGTGATAGGATGCCGCGCCTATTTGGAGGATCCATGGCCGAACACGATTTCCGCTTCAGCTTGCTGAGCCCGCAACACACCCTGATCGAATGCCGCGCCCTGGTGCCGGGCCGTTACCAGGTCACCGGCAACGGTGGTTCGATCAAACACGGCGACGTTCTGATCGTCACCCTGCGCGGCAGTAAAACCCTGTCGATGCGCCTGACGGTCGAAGGGGACGTGCGCTACTCCATCCGCCCGGCGGGCCAATGGGTCGCCATGGCCCAGGGGCCGAAGTTCGGCGAACTGGAGATTCACACCTGGAAGGTCAACTGCGACAGCTGCGAGGCCGTGCTGGAGTTTGAATTCGCGGTGGAAACCAAGCTGACCAAAGAGCCGCTGCAACCGGCCGCCAACGCACGCATCAAAGAACTCGGCTGGGCCGGCGAAGGCGACAAACACCGCTGCCCGAAATGCCAGCAGGCCGCCCAATGAAGGGCCCGCTGCTGCTCGCCGCAATCGGCTTGGGGCTGACGGGCTGCGCCGCTGATAGCGCAAAGCTCGAACGCGACCATAGCTACGTGGTGGAGTGGATCGGTGAGCGGCCGTTGATGGACTACGCGCACCTGACCGTCACCCTGGGCGCCGATGGCCGTGCCTACGGCAACGGCGGCTGCAACCACTGGTTTGCGCCGTACACCGTCGAGGGTGACAAGCTGAGCTTCGGAGCTATCGGCAGCACCCGCAAAATGTGCGCCGAGGCGTTGATGGAGCAGGAGCACCGCTTCTTCCAGGCCCTGCAAGGCGTTCAGCGCTGGGACATCTCGCCGATCGAACAGACGCGCTTCTGGCCGGCCGAAGGCAAGCCGATTCGCTTGTGGCTCGAAGAAGGCTGACCTGGGCGCACGCTCCTGTATTAACGCGGTGTCCTCTGGTTCTGTGGGAGCTGGCTTGCCTGCGATACGGACCACGCGGTGTATCAGGTACACCGCAGCGATGCCATCGCAGGCAAGCCAGCTCCCACAGTGTCAGCCTTTCAGGGCCTTGAGTTTGGCCAACACCCCTTCCGCCGTCTGCTCCCCCATCAACTGCTCCCGCACCTTGCCCTTGTCGTCGATGATGTAAGTCACCGGCAACGCCTCACTGCGCGGAATCTCGAAGATCCCGTCCGGGTTCTGGGCCAGGACCGTAAACTTGATCCCCAGCTTGTCGCTGGCGGCCTTCAGTTCCTCGCCCTGCACGTTGTCGAAGTTAACCCCGAACACGCCAACGCCCTGCCCCTTCAGTTGTTCGGCCAAGGCATTGAGCTCGGGGATTTCCGTGCGGCACGGCCCACACCATTCGGCCCAGTAATTGACCACCAGCCACTGTTTGTCCAAGCGTTCGGCCGCCACTTTCTGGCCATATTGGTCAACGCCGTAATCGTTACCGCAGCCGCTGAGCAGCAGGGTTGTGATGATCGCCAATGCACCGATCAGTCGCCTTGTCATGGGGTATTCCTTCGCAAAAATGAACGTTGGCTGCGGCCTATCGCCTCTTACGGTTTAAGGACAGGCGCCAGCGCAGGTAGAATACCCGCCACCTTACGCAAGATGCGACCCGCACATGACCGATCTGACGCTTTATCACAACCCGCGCTGCTCGAAATCCCGCGGTGCGCTCGAACTGCTTGAAGCCCGCGGCCTCACCCCCACCGTAGTGCGCTACCTGGAAACCCCGCTGAACGCCGCACAGATCAAGGCCCTGCTCAAAAAGCTGGGGATCAGCGCACGCCAACTGCTGCGCACCGGCGAAGACGAATACAAAGCCCTCAACCTGGCCGATGCCGGCTTGAGCGAAGCGCAATTGATCGCCGCCATCGCCGAGCACCCCAAGCTGATGGAGCGCCCGATCCTGGCAACCGCCGACAAAGCCATCATTGGCCGCCCACCCGAGAACGTACTGGAGATTCTGCCGTGACCACGCCCTATGTGCTGGTGCTGTATTACAGCCGCAATGGCTCGGTCAGCGAAATGGCCCGGCAAATTGCCCGGGGTATCGAACAAGGCGGCATGGAAGCACGTCTGCGCACGGTGCCGGCGATTTCCACCGAATGTGAAGCCGTGGCGCCGAGCATTCCCGATGAAGGCGCGCTGTATGCCAGCCTGGACGACCTGAAGCACTGTTCAGGCCTGGCCCTGGGCAGCCCGACCCGTTTCGGCAACATGGCGGCACCGCTCAAGTACTTCCTCGACGGCACCAGCAACCTGTGGCTCACCGGCGCTCTGGTCGGCAAGCCCGCCGGCGTGTTCACCTCCACCGCCAGCCTGCACGGCGGCCAGGAAACCACGCTGATGTCGATGCTGCTGCCGCTGCTGCACCATGGCATGTTGATCACCGGCCTGCCCTACAGCGAACAGGCACTGCTCGATACCCAGGGCGGCGGCACGCCGTACGGCGCCAGCCACCATTCCGGGCCTGACGGCAAGCGTATGCTCGATCAACATGAAATCACCCTGTGCCGGGCCCTGGGCCTGCGCCTGGCCAAGACCGCCACACTGCTGGAGCATGGCCGTGGCCAGGAAGCCTAAAGTCCTGCCGCCCCAGGCGTGGCTGGAACCACGGGTCAAAATTGCACGCGCATTGAGCCTGCTGGCGTTTTTCGCCCTGGTAGGCCTTTTGTGCGTGTATTACCTGTTGATTGCCGACCTGCACGGCGCGCGGCCCTGGGTGATCCTGCTGATCGAGCTGGTGCCGCTGCTGGTGCTGGCGCCAGGAATGATGATCGGCAGCGCGCGCGGGCATTCGTGGATGTGCTTTGTGGTGAACCTGTATTTCATCAAGGGCGCGCTGGCGGCGTACGACCCGAACCGTCAGTGGTTCGGGGTGTTGGAGATGCTGGCGAGCCTGGCGGTGTTTTGTACGGCGCTGTTGTATGTGCGTTGGCGGCATCAGTTAAACCGTAGACTGGCCGATTGACCCACTCCCTGTAGGAGCGAGCTTGCTCGCGAAGATCGTCAACGATAACGCGCTCATGCAGGTTTAACGCGTTGTCCTCAGGTTCTTCGCGAGCAAGCTCGCTCCTACAGTGATCAATGGTTGACGGTATAGGCCAACATCATCGACAGCTGGCACATCGGCCGCCCACTTTCGGCATGCCACTGGTTGAAGGCACCCTGCACCGTCGCCAGGTCCCGCAGGCTGGTCGGCGCCTTGTCGACGATCTTCTGCGCATTCAACGCTGCCACCACGTCATAGCTCGGCACGAACGTATCCTTGCCCACCATGCGCAGGAAACGCGGGGCCGACAGCCCACCCAGTTGATGGCCGTGTTTGCTCAGGTATTTCCATAGCCCGACGATATCGGTGACCGGCCAATCGGCGACAAACGCGCCAAAGCTGCCCTTTTCCTGCTCGATATCCAGAATCATCTGCGCATTGCGCGGCACACTCTTGAGCTTGCCCAGGTGGCGGATGATGCGGGTGTCCTGCATCAGCCGCTCCAGGTGCTCGGCGCCCATCAGCACGACTTTCTCCGGATCGAAGCCGAAAAACACCTGCTCAAACGCCGGCCATTTCGCGTCGACCACACTGTGCTTCAAGCCCGCACGGAAGACGCGCAGTGCCAGAGTCGACAGATAGCGGTCATCACTGATCTTGCGCAATTGCGCCGGGGTTTTGGGCACAGGCAGATGGGCTTCCAGCTCGGCCGCCGAACCGAAGCGGTTCAGACAATATTCGTGCAGCCACTTGTAATCGCGCATGCCCTCTCCTGGCAGTTGAATTGAAAACGGCGCCCGCAAGCGCCGTTTACTAGAGCCTCGATGCGGCTCAGAGGTTCACTACATTGACGAAACGCGAGGCTGCCGTCTCATCGATTTTCAAGCTGGTGAAGTCGAACAGGTTGCGATCGGCCAGTTGCGACGGGATCACATTCTGCAGGCTGCGGAAGATACTTTCGGTACGCCCGGGGGTTTTGCGCTCCCAGTCCACCAGCATCTCCTTGACCACCTGGCGCTGCAGGTTTTCCTGGGAGCCGCACAGGTTGCATGGAATGATCGGGAACTGCTTGAAGTCGGAATACGCCTGGATGTCCTTCTCGTTGCAATACGCCAGCGGCCGGATCACTACGTTGCGTCCGTCGTCGGCGCGCAGCTTGGGCGGCATGGCCTTGAGCGAGCCGTTGAAGAACATATTGAGGAAGAAGGTTTCGACGATGTCATCGCGGTGATGACCCAGGGCCATCTTGGTCGCGCCGATCTCATCGGCAAAGGTATACAGCGTGCCACGGCGCAGGCGTGAGCACAGCGAGCAGGTGGTCTTGCCTTCCGGGATCAGTTCCTTGACCACCGAGTAGGTGTCTTTTTCGACGATGTGGTACTCGACGCCCAGTTCTTTCAGGTAGGCCGGCAGCACATGCTCGGGGAAACCGGGTTGCTTCTGGTCCATGTTGACCGCCACGATCTCGAATTTGATCGGTGCGACCTTTTGCAGGTGCAGCAACACGTCGAGCATGGTGTAGCTGTCTTTGCCGCCGGAAAGGCAGACCATGACCTTGTCGCCGTCCTCGATCATGCTGAAATCGGCGACCGCTTCACCGGCCAGGCGACGCAGGCGTTTTTGCAGCTTGTTCTGGTTGACTGTAAGAGTGCCCATGGCGCTTGGATCCGCAAAGGTGTGTGACGAAAAGCGCAGCATTTTACCGGCAAGACTGACGAAGTTCCAATGTGGGAGCTGGCTTGCCTGCGATAGCGGTGTGCCAGTCCACACCTGCGGTCCTGACAGGCCGCCATCGCAGGCAAGCCAGCTCCCCCACTGGATCGCATGAATCCTTACAGACCCCTCCGCGATTAGCCCGCCTGTTTACAGCGCAATTTGCTCTAAAGGCCCTACGGTTATTCCGGTCATCCCTTCCTATACTGCGACTTGAGGTCGCACATCTATCCAGACCTTTCAGGCCATTTGGCCCGTGGGCGCTCCGATGGGGGGCGATGGTAATAACGACAGGAGTGACTGGCATGATCCATCACGTCGTGGGGCTGTTTACCCATCCCGACCAGGAATGGCGGGAAATCCGTGGCGATAAAGAAGAAAGCATCGGCCACATGTACCTCACTCATACCCTGATTCTCGCGGCGATCCCCGCCATTTCCGCCTTTATTGGCACCACTCAGGTTGGCTGGGTCATCGGCAACCGCGCACCGGTGATGCTGACTCAGGAAAGCGCATTGTGGATGACACTCATGTCCTACGCGGCCATGCTTGGCGGCGTGGCAGTGATGGGCGCGTTCATTCACTGGATGGCGCGCACCTACGACGCCAGCCCCAGCATGGCACGCTGTGTGGCGTTTGCCACTTATACCGCCACACCCTTGTTTATCGGCGGGCTGGCGGCGCTCTACCCGCATATGTGGCTGGGCATGGTCGTGGGCACGGCGGCGATTTGCTACACGGTGTATCTGCTGTATGTGGGGCTGCCGACCTTCATGAGTATCGACCCGGACGAAGGCTTCCTGTTTTCCAGCTCGGTATTGGCCGTGGGCCTGGTGGTACTGGTGGCGATCATGGCGTTTACCGTAATCGTCTGGGGCCTGGGCGTCGGGCCGATCTACACCAGTTGACCGAAAAAAACCGTAGGCAAAGCCACCGCAAGGTGGCTTTGTGCGTTATGCATGACCATTCGGCGCCTGACAGATTCGGAAACACCCTGCTTTGCGGCATACTGGGCGCCTCTGGAGATTTGTACAGCATGCCCGAGCAACTCAATACCCGCGTCGAAGATTGTTTCCTGCAAGCCGAATCCTTTTTCAAACGAAGCTTCAAACGCCCCCAGGTCAGCCTCAAGCTGCGGGGCCAGAAAGCCGGTGTCGCGCATTTGCACGAGAACCTGCTGCGCTTCAACCCTCAGTTGTACCGTGAAAACAGCCAACACTTTCTCAAGCAAACCGTGGCCCACGAAGTGGCGCACCTGATTGCCCACCAACTGTTTGGCGAGCGTATCCAGCCCCATGGCGAGGAATGGCAGCTGATCATGCGCGGGGTTTATGAACTGCCGCCGGATCGTTGCCATACCTATGAAGTCAAGCGCCGCCAGGTGACCCGCTATATCTATCGGTGCCCCTGTGCGGACAGCGATTTTCCGTTTTCGGCGCAACGCCATGGCCTGGTGAACCAGGGGCGGCGGTATTTGTGTCGGCGGTGTCGGCAGACCTTGGTGTTCACTGGAGAAACGCGGGTGGAATAAGGGCCTCATCGCAGGCAAGCCAGCTCCCACATTTGGATCTGTGAACACAATCAAAATGTGGCTTGCCTGCGAAAGCGTCGGCTCAGTCAACCTACAACCTTGGCCTGCCGCAATTGCTCTATCCGCTCAATACCGAACCCCAACTCCGCCAGCACCTCATCACTGTGCGCCCCCACCGCCACTCCAATATGCCTGGGCGCCGGCAACCCCTCTGAGAACTTCAGCGGGCAGGCCAATTGCGCTTGTGTCGAGCCATCACCCCGGGGCACCTGGCTGACCAGCTCCCGCGCCTTCAACTGTGGATGCTCCACCGCTTCGCTCAAACTCAACACCGGCTCAACACAGGCATCCACCCCGGCAAACAACTCACATAACTGGTCAAAACTGCGCTTCTCGAACTCCACCTGCAACGCCTGTTTGAGCACGGCCTGGCGTTCGGGCGTCACGCTGTGTGCCGCCAGTTCCGGCCGCCCCAAGGCCGCGCACAGCTGCTGCATGAAACCCGGTTCCAAACTGCCCACCGACATCCAGCGCCCATCGCGTGTGCGGTAGTAGTCATAGAAACTCCCGCCATTGAGCACATGGTTTTCCCATCCGGGCTCTACCCCGCAGGCCAGATAGCCGGCACCGGCCATGGCGTTCAGGCTGAACGAGCAGTCGGTCATGCTCACATCCAGGTATTGGCCCACCCCACTCTGCTGCCGGGCAATCACCGCCGCCAGCAAGCCCACCACGGCGTGCAGCGAACCGCCAGCCAAATCCGCCAGCTGTACGCCCAGAGGCAACGGGCCGGTGTCCTGGCGCCCCGTATGGCTGGCAACGCCGGCCAACGCCAGGTAGTTGATATCGTGCCCGGCGCGATCCTTATAAGGGCCGGTCTGGCCGTAGCCGGTAATCGACACATAAATCAACCGGGGATTGATCGCCTTCAAGGCCTCATAACCCAGCCCCAGGCGCTCCATGACCCCAGGGCGAAACTGTTCGAGCAGGATGTCATGGCCCTTGATCAGCTCACGCACGATCTCCACCGCCTCGGCCTGCTTGAGGTCCAGGGCCAGGCTGCGCTTGTTGCGGTTCAGATACGCATGGCTGGCCGAAGTACCCCGGTCATGGGGCGGCAATACCCGCAACAGGTCCATACGCGTGGGCGATTCGATACGCAGCACCTCGGCGCCCATGTCTGCCAGCATCAGGGAGGCAAACGGGCCGGGCAGCAAGGTGGAAAAATCCAGCACTTTAAGGGACGCCAAGGGACCAGACATAAAGACTCCATTCGGGTTGCGATCACCACAGACTAGGCAGCCGGGCGCCTACCGGCAATCGTCAGAACGATCAACCACAGTGACCGTTTTGATCACGGCGGGCTTTTTCGCGGCGGCGGCTTTATCATTGGCCGACGTTTGTTGGCAGAGTCTTCCATGAAGTTCGCGATTGCACTGTATAGCGCCGCCCACGCGCCCTCCTCGCGCCGCGCCCTGTTGTTCGCGCAGGCAGCGTTGGCCGGCGGGCATGAGATTGTGCGGCTGTTTTTTTATCAGGATGGCGTGTACAGCGCGTCCAGTAACGTCGTTGCGCCCCAGGACGAGCCAGACATTGCGCGCCAATGGCGCGAGTTCGTCAGCCAGCACCAGCTCGACGGTGTGGTGTGCATCGCCGCCGCCTTGCGCCGTGGTGTGCTGAATGCCGAAGAGGCTACGCGCTATCAACGCAGCGCCGTGAATCTGGAGGCACCCTGGGCGTTATCAGGCCTTGGGCAGTTGCATGACGCGATCCAGGATGCCGACCGCCTGATCTGTTTTGGAGGGCCGTGACATGTCCAAATCCCTATTGGTGATCAGCCGCCAGTCCCCGTGGTCCGGGCCGAGTGCGCGGGAAGCGCTGGATATCGTGCTGGCCGGTGGTGCGTTTGACCTGCCCATCGGTCTGCTGTTTCTGGATGACGGTGTGTTCCAACTGGCGCCGCATCAGGCTGCCAACGCCGTGCAACAAAAAGACCTGAGTGCCAACCTGCAGGCATTGGGCCTGTTCGGCGTTGATGATGTATTCGCCTGCGGCCACAGCCTGTCCGCACGCGGGTTGCTGCCGCCCGCCAACGCGCAGACGCTGGACAGCCAAACCATTGGCGAGCTGATTGATCGTTACGACGAGGTGATTACCCTCTGATGTCGACTTTACATGTGGTATCTCACTCCCCCTTTACCGACAGCCGCCTCGACAGCTGCCTGCGCATCTGCGGCGCTCAGGACGCTATCCTGCTGTGTGGCGACGGTGCCTACGCGCTGCACACACCCGCCCTGCCAAGCAAAGGCGTAAAGGTGTTTGTACTGGCCGAAGACATGCTGGCGCGCAACCTGCCGCTTCCCGACTGGGCGGACAGCGTGGATTATCCAGACTTCGTGCAACTGTCGATCGACTACGACAAGGTCAACACCTGGCTATGAACACCCTGACCGTAGGTACGCGCAGCCTGGAGCTGGACAAGGACGGTTATCTTGTCGACCTCAATGACTGGTCCGATGAAGTGGCGCACGCCCTGGCCGCGGCTGAAGCCCTGGAGCTGAGCGCGGATCACTGGGAAATCCTCATGCTGCTGCGCCAGTTCTATAGCGAATTCCAGCTGTCCCCCGCCACACGCCCGCTGATCAAGTACACCGCCTTGAAACTGGGCCCGGAAAAGGGCAACAGCCTGCACCTCAACAAACTATTTAACGGCACTCCCGCCAAACTCGCCGCCAAGCTGGCGGGCCTGCCCAGGCCGACGAATTGCTTATGACCGACTTCGCCCCACTGACCCTCACAACGCCCGAAGAGCACCCCTTTGCACAGTTCGTGCGCATCCTTGGCAAAGGCAAGCGCGGCGCGCGCAACCTCACCCGCGAAGAAGCGCGGCAAGCCATGGGCATGTTGCTTGACGAAAAGGTCGAGGACACTCAGCTCGGCGCCTTCCTGATGCTACTGCGCCATAAGGAAGAAAGCCCGGAAGAACTGGCCGGCTTCACCGAAGCGGTACGCGAACGCCTGCACGCACCAGCGTTGAACGTGGACATCGACTGGCCCACCTACGCCGGCAAAAAGCGTCATCTGCCGTGGTTTCTGCTCGCAGCCAAGTGCCTGGCGCAAAACGGTGTGCGCATCCTGATGCACGGCGGCGGCGCCCACACGGCGGGCCGGTTGTACACCGAGCAACTGCTGGAGACATTACAGATCCCGCTGTGCCGCAATTGGCAGCAGGTGGGAAGTGCCTTCGAGCACGGCAACCTGGCCTTTATCCCGCTGGGCGACTGGGCACCGCAGTTGCAACGCATGATCGACCTGCGCAACACCTTGGGCCTGCGCTCGCCCATCCATTCCCTGGCGCGGCTGCTTAACCCGCTGAATGCACGTTGCGGCCTGCAGAGTATTTTCCATCCGGGCTATCAGGGCGTACATCGTGATGCCAGCGGCCTGCTCGGGGACAATGTGATTGTGGTCAAGGGTGACGGCGGCGAGATCGAGATCAACCCCGACACCGTCAGCCACCTGTATGGCACCAGCGGCGGCCAGAGCTGGGACGAAGAGTGGCCCGCCCTTTCCGCTCAGCGTCACGTCAAACCGGCGACGCTTGAGCCTGAACAGTTGAAAGCGTTGTGGCGCGGCGAGATCGAGGACAGCTACCCGCAACTGGCGCTGATCGCCACCATGGCCCTGGCGCTGCGCGGTCTTGGTCACCCGCGGCAACAGGCGTTTGAATTGGCCCAGCAATACTGGGATGCGCGGAATAAATCGATTTAATCGATCATTCACCCCCGGTCTTTGCGCTTTTAGTTCGAACTCATCCCTTTAGACTGGGCTCCAACGTTTAACAGCCAAGGAGCCAGTCATGGGTTTGCTGATCGAAGGACAGTGGAAAGACCAGTGGTACGAAAGTAGCGCCGATGGCGCTTTTCAACGGGAACAGGCACAACGCCGCCACTGGGTGACCGCCGATGGCGCGCCCGGCCCGAGTGGCGAAGGCGGCTTCAAGGCTGAGGCCGGTCGCTACCACCTCTACGTGTCCCTGGCCTGCCCCTGGGCGCACCGCACCCTGATCCTGCGCAAGCTCAAAGGTCTGGAAAGCCTGATCGATGTCTCAGTGGTCAGCTGGTTGATGCTGGAGAACGGCTGGACCTTCGACAAGGCTCACGGCTCCAGCGGTGACACGCTCGACGGTTTGGACTTCATGCACCAGCGCTACACCGCCGATACTGCCGACTACACCGGCCGCGTCACCGTGCCGGTGCTGTGGGATAAAAAGCTCAAGCGCATCGTCAGCAACGAATCGGCGGAGATCATCCGCATGTTCAACAGCGCGTTCAATGAGCTGACCGGCAATACCCTGGATTTCTATCCCCAAGCCCTGCATTCGACGATCAACAGCCTCAACGAACGCATCTACCCCGCTGTGAACAACGGCGTGTACCGCGCAGGCTTCGCCACCTCACAACAGGCGTATGAAAGTGCGTTTGATGATGTGTTTGCCGAGCTGGATCATTTGGAACAGCACCTGGGCAGCCATCGTTATCTGGCCGGCGAGTACCTGACCGAAGCCGATGTGCGGCTGTTCACCACGCTGATTCGTTTTGATGCGGTGTACTACAGCCACTTCAAATGCAACCTGCGGCGGATCGCCGATTACTCGAATTTGTCGAATTGGCTAAGGGAGATGTACCAGTGGCCGGGTGTGGCCGAGACGGTGAATTTCGAGCATATCAAGGGGCATTACTATGCCAGCCATCGCACGATCAACCCGACGGGGATTGTGCCGAAGGGGCCGTTGCAGGGGTTTGATAACAGCCATGATAGAGCGCGGCTGCCAGGTAAAGGTGTCTTTGGCTAATCCGGATCATCGGTTGTAATTAGATGGCCTCATCAGGGGCAAGCCCCCTCCCACACTTGGAATGCATTCCAATGTGGGAGGGGGCAAGCCCCCGATGCTTTTGAGGTCAGACTTGGGACTGAGCGCCCTCGAACCACTTGAGCTTCTCGCGCAGCACCACTACCTCACCCACGATCACCAGTGTCGGCGCATGTACTTCATGCTCCGCCACCATGCGCGGCAAGTCCGCCAGGGTGCCGGTAAACACGCGCTGGTTGGACGTGGTGCCCTGCTGGATCAAGGCAGCCGGTGTGTCCGCCGAGCGCCCGTGCTTGATCAACTGCTCGCAAATGATCGGCAAGCCAATCAAGCCCATGTAGAACACCAGAGTCTGCGACGGCCCGACCAGGTCCTGCCAGGGCAGATCCGAGGTGTTGTTCTTCAGGTGCCCGGTGATAAAGCGCACCGATTGCGCATAGTCACGATGCGTCAGCGGAATGCCCGCATACGCCGCGCAACCACTGGCCGCCGTAATCCCCGGCACCACCTGGAACGGGATGCCATGGGCCGCCAATTCCTCGATCTCTTCGCCACCACGCCCAAAAATGAACGGATCGCCGCCCTTGAGGCGCAGCACACGCTTGCCTTGCTTGGCCAGGTCCACCAATTGCTGGTTGATCTGGTCCTGGGGCACGGCGTGATCGGCACGCCGTTTGCCGACATACACGCGCTCGGCATCACGACGGCATAGTTCCAGGATTGCTGGCGCCACAAGGCGGTCATACAGCACCACATCGGCCTGCTGCATCAGGCGCAACGCACGAAAGGTGAGCAAATCCGGGTCGCCCGGGCCCGCCCCCACCAGGTACACCTCACCGGGGGCATAAGGTGGCGCGCCATTGACCTTTTCGATCAACAGGCGCTCAGCTTCAGCGCCCTGCCCAGCCAGTTGACGGTCGGCAATCGGCCCCTGAAATACTTCTTCCCAGAACGCCCGGCGCTGCTGCACATCCGGGTACAAACCTTTGACCTGGGCGCGAAAACGCGCCGCCAAACCGGCCAGTTGGCCGTAGGTGGAAGGTATCCAGGTTTCCAGCTTGGCACGGATCAAACGCGCCAATACCGGCGCGTCGCCGCCGCTGGACACCGCAATCACCAAGGGTGAACGGTCGACAATCGCCGGGAAGATCACGCTGCACAAGGCCGGCGCGTCCACGACGTTGACCGGCACGCAACGGCGCTTGGCCTCACTGGACACTTGCGCGTTCAGCGGCTCATCGTCCGTTGCCGCGATGATCAGGGTGCAACCCTCAAGGTCGGCCTCCTGGTAACCGCGCAAAATCAGTTCTCCGCCACTGCCCAGTACCAGTTCACGCAACTGGTCTTCGATCTGGGGAGCAACCACCCGCAGCAACGCACCGGCGTCGGCCAGCAGCCGGGATTTGCGCAAGGCAATCTCCCCGCCACCGACGACCAACACTCGACTGCCGCGCAGGTTATGAAACAGCGGCAGAAATTCCATTTAGGCGATGACCTCAACGCCGCCCATGTACGGCTTGAGCACCTCAGGCACACGGATCGAACCGTCGGCCTGCTGGTAGTTTTCCAGCACGGCCACCAGGGTACGGCCTACGGCCAGGCCCGAACCGTTAAGGGTGTGCACCAACTCCGGTTTGCCGGTTTCCGGGTTACGGAAACGCGCTTGCATACGACGGGCCTGGAAATCACCGCAGTTGGAGCACGACGAAATTTCGCGGTACTTGTCCTGGCTCGGCACCCACACTTCCAAATCGTAGGTCTTCACGGCGCTGAAGCCCATGTCGCCGGTGCACAACGCCAGTACGCGGTAAGGCAGCTCCAGCAGTTGCAGCACGCGTTCGGCATTGGCGGTCAGGCCTTCCAGAGCTTCCATGGAGGTCGACGGTTCTACTACCTGAACCATCTCGACCTTGTCGAACTGGTGTTGGCGGATCATGCCGCGGGTGTCGCGGCCCGACGCGCCGGCTTCGCTACGGAAGCACGGGCTGTGGGCAACCAGTTTCAACGGCAGTTGCTTGGCGTCGAGGATTTCGCCGGCGACGATATTGGTCAGCGACACTTCGGCCGTCGGGATCAGGTACAGGTCGGCTTCGCCGTCACGAGTGATCTTGAACAGGTCTTCCTCGAATTTCGGCAGCTGGCTGGTGCCCATCAACGCCGGCGCCTGGACCAGGTACGGGGTGTAGGCTTCTTCGTAGCCGTGCTCGCCGGTGTGCAGGTTGATCATGAACTGGGCCAGCGCACGGTGCATACGCGCGATCGGGCCACGCAGCAAGGCGAAACGGGCACCGGACATTTTTGCCGCGGTCTCGAAATCCAGGCCACCGGTCAATTCACCCAGGGCCACATGATCCTTGATCTCGAAATCGAAGGCTTTGGGCGTGCCCCAACGGCGAACTTCAACGTTGCCGTCTTCGTCTTCGCCGACCGGTACGGATTCGTGGGGCAGGTTCGGAATGCCCAGCAGGATCGAATCCAGCTCGGTCTGGATGCCTTCCAGCTCGATTTTGCCGTCGGACAGCTCAGTGCCCATACGCTCGACATCCGCCATCAGCGGCGCGATGTCTTCACCGCGCTGTTTGGCCTGGCCAATGGATTTGGAACGCGCATTACGCTCAGCCTGCAGTGCTTCGGTGCGGGTCTGGACGGTCTTGCGCTGTTCTTCCAGCGCTTCGATGCGCGCAACATCCAAGGCAAAGCCACGGGATGCCAGGCGGTCCGCTACGTCCTGAAGGTTGCTACGTAACAGTTTGGAATCGAGCATGTCGGTCTCTCGTTATCAAAGTTTGGTCAAGGACAGGCCAGCCCAGGTGGCGAGCAGCCCGCCGAATACGCTGATGGCCGCATAGCCAATCGCCAGCGGCACTTGCCCGCTTTCCAGCAGGCGCACGGTATCCAGTGAAAAGGATGAAAAAGTCGTCAGGCCGCCAAGAAAGCCAACCATCAGGCCGGCACGTACCTCGACAGGCACTTCCGGGCGTAACAAAAACAGGCCGTATAACACGCCGATCAACAGGCAGCCCACGATATTAACGGCGAGCGTCGCCGTATAGAAGTGTTTCGGCCAATTGGCATTGATCCAATTACCGGTGGCGAAGCGCAGCAGTGTACCGGCGATACCTCCAGCCGAGACGGCAACCACCAAAGGAATCATGATTTTCTCCGCTTTCTAGGGCTCAGACGGTCGAGTTGGGCCAGGTGATTGAGCTTTTCACCGATCTTCAGCTCCAGGCCACGGGGCACCGGCTGGTAGAGCGGCAACGGTTCCAGCGCGTCGGGGAAGTAGTCTTCGCCGGCCGCATAGGCATCCGGTTCGTCATGGGCGTAGCGATATTCGTCACCGTAACCCAACTGCTTCATCAGTTTGGTCGGCGCGTTGCGCAAGTGCATCGGCACTTCCAGCGAGCCATGTTCGGCCGCCGCCCGCAGCGCCGACTTGAAGCCCATGTACACCGCATTGCTTTTGGGTGCGCAGGCCAGGTAAGTGATGGCCTGAGCCACGGCCAGCTCGCCTTCGGGGCTGCCGAGGCGCTCCTGCACGTCCCAGGCGGCGAGGCACAGGCTCAGGGCACGCGGGTCGGCATTGCCGATGTCTTCGCTGGCCATGCGCACCACGCGACGGGCCAGGTACAGCGGATCGCAACCGCCGTCGATCATGCGCGCAAACCAGTACAGCGCACCGTCCGGGTTGGAGCCGCGCACAGACTTGTGCAGCGCGGAAATCTGGTCGTAGAACGCTTCACCGCCCTTGTCGAAGCGCCGACGCGTATCACCCAACAGGCTTTGCAACAGGTCGACGCCAATTTCGCCGCCGTCTTCGGCCAGGTCCGAGGCGTTCTCCAGCAGGTTGAGAAAACGCCTGCCATCGCCATCGGCGGCGGTCAGCAGGATCTTGAAGCCCTCTTCACTGACACTCAGATGGCGCTTGCCCAGGCCTTTGTCTTCATTCAAGGCCCGCTGCAGCAGCTTTTGCATCGCCGCTTCGTCCAGGCTTTTGAGCACGTAGACGCGCGCTCGCGACAGCAAGGCGTTGTTGAGCTCAAACGAAGGGTTTTCAGTGGTGGCACCGATAAAGATCAAGGTGCCGTCTTCAACATACGGCAGGAACGCATCCTGCTGCGACTTGTTGAAGCGATGCACTTCGTCGACAAACAGGATGGTGCGCTTGCCGTACTGGCCGGCCTGCTGTTTGGCGACTTCCACCGCCTGGCGGATTTCCTTGACCCCGGCGAGTACCGCCGAGACCGTTTCAAAGTGGGCATCCGAGACTTTCGCCAGCAGCCGCGCCAGGGTGGTTTTGCCCACACCCGGCGGCCCCCAGAAAATCATCGAATGCAACGCACCCTGCTCCAGGGCTTCGCGCAAAGGCTTGCCGCGAGCGAGCAGGTGCTCCTGACCGACGTACTCATCCAGGTTGGTCGAACGCAAGCGTGCGGCCAGGGGCTGGGCAATCGGGTCACTTCGAAACAGATCCATGGGCAGCGCTTGAAACCTCTGGGCAGGTTATTCCTGGATCACGTCGGCACCCTTGGGGATGTCGAACTTGAACTTGGAAGCGGGCACCGGCTGGTTGGCCTTGACCCCGGAGAACAGGATATCGGTGCGCTGGCCAACGCTGTCAATCAGGCGCATGTTATTGATCACACCGTTGCCGAAGGACAGGGACAGCGAGTCAAACAACGTGTCCCTGGATTTTGGCTTGAGGGTGAACTCAATGACGTTGCTGGTCTGCTTGGAAGTGACGTCGAAGCTGTCGTTGATTTTCGACACGTCACCCGACAGCAGCAGTGCCGGGGTCTGGTTCAGGCGTGGATCGAGCTTCTTGATGGTCGCCTGCTCCAGGTCCGGGTCCCAGAGGGTGACTTTCTGGCCATCGGAAACGATGGTCTGCTCAGCCTTGCCTTCGGTATGCCAATAGAACAGCCCCGGGCGCTGCACGGCCATTTCACCGGCGGTTTCCTGCAACTGGGTGCCGCCGGCATCCAGGGTCAGCTGGGAAAAGCGCGCCGTCAGGGTCTGGGATTTGTCCAGCAGGTTCTTCAGGCTGGCGACGGAAGCCGGGTCAGCGTGAGCCGAAACAGCAGTCAGGGCCAGTGCCGGCAACAACAGCATGCGGATAAAGCGCATGGGAGTCCTCATTGAGTAGTCAGAGCGTGCCGCGTGTTGCCACGCGGCACGGGATCAGTCGCGCATCTGCCCGGGGGCGATGATTTCACGCGAGCCGTTGGTGTTCATTGCGGTGACGACGCCAGCGTGTTCCATGGCTTCGATCATGCGGGCAGCGCGGTTGTAGCCGATTTTCAACTTGCGCTGCACCGCAGAGATGGAGGCGCGACGGCTTTCGAGCACGAAAGCCACGGCTTCATCGTACAGCGCGTCGGTTTCGGCATCGTCGTCGCCACCGCCGCTGCCACCGTCAAAGCCGCTGCCGGCCTCTTCGACGCCCGCGAGGATGTCGTCGTTGTATTCAGGTGCGCCGCGCAGTTTCCAGGCTTCGACCACGCGGTGTACTTCGTCATCGGACACAAAGGCACCGTGCACACGGATCGGCAGGCTGGTGCCCGGCGGCATGTAGAGCATGTCACCATGGCCCAGCAGTTGCTCGGCGCCACCCTGATCGATGATGGTCCGTGAGTCGATCTTGCTCGATACCTGGAACGCCATACGCGTCGGGATGTTGGCCTTGATCAGGCCGGTGATCACATCCACCGACGGGCGCTGAGTCGCAAGGATCAAGTGAATACCGGCAGCACGCGCCTTCTGGGCAATACGGGCGATCAATTCTTCAACCTTCTTGCCGACGATCATCATCATGTCGGCGAATTCGTCGACCACCACCACGATGGTCGGCAGCTTGGTCAGCAGCGGTGCCTCGTCGTGAATGCTTTCGCGCTTGTACAGCGGGTCGGTGAGCGGCTCGCCGGCGTCCTGAGCTTCCTTGACCTTGGCGTTGAAGCCCGACAGGTTACGAACACCCATCTTGGCCATCAGCTTATAGCGGCGCTCCATCTCGGCAACGCTCCAGCGCAGGGCGTTGGCAGCGTCCTTCATGTCGGTGACCACCGGGCACAGCAGGTGCGGAATGCCTTCGTAGATCGACAGCTCCAACATTTTCGGGTCGATCATGATCAGCTTGGCGTCATCCGGCCCGGACTTGAACAGGATCGACAGGATCATGGCGTTCACACCCACCGACTTACCGGAACCGGTGGTACCGGCTACCAGCAGGTGAGGCATTTTCGCCAGGTCGGTGATCACCGGCTTGCCGCCGATGTCGTGGCCGAGGGCCAGGGTGACCGGCGATTTGAAATTGTCGTACTCGGGGGTCGACAGCACTTCGGAGAAACGCACGATCTGGCGGTCTTCGTTGGGAATTTCGATACCCACGGTAGTTTTGCCGGGGATCACTTCAACCACACGCACGCTGGTCACGGCCAGGGAACGCGCCAGGTCTTTGGCCAGGTTGGAAATGCGGCTGACTTTTACACCGGCGGCCGGCTGGATTTCGTAACGGGTAATCACAGGGCCCGGATGGATCGAATCCACCGACACTTCGACGCCGAACTCCTTGAGCTTGATTTCCAGCAGGTGGCCGACAGCCGCCAGGGATTCGGGGGAATAATTGAGCTGTTTCTTTTCTGCCGGGTCGAGAATCGAGATCGGCGGCAAGGTGCCCTCGACGGCGCTGTCGATAAACAGCGGGGCCTGTTTCTCTTTCTGTACGCGATGGCTGGGTTCCGGCGCCTTGGGCGGTGCCGGAGCGATCACTGGCGGTACCTGCTTCTCGCGATCCGACATGTGCTTGCTCAGGGCCTGCTCGCGCTCGATCAAGCGCTCCTTGACCTTGGCCTGCTCGCGCCGATCCGGCGTGCTTGGAGCCACCACCTCGTTGACACGGGTGTCGACCTCACGCAGCTGCGCCACCATTTGCTTGCGCTCGACACGGGCGGCCCACCAGCGGTTGGCCGCGCCCTGGAACAATTCGAACAGGTCGAGGGTGATCTTGCCGGTTACGTCCATCACCTTGAACCATGACAGGTCGGTGAATACCGTGAGGCCGAACAGGAACAGCGCGATGAACATCAGGGTGCTGCCCTGGATATTCAGTGTACGGCGTGCCAGGTCACCGAGGCTTTCGCCCAGGGCCCCGCCCGCACCCGCCGGCAGGCCGGTCGGTGCATGGAAGTGGATATGCGCCAGCGCCGCGCCGGACAGCACCAGGAATACCAGACCGATCAGGCGCCAGGAGAACAGCCAGCCGCTCCACTGCCATGGCTCGTGACGCTGACGGAAGATCTGCCAGGTTTTGATCGCCAGCAGCAGCGGGAAAATGTACGCGAAATACCCCAGGATCATGAACAGTATATCGGCACTGTAGGACCCTACCGGCCCACCGAAATTCTGCACATCGTCGATCTTGCTGTTATGGCTCCAGCCCGGATCGTCCTTGCCATAGGTGAGCAAGGCCATCATCAGGAACAGGCACAGGGCACCGATGGCAATCAGTGCGCCTTCCTTGAGTCGGTAATGCAGGTGCTGGCGCCAGGCCGGTACGACTGCTGCTTTGGGTGCTGCGGCGGATTTCTTCAAAACGGGTCTTTTCCTGCGCCTTTAGCGCGTCCATCTGTTGAATGACGACACATGACTGCTCTATCCCGAGCAGCTGAAAAATGAACGTATGTTGCTGAATCTACTTTTAACACCAGGTCTTGGATAGGTGAAATGGCGATAACGCCACAATGGCCGCATTGTACGGGTTTGCGTGCGCGATGCCACACACTTGCCTTCACCTGGCAGCCTTGGCAATTGACGTATCAAAGCCTGTTCAATTTGAGCATGCATTGCCTTTGCTGACAAAGGCTTATGAGCTGTATCTGGCAATCCAGGCAAACTTGGCAAATGGCTGGCATGTGCCAGACCCGATTACGACCGCGCCTTATGCACAGAGTTGCAGAAACACCCGCTCATGCTAATGCGCAATCACAGCTTAATCGGGCTGGCCCCCTGGCGCCGGGTCGACAATAATCAACGCTTGTGTGACAGACGCCTTGCCTGTCTCTCCCCTCCCCTTCCGTAAGCCTGGATGCCATGCTGACCTGGTTACAACGCGACAACCTGACTTTCCCGCCCCTGGCCAAGGCCATGCGCGAACCCAATGGCCTGCTCGCCGCCGGTGGCGACCTGTCGGCCGAACGCCTGATCCAGGCCTATCGCCATGGCTGCTTCCCATGGTTCTCCGAAGGTCAGCCCATCCTCTGGTGGTCACCCGACCCGCGCACGGTGATCTTCCCCGACGAACTGCACGTATCCCGCAGCCTCGGCAAGTTATTGCGCCAACGCCGTTATACCGTGACCTTCGATCAGGATTTCGCCGCCGTCATCAAGGCCTGCGCAGCACCGCGCGCCTACGCGGATGGCACCTGGATCACCGAGGGCATCCAGGACGCCTACCTTGCGCTGCACCAGCGCGGCTACGCCCACTCTGTGGAAGTGTGGGACCAGGGCGAACTGGTAGGCGGCCTGTATGGCCTGGCGATGGGCCAGCTGTTTTTTGGCGAATCCATGTTCAGCCGCGCCGACAACGCCTCGAAATTCGGTTTCGCCACCTTGACCCGTCAATTACAGGCGTGGGGCTTTGTGCTGATCGACTGCCAGATGCCCAATGATCACCTGCACAGCCTCGGTGCCCGCGCCATATCACGCAGCGACTTTGCCGATTTCCTGCGCAAACATTTGGACCAACCCAGCTCTGGACCGTGGGTTTCATAGGCGACTTTCGCCTACCTGGCTTACACTTATTCCAAAGCTTATCCCGAGGGTTGATCATGACCGAGCTGGCGCGCTTGAAGTTCTATGCCACTCAAGCCCACTCTTGCAGCTATCTGCCCGACGAGCAGGCCACCACGCTGTTCCTCGACCCCAGCCAGCCGATGGACGTGCACGTGTACGCCGACCTGTCCGAGATGGGGTTTCGGCGCAGCGGCGATCATCTGTACCGTCCACACTGCCAAAATTGCAACGCCTGTGTGCCGGCTCGCATTCCGGCCGCGCAATTTCTGCCCGATCGCAATCAGAAGCGCATCTTCAAACGCAATGCCGACCTGACGGTGAATGCGGTCAAGCCGCAGTACAGCGAAGAATATTTCGATCTTTATCAGCGCTACATCGAGCAACGCCATGCCGATGGCGATATGTTCCCGCCCAGCCGTGATCAGTTTTCCACCTTCCTGGTTCGTGATCTGCCGTTCTCGCGGTTTTACGAGTTCCGCCTCAACGGACGGCTGCTGGCGGTGGCGGTGACCGATCTGCTGCCCAACGGCCTGTCGGCGGTGTACACCTTCTATGAGCCCGAGGAGGAACGCCGCAGCCTTGGGCGCTTTGCGATCCTCTGGCAAATAGGGGAAGCACTGCGCCTGGAACTGGAAGCGGTGTACCTCGGATACTGGATCAAGAACTGCAAAAAGATGAACTACAAGACCCAATATCGGCCCATTGAGCTGCTGATTAATCAAAGATGGGTCACACTTAACTAGAACCCCTTGGCTTGAACCCCCTTTTTCGGGCACAATGCACGCCGCTTTTGCCTGGCGCAGTTGCACCGGGCCATTCACTGGATACCGAGGGCTTTACTGCATGTCGAAAGAAGACAGCTTCGAAATGGAAGGCACTGTCGTCGACACCCTGCCCAACACCATGTTTCGTGTGGAGTTGGAAAATGGGCACGTCGTAACCGCGCATATCTCCGGCAAGATGCGCAAGAACTACATTCGTATTCTTACCGGTGACAAAGTGCGCGTCGAGCTGACGCCCTATGACTTGAGCAAAGGGCGCATCACTTACCGCGCTCGCTAAGCAAGTCAATACAAAACGCCCGGTTATGCCGGGCGTTTTTGTGTGCGCAGGATTTAACAGTCACTACTTGCCCCTGTGGGAGCTGGCTTGCCTGCGATAGCGGCGGGTCAGAATATAGATGGGCTATTGAAGGACCGCCATCGCAGGCAAGCCAACTCCCACAGTTGACCGTCATTGCTTCGTAAATAGTATTTCAGGCAGCAAAAAGGCGCCTTTCGGCGCCTTTTGGTGTTACTGAACAACGATCAGGCCATTTCCGCCGTGGTCTCGAACTCGAAGGTCAGCTCGCCATCCTTCAGGTCGATATGCACCACGCCGCCATGATCGGAGAGTTCGCCGAACAGGATCTCTTCGGCCAGTGGCCGTTTGATCTTGTCCTGGATCAGACGCGCCATTGGGCGTGCGCCCATTGCCGCATCGTACCCGCCTTCTGCGATCCAGCTGCGGGCCGCTTCCGTCACATCCAGCTGCACGCGCTTGTCTTCCAACTGCGCTTGAAGCTCGGTGAGGAACTTGTCCACCACGCTCTTGATAACCTCATGGCTGAGGCGACCAAACTGGATAATGGTGTCCAGACGGTTGCGGAACTCCGGCGTGAAGCTCTTCTTGATCACTTCCATTGCATCGGAAGAGTGATCCTGATGCGTAAAGCCGATAGAAGCTCGCGCAGCCGTTTCGGCACCGGCGTTGGTGGTCATGATCACGATCACATTGCGGAAATCCGCCTTGCGCCCGTTGTTATCGGTCAGCGTCCCGTGGTCCATGACCTGCAACAGCAGATTGAAGACTTCCGGGTGAGCCTTTTCGATTTCATCGAGCAGCAATACGCAATGTGGCTGCTTGGTGATCGCTTCGGTCAACAAGCCGCCCTGGTCGAAACCGACATAGCCCGGAGGCGCACCGATCAGACGCGACACGGTGTGACGCTCCATGTACTCGGACATGTCGAAACGGACCAGCTCGATCCCCATGGCCTTGGCCAGTTGCCGCGCCGCCTCGGTCTTGCCGACGCCGGTAGGCCCTGCGAACAGGAACGAACCGACCGGTTTGTCCGGCGACTTGAGCCCCGCACGGGACAGCTTGATGGCGGTGGACAGCGAGTCGATCGCCGCATCCTGACCGAACACGGTGAGCTTGAGGTCGCGCTCCAGGTTACGCAGCAGCTCCTTGTCGGAACTGGTGACGTGTTTTGGCGGAATCCGCGCGATCTTCGCCACGATGTCCTCGACCTGAGGCACGTCGATACGCTTCACACGCTTCTCGACCGGCTGCAGGCGCTGATAGGCACCCGCCTCGTCGATGACGTCGATGGCCTTGTCCGGCATGTGCCGGTCATTGATGTAGCGCGAGGCCAGCTCAGCCGCCGAACGCAGAGCCTCATCGGTGTACTCGATGCCATGGTGCGCTTCAAAGCGCCCCTTGAGGCCGCGAAGAATGCCAATGGTGTCTTCAACCGAAGGCTCGGACACGTCGACCTTCTGGAAGCGCCGCGCCAGGGCACGGTCTTTTTCGAAGATCCCGCGAAATTCCTGGAAGGTGGTCGAACCGATGCAGCGGATATCACCCGAAGACAGCAATGGCTTGAGCAGGTTGGAGGCGTCCATCACCCCACCGGAAGCCGCACCGGCACCAATGATGGTGTGAATCTCGTCAATGAACAGGATCGCCTGCGGGCGTTTTTTCAGCTCGCCGAGCAGCGCCTTGAAGCGCTTCTCGAAGTCGCCACGGTACTTGGTCCCGGCGAGCAATGCGCCCAGATCAAGGGAGTAGACGACGCTGTTGGCCAGCAGGTCCGGTACCTGATTGTCGACAATGCGCTTGGCCAGGCCTTCGGCAATCGCGGTTTTACCCACGCCCGCCTCACCCACCAGCAACGGGTTGTTCTTGCGGCGCCGCGCGAGAATCTGCGCTACACGCTCGACCTCGTGCTCACGCCCCACCAGTGGATCGATCCGCCCCTGCCGCGCCATCTCATTGAGATTGCTGGCATAGGCATCCAGCGGGTTGCTGGAAGAAGAAGACTCACCGCCCTCTTCGTCCTGCATATCCTGCTCACCCTCGGAATGATCGCCGTGCCCGGGCACCTTGGAGATACCGTGGGCGATGTAATTGACCACATCGATACGGGCAACGCTCTGCTGCTTGAGCAGAAACACGGCCTGGCTTTCCTGTTCGCTGAAAATCGCCACCAGCACGTTCGCGCCTGTGACCTCACGCTTACCGGAGCTCTGTACGTGGAAGACAGCACGCTGCAATACCCGCTGGAAGCCCAGGGTTGGCTGGGTCTCGCGGTCCTCGTCATGCACGGGGATCAGTGGCGTGGTGGAGTCGATAAACTCCTGCAGGTCATGCTTGAGTTTGTCGAGGTTGGCGCCGCACGCACGCAGAACGGTGGCGGCAGCTTCATTATCCAAAAGTGCCAGCAAAAGGTGCTCGACGGTCATGAATTCATGACGCTTCGAACGAGCCTCCTTGAAGGCAAGATTGAGGGTGACTTCGAGCTCGCGGTTTAACATAGCTTCACCTCATACCCAAGTGGTCGGCGTTAACCGTCCTTCTCGATTTCACAGAGTAGCGGATGCTGGCTTTCCCTGGCGTACTGGTTGACCTGCATGGCCTTTGTCTCGGCGATGTCGCGGGTAAACACTCCACATACTGCCCGTCCTTCTGTGTGAACGGCCAGCATTACCTTGGTCGCCAACTCGCGGTTCAGGTTAAAAAACACCTCGAGCACTTCGACGACGAAATCCATCGGTGTGTAGTCATCATTGAACAAAACCACCTTGTACATCGGCGGTGCCTGTAAAGCAGGCTTGGCCTCCTGAACAGCAATGCCTGCAGAACCGTCGTCGTCATGTTCCTGATCCGGGCGATCCTGATTGAATGTTAGTCGAATCTGGCTATTTGCATGCATGGAAAGAAAGGTTCGTCAGTGGTTCAATTACAGTGGTGGGGGCGAGCTGTCAGAATTTCAACTCTGACCGATTGGTCGCCTTGACTATCGGCAAATCAGTGTTACAACCAATAGAACCCACAGTGGGTAAAAAAGGTCCGCGCAGTCAACCTTATTTATTCGGGTTAGGACGGATAGACAGGATGATACTCCAGTGATGGAGTCTGGTGCAGAGGGATATGGCGATGCTAAGCGGTAAGGTCAAGTGGTTCAACAATGTCAAGGGCTACGGCTTCATTAATGAAGACGGCAAGAGTGAAGACCTTTTTGCGCATTTCTCAGCGATCGATATGGACGGGTACAAAACGCTGAAGGCGGGTCAACCGGTGTCCTTTGATATCAAACAGGGCCCAAAGGGCCTGCATGCGGTGGATATCAAGTTAGTCACAGCCACGTCCACGGCAGGAAAAACTGCAGCACCCGGTCAAACGTCAAAAAAAGAAACTGGTTTGATCAGCCACTGAACAACACACTTAAAACAAACCGGCCGCCCATTCATCAGGGCGGCCGGTTTTTTCTGCCTGCTTACATATGTTTGATTAGCGCATCACCGAAGCCCGACGACGACACCAACGTAGCGCCATCCATCAGGCGCTCGAAGTCGTAGGTCACGGTCTTGGCCGAAATCGCACCATTGGTGCCCTTGATGATCAAGTCGGCCGCCTCGACCCAGCCCATATGACGCAGCATCATTTCTGCCGACAGAATCAATGAACCCGGATTGACCTGATCCTTGCCTGCATATTTAGGCGCAGTGCCGTGGGTGGCTTCAAACATCGCCACGGTGTCCGACAGGTTGGCCCCCGGCGCGATACCAATACCACCGACCTCAGCCGCCAGGGCATCGGACAAGTAGTCGCCATTGAGGTTAAGCGTTGCGATCACGTCATATTCAGCCGGACGCAGCAGGATCTGCTGGAGCATGGCGTCGGCAATTGCATCCTTGACCACTACGTTCTTGCCGGTCTTGGGGTTCTTGAACTGCATCCACGGGCCGCCATCGAGCAGGGTCGCGCCGAACTCTTCGGCCGCCACTTCGTAGGCCCATTCCTTGAAGGCACCTTCGGTGAACTTCATGATGTTGCCTTTGTGCACGATGGTCAGCGAGTCGCGGTCGTTATCCACCACATATTGCAGGGCCTTGCGTGCCAGACGCTTGGTGCCCTCTTTCGACACCGGCTTGACGCCAATCCCGCAATCCTGATCGAAGCGGATCTTGGTAACGCCCATTTCTTCCTTGAGGAACTTGATCACCTTGATCGCTTCAGGCGAACCGGCCTTCCACTCAATGCCGGCGTAAATGTCCTCGGAGTTCTCACGGAAGATGGTCATGTCCACATCGCCAGGCTTTTTGACCGGACTGGGCACACCTTCAAACCAGCGCACCGGGCGCAGGCACACATACAGGTCGAGTTGCTGACGCAAGGCCACGTTCAGGGAGCGAATACCACCACCGACCGGCGTGGTCAGCGGGCCTTTGATGGACACCACGTAATCCTTGACCGCATCCAGGGTTTCCTGGGGCAGCCAGGTGTCCTGATCGTAGACCTGGATGGCCTTTTCGCCGGCATACACCTCCATCCACGAGATTTTACGCTTGCCGCCATAAGCCTTTTCAACAGCTGCGTCGACCACCTTGATCATTACCGGGCTGATGTCGACGCCGATACCGTCACCTTCGATATAGGGGATGATCGGTTGGTCAGGAACATTGAGAGAATGGTCTGCGTTGACGGTGATTTTGTCGCCGACTGCCGGAACCTGAATCTTCTTGTATCCCATGCTGAACTCCATCTATGGATTGAACATCTGGCTGCGTTCGAGCCTACTCCAGATAAATGGCGACTGAAACCTCGCGCCATGCTCATTTGCATCGAAAACAGCATAAATTGTCGCCTACAAGCCTGAAAGCAAAGGGAAAAGTGCCAATCTTGAGCACATCATTCCCCTTTTGGCGCAACTGCGCACCTGCGACCTTTAGACCAATGGACGACACACCTTTTGTATGAAGCCTCTGCGTAAGCATAGCGACCTATGTATAATGCCGCCGCTGACCAAAGAGTCACGACGGCTGACCGCTCTAGACAGTAGCCCTCAGCCAGAAAGCAGGACTATTACAATAGTCCAAACGCTTGACGCTCGACTGATGCAACCCAACATCACCGCGAAGAAACCTCGACATTTCGCTCATGGATGACTTTGAACGAACGCGCTCCACCCGGCGCATCTCGAGTTTCTGCGCACGCTTTCAGCAAAGAAGAGAGTTAATCCGAATATGCCCACCCGCTCGAAGATCATCTACACCTTCACCGACGAAGCCCCAGCCCTCGCCACCTATTCACTGCTGCCTATCGTAGAGGCCTTCACCGCTTCCGCTGATATTGCCGTTGAAACCCGCGACATCTCCCTCGCAGGGCGCATCCTCGCAAGCTTCCCCGAGCAACTGGGCACCAAGGCTATCCCGGACCACCTCGCCGAACTGGGCGACCTGGCCGTTACCCCTGAAGCCAACATCATCAAATTGCCGAACATCAGTGCCTCGACCCCGCAGCTGCAAGCCGCGATCAAGGAACTGCAGGCCCAGGGCTACGCCCTGCCGGACTACCCGGAAACCGTAACCACCGACGCGGAAAAAGAAACCCGTGCACGTTACGACAAGGTCAAGGGCAGCGCCGTGAACCCGGTACTGCGCGAAGGCAACTCCGACCGTCGCGCACCGCTGTCGGTCAAGAACTACGCACGCAAGCACCCGCACAAAATGGGCGCCTGGGCTGCCGACTCCAAGTCGCACATTGCCCACATGAGCAATGGTGACTTCTACGGCAGCGAAAAAGCCGTACAAATCGAAGCCGCCGACGCTGTCAAAATTGCGCTGGTTGCCCAGGACGGCACCACCACCGTCCTGAAAGAAAAGACCAGTGTCCAGGCCGGCGAGATCATCGACACCGCCGTACTGAGCAAGAAAGCTCTGCGCAGCTTCATCGCCGCTGAAATCGAAGACGCCAAGAAGCAAGGCGTGCTGCTGTCGGTTCACCTCAAAGCCACCATGATGAAGGTCTCCGACCCGATCATGTTCGGCCAGATCGTTGCCGAGTTCTATAAAGATGCACTGGCCAAGCACGCGACCGTACTTGAGCAGATCGGCTTCAACCTGAACAACGGCATCGGCGACCTGTACGCCCGCATCAAAGCGCTGCCGGCCGATCAGCAAGCGCAGATCGAAGCGGACATCCAGGCGGTCTACGCCGCCCGCCCTGCCCTGGCGATGGTCAACTCCGACAAAGGCATCACCAACCTACACGTGCCGAGCGACGTGATCGTCGACGCCTCGATGCCGGCCATGATCCGTGACTCCGGCAAAATGTGGGGCACCGACGGCCAGTTGCACGACACCAAGGCCGTGATCCCGGATCGCTGCTACGCCACCATCTACCAGGCGGTCATCGAAGACTGCAAGGCCAATGGCGCCTTCGACCCGACCACCATGGGCAGCGTGCCAAACGTTGGCTTGATGGCCAAGAAAGCCGAAGAGTACGGCTCCCACGACAAGACCTTCCAGATCAAGGCTGACGGCGTGGTTCGCGTCACCGACAGCCAGGGCAACCTGCTGATGGAACAGAACGTCGAAGCCGGCGACATCTTCCGCATGTGCCAGACCAAAGACGCGCCGATCCAGGACTGGGTCAAGCTCGCGGTCAACCGCGCCCGCGCCAGCAACACCCCGGCCATTTTCTGGCTGGACCCAAAGCGCGCCCACGATGGCGTAGTGGTCGAGAAAGTTCAGGCATACCTGAAAGACCACAACACTGAAGGCCTGGATATCCGCATCATGGCCCCGGTCGATGCGATGAAGTTCACCCTGGAGCGCACCCGCAAGGGCCTGGACACCATCTCGGTAACCGGTAACGTACTGCGCGACTACCTGACCGACCTGTTCCCGATCATGGAACTGGGCACCAGCGCCAAGATGCTGTCGATCGTGCCGCTGATGAATGGCGGTGGCCTGTTCGAAACCGGTGCTGGCGGTTCGGCACCCAAGCACGTTCAGCAGCTGCTGGAAGAAAACTTCCTGCGCTGGGATTCCCTGGGCGAGTTCCTGGCCCTGGCCGCGTCCCTTGAACATCTGGGCGTGACCTACAACAACCCGAAAGCCCTGGTGCTGTCCAAGACCCTGGACCAGGCTACCGGCCAGTTCCTGGACAACAACAAGTCGCCATCGCGCAAAGTCGGCAACATCGACAACCGCGGCAGCCACTTCTACCTGGCGCTGTACTGGGCCCAGGCCCTGGCTGCCCAGACCGAAGACGCTGCACTGCAAGCGCAGTTCGGCGAACTGGCAAAAACCCTGGCCGAGAACGAAGCCACCATCGTTGCCGAACTCAACGCCGTACAGGGCAAGCCAGTGGACATCGGCGGCTACTACGCGCCGAACCCTGAGCTGACCAGCAAAGCCATGCGCCCAAGCAACACCCTCAATGCGGCGATTGCCAAGTTGAAGTAAGGTTGTAAGGATGCAAAGACGCCCCGGCCAAGTGCCGGGGTTTCTGTTTGTAGGGACTTCATTGAAGAAACCCAATCAAATGTGGGAGCAGGCTTGCCTGCGATTACAGCCTGTAGGAGCGAGCTTGCTCGCGAAAAACTCAAAGGCGCCGCGTTCATTCAGCAAGCACGCGTTATCGTTGACGTTTTTCGCGAGCAAGCTCGCTCCTACAGAAAAGCCTTAATTGACTGGCATTAAGGCAAGCCAGCTCCCACATTGACCGAGTCACCTTCCCGATACCGAGGCTTGCAATGACCTGGCTCCCCCACATCACCGTCGCCACCATCGTCGAAGACAACGGCAAGTTCCTGATGGTCGAAGAACTCAAGGGCGGCCGAGCCGTGCTCAACCAGCCCGCCGGCCACCTGGACCCGAACGAAACCCTGACCGAAGCCGCCGTGCGCGAAACCCTTGAAGAAACCGGTTGGGACGTAGAAGCCACCGGCATTGTCGGCATCTATCTGTACACCGCGCCGAGCAATGGCGTGACCTATCAGCGCGTGTGCTTTATCGCCAAGGCGCTTAAACATCACCCGGATTATCAACTTGACGAAGGCATCCTGCGCGCCCGCTGGCTAACCCGTGACGAGCTGATGGCCGTGCGCGACGACTGGCGCAGCGAGCTGATCATCCGCTGTATCGATGATTATCTGGCCGGCCACAGGCACAGTCTCGAATTGATCCGCCCTTCTCTTTAGCCTTAGCGGCTCGGGCCTGATAGAATCGCGTCCTTTTTCAAGACACCCGTTGAAACCCTATGCGTGATCCAGCCCCTTCTGACACACAAAAGAAGCGCGTCATCGTCGGCATGTCCGGCGGCGTGGACTCTTCCGTTTCCGCCGTTCTGCTCATGGAGCAGGGTTATGAGGTGGAAGGCCTGTTCATGAAGAACTGGGAAGAAGACGATGGAACCGAATACTGCACCGCCATGGACGACCTGGCGGACGCCCAGGCCGTATGCGACAAAATTGGCATAAAGCTGCATACCGCCAACTTCGCCGCCGAGTACTGGGACAACGTGTTCGAGCACTTCCTGGCCGAGTACAAGGCCGGTCGCACGCCGAACCCGGACATCCTGTGTAACCGCGAGATCAAGTTCAAGGCGTTCCTCGACTACGCGATGATGCTCGGCGCCGACCTGATTGCCACTGGCCACTACGTGCGCCGTCGCGATATCGATGGCCGCACCGAACTGCTCAAGGGCCTGGACCCGAACAAGGACCAGAGCTACTTCCTGCACGCCGTGGGCGGTGAACAGATCGCCAAGACTCTGTTCCCGGTCGGCGAGCTGGAAAAACCCGAAGTGCGCAAGATTGCCGAGAAACACGGCCTGGCCACCGCCAAGAAGAAAGACTCCACCGGTATCTGCTTTATCGGCGAGCGCCGCTTCAGCGACTTCCTCAAGCAGTACCTGCCGGCGCAGCCGGGTGAAATCAAGACCACCGAAGGTGAAGTGATCGGCCGCCACCACGGCCTGATGTACCACACCATCGGCCAGCGCCAGGGCCTGGGCATCGGCGGCTTGAAAGACGCCGGTGAAGAGCCTTGGTACGTGCTGATCAAGGATCTGGAAAACAATGTGCTGGTGGTCGGCCAGGGCAACGAACACCCGCTGCTGTTCTCCGGCGCCCTGCTCGCTTCCGAGATCTACTGGGTCAACCCGATCGACCTGAGCACACCACGCCGCCTGACCGCCAAAGTGCGCTATCGCCAGAGCGATCAGCCGTGCACGCTGGAAAAGACTGCCACCGGCTACCGCGCCACCTTCGATGATCCGCAACGCGCGGTCACCCCAGGCCAATCCGTGGTGTTCTACGACGGCGAAGTCTGCCTGGGCGGCGGCGTGATTGAAGTGGCCCAAGCCTGGAGCCACCCGGCATGAGCCCGACCCAGGAGCAATTGACGGCCCTTGGCGGTGTCTTTCTCGCTGCAGTACTGGTGGACAAGATCGCCAAGACCGGCCAGGTCACGGAAGCCGGCCTGACCTGCATGCTCGGCAGCCTGCTGATCCGTGACCCCAAGGACACCCTTGAGGTTTATGGCGGCGACGACCTGGCCCTGCGTGAAGGCTATCGCGCCTTGATCGGCGCCCTGGAGCGCGATCCCAGCACATTGCAGCGCGAGCCGTTGCGTTATGCCCTGTCGATGCTTGGCCTTGAGCGCCAGTTGGCCAAGCGTGACGACCTGCTGGACACCATCGGCAAGCGCCTGCCGCAGATCCAATCTCAGGTTGAGCATTTCGGCCCGGCCCACGAGAACGTGGTCGCTGCCTGCGGCGCGCTGTACCAGGACACCCTCAGCACCCTGCGCCAGCGCATCCAGGTGCACGGCGATATGCGCAACCTGCAACAACCGAACAACGCTTCGAAGATCCGCGCCCTGCTCCTGGCCGGTATTCGTTCGGCGCGCTTGTGGCGCCAGTTGGGCGGTCATCGCTGGCAGCTGGTGATCAGCCGGCGCAAATTACTCAAAGAGCTTTACCCGTTGATGCGCAACGAATAAGTCGCACCAGCGGGCTGTTTTCAAGCCATTACGCGTAATACGCCGGTCAGTTGGCGACGGACCGGCGGAATTTTTCATGTATGATACGCGCCCCATTTCGTTGCCCGACTGTCCGAGAACACCCCATGCAGCTCTCTTCGCTCACTGCGGTTTCCCCTGTTGACGGCCGCTACGCCGGCAAAACCCAGGCCCTGCGCCCTATTTTCAGCGAGTACGGCCTGATCCGTGCCCGTGTCCTGGTTGAAGTGCGCTGGCTCCAGCGCCTGGCCGCTCACCCTGCCATCAGCGAAGTGCCGGCGTTTTCCGCCGAGGCCAACGCTGTATTGAACACCCTGGCGGAAAACTTCTCCCTGGAGCACGCCGAGCGTGTAAAAGAGATCGAGCGCACCACCAACCACGACGTCAAAGCCATTGAGTATCTGCTCAAAGAGCAAGCAGCCAAGCTGCCGGAACTGGCCCAAGTCAGCGAGTTCATCCACTTTGCCTGCACCAGCGAGGACATCAACAACCTGTCCCACGCCCTGATGCTGCGCGAAGGCCGTGATGACGTGATGCTGCCGCTGATGCGCCAGACCGCCAACGCCATTCGTGAGCTGGCGATCCGTTTCGCCGACGTGCCGATGCTCTCGCGCACCCACGGTCAGCCGGCTTCGCCGACCACCCTGGGCAAAGAGCTGGCCAACGTGGTGTACCGCCTGGAGCGCCAGATCGCTCAAGTGGCCGCCGTGCCGTTGCTGGGTAAGATCAACGGTGCCGTGGGCAACTACAACGCCCACCTGTCGGCCTACCCGGAAATCGATTGGGAAGCCAACGCCCGCGCCTTCATCGAAGACGAGCTGGGCCTGGGTTTCAACCCCTACACCACGCAGATCGAACCCCACGACTACATCGCCGAGCTGTTCGACGCGATTGCGCGCTTCAACACCATCCTGATCGATTTCGATCGCGATATCTGGGGCTACATCTCCCTGGGCTACTTCAAGCAGCGCACCATTGCCGGCGAAATCGGCTCGTCGACCATGCCGCACAAGGTCAACCCGATCGACTTCGAAAACTCCGAAGGCAACCTGGGCATCGCCAACGCTCTGTTCCAGCACCTGGCCAGCAAGCTGCCGATCTCCCGCTGGCAGCGCGACCTGACCGACTCCACCGTACTGCGCAACCTCGGTGTGGGCTTTGCCCACAGCGTGATCGCGTACGAAGCCAGCCTCAAAGGCATCAGCAAGCTGGAGCTCAACGAGCAGAAGATTGCCGCTGACCTGGACGCGTGCTGGGAAGTATTGGCCGAGCCGATCCAGACCGTGATGCGCCGCTACAACATCGAAAACCCTTACGAGAAGCTGAAAGAATTGACGCGCGGCAAGGGTATCAGCCCTGAGGCACTGCAAACTTTCATCGACGGCCTGGACATGCCAGCCGCAGCCAAGGCCGAGCTGAAACTGCTCACCCCGGCCAACTACATCGGCAACGCTGTAGAACAAGCCAAGCGCATCTGATCCAAGCAAGCTCCTTTGAGACGCCCGGCCGCGCCGGGCGTTTTTATTCCTGTCTTAAAAGTGCTTTTTTTCAATAGGTTACACATGAATCCTGATATCCCTCTTCAACTTCTGGGCGGCATCACGGCACGGGAATTCCTGCGCGACTACTGGCAGAAAAAACCGCTGCTGATCCGCCAGGCCATCCCTGACTTCGAAAGCCCGATCGACGCCGACGAACTGGCAGGCCTGGCCCTGGAAGAAGAAGTCGAGTCGCGCCTGGTGATCGAACACGGCGAGCGTCCGTGGGAACTGCGTCGCGGCCCGTTCGCCGAAGACGCTTTCAGCACCCTGCCCGAGCGCGAGTGGACCCTGCTGGTGCAGGCGGTCGACCAGTTCGTGCCGGAGGTGGCTGAGCTGCTGGAGCACTTCCGCTTCCTGCCGAGCTGGCGTATCGATGATGTGATGATCAGCTTCGCCGCGCCGGGTGGCAGCGTCGGTCCGCATTTCGATAACTACGATGTGTTCCTGCTGCAAGCTCAGGGCAAGCGCAACTGGAAGATCGGCCAGATGTGCAATTCCGAAAGCCCACTGCTGCAACACGCCGACCTGCGCATCCTCGCCGAATTCGAAGAAAGCGCCGAATGGGTACTGGAGCCGGGCGACATGCTCTACCTGCCACCGCGCCTGGCCCACTTCGGTATTGCCGAAGACGATTGCATGACCTACTCGGTGGGTTTCCGCGCCCCGAGCGCCGCCGAAGTGCTGACCCACTTCACCGACTTCCTCAGCCAGTACCTGACTGACGAAGAGCGCTACACCGACGCCGATGCCCAGCCGGTCAGCGACCCGCACCAGATCCAGGGCGACGCACTGGACCGCCTCAAGGGCCTGCTCGCCGAGCACATGAGCGACGAGCGCATGCTGCTGACCTGGTTCGGCCAGTTCATGACCGAGCCACGCTACCCGGAACTGGTGGCCGGCGAAGAGCTGGGCGAAGAAGACTTCATCAACAGCCTGCAGGATGGCGCGATCCTGGTACGCAACCCAAGCGCGCGCCTGGCCTGGTCCGAAGTCGACGACGATGTACTGTTGTTTGCCAGTGGCCAGAGCCGTTACCTGCCCGGCAAGCTGCGTGAACTGCTGAAGCTGGTGTGCTCGGCCGACGCGCTGCACAGCGAAAACCTCAGCGTATGGCTGGCCGACGAAGACGGCCGCAATCTGCTGTGCGAACTGGTCAAGCAAGGCAGCCTGGGGTTCGCGGATGAATAAGATTCACGTAAGTGTCGCGGACTGGCAAAAGGATATCGCCGAGATTCGGCGCATTCGTGAAGCGGTATTTATCGCTGAGCAATCGGTTCCGCCTGAATTGGAGTGGGACGCGGACGATGCCGGCGCCATGCATTTTCTTGCATACGAAGGTGACTTCCCGATTGGCACCGCTCGATTGCTGCCCAGCGGCGAGATCGGTCGGGTATCAGTGCTCAAGGACTGGCGTGGGCTGAAAGTCGGCGACAAGCTGATGGAAGCGGTGATCGGCGAGGCGGTGAAACGCGGCCAGACCCGGCAATTCCTGAGTGCGCAGGTGTATGCGGCGCCGTTCTATGAGCGGCTGGGTTTCAAGATCGTCAGCGATGAGTTTCTTGAAGTCGGGATTCCGCATGTGGATATGGTGCGCGGGGACTGATCCGAGTCCGCGTCGCCTGCGATAGCGATTTCAGCAACACCACAAATGCCCTGCCTGCCAGGGCATTTTGCCGTCTACGATTCAACTTGCGACCCACCAGGCCGACAAACTGGCACTATCAAGCAAATGACTCGCAGAGATAACGGACATGTCCCTACGCACCCTGCTCACCGCCCTGCTCCTGACCGTCAGCGTTTCGACCATGGCCGCCACCGAGGTCGTCAATTTGAGCAACCGCACCAGCGCCGACCTGCTGCCCGTGGCGCAGAACTTCATCGGCAAGGACGGCACCGTCAGCGCCTACGGCAACCAGCTTATCGTTAACGCCGACCCCGCCAGGATCGAGGGCTTGCGCACCCTGCTCTCGCAACTGGATACACCGGCAAAACGCCTGCTGATCACTGTCGACACCAACGAAACCAACCAGCAAAACAGCGGCGACAGCCAGACCCGCATCATCAGCTATGGTACCGCCAGCCGCGATGGCGGCATCCAGCAGATCCAGGCCAGCGAAGGCGTGCCCGCGCTGATCCAGGTCGGCCAGAGCGTACCGCTGACCACCACGCAACAGGACAGCTATGGCCGTCTGCAAAACCAGACCCAGTATCGCAACGTCACCCAGGGCTTTTACGTCACCGCCAGCGTCACTGGCGAGACCGTACACCTGGCCATCAGTACCAACCGTGACCGCATGAGCCAGGAACGTCCCGATGTAGTGAACGTGCAAAGCACCGACACAACCGTCAGCGGCCGCCTGGGCGAATGGATCCCCCTGGCCGGCATCAATCGTGAAACCCAGGCGGACAAATCCTCTACAACCCGCAGCTACTCTACTCAGGGCCGCGATGACCTGACTTTACGGGTCAAGGTCGACACCCTGAACTGAAGCACCGAAAACTGACTGGCAAGTCGCATTAGACTAAAGATGTAGTGCCATGAAAAAAGCACTACAAAACATTTGACGAGCCAAAAAAGCATGGGCATGATGGCCTCGCTCCCGCTAATCAGGGGCCCTGGCAAGGGCCTTCGGATCGCCGCTCTAAGCTACCCACCTGAGCCGATCCGTGTCTGTACCGCCCACAAGGCACGTTGGACGAGGTTGCGACTGGAACGAAGTTGTCCCGAGGGACGGAAGCTACCCAGGTAACCCGGCTACGCACTGATGAATCGTACAAAGGCCCACGACGCCCGAAGACCGTTTGCAGTTTGCCCTTACCTGCTCAACTCCGCCTTGAGCCACTCGTTCATCCCGTCGCCTACCCCGCCGAACTTGACTTGAACACCCAAGCTTCTGGTCAGCGAGCAGCCATCACCACGCACTTTCTACGTGGCTGGCAAATGGAATTTTCCACCTAGACCTATGCGACGAGGTTTTTCCCCATGGCACTGACACGCGAACAGCAAATTGCAGCCCTTGAAAAAGACTGGGCTGAAAACCCACGCTGGAAAGGCGTGACCCGCGCTTATTCCGCTGCTGACGTCGTCCGCCTGCGTGGCTCGGTCCAACCTGAGCACACTTTTGCAAAACTCGGCGCCGAGAAGCTGTGGAACCTGGTCACCCAAGGTGCCAAGCCGTCCTTCCGTCCCGACAAAGATTTCGTCAACTGCATGGGCGCCCTCACCGGCGGCCAGGCAGTCCAACAGGTAAAAGCCGGCATCCAGGCGATCTACCTGTCCGGCTGGCAAGTGGCAGCGGACAACAACTCCGCTGAATCCATGTACCCCGACCAGTCGCTGTACCCGGTGGATTCGGTTCCAACCGTGGTCAAGCGCATCAACAACTCGTTCCGTCGTGCCGACCAGATCCAGTGGAAAGCCGGCAAGAACCCGGGCGACGAAGGCTACATCGACTACTTCGCGCCAATCGTGGCTGACGCCGAAGCCGGTTTCGGTGGCGTACTCAACGCCTACGAACTGATGAAGAGCATGATCGAGGCAGGCGCTGCCGGCGTGCACTTCGAAGACCAGCTTGCGTCAGTGAAGAAATGCGGCCACATGGGCGGCAAGGTACTGGTACCGACCCAGGAAGCTGTACAGAAGCTGACCGCCGCTCGCCTGGCCGCTGACGTGGCCGGTACACCGACCATCATCCTGGCCCGTACCGACGCCAACGCGGCAGACTTGCTGACCTCGGACTGCGACCCGTATGACCAGCCGTTCGTGACTGGCGAACGCACCCAGGAAGGCTTCTATAAAGTGCGCGCCGGTCTGGACCAGGCGATCGCCCGTGGCCTGGCGTACGCTCCTTACGCCGACCTGATCTGGTGCGAAACCGCCAAGCCGGACCTGGACGAAGCCCGTCGTTTCGCCGAAGCGATCAAAAAGGAATACCCGGACCAACTGCTGTCCTACAACTGCTCGCCTTCTTTCAACTGGAAGAAGAACCTGGACGACGCGACCATCGCCAAGTTCCAGCGCGAACTGTCGGCAATGGGCTACAAGCACCAGTTCATCACCCTGGCCGGCATCCACAACATGTGGCACAGCATGTTCAACCTGGCGCACGACTACGCCCGCAACGACATGACGGCCTACGTGAAGCTGCAGGAACAGGAATTTGCTGACGCTGCCAAAGGCTACACCTTCGTGGCGCACCAGCAGGAAGTGGGCACCGGTTACTTCGACGACATGACCACCGTGATCCAGGGCGGCACCTCGTCCGTGACCGCGCTGACCGGTTCGACCGAAGAAGAGCAGTTCCACTAAGTATCGCGTACACGGCCACTGCGGCCCCACGGAAGACCTAACCGCAGTGCCGCGCAACAATCACGCCCCGACTGGTTCGGGGCGTTTTTTTTGCCTGGGAATCACCGAAAATCAATGGTGGGAGCTGGCTTGCCTGCGATGGCGGTGGGTCAGAGACAGGTGTTTCAGCTGATCCGCCGCCATCGCAGGCAAGCCAGCTCCCAGATTGACCGCGCCCTATCCATAGTTTTTTGCTAAAAACATTGATCCAGAGCGGTATCCGCGCACATCCGATCGGTTAAAAGAACCGTTGCGACAACTAAGCGACACTCAAGCAAGTAACGGCAACTTCCCGCGCCACATGAGAAACACTCGCTTAAACCCCGCGCAAACAATATTCATTATCATTTAGCGCCTGAAAACTTCGTTACAGCTTAAACAAAACATATTTGATGAAAAGCCCGCTAATGCCCACGCCACAAGGGCTACAGCCCCAAGAAGGTGCACTATGTGCTTATTCCACCGAATAATTTCGCCCTGGGAATTTTACTTGCCCGGTGTTTAGCCATAAAATCACCGCGATTGATTGCAGTGCGACATATCGTCACTGCATCGTTACTTTTTCGAGCTCAGAGACCTTTGCTCTCTGTTAAGGATTTCCAGCATGACCGACGCGACAGGACTCATGGCCCACAACTGGGGCTTTGCCATTTTCCTTCTCGGTGTTGTAGGCCTTTGCGCCTTCATGCTTGGCGTCTCCAGCCTCCTCGGGTCAAAAGCCTGGGGCCGCAGCAAAAACGAACCGTTCGAATCCGGCATGCTGCCTACAGGTGGCGCCCGCTTGCGGCTCTCAGCCAAATTCTATCTGGTCGCGATGCTCTTCGTGATCTTCGATATCGAAGCCCTCTTTCTCTTTGCATGGTCTGTGTCCGTCCGCGAAAGCGGCTGGACCGGATTCGTCGAAGCTCTCGTTTTCATAGCAATTCTGTTGGCAGGTCTTGTCTACCTGTTCCGAGTGGGCGCCCTTGACTGGGCTCCGGAAGCTCGTCGCAAGCGGCAAGCGAAGCTGAAACAATGAGGCTTTGGCAATGCAATACAATCTCACCAGGATCGACCCGGATGCTCCTAACGAGCAGTACCCCATCGGCGAACGGGAAACCGTTTCCGACCCGTTAGAAGACCAAGTCCACAAAAACATCTACATGGGCAAGCTGGAAGACGTGCTGAGTGGCGCGGTCAACTGGGGGCGTAAAAACTCCCTGTGGCCGTACAACTTCGGCCTTTCGTGCTGCTACGTGGAAATGACCACCGCCTTCACGGCGCCCCACGACATCGCGCGCTTTGGCGCCGAAGTTATCCGGGCATCGCCGCGTCAGGCGGATTTCATGGTTATCGCCGGTACCTGCTTCATCAAGATGGCGCCGATCATCCAGCGCCTCTATGAGCAAATGCTCGAACCGAAGTGGGTTATCTCCATGGGTTCGTGCGCCAACTCCGGTGGCATGTACGACATCTACTCCGTCGTTCAAGGGGTGGACAAGTTCCTGCCCGTGGACGTCTACGTGCCTGGCTGCCCGCCCCGCCCGGAAGCTTTCCTGCAAGGCTTGATGCTGTTGCAGGAATCGATCGGCAAGGAGCGTCGCCCACTGTCCTGGGTCGTCGGTGATCAAGGCGTGTACCGCGCCGAGATGCCGTCCCAAAAGGAACAGCGCCGCGAACAGCGAATCGCAGTCACCAACCTGCGCAGCCCCGACGAAGTCTGATCCAGCCCGCTTCTTTTTATAGAACGAAAACCTGGCTTCATTCTTTACGTTGACCGAAAGCGATAAAAAACCATGACTACAGGCAGTGCTCTGTACATCCCGCCTTATAAGGCAGACGACCAGGATGTGGTTGTCGAACTCAATAACCGTTTTGGCCCTGACGCCTTCACCGCCCAGGCCACGCGCACCGGTATGCCGGTGCTGTGGGTGGCGCGTGCCAGGCTCGTCGAGGTCCTGACCTTCCTGCGCAACCTGCCCAAGCCGTACGTCATGCTCTATGACCTGCATGGCGTGGACGAGCGTCTGCGCACCAAGCGCCAGGGCCTGCCGAGCGGCGCCGATTTCACCGTGTTCTACCACCTGATGTCGCTGGAACGTAACAGCGACGTGATGATCAAGGTCGCCCTGAGCGAGAGCGACCTGAGCATCCCGACCGTCACCGGTATCTGGCCGAACGCCAGCTGGTACGAGCGTGAAGTCTGGGACATGTTCGGCATCGACTTCCCTGGCCACCCGCACCTGACGCGCATCATGATGCCGCCGACCTGGGAAGGTCACCCGCTGCGCAAGGACTTCCCTGCCCGCGCCACCGAATTCGACCCGTACAGCCTCAACCTCGCCAAGCAACAGCTTGAAGAAGAGGCTGCACGCTTCCGTCCGGAAGACTGGGGCATGAAACGCTCCGGCACCAACGAGGACTACATGTTCCTCAACCTGGGCCCGAACCACCCTTCGGCCCACGGCGCCTTCCGTATCATCCTGCAACTGGACGGCGAAGAAATCGTCGACTGCGTCCCGGACATCGGCTACCACCACCGTGGCGCCGAGAAGATGGCCGAGCGTCAGTCCTGGCACAGCTTCATCCCGTACACCGACCGTATCGACTACCTCGGCGGCGTGATGAACAACCTGCCGTACGTGCTCTCGGTCGAGAAGCTGGCCGGTATCAAGGTACCGGACCGCGTCGACACCATCCGCATCATGATGGCCGAGTTCTTCCGCATCACCAGCCACCTGCTGTTCCTGGGTACCTATATCCAGGACGTCGGCGCCATGACCCCGGTGTTCTTCACCTTCACCGATCGTCAGCGCGCGTACAAGGTCATCGAAGCCATCACCGGTTTCCGCCTGCACCCGGCCTGGTACCGCATCGGCGGCGTGGCGCACGACCTGCCGAACGGCTGGGAGCGCCTGGTCAAGGAATTCATCGACTGGATGCCCAAGCGTCTGGACGAGTACCAGAAAGCCGCCCTCGACAACAGCATCCTCAAAGGCCGCACCATCGGCGTCGCTCAGTACAACACCAAAGAGGCCCTGGAATGGGGCGTCACCGGTGCAGGCCTGCGTTCCACCGGTTGCGACTTCGACCTGCGTAAAGCGCGCCCGTACTCCGGCTACGAGAACTTCGAATTCGAAGTACCGCTGGCGGCCAATGGCGATGCCTACGACCGTTGCATCGTGCGCGTCGAAGAAATGCGCCAGAGCCTGAAGATCATCGAGCAGTGCATGCGCAACATGCCGGCCGGCCCGTACAAGGCGGATCACCCGCTGACCACGCCGCCACCCAAAGAGCGCACGCTGCAACACATCGAAACCCTGATCACGCACTTCCTGCAGGTTTCGTGGGGCCCGGTGATGCCGGCCAACGAATCCTTCCAGATGATCGAAGCGACCAAGGGTATCAACAGTTATTACCTGACGAGCGATGGCGGCACCATGAGCTACCGCACCCGGATTCGTACCCCAAGCTTTGCCCACTTGCAGCAGATCCCTTCGGTGATCAAAGGCGAGATGGTCGCGGACTTGATTGCGTACCTGGGTAGTATCGATTTCGTTATGGCCGACGTGGACCGCTAAGCATGAACAGCACGCTTATCCAGACAGACCGTTTCACCTTGAGTGAAACCGAGCGCTCGGCCATCGAGCACGAGCTGCATCACTACGAAGACCCGCGCGCGGCGTCGATCGAAGCCTTGAAGATCGTCCAGAAGGAACGTGGCTGGGTGCCCGACGGCGCCCTCTACGCCATTGGCGAGATCCTTGGCATCCCCGCCAGCGACGTTGAAGGCGTAGCGACGTTCTACAGCCAGATCTTCCGCCAGCCGGTGGGCCGTCACATCATTCGCGTGTGCGACAGCATGGTCTGCTACATCGGTGGCCATGAGTCCGTGGTCAGCGAAATCCAGGCCAAGCTGGGCATCGGCCTCGGCCAGACCACCGCCGACGGCCGCTTCACGCTGCTGCCGGTGTGCTGCCTGGGCAACTGCGACAAGGCGCCGGCGTTGATGATCGACGACGACACATTCGGTGACGTACAGCCTGCTGGCGTGACCCAATTGCTCGAGGGCTACCCATGACCCTGACCTCTTTCGGCCCGGCCAACCTGATCAAGCGTTCGGCCGAGACCCACCCGCTGACCTGGCGCTTGCGTGACGACGGCGAGCCGGTATGGCTCGACGAATACCAGGCCAAGAACGGCTACGCCGCTGCGCGCAAAGCTTTCGCCGACATGGCCCAGGACGATATCGTCCAGACCGTGAAAGACGCCGGTCTCAAGGGCCGCGGCGGCGCAGGCTTCCCCACCGGCGTGAAGTGGGGCCTGATGCCCAAGGACGAATCCATCAACATCCGCTACCTGCTGTGCAACGCGGATGAGATGGAGCCCAACACCTGGAAAGACCGCATGTTGATGGAGCAACTGCCCCATCTGCTGATCGAAGGCATGTTGATCAGTGCCCGTGCGCTCAAGACCTACCGTGGCTACATCTTCCTGCGTGGCGAGTACACCACCGCCGCCAAGCACCTGAACCGTGCCGTGGAAGAAGCCAAGGCCGCAGGCCTGCTGGGCAAGAACATCCTCGGCTCCGGTTTCGACTTCGAACTGTTCGTGCACACCGGCGCCGGGCGTTATATCTGCGGTGAAGAAACCGCACTGATCAACTCCCTCGAAGGCCGCCGCGCCAACCCGCGTTCCAAGCCGCCCTTCCCCGCCGCCGTGGGCGTGTGGGGCAAGCCGACGTGTGTGAACAACGTCGAGACCCTGTGCAACGTGCCGGCGATCATCGCCGACGGCGTGGACTGGTACAAATCCCTGGCCCGCGAAGGCAGCGAAGACATGGGCACCAAGCTCATGGGTTTCTCCGGCAAGGTCAAGAACCCTGGCCTGTGGGAACTGCCATTCGGCGTGACCGCACGCGAGCTGTTCGAGGACTACGCCGGCGGTATGCGCGACGGCTACACCTTGAAAGCCTGGCAGCCAGGCGGTGCCGGCACCGGCTTCCTGCTCCCCGAGCACCTGGATGCACAAATGTATGCCGGCGGTATCGGCAAGGTGGGCACCCGGATGGGTACCGGCCTGGCGATGGCGGTCGACAACACCGTGAACATGGTCTCGTTGCTGCGCAACATGGAGCAGTTCTTTGCCCGTGAATCCTGCGGCTTCTGCACCCCATGCCGCGACGGCCTGCCGTGGAGCGTCAAGCTGCTGATGGCCCTGGAAAATGGCGAAGGCCGCGAGGGCGACATCGAAACCCTGCTGGGCCTGGTCGGTTTCCTCGGCCCAGGCAAGACCTTCTGTGCTCACGCACCGGGCGCCGTGGAGCCATTGGGCAGCGCAATCAAATACTTCCGCTCGGAGTTCGAAGCCGGCATCGCGCCCACCAGCGCCGCCGTCCCGCCTCTGGCAAAGCCGATCGTAGTCGGCGCGTAACGCTTTAAAAGGCGAAGGGTCCGTGCCCTTCGCTTTCTCATGGACTGACGCCGTAAAGGCTGTGTTGATGCCCATGAATAACAAGATTCCATTAGCCACGCCCGCTGACAACGGGCCAACGAAGAACTTTGAACCATGGCCACTATCCACGTAGACGGCAAAGCGCTCGAAGTCGATGGGGCGGACAACCTGTTACAGGCGTGTCTGTCACTCGGCCTCGACATCCCGTATTTCTGCTGGCACCCCGCGCTTGGTAGCGTCGGTGCCTGTCGCCAGTGTGCGGTCAAGCAATACACCGACGAGAACGACACCCGTGGTCGTATCGTCATGTCTTGCATGACCCCAGCCACCGACAACACCTGGATCTCCATCGACGATGAAGAATCCAAGGCGTTCCGCGCCAGCGTTGTCGAATGGCTGATGACCAACCACCCCCACGACTGCCCGGTCTGTGAGGAAGGCGGTCACTGCCACCTGCAAGACATGACGGTGATGACCGGCCACAACGAGCGCCGTTATCGCTTCACCAAGCGTACCCACCAGAACCAGGACCTCGGCCCGTTCATTTCCCACGAAATGAACCGCTGCATCGCCTGCTACCGGTGCGTGCGCTTCTATAAAGACTACGCCGGCGGCACCGACCTGGGCGTCTTTGGCGCCCACGACAACGTGTACTTCGGTCGCGTTGAAGACGGCGTGCTTGAAAGCGAGTTCTCCGGCAACCTCACCGAGGTCTGCCCGACCGGTGTGTTCACCGACAAGACCCACTCCGAGCGCTACAACCGTAAGTGGGACATGCAATTCGCGCCGAGCATCTGCCATGGCTGCTCCAGCGGTTGCAACATCTCCCCGGGCGAGCGCTACGGCGAACTGCGTCGTATCGAAAACCGCTTCAACGGTTCGGTCAACCAGTACTTCCTGTGCGACCGTGGCCGTTTCGGCTATGGCTACGTCAACCGCGAAGACCGCCCACGCCAGCCGCTGCTGGCCGATGGCGCCAAGCTGAGCCTGGACGCCGCGCTGGATAAAGCCGCCGACCTGCTGCGTGGCCGCACTATCGTCGGTATTGGTTCGCCACGCGCCAGCCTGGAAAGCAACTTCGCGTTGCGCGAGCTGGTAGGTGCCGAGCACTTCTACTGCGGTATCGAAGCCGGCGAGCTGGAGCGCATCCGCCTGGTCCTGCAAGTGCTGAACGACAGCCCGCTGCCGGTTCCGAACATGCGCGACATCGAAGACCACGATGCGATCTTCGTACTCGGTGAAGACCTGACCCAGACCGCTGCACGCATCGCGCTGTCGCTGCGTCAGTCGGTCAAAGGCAAGGCCGAAGAAATGGCCGACGCCATGCGCGTACAACCTTGGCTCGACGCCGCCGTGAAGAACATCGGCCAGCACGCGCTGAACCCGCTGTTTATCGCCTCCCTGGCTGAAACCAAGCTCGACGACATCGCTGAAGAATGCGTACACGCCGCGCCGGACGACCTGGCCCGCCTCGGTTTCGCCGTGGCCCACGCCCTCGACGCCAGCGCACCCGCCGTTGAAGGCCTGGACGCTGAAGCTGTCGAGTTGGCCCAGCGCATTGCCGACGCCCTGCTGGCGGCCAAGCGCCCGTTGATCATTGCCGGTACCTCGTTGGGTTCCAAGGCGCTGATCGAAGCTGCCGCCAACATCGCCAAGGCCCTTAAGCTGCGCGACAAGAACGGCTCCATCAGCCTGGTGGTGCCGGAAGCCAACAGCCTGGGCCTGGCCATGCTCGGTGGCGAGTCCGTGGACGCGGCGCTGCAAGCCGTGACCGACGGCCGTGCCGACGCCATCGTGGTACTGGAAAACGACCTGTACACCCGCACCGCTGCAGCCAAGGTTGACGCTGCACTGGACGCGGCCAAAGTGCTGATCGTGGCCGACCACCAGAAGACCGCCACCAGCGACCGCGCCGATCTGGTGCTGCCAGCCGCCACCTTCGCCGAAGGCGACGGTACCCTGGTCAGCCAGGAAGGCCGCGCCCAGCGCTTCTTCCAGGTGTTCGATCCGAAGTACATGGACGCCAGCATCCTGGTGCACGAAGGCTGGCGCTGGCTGCATGCCCTGCGCGCGACCCTGCTGAACCAGCCGATCGACTGGACCCAGCTCGACCACGTCACCGCGGCCACCGCCGCCAGCGCGCCGCAGCTTGCTCGTATTGTCGATGCCGCGCCGTCTGCCGCGTTCCGCATCAAGGGCCTGAAACTGGCGCGTGAACCGCTGCGCTATTCCGGTCGTACCGCCATGCGCGCCGACATCAGCGTGCATGAACCGCGTACCCCGCAAGACAACGACACCGCGTTTGCCTTCTCCATGGAAGGTTATTCGGGTTCGGCCGAACCGCGTCAGCAGGTGCCATTTGCCTGGTCGCCGGGCTGGAACTCGCCGCAAGCCTGGAACAAGTTCCAGGACGAAGTCGGTGGTCACATCCGCGCTGGCGATCCGGGCACCCGCCTGATCGAAACCAGCGGTGACTCGCTGAACTGGTTCGCTGCGGTACCGCGTCCGTTCAACCCGGCGCCGGGCACCTGGCAGGTTGTGCCGCTCTTCCACCTGTTCGGCAGCGAAGAAACCTCTTCCAAGGCCGCGCCGGTTCAAGAGCGTATTCCTGCCGCTTACGTGTCCGTCGCCAAGTCCGAAGCCGACCGCCTGGGCGTCAACGACGGTGCCCTGCTCAGCCTCAACGTCGCCGGCCAGACCTTGCGTCTGCCGCTGCGTATCAATGACGAGCTGGGTGCCGGCCTGGTTGCACTGCCTAAAGGCATCGCCGGTATTCCGCCTGCCATTTTCGGCAAAACCGTTGACGGTCTGCAGGAGGCAGCGCAATGACTTGGTTCACGCCGGAAGTAATTGACGTGATCATCTCGGTGGTCAAGGCCATCGTGATCCTGTTGGCCGTGGTCGTCGCGGGCGCCCTGCTCAGCTTCGTCGAACGTCGCCTGCTGGGCTGGTGGCAGGACCGTTACGGTCCGAACCGCGTTGGCCCGTTCGGCATGTTCCAGATCGCTGCCGACATGCTGAAAATGTTCTTCAAGGAAGACTGGACCCCGCCGTTTGCCGATAAGGTGATCTTCACCCTGGCACCGGTGGTAGCCATGAGCGCCTTGCTGATCGCCTTCGCGATCATCCCGATCACCCCGACCTGGGGCGTGGCGGACCTGAACATCGGCTTACTGTTCTTCTTCGCCATGGCCGGTTTGTCGGTATACGCGGTGCTGTTCGCCGGTTGGTCGAGCAACAACAAGTTCGCCCTGCTGGGCAGCTTGCGTGCCTCGGCGCAAACCGTATCCTATGAAGTGTTCATGGGGTTGGCACTGATGGGCATCGTGGTGCAGGTTGGCTCGTTCAACATGCGCGACATCGTCGAGTACCAGGCGCAGAACCTGTGGTTCATCATTCCGCAGTTCTTTGGCTTCTGCACCTTCTTCATCGCTGGCGTGGCCGTGACTCACCGTCACCCGTTCGACCAGCCGGAAGCGGAACAGGAACTGGCCGACGGTTACCACATTGAATATGCCGGTATGAAGTGGGGCATGTTCTTCGTGGGTGAGTACATCGGCATCATCTTGATCTCGGCCCTGCTGGTCACGCTGTTCTTCGGCGGCTGGCACGGTCCGTTTGGCATTCTGCCGCAGTTGGCCTTCTTCTGGTTTTTCCTGAAGACCGCGTTCTTCATCATGCTGTTCATCCTGCTGCGCGCCTCGATTCCGCGCCCACGCTATGACCAGGTGATGGATTTCAGCTGGAGATTCTGCCTGCCGCTGACCCTGATCAATTTGCTGGTGACGGCTGCCGTCGTGTTGTTGAACACGCCAGCTGCCGCGGTTCAGTGAGGATTTGACCCATGTTCAAATATATTGGCGACATCGTTAAGGGTACCGGTACCCAGTTGCGAAGCCTGGTGATGGTGTTCGGTCACGGCTTTCGCAAACGCGACACCCTGCAATACCCCGAAGAAGCGGTGTACCTGCCGCCGCGCTATCGCGGCCGCATCGTACTGACCCGCGACCCCGATGGCGAAGAGCGTTGCGTAGCCTGCAACCTGTGCGCCGTGGCGTGCCCGGTGGGTTGCATTTCCCTGCAGAAAGCTGAAACCGAAGACGGTCGCTGGTACCCGGACTTCTTCCGCATCAACTTCTCGCGCTGCATTTTCTGCGGCCTCTGCGAGGAAGCTTGCCCGACCACCGCGATCCAGCTCACACCGGATTTCGAGATGGCCGAGTTCAAACGTCAGGACCTGGTGTACGAGAAAGAAGATCTTTTGATCTCTGGTCCCGGTAAAAACCCTGATTACAACTTCTATCGTGTTGCAGGTATGGCCGTTGCCGGTAAGCCAAAAGGCGCCGCACAAAACGAAGCCGAGCCGATCAACGTGAAGAGCTTGCTGCCTTAAGGAAGAAAGATGGAATTCGCTTTCTATTTCGCATCGGGTATTGCAGTGGTGTCCACGCTTCGCGTGATCACCAACACTAACCCCGTGCACGCCCTGCTCTACCTGATCATTTCGCTGATCGCCGTGGCCATGACCTTTTTCAGCCTCGGCGCACCGTTCGCCGGTGTGCTGGAAGTGATCGCCTACGCTGGCGCCATCATGGTGCTGTTCGTGTTTGTGGTGATGATGCTCAACCTGGGGCCGGCTTCGGTCGCCCAGGAGCGCGTCTGGCTCAAGCCCGGCATCTGGCTCGGCCCGGTTGTCCTCGCAGCGCTGCTGCTGGGTGAACTGCTGTATGTGCTGTTCGCTCACCAGAGCGGCCAGGCCATCGGCCACACCACCGTAGACGCGAAAGCCGTGGGCATCAGCCTGTTCGGCCCGTACCTGCTGGTGGTCGAACTGGCTTCGATGCTGCTGCTCGCCGCAGCCATCACTGCCTTCCACTTGGGCCGCAACGAAGCCAAGGAGCAATGACGATGCCTGCTATCCCTTTGGAGCATGGTCTGGCGGTCGCCGGCATCCTGTTCTGCCTCGGCCTGGTCGGCCTGATGGTTCGCCGTAACATTCTGTTCGTGTTGATGAGCCTGGAAATCATGATGAACGCCGCAGCACTGGCGTTCATCGTGGCAGGCGCACGTTGGGGCCAGCCGGATGGACAAGTCATGTTCATCCTGGTGATCAGCCTGGCAGCCGCCGAAGCCAGTATTGGCCTGGCGATCCTGCTGCAGCTGTATCGTCGCTTCCACACGCTTGATATCGACGCTGCCAGTGAGATGCGCGGATGAACATGATCTTTCTGACTTTCGTATTCCCCCTGATTGGTTTCCTGCTGCTGTCGTTCTCTCGCGGACGCTGGTCGGAAAACCTCTCGGCCCTGATCGGCGTGGGCTCCATCGGCCTGTCGGCCATCGTGGCCGCCTATGTCATCTGGCAATTCAACGTGGCGCCGCCAGAAGGCGGTCACTACACCCTGGTGCTGTGGCAGTGGATGGCGGTCGAGGGCTTCAAGCCCAACTTCGCCCTCTACATCGACGGCCTGTCGATCACCATGCTCGGCGTGGTGGTGGGTGTGGGTTTCCTGATCCACCTGTTCGCGTCTTGGTACATGCGCGGTGAAGCGGGCTACTCGCGTTTCTTCTCGTACACCAACCTGTTTATCGCCAGCATGTTGTTCCTGGTGCTGGGCGATAACCTGTTGTTCCTGTACTTCGGCTGGGAAGGCGTGGGCCTGTGCTCGTACCTGTTGATCGGTTTCTACTACAGCAACCGCAACAACGGTAACGCAGCACTCAAGGCGTTTATCGTCACCCGCATCGGCGACGTGTTCATGGCCATCGGCCTGTTCATCCTGTTCCAACAGGTGGGCACGCTGAACATCCAGGAACTGCTGGTGCTGGCACCGCAGAAATTCCAGGTCGGCGACTTCTGGATCACCCTGGCGACTCTGATGCTGCTGGGCGGCGCCGTGGGTAAATCCGCGCAACTGCCGCTGCAAACCTGGCTGGCGGATGCGATGGCCGGCCCTACCCCGGTTTCGGCACTGATCCACGCCGCCACCATGGTGACCGCCGGTGTCTACCTGATCGCCCGTACCCACGGCCTGTTCACCCTGGCGCCGGACATCCTGCACCTGGTGGGCATCGTGGGCGGCGTGACCCTGGTACTGGCCGGCTTCGCCGCGCTGGTGCAGACCGACATCAAACGTATCCTCGCCTACTCGACCATGAGCCAGATCGGCTACATGTTCCTGGCCCTGGGCGTTGGCGCCTGGGACGCGGCGATCTTCCACCTGATGACCCACGCGTTCTTCAAGGCCCTGCTGTTCCTCGCTTCCGGTGCGGTGATCGTTGCCTGCCACCACGAACAGAACATCTTCAAGATGGGCGGCCTGTGGAAGAAACTGCCACTGGCCTACGCCAGCTTCATCGTCGGTGGTGCCGCCCTGGCCGCCCTGCCACTGGTGACCGCCGGTTTCTACTCGAAAGACGAAATCCTCTGGGAAGCCTTTGCCAGCGGTAACCAGAACCTGCTGTACGCAGGTCTGGTGGGTGCGTTCATGACCTCGCTGTACACCTTCCGCCTGATCTTCATCACTTTCCACGGTGAAGCCAAGACCGAAGCGCACGCAGGCCACGGCATCTCCCACTGGTTGCCACTGTCGGTGCTGATCATCCTGTCGACCTTTGTCGGTGCGATGATCACCCCGCCACTGCACGGTGTATTGCCACAAAGCGTCGGCCATGCCGGCGGCGAAGCCCAGCACAGCCTGGAAATCGCCTCGGGCGCCATTGCCATCGCCGGTATCCTGTTGGCGGCCCTGCTGTTCCTCGGCAAGCGTCGCTTCGTGACTGCCGTGGCCAACAGTGGCATTGGTCGCTTCCTGTCGGCCTGGTGGTTCGCTGCCTGGGGCTTCGATTGGATCTACGACAAACTGTTCGTCAAACCTTACCTTGCGATCAGCCACGTGCTGCGCAAAGACCCGCTCGACCAGACCATCGGTTTGATCCCGCGTGCCGCCAAGGCCGGTCACACCGCCCTGAGCCGCAGCGAGACCGGCCAATTGCGTTGGTATGCAGCGTCCATGGCAGCCGGTGCCGTGCTGGTGATCGGCGCCATCGTCGTGGTAGCGGTCTGACTATGTTTAAGTGCATTGCGTACTTTGCAAACTTGCGAAAGGAAACGAGCCCGTCATGATTCTGCCCTGGCTAATCCTGATCCCCTTTATCGGCGGCCTGCTCTGCTGGATGGGTGAACGCTTCGGCGCCACCCTCCCCCGCTGGATTGCGTTGCTGACCATGTCCCTGGAACTCGCGCTCGGCCTCTGGCTGTGGGCCCATGGTGATTATTCATTCGCGCCGGCACCGGGCGTCGATCCCACCTTCGCGCTTGAGTTCAAGCACGTGTGGATCCAGCGCTTCGGCATCAACGTGCACCTGGCCCTCGACGGCCTGTCGCTGTTGATGATCCTGCTGACCGGCCTGCTGGGTATCCTCTCGGTACTCTGCTCCTGGAAAGAGATCCAGCGTCACGTGGGCTTCTTCCACCTGAACCTGATGTGGATCCTGGGCGGTGTTGTCGGCGTGTTCCTGGCGCTGGACCTGTTCATGTTCTTCTTCTTCTGGGAAATGATGCTGGTGCCGATGTACTTCCTCATCGCGCTCTGGGGTCACAGTTCTTCGGACGGCAAGAAAACCCGGATCTACGCGGCGACCAAGTTCTTCATCTTCACCCAGGCCTCCGGCCTGATCATGTTGGTGGCGATCCTGGGTCTGGTACTGGTCAACTTCAACAACACCGGCGTGATTACCTTCAACTACGCCGACCTGTTGAAGACCAAGATGTCGCTGACCACCGAGTACGTGCTGATGCTGGGCTTCTTCATCGCCTTCGCGGTGAAGCTGCCGGTGGTGCCGTTCCACTCCTGGTTGCCTGACGCTCACGCCCAGGCGCCAACTGCCGGTTCCGTGGACCTGGCCGGTATCCTGCTGAAGACGGCGGCCTACGGCCTGCTGCGTTTCGCCCTGCCGCTGTTCCCGAATGCTTCGGCCGAGTTCGCGCCGATCGCCATGACCCTGGGTCTGATCGGGATCTTCTACGGTGCGTTCCTGGCCTTCGCGCAAACCGACATCAAGCGTCTGATTGCCTTCTCGTCCGTTTCCCACATGGGTTTCGTACTGATCGGTATCTACTCCGGCAGCCAACTGGCGCTGCAAGGCGCAGTGATCCAGATGTTGGCCCACGGTGTTTCTGCCGCTGCGCTGTTTATCCTGAGTGGCCAGCTGTACGAACGCCTGCACACCCGTGACATGCGTGAGATGGGTGGCGTGTGGTCGCGCATCGCATACCTGCCGGCGATCAGTCTGTTCTTCGCCGCCGCATCCCTCGGCTTGCCGGGTACCGGTAACTTCATCGGCGAGTTCCTGATCCTGATGGGTGCCTTTGTGCAGACGCCGTGGATCAGTGCCATTGCTACCTCCGGCCTGGTGTTCGGTTCGGTCTACTCGCTGATCATGATCCACCGCGCCTATTTCGGCCCGGCCAAGTCCGACACCGTCCTGCAAGGGATGGATGCGCGCGAACTGATCATGGTGCTCGGCCTTGCGGTGTTGCTGATCTTCATCGGCGTGTACCCGCAACCGTTCCTGGACACTTCTGCCGCAACGATGCATGGCGTGCAGCAGTGGTTCGGCACCGCCTTCTCTCAACTCGCTTCGGCCCGGTAAGAGCGCTATGGAATTCACGATCCAACACTTTATCGCGCTTGCGCCGCTGCTGATTACCAGCCTCACCATCGTGGTGGTGATGCTGGCAATCGCCTGGCGCCGCAATCACTCGCAAACGTTCCTGCTGTCCTGCGCCGGGTTGAACCTGGCCCTGCTGTCGATCATCCCGGCCCTCAAGGTCGCACCACTGGCGGTCACGCCATTGATGATGGTCGATGACTTCGCATTGCTGTATATCGCCCTGATCCTGGTGGCGACCCTGGCCTGCGTCACCCTCGCCCACGCTTACCTCGGCGAAGGCGGCACCGGCTACCCCGGCAACCGCGAAGAGCTGTACCTGCTGATCCTGCTGGCTGCGGCCGGCGGTATCGTGCTGGTCAGCGCGCAGCACCTGGCGGGCTTGTTCATCGGCCTGGAACTGCTGTCGATCCCGACCTACGGCCTGGTGGCCTATGCCTTCTTCAACAAGCGTTCCCTGGAAGCCGGCATCAAGTACATGGTGCTGTCGGCCGCCGGTTCCGCGTTCCTGTTGTTCGGTATGGCCCTGCTCTACGCCGAAGCCGGCAGCCTGAGCTTCACCGGTATCGGTCAGGCCCTGGCCACCACCAACAGCCCGGCGCCGATTGCCCAGCTGGGCCTGGCGATGATGCTGATCGGCCTGGCGTTCAAGCTGTCGCTGGTGCCGTTCCACCTGTGGACCCCGGACGTGTACGAAGGCGCCCCGGCGCCGGTGGCTGCGTTCCTGGCGACTGCGTCGAAAGTGGCCGTGTTTGCAGTGATGGTGCGTCTGTTCCAGATCTCCCCTGCCGCCAACACCGGCGTGCTGAGCAACGTGCTGACCGTGATCGCCATTGCGTCGATCCTGTTCGGTAACCTGCTGGCGCTGACCCAGAACAACCTCAAGCGTCTGCTGGGTTATTCGTCCATCGCCCACTTCGGCTACCTGCTGATCGCCCTGGTGGCGAGCAAAGGCCTGGCCGTGGAAGCCATCGGCGTGTACCTGGTCACCTACGTGATCACCAGCCTGGGTGCGTTCGGTGTCATCACCTTGATGTCGTCGCCTTACAAAGGCCGTGATGCCGACGCCCTGTACGAATACCGCGGCCTGTTCTGGCGCCGTCCGTACCTGACCGCCGTACTCACCGTGATGATGCTGTCCCTGGCCGGTATTCCGCTGACGGCGGGCTTTATCGGCAAGTTCTACATTGTCGCGACCGGTGTTGAAGCCCACGAATGGTGGCTGGTTGCCTCGTTGGTACTGGGCAGCGCCATCGGCGTGTTCTACTACCTGCGCGTGATGGTCACCCTGTACCTGATCGAGCCAAACCTGCGCCGTGTGGATGCCGAGCTGCACTGGGAACAGAAAGCCGGTGGCGTGATGCTGCTGGCCATCGCCCTGCTCGCGTTCTTCCTGGGCGTGTACCCGCAACCGTTGCTCACCCTGGTGCAGCACGCGGTGCTGGGCGTTTGATCGCTTAGATTGATGCAGTAAACAGAACGGCGCCTTTGGGCGCCGTTTTGCGTTTCAGGGGCAATGCATTAGAGATGCAGTGCAACCACTATCGCCTTCGCGGGCAAGCCCACTCCCACATTTGGAATGCGTTCCCTGTAGGAGCGAGCTTGCTCGCGAAAAACGTCGACGATAATGCGTGCTTCCTGAATAAACGCGGCGCCTGTGAGTTTTTCGCGAGCAAGCTCGCTCCTACATGCCCTCAATATACTGGCCCTCTTTGCCCATATTGTGGCTACAGATATAAAAACGCCTCGATTCACATCGAGGCGTTTGTGTTCAAACTTGCGGTTTGCCCGGGCGATAACCTTAGAACGCGATACCCACCTTGAAGCCATACTCATCACGCTTGAGCTTGGTGTTATCGGCCACATAGGAGTCGTCGTCGAGCTTGTACTCGGTGCGGGTGTAGTACAGGCCCGCCATCACTGGCAGGTCGCCCTTCTGGTTCATCAGCAGGCTGACTTCGGCATAAGGGTTGGTGCGGTCCTTGAGGTCCACGCTGTCGCTGCCAACGCCGTCAACCTTGAGTTTGGCGCGCCCATCAATGGTGCGGCGGGCGCCAGCTTCAACGCGCAGGGTCATGTCATCGAACTGGTGGTTGTAGCCCAGTGCAGCCTTGGCAAACGGCGACTTGTTGGTGAGCTTCATGTCGTAGCCATTGGTGTCCGGCTCATAGCGAGTCCAGGTGTAGCCACCGCCCACGATCACGTCGACGAAGTTGCGCGCATCCAGCGCGGCACGCCAGCCGAGGTCGAGGTCAGCCTGGCCTTCCTTGAGTTTGTTATCGCTCTTCTCGCCGTACTTGGCTTCGATACCGGCCTGGTAGATGAAGCCGGATTCGGCGGTGAGCTTGTTGCCGAAGTTATAGAACAGGCCCGCTTCGGGCATGTGGTCCTTGTCGCTTTCGCTGCCGCCTTCAAGTTTGAAGTCGTTGTAGCTGCCCATGATCCCGAACGTGGAAATCGGGTCGGTGGAGGGTGCAGCAAACACCACGCCAGGCGCAGCTACCAGGGCCAGCAACGAGGTGTTCTTGATGAATTTTCCGAATAGTTTGGACATCGTTTTACATCTCCATTTTAAGGTGGGCAAAGTATTCAGGAATCGGTTCGAACCCTGGCGTTTGCGAAAAGTTCGAACTGATTTGCACCAAAATGGAGAAAAAACGGTTCAGCGAAGGCTCTATCTCAATATTCTTCAGGATTCATGCGAATAAGGCGTTCGACGGCTTCGCGCAGTTGAGGCTGATCCGGCAGCCGAATGCCGAAGGTGTCGCGCAATAGCCCGAGCAGTTCATCGGCACTCTCAAGCGTGCGCTTTTCACTGGGTCGATCCAGGTAATGAAGCGCATAGCGGGCGTTGGCCAAAGTATGACGTTGACCGGGAGCCAGCAGCGCCGCTTTCAACTGCCCCACGAAGGGTGACCCCGGGTACGTTGAGACATACCAGTTGCCGATTTCGTAGTCGATATCGGCCTGCACTTGCAGGTCGAACACATACAAGCCGCGCCACTCCTCACCGACCTGGGCCCACAACGTGTAGCTGCCCTGATGGTGTGTCAGGCGAAAAGGCTCATGGGCCGTGGCCTGGGGCGCTTCTTTGTCCAGTTGCAACGGGCTGCTGGGGACCATGCCACCGAAGCCCACATCGGTGATATAGCGCACGCCATCAAGGGTCACCAGGCTCAGACGGTGAGTACGCCCGGTGTGGGCGTCCGGTGGCCCGCCAATCACCACACGACCGGTGATGCCGCGGGCGTCAAAACCCAGCGCCTGCAACAGCGCCAGGAACAGCTGATTCAACTCATAGCAATAGCCGCCGCGCCCCTGGTGCAACACCTTCTGCGCGACGCTTGGGAGGTCAATCGGCACCGGCATCTGCATCAGGGTCGACAGGCTTTCAAAGGCAAAGGTGCACACATGGCGCAGTTGCAAGTCCCGCAGGGTCTGCAAGGTCGGCGCCGGTGGCGAGGCATAGCCCAGGCGTTGCAGGTACAGGCGGCTATCCGTGGGTGTGAGCATGGCGCGATCCTCGGGCGCAGGGCAGGAGCGTCACTATGCCGCGCCTCTGCGTACGTTGTCATTTTGAATGAACCTTTTAGAACGCCGGCCTATCCATCTATAACAAGACAGGGAGGCAACATGAGTACCGCAAAAATCTACACCATCCACTATCAGCTACACGGTAAACCCAAGTCTTTCGTGGTGCGCGCCGAGGTGATGAACAACGCCGAAGCCTGGCACTGGGCGGCTGTTGATGCCGACATTGCGCATGTCAGCCGCGTCGGTCGCGTCGGTCACGAGCAAGTGAAAAAAACTACCCGGCCCTGGGCGGAAAAATACGGTATCAGCGACGTCAGCTGGAACCCGCCCAAATAAACAAAGCCCGGCTCAATGAGAGCTGGGCCTTAATGGTACAGAGTTGTTCTGATAGCCGTCACAAGGCTTCGTCTTGAAGGCTTTAAGCATCGAAAAGCGGCGATGTATGGCTGCATCGTTATGAATCGCATCATCCAAGCGCTGGCGGCTACGTCAGCGTTTTTTTTGCGCCAGTGCATTGGCAATGCAGCCCTAACCCATCGCTATGTGCCAGGCAATCAGGCTCGCAACATCCATTACATTCGCTTTACAGCATATACGGATAATCATATATTCGATTTTTCACATGCAAGAAAAGTGAGTATCGGGAAGCTTTATGAACGAGCCAATCACCCCCACCGTTTTGTTCAAAAGCCTGGCAGATGATACTAGAGCCAAAATAACGCTTCTTATCGCCCGCGAGGGCGAACTCTGTGTATGCGAACTGACCGCCGTTCTTGAGCAGAACCAACCAAAGATATCTCGACACCTCGCGTTGCTGAGGTCCTCTGGGTTACTGGCGGATCGCCGCCAAGGGCAATGGGTTTACTACCGACTCCACCCTGACCTTCCTGCCTGGGTCACCGAAATGCTTAAAGGTGTCGTAGATGCCAACCAGCAGTGGCTGTTGACAGAGACCAAGCGGCTCCGTGAGATGAATGATCGCCCAGTCAATCAGACCGTCTGCGGCTGATCCAACTATTGGACACGAGTCGCTCACATGCCAGCCACGCTGAGCGCCTTGGATTTGCACCTCAGCTTTTGATTCCAGGAGATCACGATGAAAGTCCTCTTCATGTGCACCCACAACAGCTGCCGGAGCATTTTGTCCGAAGCGGTGTTCAATCACCTTGCTCCTGAAGGAATGCAAGCAGTCAGTTCCGGAAGCTTCCCCAGTGGCCGGGTAAACACCCAGGCGATTCAAACGCTCCAAGCGGCCGGTATCACTACTGAAGGTCTTAGCAGTAAAGCGTCCGATGCCTTTGAAGGGTCGCCTCCAGACATCGTCATCACCGTCTGTGATCGTGCTGCCGGCGAAGCCTGTCCGATTTTCTTGGGCGCGGCGCTCAAAGCTCACTGGGGGCTGGCTGATCCATCCGAAGCCACGGGATCGCAGGCGCAGATCGACGCGGCATTCCAGCAAACCCTGAGCAAAATTCAGGAGCGGGTCAACGCGTTCATTTCGTTGCCTGTCGCTACATTGAACGAAGAAGACCTCAAAGCTGAGCTAACCCGCATCGGCACGTTGTAAGCCAAGCGTCACAGGGCCCGGAGTCACTATGAAAGACCTTTTTCCAAACATCGAAGCAGATCTCATCGACGTCCCAAGCATGGAACGGCTCAGTCCTCGTGAGCCGTCCACGCATAAACCGCGCATCCTTCTGATCTACGGGTCGACCCGCGAGCGTTCGTTCAGCCGGTTGGTTACCCAGGAAGCCGCGCGGTTACTGGAGCACTTCGGCGCACAAACGCAGATCTTCAACCCATCAGGATTACCGCTGCCGGATGATGCTCCAGATACCCATCCGAAAGTCGCTGAACTTCGCGAGCTAATGCAGTGGTCGGAAGGCCAGGTGTGGTGTTCTCCGGAGAGGCATGGATCAATGAGCGCCGTATTTAAAGCTCAGATCGACTGGGTGCCTTTGGCAATGGGCGCCGTACGTCCAACCCAGGGTAAAACCCTGGCGGTCATGCAGGTTTGCGGCGGTTCTCAGTCTTTCAACGTGGTGAATCAATTGCGCGTTCTGGGGCGCTGGATGCGCATGGTGACTATCCCCAATCAGTCTTCAGTTCCCAAGGCGTTCACCGAGTTTGGCGAAGATGGACGCATGAAGCCTTCGCCTTACTATGATCGGCTGGTCGACGTGATGGAAGAACTGATGAAGTTCACGCTGCTATTGCGTGACCGTCAGGACTACCTGGTAGACCGTTACTCGGAGCGCAAAGAGTCGGCTGAAGAACTGTCGAAACGAGTGAATCAGCGCTCCATCTAAGGGTCCCACGATGCGTTCACCATCGCGACAAATACCCCCTCAAAGAGGGGGCACTGGTGCGGTTAGAATCTAAAAAACCCCTGGCTATAGTTCACTTCTTCAAGTCGCCCAACGGATCGTACGGCGGCTTTTTCTCAGATGACTTTTTCTCATCCAGCGGCGCAATAGCCGGGCCTACCGGGTCAACCTGCGGGTCGGCCACATCGGGCGAATCCGGATCAAAACCCAGCTCATCCTTGCCACTGGCGTGCTCGTTGGAGTGGGGACCATCGGTACGTTTGTTCATCACATGCTCCTGCTAAAGCGGGCGCGCTTTGTCGTGGAGGTTTTCCAGGTCTTCTTCGACGCGCTCGACATCGTTGTCGGGGCCACGCTCTTTGGGATCGTTGGGACGCAGTGCATCGTTGTCGCGCTCCTCTTCACCCGGCGTGCGGTTAGGATCCGGTGTACCCGGCGGTGGCTGCTTGTGTTCAGACATGACGGCATACCTCATGGGGGCTTCACAGGTTTAGAGAAACCGTGCGCAGCCATCGTTCAACTTCATTGTTGCAAGCATGAGAAGATGAGTGCCCTTTCTGGAGACCTGACCCGGATGTTCGAGCTCAAACCCTGCGACCCCGTCACCTACCGTCAACAGACGCGCCGCAGCACGCTGATCGTGGCCGTGCTGTTTCTGGCCCTGGCCATGCTGCTGTCGAGCCTGGCGGTGATGCTGTTCGGCGAATCTGGCGGGGACAACTTTCGCTTCAATGTCGGTGGTGTATTTGCCGCCGTGTTGGTCGTGTTGGCGCTGGTGCGTGGCCCGTTCTGGTCCCAGCCCTGGCTGGCGCCGGCGGTGTATGGCTGGCAGCTCAAGCGCAGCCTGATGAGCGTGACCAACGTAATGCACAAGGTCACCGAGCGGGTACAAGCCAACGACCCCACCGCCATCAAGCTGTTGCGTTTCTATCACCTGGGGCTGACGCAGATGCATGAGCTGGACGCCAACTCCAGCGCCCAGGCGCAACTGGTTGGCGAGATCAACGCACACAAGGCGAAGATGCACGCGATGGGGATCGATACCGAACAAACCCGGCTCGATCCCGCGTGGCTGGAAACGCTCAAAAGCGCTTGAGGCGTGCCTCAGGAAGCAGGCAAAAAGGCGTTTAAAAAACCAGACTCAGGTCCAGGCGCCCTTCCCTCACCGGCGGGCACCAGTAATAGCCACCGGTCAGCGGCTTGCTGATGCGATACAGGCCATCGACGATCCCGTCCTCCAACCCGCTCATACGCCGAAGCTGGGCCTCAAACGCATCGAAGGAATGCCCGAAGGCGAGAAACATCAACCCCGCTTGGCCATTCTCGGCCCAGGGCATCGAACGACGTACCACAAAGGCTTCCGGGGTAAAGCTCTCCTGGGCCGTGCGTTTGGTATGGGCAGATTCCGGGGCGTCGTCGAGTTCTTCGTTGTCACCATGGCGACGGCCGATAATGTGATCACGCTCCTGGGCAGGCAATGCGGCGAAACCGTCGAGGTCGTGCTGCCATTGCTGGATCGCGGCAAAGCTGGCGCCGCTGTCGGTCAAAGCGGCTTCCACGGCGGCATCGTCGTGAGGGTTCTCTGTGCCGTCTTCGTAGTCGGTCAGGTCAAAACCGGTCTTGTAGCGGAAGCCTTCAATCGATTGCACCGGGCGAAACGCCGGGGCCAGGGCTTTTTCGACGGCCCGGCTGCGCAGCAGCAACTCACCGCGATCCACCCCATGCAGCCATACCCACAACGCCTGCTGGGTGGACGGGTTGTGCGCGCCAGGGGCGCTTACCGAGGGAAATGCGCGCAGCCCTTCAATCTCGGCGCCCAGTGCCTTTACCAGCGGCTCACCGAAACCGACCACCGACTGCGCATCCGTCAGTTGCACCAGCGCGTCCAATGCTGCGGGCACGGCTTGCAGGGAATCGAGGGCGAAAAACAGATGGCGGGCCTGCAAAGGCACCGGTGCGGCAAGAATGCCCGGCTGGTACTGACTCATGTGAACTCCTTCTGAAAAGCCGCGCAGTTTACCCGGCGCGCTCCGCACTGCGAACAACAATGCGCGTAAGCCTTGCCTTAGAGCCGTCAGTTGGGTGACTCTCTAGTCATGTTTTGCAACTATTCCAGGGGTAGCGACATGACCACCAGCAACCTGCTCGCCCAGCTGTTTCCCACTTCCGTCTCCCAGATTCCCGAGCAATTTCGCCTGGCGGCGCCCATTGAACAGCGCGACTACCTGGTCGATGGCCAGCTGCGGGTGTGGAACGGCCCGCTTGCACGCGTGCAAAGCCCGGTGCAGTTGGGCGATGAACGCGTGCATATCGGCAGCACGCCGCTGCTGGACGCCGAGACCGCCCTAACCGCGCTGGATGCGGCGGTGCGTGCTTATGACCGTGGCCAGGGTGAGTGGCCGACGATGCGCGTTGTTGAGCGCATCCAGCACGTCGAGGCGTTTTTGCGGCGTATGCGCGAACAGCGCGACGCGGTGGTGAAACTGCTCATGTGGGAAATCGGCAAGAACCTTAAGGACTCGCAGAAAGAATTCGACCGTACCTGCGACTACATCACCGACACCATCAACGCCCTCAAAGAGCTTGACCGCCGCAGCAGCCGCTTCGAACTGGAGCAGGACACCCTCGGGCAAATCCGTCGCGTGCCCCTGGGCGTGGCGCTGTGCATGGGGCCTTACAACTACCCCTTGAACGAGACCTTCACCACGCTGATCCCGGCGTTGATCATGGGCAATACCGTGGTGTTCAAGCCGGCCAAGCTCGGTGTGCTGTTGATCCGCCCGTTGCTGGAGGCGTTCCGCGACAGCTTCCCGGCCGGGGTGATCAACGTGATCTACGGCAGCGGCCGCGAAACCGTGAGCGCGCTGATGGCCAGCGGCAAGATCGATATCTTTGCATTTATCGGCACCAACAAGGCCGCCAGTGATTTGAAAAAACTGCACCCCAAGCCACACCGTTTGCGTGCTGCGCTGGGGCTGGATGCGAAGAACCCCGGGATCGTGCTGCCCGAGGTGGACCTGGATAACGCGGTGAGTGAAGCGGTCACCGGCTCACTGTCGTTCAACGGCCAGCGTTGCACTGCATTGAAGATCCTGTTTGTGCATGAGGATGTCGTCGATAGCTTTATCGAGAAATTCAACGCCAAACTCTCGACCCTCAAGCCCGGTATGCCCTGGGAAGACGGCGTGGCGCTGACGCCATTGCCGGAAGTGGGCAAAGTGGATTACCTCAACGAACTGGTGGCCGATGCCGCCCGGCACGGCGCCCAAGTGGTCAATAGCGAGGGCGGCAGCAGCCGTGGTTCGTTCTTCTACCCGGCGGTGCTGTACCCGGTGAACCCGCAGATGCGCGTCTACCATGAAGAACAATTCGGCCCGGTGGTGCCGATCGTGCCCTACCGTGACCTGGAGACCGTGATCGACTACGTGCTGGATTCTGATTTTGGCCAACAGTTGAGTATCTTCGGCACCGACCCCGTCGCCGTCGGGCGCCTGGTGGACACCTTTGCCAACCAGGTCGGTCGCATCAATATCAACGCCCAATGCCAGCGCGGGCCGGATACCTTCCCGTTCAACGGGCGCAAGAACTCGGCCGAAGGCACGCTGTCGGTGCATGATGCGTTGCGGGTGTTCTCGATCCGTACCCTGGTGGCGACCAAGTTCCAGGAGAGTAACAAGGCGTTGGTCAGCGATATCCTGCGCAACCGTGACTCGAGCTTCCTGACGACCGACTACATTTTCTGAAGCCAACCCCGTTCCAATGTGCAGACAGGTCAGTGTGGGAGCTGGCTTGCCTGCGATGCCGGCGCCTCGGTCTTTCAGTCAGGTCGCGGTGATGCTATCGCAGGCAAGCCAGCTCCCACATTGAGTCGAGCACATTCATACATTTGAGGCCACTTCAATACCGATGAATCTGCCCATTTTTGCCCGGCGCCTGCTGCGCCCCCTGCTCGACCCGTACCGCCGCTTTCGTCACGCCAAGCTGATCCACGCCGCGCGCGTGTCTGTGGGTTTGCTGGCGACGATCCTGTTGACCAGCGGCCTGAACCTGCCCCATGGGGAATGGGCGTCGGTGACCATGCTGATCGTGATCGGCGGCCTGCAGCATCACGGCAATATCGGCAAAAAAGCCGTCGAGCGCGCCTACGGCACCTTGATCGGCGCCAGCGTCGGTTTGCTGCTGGTGGTGCAACAGGCTTACTTCGGCCTGCCGCTGTTGACCTACCTGTTAATGTCGGTGGTGTGCGGGTTCTTTTCCTATCACGCCATCGGCAAGGGCGGCTATATCGCACTGCTGTCGGCGATCACGGTGTTTATCGTCGCCGGCCACGGCGATAACCCTATCTCCGATGGGTTGTGGCGCACCGTCGATATCCTGATCGGCATCGTGCTGGCCCTGGCGTTTTCCTTTGCCTTGCCGTTGTACGCCGTGTATTCGTGGCGCTACAACCTGGCCGGTGCCCTGCGTGACTGCGCGCAGATTTATAGCCGGATCATCAATGGCCAATCGGTAACTGACGATGAACACCTCAAGCTGCTCAACCGCTTGAACGGGGTGATGGTGCAACTGCGCTCGTTGATGCCGTCGGTGTCCAAGGAAGTGCGGATTTCCATGACTGAACTGGATGCGATCCAGCGGCACCTGCGCCTGTGCATCAGCACCCTGGAAATTCTCGGCAATACCCGGCCGGACCCGCGCGACGAGCAGGCCACGGCGCGGATGCGGGTGATGTTGAAGGCCGAGCATCGGCAAATTCGGGTGCAGTTGGTGGGGATGGCGCGGGCGTTGAAATCGGGGGTGACGGAGCGGTTGGAGCGCAGTGGCTACGCAACCGGCAGTGAGCCTGCGCTGGATGCGCCGGTTTACAGTGCGCTGGATGGGTATCGGTTGTTGACGGTGCAGTTGGCGACGAATGTGGATGCGATGCGCGGGCGGCTGGCTAAAAGTGCGAAACACTGGAAGATCTAACGGACCGGCACCGTCAGGCAATATAAAAAGGCCGGTTTATCAGTTTGATAAACCGGCCCGGGCCAACAACGCTGTTACCTCAACCCGACCCCCAGATAATGCGGTCCTAGTAACTTATCTTCCGCCGTCGTCGTGTGACCGTTTGGAAGATGCAGGATATAGTAGTGATTAATGAAAAAAAATGAATGGGAAAAGGTGCTCGACCAATAATAGTGATTCCCCATCGGCCACCTGGCCCCATAAGCATTGAGGAGGGCACGTAGTTCGTCCACGCTCGGCATCCGCAGCCCTTGGTTATTCGCGTTATTGGTGATATTCCTAAATGTATCTGCTCCCAGCCCGTAACACTGGACAACATTACTAACCTGAACAGCGTAACTGCGAGACTGCATCGGTACTGAGGAGTCGCTGACAGTAATGGTCGCGTAACCATTGCCACGCACAGTGACCAATCCCGAATTATTCGTAACATTGGCGACACTGCCATTGGAACTCGAATATCTGTAAGGAGGAGTTCCGCCGGATGCCATGTACTGAACTTGGCTCCCGGGACCGAAGGCCGGCAACACATTTGGGCTTCCCGGTATCAGATAAGTCCTAGCGTTCAAATAAACCGTCGCCTGGTTAAACACCAATGCCGTGGTATGCGTGATCCGGTACTGCGTCTGCGGGAAAGCCACTGCTTGGGGCTTGTCATCCTGCTTATTGAAGTTCACGTGGGGGGTAATCGTCACCGTGCCGTTATTCGGCACAGACAGCAGCCAACTGCGCGGTACTCTGAGATTTGTGAAGCCATTAGCAGCCTCAATAGCGGTAACGCTGTGTGCCGTCAACAACTGCAAAGTAGTCGTACTAGGGGCAGACAGGCTCAACCAGGCGATATGCCTTTCCTGACTATACGGCCACTTGGCCATTCTCAGCACAGCATCACCGTTCAGAGTGGCCGGATTTATGGTGCCGCCGTGGCCAATATTGTTGATATAGGCCCATGGCAAACTGGCCAGTGGAATCGACTGCACATGCACTATCTGAACTTCTGACGAACCTCTACCGCCGCGCCCCAATATCACCTCATACTGAAACTGGATCGTGGTGTTAATCGCCGCGCCAACCCTGTCATTGCTGATATTGAAGGTCACTGTGCCGCCGTCAAGGCCAGGCAGCGTGTCAATTTCAATCGACGTACCCTGCGCATCGATCAAAAACAGGGTAATCATGTCCGTCCCGCCCTTATTCATGTCGGGATAGGTCACCAACACCTGGCATTTGTTTTCAACGGTAACCGGGCTGATGATGACTTCAGGCCCCTCCGGCGGGGTCGAATACTTGATCTGCGGATAAGGAAAGACGTTGGACTCGATCTGAACCATATGATGACGTGTTTCAAACCATATAATGTCGCCGACGTTATTGCTGTGATTGAACGTCACACCAAATTCAATTTCCATGGGCGTCCAGTCAGCCAGGTTGCGCAACCTGCCCACCGGTGTGTAAGAAGCGGGTCCGTCGTTTACATCAGCCAGTGAAACTTCACGCCCTACGAACGTCTCCTCATAATACGGTTGCCCGCTGTTTAATGTTCCTTTGTAGCGCTTATACATACGCTGTCCACCTGCAATGTACGGCCAGGGACGTACACGGGTCTGGTCCAGGTCATTCAGCTTGGGTATTTCGAGAACGGCACTTTCGCCAATGCTGTCGATCGTCGCGCCAGGCACATGACTCAAGGTCAGCAGGTTTAATGTAAGGATCGGTGAGTCTGTGGGAAAACCATTGCGAACCACTTTGAACGATACACAGATATCACGCCCCAACGGATGAAGACTGAAGCCAATCGCTTCAACCGGCACAGTGACGTCGACATACGCATCTCCCGTGTGGGCATCCTCAATTTTAAAGTGTATGCCGCCACCCGCCAGCCCCAACCAGCAGACTTCAACGGTGTCACCGTCCTTGGGCTCATCGTAGCGACACCTCACTGTGGCTCCGGTTTGCGCTACCTTCCATGGATCGAGCTCATCCGGCCCTGTTGTAGCCTCAAGAACCTCGGGCAGGAAAAGCTCGCCCAAGGCCCGACCGATGGTGTACATCGCCTCTTCAGATAGCTCATCAACTTTAAACCGCCTGCGCACGTAACTGACAGTGAGCGTGCCATTCTTATTGCCCTCTATCAATTGCTTGGGTATGTCGGCAATAAACGGATTGGAATTCACCGCCAATACATAAGGAGATAAAGTCGTTCCCGTCACCGACCCCACGAACTTGATAATGACCTCATCGCCGGCCCTGAACTCCGCACGCGCCTCAAACGTCGCGACACTGCCGATGCTGTCCGGATTAATATTGTTGGTAGCATCTGCCTCCTGAATAAGCGGCGCGACCAGGCTACGCGGCGGGCGTCCGATCTGGATATACCGACGTTCGGACTCTCGTATGTTGACCGGCCCGGTAACTCCATAAAAGACTCGGGTGCGCAGCAGCCCTTCATATCGCGAATAGACACTGTTGAGGAAATCACGAAAGCGGGGATGAGTTCCGGCTGCTCGATCGCTGAAATCGTGTTCTACACTGCCGTCCTTGTTATCTCCCATGATATTAACCCGCAGACTATCTCCTGCATTGCCAGGCGGGCTGTAGTCAGGCATTGCCACAGTGATATAGGGCAAGTCCGGCTCGACAAAGGGGCCGTGTGCCTGGACCACGTCGGGCTGAGCCAACGTATAAAGGACACCAGCCACTGCATATATGGTTGACCGGGATGCGAGCATGCCTCGTTCACGAACATAGCAAATTTTCAACGTGCTCTGGATCAACGAACGGATAAACGCATTGGGAATGGCAATGTCGTTGTAGCTCGCCAATACAACTTCCAAGCGAAACCCATAGGACACGCGCTCGCCATCCACCGTAACGCCTTCCACCTTCCATATGAGAAAATCGCCACTGACAAAATCCGGGTGATTTCTGCGAATAAATACCGAGCCGGTAGCAGGTAGGCCATGTAACTCTTCAGCTTCCAAAATCAATGTAACCGGATCAGCCTCGACGATTTCCGGCTCATCCAACAAAGTGGTGTCCAGTTTAACGTCGACCGGGATAGGCTTGCTCCATCGATGATATGGGCCCGAAATATCCAGGACCTCGTCATACAAGTAAAACTGCACGACAAAATGACCGTTGCCTGCTGCATTCAGAAATTGCTCGTCGATAGTGAATATCAGATCGGAACCGACCTGATCATGACGCAAGGGCGGTAGTTCAAAGCGGTGCTCTCCCCAGTAAAACATCGGCAGGTCGTTAACCCGCATATTTGCCCACTTGTGAATAGTGCATATCACCCCCCTTCCGGCGACCACCGAATCGACTGTGGTATCAGAGAGCGTAAACGTCAAGCCACGGTGGTATGAACCATCTTGATTACCCACGCCACCAGGTAATGTATGCAAAATCAGAATAAGCTGCGGTTCGGAAGTGCTTGCTACACCTGAGCCAACACGGATGACTTCGCCATAAACGTCATCGACAAAATAGTGCAGGAGGGTCGTTCTCGGGATGACCGAAAAGAAACGTTGGTCAGCTTCATTGGCAGTAGTCACTACGTCTTCTGCCATCTTTATCCCGTTCATCCAGATACGATAGGTATCGCCTGCACGACATTCGGTCCAACGTTCGAATATGTAGGTCAGCCCATCTTTGATATGGCGATAACCCACTCCATAAGCCGCCCCTAGAACCGGAATGACCTGACTGGGAATAGGATAGGGGGAATCAAGATCCTGAGCGACCGCTGGGTTTGCCGAGTTTTCAGGCTGCGTGGTTGTCTTTTTCGAGAGTGGCTTTTTTGCACTCACTTCAGAAGGGACTGCGGCCGAAGTTGCCTCTGCTTCCGCCTTCTTGATCTTCTTGGTGCTAGCAGGTTTCTTTTTAGGGCTGGCGGCAGCGTTATTTTCTTTACTTGCGGGCTTGGTCGGCATCGTCTTTCTCCTGAGCAGGGTCGTGGGTCGCTCAGGAAATAAAAGCGCTCTTATCCATACTCAGTCACCTGTGAGAATTGACAGTTCTGACGAATGGTGAACCTCCTCCTCGTCCCCCATCCTGGTAAGCCATAACAACAATCACACTTTTTCTTACATATTTTTCACGTTTTATTCACAAGCCGAGACGTAGTGTGAAGCCTCATCCGTTACAAACGTTGCATATCAAGCCCGCCGCCCCAGCGGGCTTTTTTTTGCCTGTTTTTTGGCTCTGAAAAATCCACCCCTTGTAGGAGCGAGCTTGCTCGCGAAGAACGCAATGACGCCGCGGCAAAACAGAATGCTCGCGTTATCGTTGACGTTTTTCGCGAGCAAGCTCGCTCCTACAGGGAGTGGTGTTCGCGTAGGGCGCGCTGGGTATCCAGCACCTTGGCCAGCGCCGTTTCGGCTTCCTGGCTTTGCTGCGGCACCCGAATCGCTGCCGACACCAGCGTGATCAACTTGGCCATCACCTCGGCATCCGTGGCCGGTCGGCCCAGGCTCATGGAGTTCATCAGCAGGCGCAGTTCGGTGCCGGCCATGACCCCGGAAATGGCCTTGAGGGCAAATTGCAGGCGCACCCCCAGTTCATTGCGCGGCAAATCCGGCAAGGCCAGGGCGAAGGCTTCGAAGAAGCGCTGGAACACCGGCTGGTAATGCACCTTGAGGTATTCCTGGATGAACGGCGAGGTGTCGCTGTAGACCCGGCCAAGGAATCGAATGAACGAGCGCCCTTCCCCGCTGGCCGGGTCGCTGCGCTCCAGGCCCATGGCTGGGGCAAACAGCACGCCCAGCAGCGTGTCGCAGTCCAGCGGGCCGTCGGACTCGGCTTCACAGCGTGCGAGCAATTCCAGGCGCTGCTCGTTGAGCGGCTCCAGGCGTTGCATCAGCAGGGTTTTCATCAGGGAGTCCTTGTCCCCGAAGTGGTAGTTGACGGCCGCCAGGTTGACCTGGGCACGTTCGGTGATCTGGCGTAGCAACACGGCGTCGTAGCCGTACTTGATGAAGAGGGCCTCTGTCGCATCCAGCAATCGAGTCTTGGTAACGTTTGGAGCGCTGAGTTTCTTCGCGACCATAAGGGTTCCACGGCGGAAATATTGTTTTAAAAAATAATTTGATTTTTTATACCGGGGCGGCCCGGCGAAAGCAAGTAGTGACACTCCGCCATTTCGTGCAAACCCTGTATAGCCGGGCTTTTGAGACGAGGCGAGAGTTATTTATCCGCCTTTGGCATGTGAGGCAGAAATTGTTTCCAAGGGTAAAACCGCTCTACTTCCATGGCTGGCGAAGCGTCCGGAAGGCGGTTACTATTCAAACAATATTTTAAAAACAAGAAATAAAACCAGTCCGTGACGCGTACAGGCAGCTCCCGAACTTGTTACAAGAATTTTCCGGGGCATGGCGGTACCGTTGTGACTGCAGGCGTAGTCATGATGACAGACACCCCCACGCAACCCGGTTTGATCTCCCTGCAAGGCATCGGCAAGCGCTATCAGCTCGCCGGGCAAGAGCTGAGCATTCTTAATGACGTGTGCCTGTCCATTGCCAGCGGTGACAGCTGCGGCATTCTCGGCGCCTCCGGTTCCGGCAAAAGCACCCTGCTCAATATCCTCGGCCTGCTGGACCTGCCCAACTGCGGCCAGTACCACTTTGCCGGTCACGATATTTTCAATGCTACCCCCGATGAGCTGGCCGCGATCCGCAACCAGCAGATCGGTTTCGTGTTCCAGAGCTTCAACCTGCTGCCGCGCCTGAGTGCCCTGGACAACGTCGCTCTGCCCTTGAGTTATCGCGGCCTATCGCGGCATGAATCGGTGGAGCAGGCCCAACACATGCTCGATCAAGTCGGCCTGGCCGAGCGCGCCCATCATCGCCCCGCCGACCTTTCCGGCGGCCAGCGCCAGCGCGTCGCCATTGCCCGCGCCCTGGTGGGCAAACCCTCGGTGATCCTCGCCGACGAACCCACCGGCAACCTCGACAGCACTACCGCGCAGGAAATCATGGACCTGCTACTGGCCCTCAACCGCGAGCAACAGGTCACGCTGATTATCGTCACCCACGACGCCCATATTGCCGAGCGCCTCGAACGCAAGATCCTGGTGCGCAACGGCGTGGTGCACGAGGCCGGGCGCCTATGAGCCTGCGGGTCGAGCAGAGCCTCAGCCAACTGCTGCATGAAGCCTTGATCAGCCTGCGGACCCTGGGCAAGCGTTCGATCCTGGCGCTGCTGGGCATTGTGATCGGCAGTTCGTCGGTGGTGGCGTTGATCAATATCGGCCACAACGCAGCGGTGGATGCGGCGATGATCTTCAAGGACATGGGCACCGATACCCTCATCGCCCAGTTCCCGCCCAAGGGCAGCAGCAATGTGCCGATGCGCGCCCAACTCGACCTCAACGCCGTGCGCCTGGCCGTACCGGGTATTGCCCATATCGGCGCGCTCAGCCTGTTCAGCGGGCCCATCGTGTTTCATGGGCGCACCACCAATGCCAACCTGGTTGGCAGTACGCCGGAGATACAGGCCGCCATGCGCCTGGCCGTACGCGAAGGGCGCTTCCTGTCGTCCTTCGATGCCAACGAAACCTTCGGCGTGATCGGTGACCAACTCGCCCAGGCCCTCAGCGCACCGGGCGACCCACTGCAACTGGGCGACCGCGTGCGTATCAACGACTACCTGTTTCTGATCGTGGGCATTCTGCACGACCAACCCCGTGCCATGCTGATGCCGGTGCAGGCCAACGAGTCGTTGTTTATCCCCGCCGAAGGTATGCGCCGCATCTATGCCAGCCCGCAGATCAGCAATGTGATCATCCGCGCGGCACAAGGACAGGACATGGAACGTATCGCGAAGGGCGCTGCCGCTGCGCTGCAAGCCCAACTCAGCGACCACGACGTCAATATCACGGTACCGCAGCAGATGATCGATGGCATGACGCGCCAAAGTCGCACCTTCGCCTACCTGCTGCTGGCCCTCGGCGCGATTTCCCTGGTGGGCGGCGGTGTCGGGGTGATGAACGTGATGCTGATGAACGTCTCGGAACGCCGCCGCGAGATCGGCATCCGCATGGCCCTGGGCGCACGTCAGCGGGATATCCGCAACCTGTTCCTGCTCGAAGCCGTGACCCTCACCGCCGTGGGTGCGCTATGCGGCGCAGTACTGGGCATGACCGCCGCGTGGCTGTATGCATGGCTGTCAGGCTGGGCGTTTGCCCTGGCGGCGGCCGCCCTGCCCCTGGGGGTGGGCAGTACCTTGCTGGTGGGCTTGTTCTTCGGCATTTACCCAGCGGTCTCGGCCTCGCGGTTACAGCCGGTGGAGGCCCTGCGGGATGAATAAGTGGCTAGGGCTGCTGGCCCTGATCAGCCTGCCCGGCACGGCTGCCGACGTGGTGATCAATCCGTCGGCGCCCAGCAGCACCCGCAGCGGCTATGAGCGCGGTGTCTCGCTCAATGCCCAGGCCACCACCATGACCCTGGGTGACGCAGTGTACCTGGGTTTGCGCAACAACCCGGCGATCCGCAGCGCCTACCTGCAACGGGTGGCGCAGAAGTTTGACTTGCGTGTTGCCGAAGACGTGTTCAACCCCAAGCTCACCCTCAACAGTCACTACCGTACCTCCCGTGGCTCCCAGGACAACGTGCGCAACGCCAACCTGGCGCCGACCAGCAGCCTGCTCGGCGAATACGGCACGCGCTTGAGCATGGCCTGGACCCAGCAGTTGAACAACGCCAACCGCGCCGGCCGCTACCGCAGCGACGGGCTCGACCTGGCAATCATCCAACCGCTGATGCGCGGCGCCGGCCGGGACGCCACCACCGCGCCGCTGCGCCTGTCGCGCCTGGCCGAGCAGGCCAACCGTTTGAACCTCAAGGCCACCGTGGCGCAGACCATCAGCCAGATCATCGCCACCTACCGCGAACTGCTGCGGGCCCAGGAACAACTGGTGATCGTGCAGGAAGCGCTCAAACGCTCCAACACCCTGCTGGACGTGAACAAGGCGTTGATCAGCGCCGGGCGCATGGCCGAGTTCGAGATCGTACAAACCGAAGCCGATATCGCCACCCAGCAACTGGGCGTGGAAGAAGCCCGCAACCAACTGGACACTAGCCGCCTGGCCCTGCTGCGCCTGCTGGCGCTGGACCTGTCGACACCGGTGCGCGCCACCGAAGCCCTGGAGGCCAACCCCATGCAGATCGACCAACGCCAAGCCTTCAACCTGGCGCAAAACCAGCAACCGGAATACCTCGCCGCCCTGCTCGGCAGCCAGCAGGCCGACCTCAACCTGGTGATCGCCAAGGATTCCGGACGCTGGCAAGTGGACCTGGTCGCCGGCGCCAACCAGGTACGCGCCGCCACCGACACCGACAACGGCCATGACAATAATCGTACCTGGGACAGCTACGCCGGGGTGCAGGTGCAGATACCCATCGGCGACATCAGCACACGCCAGGCCGAGGTGCGTGCGCGGGTGAACGTCGAGGACCAGGAGATCCGCATTACCGACGCCCGCCAGGAGCTGGAGCGCAACGTCAACAACGTGGTGCGTGACCTCGGCACCCGCTGGCGCCAATATGAAATTTCCAGGCGTGCCGTGGAGTTGTCGCGACGCAAGATCGAGATCGAGCGGGAGAAACTCAGTGCCGGGCGCTCCACCAACTTCCAGGTGCTGAGCTTTGAAACCGACCTGCGCAACGCCGAAAATGCCCAGCTTAATGCGCTGATCGCTTATTTGAACGCCCAGACCCAGCTCGACCTGACCCTGGGCATGACGCTGGAAAGTTGGGAAATCGCCCTCAATGACTACTAAGAAAAAAACGCTGCTGATCGTTGTTTCGATCCTGCTGCTGGCGGTGGCGGCAATCAGCCTGATCAGCCAGCACAACGGCGCCGAGCAGGCCGGTACGGCCGAGCAGTGGCTGGCGGTTAAACCCGACCCGCTGGTGCACCAGATCGGCCTGGTGGGCAAGATCGAGCCCGACACCACCGTCACCCTGACCGCCCCGTTCGACGGTAACGTGCAGGCCAATCTGGTCGAGCAAGGCCAACGCGTCGAGGCCGGCCAGGTGCTGTTGCGCATGGACCCGGCGACGCTGGAAGTGCAACTGCGCGATGCCCTCTCCGCCCAACTCAAGGCCAGGCGCTCCGTGCAGGACATGCAGGACTGGAACAGCAGCCCCACCGTCAGCCGCGCTCGTCGCAGTTTGCGCACCGCCGAAATGACCGCCGGCAACACCCAACGCAAACTCACCGAGAGCGAAAACCTGTTCAAGCGCGGCATCATCCCCCGCAACGAGCTGGACGACCTCAAGCAGCAGACTCAACAGCAGCAACTGGACCTGGCGGCGGCGCGCAGTGAGTTGCAACAGGCACTGGACCAAGGCCAGGGCGAATACCGACAGATCGCCGAGATGGAGCTGACCAATGCCACGGTGAAGTACCAGGCCTTGCAAAAGCTGCTTGAAGGCAAGGAGGTCAAGGCGCCCTTCTCCGGCATCGTGGTGCCCGCGCCTGGCAGCACCAACACCGCCCAGGGCGGCGGCAACAGTAACGCGCCGGTGCAGGCCGGCAGCAAGGTCAGCCAGGGCCAGGTGCTGTTCGGCCTGGCCAATATCGAACGCTTGAAAATCGTCGCGAAAGTCTCCGAACTGGATATCAACCAGTTGCACCAGGGCCAGGCGGTGGAAGTGATGGGCGACGGGTTTGATGGCGAACGGTTGACGGGTTCGGTCAGCGTGGTCAGTGGTTTGGCCGTCGCCAGTGACAGCCAGGGCAGCGCGCAGTTTCCAGTGACCTTGTCGATCCCCAAGCTGACGCCGCAGCAGTTGCAACGGGTGCGCCTGGGCATGAGCGCGCGGTTGACCATCGTGACCTACAACAATGCTCAGGCGATGGTCATCCCCAGCCAGGCGATTGCCGCGGATATGACGGTGGAGTATCGAGAGGCGATGGATAAACCAGTAGAGCGAGTGAAGGTCACCACCGGCCAATCGACACCTCAGGGCGTTGAGGTATTCGGGCTAAAACCAGGCTTCGTGAAAACCTCAAGCTAACCGCCGAACCAATGTGGGAGGGGGCTTGCCCCCGATGGCCATGGGTATCTACACAACTTTTGTAGCCACTGCCGCCGGTAACCACGATGCGAAGCGAGCCGCTCTTGATCTTGATCTTGACCTGCTTTTGATCTTGGGCGCCCCGTTAAACCACGCTGGCCGAACGCAGGCTTGAATCCGTGGGTAACCCGGCAGGACGCCGGGTTAGCCGTCCTGGGCCAAGGATGGCCCATGACGGCGGCCCACGGATTCAAGCCGGAGTGAGGGCACACCGAGCCCGGGCGAGGTGCCGAGTGGTAGGGCAAGAGCGTTTTGCTTACTTTTGCGCTTTTCAAAAGTGAGCCGCCGTAAGGGCGGAACCAATAGTAGCCGCGACCTAAATAACGGATATGTACTCGATCAAAGTCCAGCATCCTGGTCGGCCCTGAGGCCGCCATCGGGGGCAAGCCCCCTCCCACAGGTCCAGCGTCGTGCCAAAATTGTGTAGATACCTATGACCATCGGGGGCAAGCCCCTCCCACATTTAGAGCTGTGTGAGCTTGGTTGCCAGTGCCTTGGCCTGAAACGCCACATCCGTCACCGCGGTGCTCTCCCACCACAGGCCCCGCAACGGCGGCCCCATGGCAAACAAGCGCTGGCTGACCTTGCCCTGGGCATCCCGCACCGCGCCGGACGCATCCGCCGCAATCCCCAACGCCAACGGCCCGGGCTGGACCAGCCCGCGCTTGAGCAGTTGCTGCGGCAAAGGCCGGGCCACACGGCGCCAGTCGTATTCGATACCGCTGGAATTGATCAACGCCGCTCCCGAAACCTGGGTGACCACTTGCTCGCCACGATAGCGCACCGCAATGGCAATCCCCTCATCCGACGGCACCAGGCCCTTGAACGAGGCAGCGCGAATCCGCAACCGCCCTTCTCCCAACAAGCGCGCCACCAATTGCGCACTCAACGGTGGCGAGCGGTGGTGATGGCTTTCCCACCATGGCCGCACATGCCGCACGAACTGGCGTTTCTGAGCCTCACTGGCCTGGCTCCACAAGCGCGCTATGTGCACGCGCACCGTGTCCAGCGGTGCCTGCCAGTCAATGCCTTGCGCGAGCGCGAGCTGGCACTGGCGTCGCACCTCACGCAGCAATTGTCGGGGGCTGCTCAGGCTGTGGTCGGCGGCGAGGAAGTTGTCCCAACTCGGCGGCTGTCGACGCACATGGGGCAACAAGCCGTGGCGCGAAAAAATTTCGATGGACCCACAATGCCCGGCCTGCTCCAGGGAAACCACGGCGTCAACCATGGTCAGCCCGGAACCAATGATCAGCACCGTCGAGTGCGGATCGAGCCGGGTCATCGCGGGTACATCCCAAGGGTCCAACGCGGCGGCATTCAATCCTGTGGACTCGGTCTGCGGAGTGCGCGCCGCCGGGAACATGCCGGTGGCCAGTACCGCGAAGGTACCCTGCAGTTGCTCGCCAGTATCGAGGGTCAACAACGCCGAGGTGGCATCGACTTGCAGGTCTACCCCTTCGGCGCGGATGTGCTCGACACTTGATGTAGACAGCGCCTTGGCTTGGGCCAGACGCTGCTGCGCGTACAGACCAAAAATCCCCCGTGGCGGGAACAGTTCGCTGATAGGTACATGCTGTTGGTACGACTCGGGCCATCCACCGGTGCTGATGTAGTCGGTGAGCCATTGGGTCAGGTCGTCGGCATTGTCCGGGTCAACGCTCATGCGTGCGGCATTGCCGTTCAACGTGTGGCCCAGCTCGACCGCGCTGTAGGCTTCGCCTCGTCCCAGCTCAGCACGGGGTTCGACTATCAGGATGCGCCGCGTGCCCGGCAGGCGCAGCAGTTGCGCGGCCAACATCGTTCCGCTCAGGCCACCACCGATGATCAGTACATCTGCAACGCGAATTGATTGACCCATACCGGTTCACCCTGACTGTTGTTCAAATCACCACATTTCGAACAAACCGCACCGCCGCGTTCCCATCATTGCGATAAGCATGGGGCTGGTGGCTGGCGAACATAAAGAACTCTCCAGCTTCGATGACATTTTCCTGATCACCTATCACGAGCGTCAGGCTGCCCTCGAACACAAACAGTTGTTCGCTCCACCCTTCCAAGTCAGGGTCCGGGCAATAACGGTCACCGGGCTCAAGCCGCCACTCCCATAATTCGACCTCACGCCGTGCCGTAGCCTTGGCCAGCAACACCGCCTTGCTGCCGACAATCTCGCCCGCCCAGGCCAGCTCATTGATACGGCTGTGGTCGCGCACATCCGGCGCCTGAATCAGATCACTGAACGCCACGTCCAACGCTTCGGCGACACGGTCGAGGGTCGACAGGCTGACGTTCTTCTCCCCTGCTTCTATCGCCACCAACATGCGCCGGCTGACACCGGATTTTTCCGAGAGCGCGGTCTGGCTCAGGTCGGCGGCATGGCGCAGGCGACGGACGTTCTGGCTGACGTGCTGCAGGACCGAGGCCCGTTGCGGATTTTCTTTGTGCACTATATTGCTCAATAGGTGGGTGTGCGCAGTATACTGCCCAGCGTGCGGCGCATTGTGCGGTCCGTGCCTTTCCCTTGCAAGACCGAGCCGCCATGACCGCCCCGACCTCCCCTTCGCGTTTCAACCGCTTCAGCAAAGCCGAGTGCATCCTGGGGTTGATCACCATGATCTGGGGCGGCACCTTCTTGCTGGTGCAACATGCCATGACCGTCAGCGGGCCGATGTTCTTTGTGGGCTTGCGGTTTGCCGCCGCCGCGATCGTGGTGGGCTTCTTTTCCCTGCGCACCTTGCGCGACCTGACACTGTTCGAGTTGAAGGCCGGTATGTTTATCGGCGTCGCGATCATGTTTGGCTACGGTTTGCAGACGATTGGCTTGCAGACCATCCTGAGCAGCCAGTCGGCGTTCATTACTGCGCTCTATGTGCCGTTCGTACCTTTATTGCAGTGGATGGTGCTGGGCCGACGCCCGGGGTTGATGCCCAGCATCGGCATCATGCTGGCATTTGCCGGGTTGATGCTGTTGACCGGCCCGGCGGGTGCTTCATTGAATTTCAGCCCTGGAGAAATCGCCACGCTGATCGGTGCCGTGGCCATTGCCGCCGAGATCATTTTGATCAGCGCCTTCGCCGGGCAGGTGGATGTGCGCCGCGTGACCGTGGTGCAACTGGCGACGGCATCCTTGTTGTCGTTCCTGATGGTGGTGCCGATGGGTGAGGCGTTGCCGGGCTTCTCGTGGTTGCTGCTGTTCAGCGCGGTGGGCCTGGGCTTGACCAGCGCAGTGATCCAGGTCGCGATGAACTGGGCGCAGCAGAGTGTGTCGCCCACCCGGGCTACCTTGATCTATGCCGGTGAGCCGGTGTGGGCAGGCGTAGTTGGGCGGATTGCCGGGGAGCGGTTCCCGCCGGTTGCGATGGTTGGGGCGGTGTTGATTGTGGTGGCGGTGATTGTGAGTGAGATGAAGACGAAGGGGCAGAAGGCAGTTGAACTCGCAGATGCCTTGGAACAGGAGCGTCAGGGATAATCTGCAAATGCTGTGGCGCCTGCTCTATCGTCATCGCGGGCAAGCCCGGCTCCCACAGGGGTCGGCGTTTCAATTCAAGGGTTTTGAACCAGTGCCAAACGAGAGGTTTCGGCCTACCTTGTAGGATCCTGCCACATCTTGGCGTTTGGTGATCGTCAAAGCGGCACGTATGATGCATCCCAAACTCCCGCAGATTAGAAGCCTATGTCCCTGATAGTTCTACTGCTTCTGCCATTCATTGGCAGCTGTCTGGCGGCCTTGCTGCCGCACAACGCACGTAATACCGAATCCCTGCTGGCCGGCCTTGTGGCATTGGTCGGCACCATTCAAGTCGCACTGCTCTACCCCCAGATCGCCCATGGCGGCGTGATACGCGAAGAATTCATGTGGTTGCCCAGCCTTGGGCTGAACTTCGTGCTGCGCATGGACGGGTTTGCCTGGCTGTTCTCAATGTTGGTGCTCGGCATCGGCACGCTGGTGTCGCTGTATGCGCGCTACTACATGTCACCGGACGATCCGGTGCCGCGCTTCTTTGCGTTCTTCCTCGCATTCATGGGCGCCATGCTGGGCCTGGTGATCTCCGGCAACCTGATCCAGATCGTGTTTTTCTGGGAACTGACCAGCCTGTTCTCATTCCTGCTGATCGGCTATTGGCACCACCGCGCCGATGCGCGGCGGGGTGCGTACATGGCGCTGATGGTCACCGGCGCAGGTGGCTTGTGCCTGTTGGCGGGTGTAATGCTGCTGGGGCATATCGTCGGCAGCTATGACCTGGACCAGGTGCTGGCGGCGGGCGACCAGATTCGCGCGCATTCGCTGTACCCGGTCATGCTGGCCCTGGTGCTGATCGGCGCCTTGAGCAAAAGCGCGCAGTTCCCCTTCCATTTCTGGCTGCCCCACGCCATGGCGGCGCCGACGCCGGTTTCGGCCTACCTGCACTCGGCGACGATGGTGAAGGCCGGCGTGTTCCTGCTGGCCCGCCTGTGGCCGTCGCTGTCCGGCAGCGAAGAATGGTTCTGGATCGTCGGCGGTGCCGGCGCCCTCACTCTCCTCCTCGGCGCTTACTGCGCCATGTTCCAAAACGATCTCAAGGGCCTGCTGGCCTACTCCACGATCAGCCACCTCGGGCTGATCACCCTGCTGCTGGGTCTCAACAGCCCGCTGGCGGCGGTCGCCGCAGTGTTCCATATCCTTAACCACGCCACCTTCAAGGCCTCGCTGTTCATGGCGGCGGGCATCATCGACCACGAAAGCGGCACGCGGGATATCCGCAAGCTCAGTGGCCTGGTGCGCCTGATCCCGTTTACCGCGACCCTGGCCATGGTAGCCAGTGCCTCCATGGCTGGCGTGCCGCTGCTCAATGGCTTCCTGTCCAAAGAGATGTTCTTTGCCGAAACCGTATTTATTTCGTCGACCCAATGGGTGGAAATCGCCCTGCCGGTGATTGCGACCATCGCCGGCACCTTCAGCGTGGCCTATGCCCTGCGCTTTACGGTGGATGTGTTCTTCGGCCCACCGGCTACCGACTTGCCGCACACGCCTCACGAGCCCCCGCGCTGGATGCGAGCGCCGGTCGAGCTGCTGGTGTTCACCTGCCTGCTGGTGGGGATTTTCCCGGCCCAGGTGGTTGGATCGATCCTTGCCGCGGCCGCGTTGCCCGTGGTCGGCGGCGTACTGCCCGAATACAGCCTGGCGATCTGGCACGGTTGGAACGCGCCGATGATCATGAGCCTGGTGGCAATGACCGGTGGCGTGGTGCTGTATTTGATGCTGGGCAAGCAACTCAAGCGTGGCCGCTTCGAATACCCGCCGCTGATAGGCTATTTCAACGGCAAGCGCGGCTTCGAACGCTGCCTGGTGGTGATGATGCGCGGTGTGCGCGAAATCGAAAAACGCATCAGCACCAAGCGCCTGCAAACCCAATTGTTCCTGCTGGTGATCGTCGCGGTGATCGGGGCCATGATCCCCATGTTCAACAGCGGCCTCACATGGGGCGACCGGCCGAAGATCCCGGGCTCCATCGTGTTCGTCACCCTGTGGTTGCTGGCGATCGCCTGCGCGCTGGGCGCCGCCTGGCAAGCCAAATATCACCGGCTGGCGGCACTGACCATGGTCAGCGTGTGCGGCCTGATGACGTGCGTCACCTTTGTGTGGTTCTCGGCACCGGACCTGGCTCTGACCCAATTGGTGGTGGAAGTGGTGACCACGGTGCTGATCCTGCTCGGCCTGCGCTGGCTGCCACGGCGTATCGAGGAGGTGTGGCCCTTGCCCAACACCTTGCGCAAGGCGCGAATTCGCCGGGTGCGTGACTTGCTGCTGTCCACCGTAGTGGGCGGCGGCATGGCGCTGTTGTCCTATGCGATGCTGACCCGCCAGACACCCAACGATATCTCCTCGTTCTACCTGAGCCGCGCGCTACCCGAAGGCGGCGGCAGTAATGTGGTGAACGTGATGCTCGTGGACTTCCGGGGCTTCGACACTCTGGGCGAAATCACCGTACTGGGCGCCGTGGCTCTGACCGTATATGCCTTGCTGCGACGCTTCCGCCCGTCGAAGGAAAGCATGCAGTTGCCGGCGCAACAGCGCCAATTGGCACCGGACGTGGCCACCGACTTGGTCAACCCACGTCAGGCCAGTGACACCGCTCTGGGCTTTATGATGGTGCCCGCGGTGCTGGTGCGCCTGCTGCTGCCGATTGCGCTGGTGGTGTCGTTCTACCTGTTCCTGCGCGGGCACAACCAACCGGGCGGCGGGTTTGTCGCCGGGCTGGTGATGTCGGTGGCGTTTATCCTGCAATACATGGTGGCCGGCACCCAATGGGTCGAGGCACAGATGAGCCTGCGGCCGATGCGCTGGATGGGCTTCGGCCTGCTGTCGGCGACCCTGACCGGCCTTGGCGCGCTGTTTGCCGGGTACCCGTTCCTGACCACCCATACCTGGCATATCGACGTGCCGCTGCTGGGCGATATCCATATCGCCAGTGCGCTGTTCTTCGACATTGGCGTATACGCCATGGTCGTGGGCTCCACGCTGCTGATGCTGACCGCGCTGGGTCACCAGTCCGTGCGAGCGCATAAACCGAGCAACCAGCCCAAAGTCGTTGCCGCAACCGAAGGAGCCGCCTGATGGAAGAAGTCATTGCAATCGCCATTGGGGTCCTGGCGGCCTCCGGCGTCTGGCTGGTGTTGCGGCCACGGACATTCCAGGTGGTGATGGGCCTGTGCCTGTTGTCGTACGGGGTCAATCTGTTCATTTTCAGCATGGGCAGCCTGTTTATCGGCAAGGAGCCGATCATCAAGGACGGCGTGCCGCAAGACCTGCTGAACTACACCGACCCCCTGCCCCAGGCCCTGGTGCTTACGGCCATCGTGATCAGCTTCGCCATGACCGCCTTGTTTCTGGTAGTGCTGCTGGCATCCCGGGGCCTGACCGGCACCGACCATGTGGATGGCCGGGAGCCGAAGGAATGAACTGGGTCAATCAACTGATCGTTGCGCCGATTCTGCTGCCGTTGTTTACGGCGGCGCTGATGCTGATGCTCGGCGAGAAACGCCGGCCGCTGAAGGCCAAAATCAACCTGGTCTCCAGCATGATCGGCCTGGGCGTGGCCATCCTGTTGCTGTACTGGACACAACAAGGCGGGCCCGGCTCCATCGGTGTGTACCTGCCGGGTAACTGGCAAGTGCCGTTCGGCATCGTGCTGGTGGTGGACCAGCTCTCGGCGCTGATGCTGGTGCTCACCGGGATTATCGGCGTGAGCGCATTGCTGTTCGCCATGGCCCGCTGGGACCGTGCTGGCACCAGCTTCCATGCACTGTTCCAGATCCAGCTGATGGGTTTGTATGGCGCATTCCTCACCGCCGACTTGTTCAACCTGTTCGTGTTCTTCGAGGTGCTGCTGGCCGCCTCTTACGGTTTGATGCTGCACGGTTCCGGCCGTGCACGAGTGTCGTCGGGGCTGCATTACATTGCGATCAACCTGCTGGCGTCGTCGCTGTTCCTGATTGGTGCGGCGATGATCTACGGCGTCACCGGCACGCTGAATTTCGCTGACCTGGCGCTGAAAATCCCGCTGGTGCCGGAGGCCGATCGCGGCCTGCTGCACGCTGGCGCAGCAATCCTGGCCACGGCGTTTCTGGCCAAGGCCGGCATGTGGCCGCTGAACTTTTGGCTGGCCCCTGCCTACTCCTCGGCCAGCGCGCCGGTGGCAGCGATGTTTGCGATCATGACCAAGGTGGGCGTGTACACCGTGCTGCGCCTGTGGACCCTGCTGTTTTCCGGCCAGGCCGGCGCTTCGGCGCTGTTTGGCGGCGACTGGCTGGTGTATGGCGGCATGGCAACCATCGTCTGCGCGGCGTTGGCAATGATAGCGGCGCAACGCCTGGAACGCATGGCGAGCCTGAGTATTCTGGTTTCGGCGGGGATTCTGTTGTCGGCGGTGGGCTTTGCCCAGCCGAGCCTGACCGCTGGGGCGCTCTTCTATCTGGTCAGCTCCACCCTGGCACTGAGTGCACTGTTCCTGCTGGCTGAATTGATCGAACGCTCGCGCTCGGCCAATGACCTGCCGCTGGATGAAGAGATCGATGCGCTGCCCAAGGCCATGGAATCTCTGCATCCGCGCCCCGGCGTCAACCTCGACGACGAACAAAAAGCCGTGGTCGGCCAGGTGATCCCCTGGACCATGGCGTTTCTCGGCCTGAGCTTTGTGGCCTGTGCGTTGCTGATCATCGGGATGCCGCCGCTGTCCGGGTTTATCGGCAAGCTCAGTTTGCTGAGTGCACTGATCAACCCGTTGGGCCTTGGCAACGCGGTGGACACCCCCATCCGTCCGGCGGCCTGGGGTCTGGTGGCTCTGCTGATTCTGTCGGGCCTGGCCTCGTTGATCGCCTTTGCCCGGCTCGGCATCCAGCGCTTCTGGACCCCGGAAGAACGTCCATCACCGCTGCTGCGACGCTACGAATGCGTGCCGATCTTCGTGCTGCTGGGCTTGAGCATCGCCTTGACGTTCAAAGCCGAACCCCTGATGCGCTACACCCTGGCCACCGCCAAAAGCCTGAACAACCCGGAAAGCTATGTGATGGCGGTGATGGCCACACGGCCCGTGCCGAGCCCTGAAGCCAAGGCCGCCGCGCTGGAGGTGCAACCATGAAGCGTCTGTTTCCTGCCCCCTGGTTGTCGCTGGCGCTGTGGGTGTTGTGGCTGCTGCTCAACCTGTCGATCAGCCCCGGCAACCTGCTGCTGGGCGCGCTGCTGGGCTTTCTTGCGCCTTTGCTGATGGCGCCTTTGCGCCCGCAGCCGATCAGCCTGCGCCGCCCTGGCGTGATCCTGCGCCTGTTCCTGTTGGTGGGCCGCGATGTGATCGTTTCCAACCTGCAAGTGGCCTGGGGCGTACTGACCTGCGGCTCACGCCCGCCGCGCTCGCGCTTTATCAAGATCCCCCTGGACCTGCACAGCCCTAACGGCCTCGCCGCGCTGTCGATGATCACCACCGTGATCCCCGGCACCATCTGGTCGGAACTGGCGCTGGACCGCAGTATCTTGCTGCTGCACGTGTTCGACCTCGACGATGAAGCGCTGTTTATCCAGCACTTCAAAGCCACCTACGAGCGGCCCCTGATGGAGATCTTCGAATGAGCGCCCTGCTCTCCAATGCGATCCTGTTCAGCCTGTTCCTGTTTTCGCTGGCGATGGTGCTGACCCTGATCCGCCTGTTCAAAGGCCCCTCCGCCCAGGACCGAGTTCTGGCGCTGGACTACCTGTACATCCTGGCGATGCTGATGATGCTGGTACTGGGCATTCGCTATGCCAGTGATACCTATTTTGAAGCGGCGCTGCTGATTGCACTGTTCGGCTTCGTCGGCTCGTTTGCCCTGGCCAAATTCCTGCTGCGCGGGGAGGTGATTGAATGATGCCGTTATGGGTTGAAGTAATAGTGGCGGCGTTGTTGGTACTCAGCAGCCTGTTTGCCTTGATTGGCGCGATAGGCTTGCTGCGGATGAAAGAGTTTTTCCAACGCATGCACCCGCCGGCACTCGCCTCGACGTTGGGCGCATGGTGCGTGGCACTGGCGTCGATTATCTATTTTTCGGTGCTCAAGTCCGGGCCGGTATTGCACGGGTGGCTGATCCCGATTCTGCTGTCGATCACCGTACCGGTGACCACCCTGCTGCTGGCGCGCACGGCGTTGTTCCGCAAGCGCATGGCCGGTGACGATGTACCCGCCGAAGTCAGCAGCCGCCGCTGACTCATCAAACGAACGCATTAAAAATTTGGTCTGGCGCTAAGCAAAAGATCGGATACGCGCCGCCCATTGCGCAAACTCAGCATCATCTCGGCGACCGGGTTTCGCAGCCCGGTTAAACTCTAGACGCACAGCGTCCACCTCAAGATAGCGGGCGCTTTTTTATGCCTGATGTTATGGCGGCTGTGCGCGGGATACCTTCGGGTATGCCGGGTGCCTAGAGTCCCGGTCTGCGAACCTGCGTACAGCCGCCACCCCAATATCGTTTCGCAGCGATGGGTAGTGACTCCAATACTCTGGGAGCTTCGCCATGATTAAAGACAGTCAGAATCCGCCGCTGGATTCATCTTCGCTTCACGCTTGTGCTGATCAAGCGATTAACCATCATTTGAATCCATCTTCAACGCCTGCGTCATCGGATGACGGCTAAGGTCTTTTTGCTGTACGTAAAGGATTGGATGCCGAGACATTACTGGTCAATGCTTCGGAGGGCCTCGCATCCGTTCAAGCACTGGCAAGTCATTTAGCTTTTGAGATTGATGGAACCGCGCGCAGCGTGGCTCTAGGGATCTGCCGAATGGTGGAAGCTATTCAGCTTCTGGTGAGTGAAGCGCTTAATGCACATTGCGGAAAAGCTGGAAGGTAGCAGGCAATTACCATCGCTCTATTCATACGTACCAACACTGCAAAACGCCCCGACATACCGGGGCGTTTTTTATCCCATACAGAAACGAATAATCCTACATCCCGCTCGCACGATAAAAGGCGAAACATCCGATATTTCCTATTTACATTTTTTTATATGTTTATGGCGAATACATCAGGATCTACGTCCATGGCTAACCACGGTTACATGTCCATTAACGGAAAATCTCAAGGCCTGATCTCGGCTGGTTGCTCAACTCAAGACTCCATCGGCAACAAGTGCCAGGAGGGGCACCGAGACGAAATCATGGTGATGTCCTTCAACCACAATATGCTCAACACCGGCAACATCAGAGCCTCCACGCACGGCCCGGTGGTTATCACAAAAAGCATTGATAAATCCTCGCCCTTGCTGGCGGTAGCGTTATTCAACCGAGAAGAACTGAACTGCGTGATCAACTTTTATCGCATTTCACAGTTCGGCCAGCACCAAAAATACTACACCGTCGATATCAGGGGCTGCATCATTGCCAGCCTGACCGTCGATGTACCCCACTCCGTCCTGCTGAACGATGTAGACGCACAGGAACATCTGTCGATTCGGTATCGGGAAATCATCTGGACACATCATCTAGCGGGCACCAGCGGCTATGGCTCATGGGAAACCGGACGATGAAATCAAAGAAAGAAAATCAAGCACCGAATTTTTATGACTTATGGGTCGTCAGCCAAGCCGCTGCAAAACTGACCAATCATGCATGTGCAATAAGTGCCCGGCATCTACAGGATGGCGTTAATCGTTCGATATTCAACCGAGAGGTTGCCTACTACGCTCGTAGTATTGTCAGAGATGTAGAGCAAGGAAAAAAGACAGTTGCAGAGGGGCTGGTTGAGATTAAAAAAGAACAGCGTAGTTTGCTGGATCAATCAATAGCGATTGGGAGAAATGGAGTCGGAGCCGTTGCGGGCGCGCTGCAAATAGCCACGGGTGCCGGAATTTGCTATGCGTCGGCGGGCACCCTTTGCCTCATTACGGGTGTGCCATTGATGGCGCATGGCGCAAATAATATTTACGAAGGTGGCCGCAACTTGATGACCGGGCAATCCGACACAATCGGTCCAGTTCGCGAAGGCTATCATGCGATGTCATCTGCCGTCGGCTATGGAGAGCGAGAAGCGAATATGGCCTACGGCTCAGTTGACATCGCACTTTCGGTTTACAGCCTCACCAGAAAAGTATTAACACCTGATGCCTGGCGGTTATTTAGATACATACCAGTTGACTACACACGCTCATACCGAGCGATGACGCCGACCACATTGGGCGTGGAGTCACTCACCGATTTTCAAACAATTAAACAAATGCATGAAGAGACCAAAAAATGACAACGTGGTTTGTATGGACCTTTCCTTTATTCGCCACATGGGGGATTCTCTGTGCCTACACGCTAAAAATTCGGTTCTCTGGAGGAAATCATTTCTTAGTAAAATTTTTTCTCTGCTTAATATTCAATGGCTTCTTTGCAACTACCTATTTAAACATGATCGAAAGGGATAACTTTTTATTGATTGGACATAAACCAGAAATCATATTAAACCATCCCTTTATTGGCTGGATCGCTTTTTTCTGCATCCCCATTCATGCGGCCGCACTACCAGTTCGATGGGAAATCAAATGGTGGTTCTGAAAGATTCAAATCCGGTCTGAAAAACCAGAGCCATCTGCTGAGGATCATGGTTTGTCTACCGTACGTGAAGGATTAGACGTCGAGACGCTGCTGGTCAACGCTTCGGAGGATCTTGCGTCGGTTCAGGCATTGGCCAGTCATTTAGTTTTTGAGATTGATGGCACACCACGCAGCGTGGCACTAGGGATTTGCCGAATGGTGGAAACTATCCTGCTTCTGGCGAATGAAGTACTGAATGAGCATTGCGCGAGAATTGAAAAATAGTAGGCGACGAATGCCGTCATTACCTTCGCTCGCACAACCACAGCAAAACGCCCCGGCATAACGGGGCGTTTTTCACCCCATACAGAAATGAATAATCCTACATCCCGCTCGCACGATAAAAGGCGAAACATCCGATATTTCCTATTTACATTTTTTTGTATGTTTATGGTGAATACATCAGGATATCAACGTCCATGGCTAACCACGGTTACATGTCCATTAACGGAAAATCTCAAGGCCTGATCTCGGCTGGTTGCTCAACTCAAGACTCCATCGGCAACAAGTGCCAGGAGGGGCACCGAGACGAAATCATGGTGATGTCCTTCAACCACAATATGCTCAACACGGGCAATGTCAGAGCTTCCACCCATGGCCCGGTGGTCATCACAAAAAACATTGATAAATCCTCGCCCTTGCTGGCGGTAGCGTTATCCAACCGAGAAGAACTGAACTGCGTGATCAACTTTTATCGCATTTCGCAGTTCGGCCAGCACCAAAAATACTACACCGTCGATATCAGGGGCTGCATCATTGCCAGCCTGACCGTCGATGTACCCCACTCCGTCCTGTTGAACGATGTAGATGCACAGGAACATCTGTCGATTCGGTATCGGGAAATCATCTGGACACATCATCTAGCGGGCACCAGCGGCTATGGCTCATGGGAAACCGGACGATGAAATCAAAGAAAGAAAATCAAGCACCGAATTTTTATGACTTATGGGTCGTCAGCCAAGCCGCTGCAAAACTGACCAATCATGCATGTGCAATAAGTGCCCGGCATCTACAGGATGGCGTTAATCGTTCGATATTCAACCGAGAGGTTGCCACTACGCTCGTAGTATTGTCAGAGATGTAGAGCAAGGAAAAAAGACAATTGCAGAGGGGCTGATTGAGATTAAAAAAGAGCAGCGTCGTTTGCTGGATCAATCATTAGCGATTGGGAGAAATGGAATCGGAGCCGTTGCGGGCGCGCTGCAAATAGCCACGGGTGCCGGAATTTGCTATGCATCGATGGGCACCCTGTGCCTCGTCGCAGGAGTGCCATTAATGGCACATGGCGCTAATAATTTATATGAAGGTGGACACAACCTGGTAACAGGGAGATCTGATACCGTCGGTCCGGTTCGTACAGCATATCAATCAGTTGCATCCGCCGTCGGTCACGGAGAGCGGGAAGCAAACATGGCCTACGGCGCCGTTGATATTAGCCTATCTATCTACAGCACTGTAAGGCATATATACAAACCCGACGCTTGGCGTTTATTTAGGTATTTGGATTCAGACCGGATACGAGCCTATAAAACCATGACACCAACTTCGCTGGCAGCGGAGGCCGCAATAGATGCAATCACATTAAAGCAACTACATGAAGAGTCTAAAAAATGATTATTATGGCTTTTCTAATACTCTCGCCACTGGGATTGTTATTCGCATACAGCCTTAGAGTTATCTTCTCCGGCAAAGGACTTGGATATACCAAAATCTATATCAGCTTAGCAGTCAATATTTTCTTTATGATGACACATATGGAAATCGCTCAATTTGACAAATACTTATGCTTCGGCACTCATCCAGAAGTCATTGAAAACTATCCAATCATTGGCTGGATCGCACTAGCGTTCTTCATACTGCATGCACTCGCACTCCCAGTTAAACGCGACTTGAACTGGTGGTGGAAACGCTAAGTGACAGCGTTATTTTTTGTAAAAAAAGCCCCGAACCAGTCGTAATGCCGTTCAGTTAAGCGTATATCGCCCTCTGTAGGAGCGAGCTTGCTCGCGAAAAACGTTAACGATAACGCAGCGTTCCTGATTTAACGCGGCGCTCTCAGGTTTTTCGCGAGCAAGCTCGCTCCTACAAAAAGCCTTAACTGAACGGCATTACGAACCAGTCGGGGCGTTTTTTATTCAGCGTGCAGCTTTCAGCGGTCAGTCAGCCAACCGCCACGTCGTCCCACCCTTGCCGTCTTCCAACACCACACCCATCGCGGTCAGTTGGTCGCGGATACGGTCGGATTCAGCCCAGTCCTTGCCCGCACGCGCAGCCAGACGCGCCTGGATCAGTGCATCTACCTCAGCGGCATCCACCCGCCCTTCAGCGCCCGCTTGCAGGAAGTCATCGGCTTCCATCTGCAACACGCCCAGCACGCTTGCCAGTTCTTTCAGGCGCGCCGCCAGACCCGCTGCCGCGTCGAGATCAGTCTCACGCAAGCGGTTGATCTCCCGCACCATCTCGAACAGCACCGCGCAGGCTTCCGGCGTGCCGAAGTCGTCGTTCATGACTTCGGTAAACCGCGCCACGAACGACTCGCCGCCGGCCGGAGCCACGCAAGGCAGGCCTTTCAACGCGTGGTAGAAACGCTCCAGGGCGCCCTTGGCGTCCTTGAGGTTGTCTTCGGAGTAGTTGATGGCGCTGCGGTAGTGGCTGGACACCAGCAGGTAACGCACCACTTCCGGATGGTACTTTTCCAGCACGTCGCGGATGGTGAAGAAGTTGTTCAAGGACTTGGACATCTTCTCGCCATTGATGCGGATCATGCCGCAGTGCATCCAGGCGTTGGCGTAGGTCTTGCCGGTGGCGGCTTCGCTCTGGGCGATTTCGTTTTCATGGTGCGGGAACTCAAGGTCGCTGCCGCCGCCATGAATGTCGAAGGTCTCGCCCAGGCAGCAGGTGGACATCACCGAGCATTCGATGTGCCAGCCCGGACGCCCAGGGCCCCAAGGCGACTCCCAGCTTGGCTCGCCGGGCTTGGTGCCTTTCCACAGTACGAAGTCGAGCGGGTCTTGCTTGGCTTCGTCGACTTCGATACGCGCGCCGATGCGCAGGTCTTCGATCTTCTTGCGCGACAGCTTGCCGTAGCCCATGAACTTGGCGACGCGGTAGTACACGTCGCCATTGCCTGGGGCGTAGGCATAGCCCTTGTCGATCAAGGTCTGGATCATCGCGTGCATGCCAGGGATGTGGTCCGTGGCACGCGGCTCCATGTCCGGCTTGAGAATGTTGAGGCGTGCCTCGTCCTCGTGCATGGCGGCGATCATGCGCTCGGTCAGCGCGTCGAACGACTCGCCGTTTTCGTTGGCACGGTTGATGATCTTGTCGTCGATGTCGGTAATGTTGCGCACGTACGTCAAGTCATAGCCGCTGAAACGCAACCAGCGGGTCACCAGGTCGAAGGCAACCATGCTGCGGCCGTGGCCGATGTGGCAGTAGTCGTACACGGTCATGCCGCACACGTACATGCGCACCTTGTTGCCGTCCAGCGGCTTGAAGACTTCTTTGGTCTTGCTGAGCGTGTTGTAGATCGTTAGCACGATGTTTCCCTTAAATCACTGGCCCCACGAATCTCGCAAGGTCACGGTACGGTTGAATACCGGAGCGCCTGGTTTCGAGTCCTTGATATCTGCGCAGAAGTAGCCTTCGCGCTCGAACTGGAAACGGTCTTCCGGCTGTGCGTCGCCAAGCGATGGCTCAGCACGACAACCTGTGAGCACTTGCAGGGAATCAGGGTTGATGTTGTCGAGGAAACTCGCGCTGTCTTCAGCCTTCTCAGGGTTTGGCGAGCGGAACAGGCGATCGTACAGGCGCACTTCGCACTCGATGCTGGCAGCGGCCGGCACCCAGTGGACCACACCCTTGACCTTGCGGCCTTCAGGGTTCTTGCCCAGGGTGTCCGGATCGTACGAGCAACGCAGCTCAACGATGTTGCCATCGGCGTCCTTGATCGCTTCGTCCGCACGGATCACGTAGCTGCCGCGCAGGCGCACTTCGCCGTTCGGCTCCAGGCGCTTGTAGCCTTTTGGCGGCTCTTCCATGAAGTCGTCACGGTCGATGTAGATTTCCCGGGCGAACGGCAATTTGCGCACGCCCAGCTCTTCTTTCTGCGGGTGACGCGGCAGTTCGAGGTTCTCGACCTGGCCTTCCGGGTAGTTGGTAATCACGACTTTCAACGGGCGCAGCACGCACATGGCGCGCGGTGCATTGGCATCCAGGTCCTGACGGATGCTGAATTCGAGCATGCCGAAATCGACCACGCCGTCGGAGCGGTTGGTGCCGACCATGTCGCAGAAGTTACGGATCGAGGCCGGGGTGTAGCCACGGCGACGGAAGCCCGACAGCGTGGACATGCGCGGGTCATCCCAGCCATGTACATGCTTTTCATCGACCAGTTGCTTGAGCTTGCGCTTGCTGGTGATGGTGTAGTTCAGGTTCAGGCGGCTGAACTCGTACTGACGCGGGTGCGCCGGTACCGGCAGGCTGTCCAGGAACCATTCGTACAGCGGGCGGTGGCTTTCGAACTCCAGGGTGCAGATGGAGTGGGTGATGCCTTCGATGGCGTCCGACTGACCGTGGGTGAAGTCGTAGTTGGGGTAGATGCACCACTTGTCACCGGTCTGATGGTGGTGGGCATGGCGGATGCGGTACATGATCGGGTCGCGCAGGTTCATGTTCGGCGAGGCCATGTCGATCTTGGCGCGCAGCACGCGGGCGCCGTCCGGGAATTCGCCGGCGCGCATACGGTTGAACCAGTCCAGGTTCTCTTCCACCGAACGGTCGCGGAACGGGCTGTTCTTGCCCGGCTCGGTCAGCGTGCCACGGTACTCCTTGGCCTGCTCCGGGGTCAGGTCGTCCACATAGGCCTTGCCGGCCTTGATCAGCTCGACGGCCCAGTCGAACAACTGGTCGAAATACTTGGAGGCATAGCGCACTTCACCGGACCATTCGAAGCCCAGCCACTTGATGTCGCTTTCGATGGCGTCGATGTATTCCTGGTCTTCCTTGGCCGGGTTGGTGTCGTCGAAACGCAGGTGCGTGACGCCACCGAACTCCTGGGCCAGGCCGAAGTTCACACAGATCGACTTGGCGTGGCCGATGTGCAGGTAGCCGTTGGGCTCTGGCGGGAAGCGGGTGACGATCTGCGTATGCTTGCCCGAATCCAGGTCCGCCTGGATGATCGGGCGCAGGAAATTGACCGGGACAGCAGGTCCGGCCTTGGCATTCGAGGTAGGTTCGACAGTGGGCTTGCTCATAGGATCCTTGAACAGACAGGTTCGTGGCCAGGTGGGGCCAGATAAAACAAAGGGCTCATAATAGCCGAAGCAGTCAAGACACTGACAGCACACGCTTGAAAACTGCGGCTTTAATTGCTGCTTTAATGACAAGCGCGATAAAAAACCACCTCGAAATTCCCGCAAGGCACGCTAAACTGCGCGCCTTGGCCGTCGTTTAGCCAGACAGGTAAGGTGCCCAGGCGCCCACACCCACGAATTCCCTGAAAAGAGTAGTGAACATGACTCAAGTCAAACTGACCACCAACCACGGTGACATCGTCATCGAGCTGAACGCCGAGAAAGCGCCGATCACCGTCGCCAACTTCATCGAATACGTGAAAGCCGGCCACTACGAAAACACCGTTTTCCACCGTGTCATCGGCAACTTCATGATCCAGGGCGGCGGTTTCGAGCCTGGCATGAAAGAGAAGAAAGACAAGCGTCCAAGCATCCAGAACGAAGCGGACAACGGCCTTTCCAACGACAAGTACACCGTCGCCATGGCCCGTACCATGGAGCCGCATTCGGCCTCCGCGCAGTTCTTCATCAACGTTGCCGACAACGCCTTCCTGAACCACAGCGGCAAGAACGTGCAGGGTTGGGGCTACGCCGTGTTCGGTAAAGTCACCCAAGGCACCGACGTTGTCGACAAGATCAAAGGCGTATCGACCACCTCCAAGGCCGGTCACCAGGACGTTCCAGCCGAAGACGTGATCGTCGAGAAAGCCGAGATCATCGAAGCGTGATATTGCTGATTTCAGACTTGCATCTGGAAGAGGAGCGCCCGGACATCACCCGGGCGTTTCTGGATCTGCTCCACGGCCGCGCCCGTGGTGCCCAGGCGTTGTACATTCTGGGGGACTTCTTCGAAGCCTGGATTGGCGACGATGGCATGACCCCCTTCCAGCGTGCCATCTGCGAGGCTCTGCGTGAGCTGAGCGACAGCGGCACCCCGATTTTCATCATGCATGGCAACCGCGATTTCCTGATCGGCAAGGCGTTCTGTAAAGCGGCAGGCGCTACCTTGCTCAAGGACCCGAGTGTCGTGCAGTTTTATGGCGAACCCGTGCTGTTGATGCACGGCGACAGCCTCTGCACCCGCGACCTTGGCTATATGAAGCTGCGGCGCATCCTGCGTAACCCCATTGTGCTGTTTATCCTGCGCCACCTGCCCTTGGGCACCCGCCACAAACTGGCGCGCAAGCTGCGCAGTGAGAGCAGCGCGCAGGTGCGTATGAAGGCCAATGACATTGTTGATGTCACGCCTGAAGAAGTGCCACGGGTGATGCAGCAGTTCGGCGTGCGCACCCTGGTCCACGGCCATACGCACCGCCCGGCGATCCATAAGTTGCAGATCGGCGACCTGGCGGCCAAGCGCATTGTGCTGGGTGACTGGGACAAGCAAGGGTGGGCGCTGCAGGTGGATGAGCAGGGCTTTCAACTGGCGGCGTTTGACTTCGTCAACCCGCAGTTGGCGCTGCCTGGCGCCTAACCTGCGACACAACAACGATCAACCTGTGGGAGCTGGCTTGCCTGTGATAGCCATAGGTGTCTACACAACTTCGGTACGGCGCTGACCCTGTGGCGAGGGAGCTTGCTCCCGTGACGGACTGACAACCGACGCTGATCTAGCTGACGCACGCGATCCAATTGTGGGAGCTGGCTTGCCTGCGATAGCGGCCTGACAGCCAACACAGCTGGATTGTGTACATATCCATTCCTGCGGTAACGGCTACTTAAGGTTCCGCCCTGACGGCGGGTCACTTTCGAAAAGCGCGAAAGTAACCAAAGCGCTCTTGCCCCACCACTCGGCACCTCGCTTAGGCTCGGTGTGCCCGAACGCAGGCTTGAATCCGTGGGCCGCCGCCACGCGCCATCCATGGCGCGGGGCGGCTAACCCGGCGTCCTGCCGGGTTACCCACGAATTCAAGCCTGCGTTCGGCCAGCGTGCTTTAACGGGGCGCCTGAGATCAAGATCAAAAGCAGATCAAGATCAAGAGCGGCTCGCTTCGCATCGTGGTTACCGTCCACCGTTACAGCGTTATGTAGATACCTATGCTGCGATAGCATCACCTCGGTGCATCTGATACACCGAGGTGTCTGCATCGCAGGCAAGCCAGCTCCCACAGGGACCGCGCTGACCTTATGATCAGTGCCCCGAAGTCGCCGGCCCGGCCTTTGCCGTAAACGGCGGCTTGGCCAGCCACACCAGCAACATCAAGCCCATGAACATCCACCCCAGCAACGTGAAGTAATCCACGGTGGACATCATGTACGCCTGGCTGGTGAGGATCTGATCCAGTTGCGTGTAGGCCTTCTGCCCTGCCCCGCCCAGCGCCTGCAACGCATCACGGGTAGCCGAGTCGTAGGTGGTCATGTTCTCGCTCATGTAGGCATGGTGCTGGTCCGCCCGGCGAATCCAGATCCAGGTGGTCAGCGAAGCCGCAAAGCTGCCGCCCAAGGTGCGCAGAAAGGTCGCAAGCCCAGCGCCGTCGGCGATCTGGTGCGGCGGCAGGTCGGACATCAGGATGCTCAAGGTCGGCATGAAGAACAGCGCCACGCCAATGCCCATGAACAGCTGCACCAGGGCGATATGGGTGAAGTCCACCTCGTTGGTGAAACCAGCGCGCATGAAGCAGCTCAAGCCGATCGCCAGAAACGCCAGGCCCGCCAGCAGCCGCAGGTCGAACTTGTGTGCGTACTTGCCCACAAACGGCGACATCAACACCGGCAGGATCCCGATTGGCGCCACGGCGAGTCCGGCCCAGGTGGCGGTGTAGCCCATCTGGGTCTGCAACCATTGCGGCAGGATCAGGTTGATGCCGAAGAAGCCCGCGTAACCGAGGATCAGCACGATGGTGCCGATGCGAAAGTTGCGATGGGCGAACAGCCGCAGGTTCACCACCGGGTGCTTGTCGGTCATTTCCCAGATCACAAATACCGCCAGGGCCACTGCCGATATCACCGCACCAATGATGATGAAGTTGGATTCGAACCAGTCCAGGTCATTGCCTTTGTCGAGGATAATCTGCAAGGCGCCGACCCCGACGATCAGGCTCAACAACCCGACGTAATCCATCGGCTGATAACTGGTGACCACCGGACGCTTCTTCAACTGCGAACGCACCACCATCACCGCGAAGATACCGATGGGCACGTTGATGAAAAAGATCCACGGCCAGCTGTAGCTGTCAGTGATCCAGCCACCAAGGATGGGGCCTGCAATCGGCGCCACCACCGTAACCATCGCCAATAACGCCAGGGCCATGCCGCGCCTGGCGGGAGGATAGACCGCAATCAACAGCGTCTGGGTCATCGGGTACAACGGCCCGGCAACCAAGCCTTGCAGCACCCGAAAGCCGATCAGCTCGGGCATCGACGTGGAGATACCGCACAGGAAAGAGGCCAGCACAAACAAGATGGTCGCCCACAGGAACAGCTTCACCTCACCAAAGCGCCGACTCAACCAGCCCGTGAGCGGCAAGGCGATGGCGTTGCTCACCGCAAACGAGGTGATCACCCAGGTGCCCTGCTCCGAACTCACCCCCAGGTTGCCGGAAATAGTCGGCAAGGCCACGTTGGCAATGGTGGTGTCGAGCACCTGCATAAAGGTCGCCAGCGACAGCCCGATAGTGGCCATCAACAGGCTGGGCGGCGTGAACGAGGCGTTATTGCTCATCAGCGTTGCGCAGCCTTGGGAGCGGCGACGCTGTTGTCATGGATCAACTGGTTGATCATGGCATCGGCCTCGGCCAATTGGCGGTCATACACGTTGGTGGTGAACGAGGCTTTTTGCGGCGCCTGTTGCGCCAGCACCGGGCCGCTCTGGTCGTGCAGGTCTACATTCACCACGGTGCTCAAGCCCACCCGCAGCGGATGCTTGGCCAGCTCTTCGGCATTGATGTGGATGCGCACCGGCACCCGCTGCACGATCTTGATCCAGTTACCGGTGGCGTTCTGTGCCGGTAGCAAAGCGAACGCGCTACCGGTACCCGCGCCGAGGCTGTCGACGGTGCCGCTGTACTTCACGTCGCTGCCATAGATATCGGCCTCGATATCCACCGGCTGGCCGATACGCATGTCGCGCAGTTGGGTTTCCTTGAAGTTGGCGTCGATCCACAGCTGGTCCAGCGGGATCACCGCCATCAGCGCGGTGCCCGGCTGCACGCGTTGGCCCAGTTGCACGGTGCGCTTGGCCACATAGCCAGTGACCGGCGCAATCAAGGTGCTGCGCGCATTGGTCAGGTACGCCTGGCGCAGTTGCGCGGCGGCCGCTTGCACGTCGGGATGGGACGAAATTACCGTGTCATCCACCAGGGCATTGGTGGTTTTCAGTTGTTGCTCAAGGTTGGTCAAGGCGTTCTTGGCGGCGGTCAGGCTGTCGCGGGCGTGGGACAGTTCTTCCTGGGAAATCGCGCCGCCCTGGGCCAGGGTTTTACGGCGGTTGTAGTTGTCCTGGGCGGTTTGCACATCAGCTTTCTGCGCATTGACCTGGGCCTTCATGCCATCGACGTTGCTGTACAAACCACGCACCTGGCGCACGGTGCGGGCCAGGTTGGCCTGGGCACTCTGCAGGCCGACGGCGGCGTCGTTGGGGTCGAAGTTGATCAGCACCTGGCCTTCGTGGACCAGGTCGCCATCGTCGGCGCCAATGCTGACCACCGTGCCGGTGACCAGCGGGGTGATCTCCACCACGTTGCCGTTCACATAGGCGTCGTCGGTGCTTTCATTGAAGCGCCCGTAGAACTCATACCAGGCCCACACGCCCACCACACCAAGGATGACGATCAGCGCCAGGCCGATGAGCATGACTTTGCGTTTGCGTGGGTTGGTGTCTTTGGGTTGTTCGGTTGCGTTGTTGCTTTCGGCAGTGGCCATGACAAATACCTCAAATTATTCCGTGCGTGTAGCGGGGGTGGTCGCGGCCACGCTGTTGGCGTGGTACCCGCCACCCAGGGCCTGCATCAATTGAATCGACAGGTCGATCTGCGCCGCATTCAGGGTCGCCAGCTGGCGCTGGGCCTGCAGCAATTGCTGCTCGATGCTGAGCACATCCAGGTAGTTACCGATGCCTGAGCTGTAGCGTTGCACCCCGGTGTCGTAGGACTGCTGCGCGATGTCGGCCGCATGTTGCTGGGCCTGGATCTGCCGCCCGGTATCGCGCAGTTGGGATAGGCTCGTGCCGATATCACCCAAGGCTTGCACCAGGGTTTTGTTGTACTGGGCCACGGCCAGGTCGTAGTCAGCGTCGCGGGCATCGAGGTCGGCGCGCAGGCGGCCGCCGTCAAAAATCGGCAGCGAGATCGTCGGCGCAATGTTGAAGAAACGGCTGGCCGAACCGAACATCGCATCGCCCAGCAACGACTCGGCGCCGGCACTCGCACTCAGGTTGAGGTTGGGGTAGAAGCGGGTCTTGCTGGCGTCGATGTTCTTGCTCGCGGCCTCTACGCGCCAGCGTGCGGCGACCAGGTCCGGGCGACGACCGAGCAGCTCGGCAGGCAACACCGCGGGCACCGCGACGGCGCTGGGTTTGAGCACCATCGGGCGAGCCAACTCGTTGCCACGGTCCGGGCCTTTGCCGAGCAATATGGCAAGGGCGATCTTGGCGCTTTGCAGTTGTTTTTCCGCGTCGATCAGTTGCGACTGGGAGCTGGCTTCCAGGCTTTCGGTCTGCTGATACTGGTACTCGCTGTCGATACCGGAACTCAGGCGGCGCTTGCTCAGGTCGAGCATCTGGCGGGTGCGCTTGAGGTCATCGACGGCCAGGTCACGCACGATATGCGCCTGGCCCAGGTCGCTGTAGGCCTTGGCCACGTTGGCCGCCAGGGTCAGGCGCGCGGCCTGCTGGTCGACTTCGGCAGCACGGGCCTCGCCCAATGCGGCCTCCCAGGCGGTGCGCTGGCCGCCCCAGAGATCGAAGTTGTAATTGAAACTGGCGCCGATGTTGCGCACCGTCGAATAGGCATCGCCCTGCCCGCGAGGGTCCTGATCCTTGGCCAGGCGCGAACGGCTCACGCCAGCGCTGGCATCCAGGGTCGGCATGCGCGCCGCGTTGGCGGCATAGGCCGCCGCTTCGGCCTGGTGGGCGCGGGCGTCGGCGACTTGCATGTCGGGGCTGTTTTGCAGGGCTTCCTGGATCAGGCCGTCAAGCTGAGGGTCGCCCAGGCTTTTCCACCAGTCAGCGGCCGGCCAGGCGGCGCTCGACAGCGTCACGCCGCTGAGGGATTTGCCGGTGTGCAGGGTGTTGGCGTCGAGGCGCTGGCCCTGGGTATCGAGGCCGCTGTAATTGGCGCAACCGGCCAGCGTCATCGCCGCCAGCACCAGGCTGAATGCGCGTGTGTTCATGATCGACCTACCCGCTGGATCGTGATGGGGTCACCCGCAGCGATCAGCATTTTCTTCAGGATCCGCTCCAGGGTTTCCAACTCGCCCGGCTCAAGCACACCGGCCAACTGGTTGAGGGCCTTGGCGCCAATATTCGGGAGCATGTCCGCCAGGCGCTGGCCTTCGGCGGTCAGCACCAACTGCACCTGGCGGCGATCCAGCTCGGAGCGTTTGCGGCTGAGCAGGTCTTTTTGCTCCAGGCGGTCGAGCATCCGCGTCATCGAACCGCTGTCCAGGGACAGGTTGCGGCACAGCTCCGCCGGGGTATCGACGCCGAACTGGGCCATGATGATCAACACCTTGAACTGCGCGGCGGTGATGCCGTGGGGTTCCATATGGGTGTCGATGATGCGGTCTTTGAGGATCGCAGCGCGGCCCAGCAACAGGCCTAGGTGGCAGTTGTGGAAGTTGTCAGGGGTGAAGTGAGGCATTGAAAGTCACCTTATTACTGCCTAGGCAGTGAATGTGTGACGAGATGTTACTGCTTAGGCAGCGAATGTCAAATGGAATAATTAGGTTGCTTGGTAGTTGGCGAGCAAAAGGCAGATTCTAAGGATCGCCTGATGGGCAAGCGTGCCTTGGCTGCTTAACGTAAGCCGCTCCTTGATCACTCGTACAGCCCTGCTCATGAAGTGTTTAAAACCACGTCTGCCACTGCTCTGCTTTGTCACTCTGATGACGTTGGCGTGCTCAATGCTCGCCCAGGCGGGGAGTTGTGTGGCTGTCAACTCCAAAACCGAAACCCTCAACTTCGGTGCGCGGCTGGCTAACGAAGGCGTGAACATCCCTGCTGACACACCTGATGGCACGGTGGTTTATCAGGAGACTTTGCAGGGGCAAGGGCATATCTGGACCTGCTCAAGAATTTCGTTGTATGGCATTTCACTCAACCCCATGTTGGGCACCGCGACCGGTAAGGACACGCTCTTCCCCCTTGGCAAGTCAGGACTTTCCTTCCGCGTCTGGATGCAGGCTTTAGGTCGCTATGAAGCGACATTACAACCCCTCGCAGCGAATGCCAATTACGGCATCAGCGCAGGTACGGTGAGGCTGGAAATTGTCAAGACCGGCCCATTGGCGGAAGACGCCAGGGTTGAAGCGGGTTATCTGGGCAGCCTGCAGTCCGATGACTTGATCCTGAAAAAATTCAACCTGAGCAACCCCATCGGGCTGGTTACCGCCTCTTGCCAAACGCCCGCCGTGCCAGTTGCCATGGGCGACGACTATCAGCTTCAGGACTTTGAAAAGGCAGGCGCAACACCTCGCAAGGTGCACTTCAATATCGGCTTGAACCAATGCCAGACCGGTATAAAAAAGGTTACCTATTCGCTTAAGGCCACCACGTCCGTCATCGATGTGGCCAAAGGCATCGTCGCGCTTAACAGCAGTTCCACCGCCGCCGGCATCGGCCTGCAATTGTTGAATGACACCGGGCAACCCATTGCACTGGGCACCACCTACCCGTTCAATGCCTTCACCCCCACCGGCACCAATTTCCAGATTCCCCTGTCGGCGGCGTATTACCGCTTGCCCACGGGCACCCTGAAGGCAGGCAGTGCCAACACGGACGTGACCTTCATCGTGAACTACCTGTAGCAAACTCAGGATCGTCTGATTTTCCCTGCACCCGGCCCGCCCTAGAGTGCCGGGATGAGATTGAAGAACTACCTCCACCAGATTAGCCCCGTCCTTTCCAACCCCAACGCCGCACGCCGGCTGTTGCGCGTTTTTGCGCTGGTGCTGCTGGTGGGAATTCTCGGCGGCGTGTACAGCTTTTTGCTGTTTACCTTCAACAATGAAATCTCCCAGCGGCGCAGCTACATGAGCAGCGCCATTGCCGAAGCGCATACCTTTTTCACCACCCGTGAAGCGTTGTTGGAGAGCCTGAGCCTTTCTGCCACCCGCAAGACCAACGTGGACGCGCCGGTGTCCGACGAGGAGATCCGTCTGTTGCTGGGGCAAACACCCGGCCAGCAATGGAGCATCTGGCTGACTCGACGCATGCATGACTACTTGAAGGCCAAGCAGCTCAACCTGCTATATGTCGGCACCGAGGGCTGTGTAATGCGGCTGTACAGTGCCACGTCGGTCACCACGGTTTTCCCCCAGGCCATGCTCGATCAACTGGCCACCCTCAAGTTATCGAAAACCCTTCAAGAGTTATGGCTGACCCATGCATCAAATGGGCATTCACGGCTGTATATCTTTATTCGCCTGGACGAGCGCGACGTGAACTCCGGCTGGCTCGGCCTGGAAATGGACGACCACGAAGTCTCCAGCGCCTTGAACGACCACAGTGCCGGCGAGTTCACCATGTTCAACGCCGAAGGCATGGCGCTGTTCAGCAATAGCCAGACACCACCGCCCGGGCAGAACCTGCCGCTCTTGCGGCAACAGGACTTCTTCGGTTTTGTCGGCACCGGCTGGTTGCCCGAGCAGTTGGTGTTGCGCAAGCAGTTGAAGTCCTCGGACTGGCAACTCACCTACTCCATCGACTTGCTCGCCGTACTGCGGGCGCTATGGCCACAAATGTTCGGCGCGCTGGCTTTTTGCGTGCTGAGTATCAGCCTGGTATGCCTGCTGACCCGCCGCCTGGAACACCGTTTCATTACCCCCGCACTGCACCGTCTTCAGGCACTGGTGGAAAGCGAGCTGTTCAGCCGCGATGTGATCCAGACCGCCCCCGTGGCGCTTTGCGTATTGCGCCGCGCCGATGGCCAGGTGGTGCTGGAAAACACCCTCGCCCAACAATGGCTGGGCGAGTGCGGCGAGCAATTGGGCCCGGGCTGGATACGCAACGCCTTCGACCCCACAGCGCCCTGCCTCACGGATTACTTCGAGACCGCCGATGGCCGCCACCTGTACTTGAGCTGCGCACCTACCCGCTACAAAAGTGAGGATGTGCTGTTGTGTGCATTCAGCGACATCAGTGCACGCACACAGATCGAAGCCGCACTGCAACAGGCGCGCCAGTCGGCCGACGCCGCCAATGAGGCCAAGACGCTGTTCCTGGCCACCATGAGCCACGAAATCCGCACGCCGCTCTACGGTGTGCTTGGCACCCTGGAGCTGCTCGGCCGCACGCACCTGGATACCCAGCAAAAAAGCTACCTGCGCGCCATCGAGGGCTCGTCCGCGACTTTGTTGCAGTTGATCTGCGATGTGCTGGACGTGTCGAAGATCGAGGCCGGGCAACTGGCCCTGGAACTGAGCGAGTTCTCTGTGCAGGCCCTGGTGCGGGAGGTTGTGCAGGGCTATGCCGCCGCAGCGCAGAACAAAGGCTTGCAACTGTATGCCTGCCTCGACCCGCAATTGCCGGAGCCGTTGCTGGGCGATGTCAGTCGACTGCGGCAGATCCTCAACAACCTGCTGAGCAATGCCGTCAAGTTCACCGACGCCGGGCGCGTAGTGTTGCGGGTCCAGGTGCTCAGCCGCGAAGGCGAACGGGTGTGCCTGCAATGGCAGGTCTCGGACACCGGCAAGGGGATTGCCCATCAAGACCAGGCGTTTATTTTCGAACCCTTCTACCAGACCGAGGGTAACAACAACGTGGTAGCCGGTACCGGCCTGGGCCTGCCTATCTGTCTGCGCTTGACCCACTTGATGAACGGCACCCTGCGCATGGTCAGCGAACCTGGCCTGGGCAGCAGCTTCTCCCTGACAGTGCCATTGGAACAACCTTCATCCAGGCTGCTGTCGGCGCTACCGCTGACACTGCCGGCCGAGACCGTCTATGTGGTTTCGCCCGTGCTTGAACTGGCGCAGAACATCAGCGCTTGGCTACGCCGCTGGGGCGCCCGGCCGCAGATCGGCATGCCGGTGGGGATGGGACCGGACGCCAATGGCGTATTGCTTGAGCTGTATCCTGACTCGCCGGATTCCCACCCGCCCTTGCCCTGGCATGGACCACGGATCATCGCCCGTCGCGACGGTGCCCACGCCCCCCAGTTCAAAGGCGACAGCTGGTGCGTCAACCTCAATGACCTGAATGCGATCCAGCAAGCGGTGCGCCATGCCCAGGGTGGCCGACCCGCCGTCCCCCAGCCGACGTGCGAACCGCGCGAGCTGCACCCACTAGGCCTGCATATTCTGGTAGCCGAAGACAACGTCATCAACCAACTGATCCTGCGCGACCAACTCGAAGAGCTGGGGTGCAGCGTGACCTTGACCCGTGACGGTGAAGAAGCCTTGTCGCTCTGGCACGACGGCGACTTTGACGTCGTGCTCACCGACGTCAACATGCCCCGGCTCAATGGCTATGACTTGGCCAAGGCCTTGCGCGACCTGGGTTGTACAACCCCCATCATCGGAGCAACCGCCAATGCCCTGCGCGGTGAAGATGCCTTGTGCCTGGCCGCCGGCATGAACCACTGCCTGATCAAACCTTTTACGCTGCGAGCCTTGTTCACCGCCCTGGCTCCCTACGAACGAGCCACCCATGAAGCCTTGTAGCATTTTGATTGTCGAAGACCACCCCTTCCAGCACCTGTATTTGCAGAACCTGTTCAGCACCTTGGGTGAGTTTGACCTGGTGTTTGCCAGGGGCGGCGAAGCCGCCCTGGCGTGCCTGAAAAGCCACGACTTCGACCTGGTGCTCACTGACCTGCTGATGCCGGGCATGGACGGCGTGCAATTTATCCAGGGCTTGGCCGCGCAACCCTCGCGACCGGCACTGGCGATCATGAGTGCGGCGTCACGCCGTATGTTGATGGGGGCTAGCCTGGTGGCGAGCAACCTGCAAGTAAAGGTCATCGGGCTGATTTCCAAACCGGTCAATGCCGCTGCCCTGCGATGCCTGATTGATCAACTGCAGGGGCTGCGTCAGACCCCACTCGCTGAAATCCACCCCGGCGTCGACCGCCAGAGCCTGCTCGATGCCTTGGATAACGACGAACTGCAAGCCTGGTTCCAACCCAAGAAGGCCCTGGACAACGGCCGCATCGTCGCCGCCGAAGCTCTGGTGCGCTGGACTCACCCCGACCACGGCACTTTGCTGCCTGGCGCGTTCCTGCCGGCGTTGATTGCCTTCGGCCTCGAAGAACGCCTGTTGTGGCGGATGCTGGAACAGGCGATGGTGGCTCAGGCCCAGTGGCGCCAACACGGCTATGACATTCCCGTGTCGATCAACCTGCCCACTCACCTGCTCAACAGCCACGACCTCCCCGACCGCATCCTCGCTTTCGTACTGGAACACCAAGGCCTACCCGCGCGCATCTGCTTCGAATTGATGGAGTGTTCGGTCCCGGATGACATCAGCAACTTCTACGCCGGCGCCTGCCGCTTGCGGATCAAGGGCTTCGGCTTGTCCCAGGATGATTTCGGCAAGGGCTATAGCTCGTACATGAACCTGGTGTCGGCGCCCTTCACCGAGTTGAAGATCGACCGTGCGCTGGTGCAAGGCTGCAACGCCAACGAAGAACTGGCCCAGGCGCTGACCAGTATTGTCAGCCTGGGCCGTCAACTGGGCTTGACGGTGGTGGCCGAAGGCGTGGAAACCGCGCAAGAACTTGCGCTGTTGCGTAAGATCGACTGCACTCAGGTACAAGGCTTCCTGATTTCCCACGCCGTGTCTTCAGATCAGTTCCAGCAGTTGCTGACCCATGACGGGCCGGCGAACGTTTATTGATCCGCGCAAGAGTGTGGCCGAACGTCGCTTGCTATAGAGGTCATTGTGTTCACAGGCAGCTCACTCATCTTCGCCCAGGCTCGTTAATGCAACAGCCCAACGCCTTCCTGGAAAAACTGGCCAGCAGTTCCTCGCGCCTGAATAAAGGTCTGCTGGTGCTCGGCGCCCTGGTGCCGCTATTGCTGGGCATCAGCTATCTGGGCGTGCTGCGCATGCTTGACGAACAGCGCGACACCTTGGACTTTCACTTCGCCCGCTTGATGGAAAACATCCACGAGCACGAGGTTTTTCTGCGCAATGCGACACTGGAAAGCGTCAAAGGTGAGATCAAGCCCTCGACCTCCCTGCCACCCCCTATGCAAAGACTACTGCCCGAAGAGGGGCCGAACGTGTATGAAGGTCGCGCCCTGCCATTCTCCTTGCCGTATAGCTTGAAGATCAATCCGGACAAGATCGCCGCCGATCAATCCCCCAACATCTTTGCGCTGGGTACCTATCTGGCCGCCTATTACAGTGCGTTCTGGGCAACTTCGCACTATCAGTCGCCCCAAGTGATGCTGCTCAATGGCCCTGGCAATTTTGACGTGACGGTGCCCTCAGCCGGCCGACTGCGCGGGGCAGGACCGACACGAGTGAACGCGTTGGTCGAGGTGATGACCCAACTGAATCAGCGCCTGGAAACAAAAAAAACCTCGCAGAGGGACGATCAGGTGCATTGGGCGCCCTACCCGGCAGCCCCCGGTGACGTTGCACCGATACTGCTGGCTTACGTGGAGATCAATCTGCCTGGCGAGTTTTCAACCATCGCGGGGGCCAGTACTCGGGTGGTGCTGGGCTCACTGTTGAACCTGGCGCAGATCAATAACATCGAGCGGTTGCTGCAATGGTCGATCTACGATGACTTCACCCTGGTCACTCCCGCAGGCCAAGTGTTGACAGGCACTCTGAAAGACGGACAAGTGCTGGCCAAGGGCTTGAATTTCAGCCGCGACGGGCTGGTCTTCAAGCTCACCAGTCCTGGCGAACAACACTGGACGGCTATCTACGTCATTAGCCTGCACCGCTTTCTCAAGTACGCGCTGTGGCCGTTGCTGTGCCTGGTTGCGCTGGTGCTGGCAGTGCTCGGCTGTAGTCGGGCAGCCAATCGCTGGTACACCGCACGGGTTATCCTGCCCGCGCAACGCGCCCATGCCAGCACCGCTGAAAGCGAGGCGTTCAGCCGCACGGTGATCGACACGGCACCCGCCGGCCTGTGTGTGATCCGCCGCAGTGATCACCAAGTGCTTCTGCAAAACCAGCGCGCTCGCGCCTGGCATGACAGCCAACGATTGATAAGCCTGCTCAAGCTGCACAGCGAGGCCGGGCAGAGCGACCTTGAAATCAACGGGCGTCACCTGCACGTCGATTTCGTGCCCACGCGCTACCAGGGCCAGGATGCCTGGCTGTGTGCGCTGCATGATGTAACCCGGCACATCGAAGATGCCGCCGCCCTGGAGGAAGCGCGCCAAGCCGCCGACTCGGCCAACGACGCCAAGAGTCGCTTCCTCGCGACCATGAGCCATGAGATCCGCACGCCGCTGTATGGCGTGCTGGGCACCCTGGAGCTGCTCGGCCTGACCGACCTTGCCCCACGCCAGCAGGATTACCTGCACACTATCCAGCGCTCGTCCGCCACCTTGTTCCAGCTGATCAGCGACGTGCTGGACGTGTCGAAGATCGAAGCCGGGCAGATGACCCTCGAACGCCAGGACTTCTGCCCGCTGGAGCTGACTGAAGACAGCGTGCGCACCTACAGCGCCTTTGCCCAGGCCAAGGGCTTGCAACTGTACGCCTGCATCGATCCGACACTGGCGGACAGGCTGCGTGGTGATCCGCTGCGTATTCGCCAAATACTCAATAATCTGCTGAGCAATGCGATCAAGTTTACCGATAACGGTCGCGTGGTACTGCGGGTGCGGGTGCTGGAAAACGCACAGGTGCAGTGGCAAGTCAGCGACTCCGGCGTGGGCATTTCCCAGGCGCAGCAACGGCAATTGTTCGACCCTTTCTACCAGGTCAACGATGCCACCAGCCAAGCCGGCGCGGGATTGGGCCTGGCCATTTGCAAATGGTTGTGTGAGTTGATGCACGGCCAGTTGAGGGTGGTCAGCGAGCCTGGGCTGGGCAGCAGTTTTACCCTGCAACTGGCCCTGGAAACCGTGCCGGGCAGTTTGGCCGATTGTCCCACCTTCGTACCCGACGCTCCGGCGGTGTATGTGCGTGCGCCGGTGGCTGAATTGGCGCAGCACCTGATCGACTGGCTGGCGCGGTTTGGCCTGGACAGCCGCGCCGTCACCGCTGACGCGCCGCCGCCCTCGGCGCTGCTGATCGACCTTGCCCCGCTCGCCAATCACCCCGCTTGGCCTGGCCCCCACATCATCGCGACACCGGGCGGGCCCAGTCCGTCGCAATTGTCAGATACGGCCTGGGCCGTCGATGCCCATGATGTGCGCGCGATTGCCAACGCGATTGTCCTGGCACAACACAATGCCGATGCACACAGCACGCCCTTGCGCACAGCAACACCCCGTCAGTTGAACCTGCGCGTGTTGGTGGCCGAAGACAATGTGATCAACTCGGCGGTGATCAAGGAGCAACTGGAGGCGCTGGGTTGCTCGGTGGTGATGGCGGCGAATGGCGAACAAGCCCTGGCGCAGTGGCTGCCCGGGCATTACGACCTGGTGCTGACCGACGTGAATATGCCGGTCATGAATGGCTACCAGTTGGCCGAAGCGCTGCGCCAGCGGGATAACACGCTGCCGATCATCGGCATCACCGCCAACGCCCTTCGCGAGGAAGGCGAACGCTGCGCCGCTGTCGGCATGCAGGCGTGGCTGGTCAAGCCGCTGAACCTGGCGACCTTGCGCGCCGAGCTGGAAAAACACTGCCAGATCCTCCTGCCCCCGGCGGCCGAACAGCCCACACTGTCACCTAAAATGCGCGCGCTGTTTGTCACCACCCTGCGCCAGGACGTACAGACCACCCTTACGGCATTGGAGCGTGGTGATGCCAGTGGCGTGGCGCAGCAACTGCACAGCATGGCCGGGGCCCTAGGCTCGGTGCAGCTCCAGGCAATGACCACCGCGTTTATCGAACTGGAATGCCGCCTGACCGGCATGGCCGTCACGCCTGCCCTTGCCTTGGAAGTGCAACAAAACCTGGCGAGATTGAACGCGTTGCTCGACACCCTTGAATAATTTCACTTTGGAAAATCACCCCATGGATACCCTCAATGTAGTCATTGCCGACGATCACCCCATCGTACTGGTCGGGGTGCGCGAATTGATCGAGCGTGACCCACGCTTTCGCGTAGTGGGCGAGGCTGTGTGTTCTAATGAACTGGTCAACTTGCTGGCGTCCGGGCCGGTGGATCTGGTGGTCACCGACTTCAATATGCCCGGCGATTCGCCCTATGGGGATGGACTCAAGTTAGTGGAGTACCTGACACGGCACTTTCCCAGCGTGCGGGTCGTGGTACTGACGATGATCTCCAACCCGCTGATCCTGACACGCCTGCAAGAACTCGGGGTGTTGGCCGTGATCCAGAAAAACCAGTTGCATGACGAAATCCAGGCGGCACTCAAGGCCATTGCCCGCGGTAACCCGGTACGCCACAACTGGTCACAGCCGACCTCCGTCGTGGATGACGATGCGGATCTGGAGGAGCGATTCACTCGATTATCAGCCAAGGAACATGAAATTCTGCGGCTGTTTGTTGCAGGACAAAGTGTCAATGAAATTGCGCGCGGTTTAAACAGAAGTGCAAAGACCATCAGCACCCAGAAAGTCTCGGCGATGCGAAAGTTGGAAGTCAGCAGTGATCAGGATTTATTGACTTACTGCATAGAGCACAATTTATTCAACTAACAGATCACACTAAAACTTGAACGTTTAACTTCTAAGGATCGTCTGATTCTCTATTAAGCGCCAGCGTCTTATCGTGCTGCCTCACTTCCCAACATTGGAAAAGCAACATGAAAACGTTCACTCGAGCACTGCTGGCCCTTTCAATTTTCGCCGCCGCGGGTAATGCGCTGGCAGAAGGCGGAACCGTCACCCCTGTTAAAGCAGGCAGCGGCACCATCAACTTCACCGGTACCATCAACAACGATGCCTGCTCCGTTGAAGGCGCTGGCACCAACAAAACCATTTCGGTGAACATGGGCGAAGTGTCGATCAAGGACATGGGCACCGCCACCGCGCCAAAAGGTAGCGGCACGCTGAGCGCCGAGAACTTCGAGATGAAGGTCAACTGCAACGCCGGTACCAAGGTGGCCATGCTCTTCGAACCGACCTCTGGCAAAGGCAGTGGCCTGGTGACCGGCACTGGCGTGCTGAAAGTCATCGACGGCCTGGGCGCAGCCAAGAACATTGGTATTGCCTTGCTGGACTCCAATGGCGCGCTGATCGACCTGAGCTCACCCGCCACCGCCAAAATTGAAAGCAACCTGCAAGACAGCAACGCCTCGCTGAAATTCTCGGCGGCCTATGTCACCACCGGTGCTGACCCGAAACTGGCCGTGGCCGGTCGTGGCGACGCCACCCTGCCGTTCACCCTGCAATACGAATAACCCGCACGAGCATTACGGGTCCGTGCAGGGCCTGAGACCGGCCCTGCACATTCATTCATTTGCGCGGTGGTCATCATGTTTTATCGTCAATCATTGTCCTTCTGCGTAGGCCTGTTGGGCCTGCTGGCGGTCAACCAAGCCACGGCCGGTATTTCGTTGAGCAGCACGCGCCTAGTGTTCGACGGCAAGCACAAGGAAGCCGGCATCACCGTGCGCAACAGCGGTGAAGACGTGCTGATCCAGTCCTGGATCGACGCCGACGGCAGCGACGCCACCTCGGTACCCTTTGCCGTCACTCCCCCACTGGTGCGAGTGAGCAACGACGAACAGCAACTGCTACGGGTGATCTATGAAGGCACGGGCATGCCGGCCGACCGCGAGTCGGTGATGTGGCTCAACGTGCAGGAAATCCCCAAGGCTTCCAAGGCCCAGAACACTTTGCAGCTCGCCGTGCGCCAGCGCATCAAGGTGTTCTTCCGCCCTGCCGGGCTCAAAGCCGAGGCCTACCTGGCACCCGCCACATTGAAATGGCGTCTGGTTGAGCGTGGCGGCAAAAGTCTGCTGGTGGTGAGCAACCCTGGCCTGTATCACGTGTCGATTGCCGAAATCAGCCTGACCTCGGGTGCAATCAGCGAGCAGCCATTCGATTCGATGATGATTGCGCCCGGCGAGCAAAAAGAGTTCCACCTGAAACATTTCATGCCGGGTCAGGTTGCGAGTTTATTATTTCGCAGCATTAACGACTATGGCGCGCAAGACCGCTATAGCGCACAACTTTCCAACGCAGCCGATGTGCAGGCCATCGCAATTAAAGACGCCTCTTAATACGCCCGCTTATTCAGCGGTCGCACTCTCACTGTATTTATCTTCGCTCCGTTAGTTCGTATCGGAGGTGATATAGGGTTCCTGCATGTTTGTATTCAAGTACCAAGGATTGGCACCGCTGTCGGTTGCCCTGATCTTCAGCAACGCCTGCCTGGCCGACGACGATGAACAATTCAACACCTCGTTCCTGCAGGGCGCAGCCTCCGCCGTCGACGTACAAGCACTGCTCGCCAGCAGCAGTGTGCTGCCTGGCAACTACCGGGTTGACCTGTACGGCAACGACACCCTGGTAGGTCGTCGCGACATCGACTTTCGCCACAACCCGGCCACCGGTAAAACCGAGGCCTGCCTGACCCTTGAGATGGTGCAGCAATTGGGGGTCGATATCGCCAGGCTGCAAGCGGCTGGCAAACTTGCCGGCGATGACCCCAACGCTTGCATCAACCTGCCAGCCTTGATCGACAAAGCCAGCGTGCGCTACGACGTGCCGCGCCTGCGCTTGTTGGTCAGCGTGCCACAGAGCGCCATGGAACGTGGCCGCCGCGGCTATGTCGACCCGGCTTTGTGGGACGACGGTGTGCCCGCCACCTTCATCAACTACCAGTTGAGCAGCAGCCGCAACAGCAACCAGGGTGAAACCACGCTCTCCAACAACATCGGCCTGCGCAATGGTATCAACCTGGGCGGCTGGCGGCTGCGCAACGAATCGAACTTCAACAGCAGCACCGGTCGCCCCAGTACGTTCAAAAGCAACCGCAGCTACCTGCAGCATGACGTGACGGCGTTGAAGGGCCAGTTCAGCGCCGGGGATATTTTCTCCGACGCCGACCTGTTCGACAGCGTGCGCTATCGCGGCTTGAAACTGGCCTCCGACGACGGCATGCGTGCCGACAGCGAACGCGGCTATGCGCCGATCATTCGTGGTATCGCCCAGTCCAGCGCGACCGTGGAGATTCGCCAGAATAACTACATCCTCTATACCGCCAACGTGCCGCCGGGCCCGTTCGAAATCAGTGACATCTACCCCAGCGGCTCCAACGGCGACCTGGAAGTGACCATCATCGAAGCCGATGGCCGGCGCCGGGTCACAGTGCAGGCGTTTTCCAGCTTGCCGATCATGGTGCGCCAGGGCCAACTCAAATACAGCGTGTCGGCCGGCCAATACAACAGCAACAGCGATGACCAGAAGACGCCGCAGTTCGTCAGCAGCACCCTGGCCTACGGCATCAGCAGCAACCTGTCCGGGATTATCGGCGCCCAGGCCACGGAAAATTTCCAGGCCATGTCCCTCGGCGCTGGCCGTAATACCTCTATCGGTGCGGTGTCCCTGGACGTGACCCATTCGGTCAGCCGTACCTTTGGCCAGGCGGTCACGGGCAACAGCGTGCGGGCCTTGTACGCCAAGACGTTTACCGGCACCGACACCAGCTTCACCCTTGCTGCTTATCGCTATTCGACCGAGGGTTATCGCACCCTCAGCGATCACGTCGAGGAACTGAGCCATGAAGGCCAGAAGCGCACGGGGAATTCGAAAACCCGTACCGACCTGACCATCAACCAGAGCCTTGGCCTCAACCAGCAATATGGCAGCGTCTACGTGAACGCCAGTGACCAGCGCTACTGGGGCCGTGGTGGTTCGCAGAGTGTCTCGGCGGGCTACAGCAACTATTGGGGCGAGGTGAGTTACAACCTTGGCGCGACTTACAGCAAGGATGTCGGCAACTATGGGCCGGCGAACAACGACACCCTGGTCAACCTGTCGCTGTCCTTCCCCCTGGGCTCAAAACCCCGTGCACCACGGGCCTTTGTCTCCGCCAGCACGCAGAAGGCCAGCGACACCACGCAGGTGGGCATCAACGGCTACCTGTCAGAGGACAGCGACACCTATTACTCGGTGCAAGGCGGTAACAGCAGCACCGGCGGCAGCACCGGCTCGGCCAACCTCAGCACCCGCACTTCGGTGATGGATATCAGCGCCGGCTACAGTCAGGGACGCGGGTATAACTCGCAGAACCTTAACCTGGCCGGTTCCGTGGTGGGGCATGCGGGCGGGATCAACTTGGGACAAACCGTGGGTGAGACCTTTGCGCTGGCGCAGGTCGAAGGTGTCGAAGGGGCGAAAATCGGCAGTTTTTCCGGCGCCAAGACCGGTAGCAATGGCTTCGCCGTGGTGCCTAACGCGCAGCCTTATCGCGTCAACTGGATCAGCCTGGACACCCGTGACCTGGGCACCGATATCGAGATCGATAACGCCACCCAGCAAGTGGTGCCGCGACGTGGTGCTGTGGTGCTGGCGCGCTATGCCAGCAAGACCGGGCGACGTGTACAGTTCGCATTGTTCGATGCCCAGCACCGGCCTATTCCGTTTGGCGCGGCGCTGGAGGACAGTGCAGGCAAGCAAATCGCAATTGCCGACCCCAACGGCAAGGCGCTGGCGTTGGTTGAGGCCGACACTGGCACCTTGGTCATCACTTGGCAAGACCAGCGGTGCGAGGCGGCTTATGCGTTGCCGCAGCGTAATAAGGCGTTGAACTATGAGCGGGTGGAGCTGAGCTGTCGTCCCTAGTTCGCCGGTCTGTTTTGTAGGAGCGAGCTTGCTCGCGAAAAACTCAAGGGCGCCGCGTTCATTCAGAAAGCACGCGTTATCGTTGACGTCTTTCGCGAGCAAGCTCGCTCCTACAGAAAGTGTTCCGTATACCCCTCAGAAATCGCGCTTGTAGAAGATATCCAGAGAGCTGGCCACACCCGTGGCCACTTCCAGGTACACCTTCTTGCTCAGCAGGTAGCGCAAGGCAATGGTGTTAGCCGGCTCGAACACCCCTACCCCGTAACGCAGGCTGAGTTTCTCGTTGATCTTGCCGCTGGCCACCACCGCCGTACTGTTGCCAGTACCCTGGGTGTCCAGATCAAAATCCTGAATCCCCAGCTTATTGGCAATATCCGAAGTCACACCAGCACTGCCCATCAAGCCCAGGCCCAGGGCGGCTTCGGCGAGCATGTTGTTGTCTTCGCCGGTGTTGGTACGCGAACGGCCCAGCACCAGGTACGACAGCGCATCTTCCTGGGCCATGGCCGGCTCGGAGAAGATTTGTGTAGTGGGCTGTTCAGCGCTGCCACTCAGGCGGATACCTGCGGTGACCGTGCGGCTGGATTCGGTAACGATGCGCACCGCTTCGATATCCAGAAACGGTTGGTCCAAGGGCCCGGCGAACAACAGGCGTGCGCGACGTACGTTGAGGCGTTGGCCGTAGGCACGGTAACGGCCGTCGTTAAGCCACAGCTCGCCACGGGTGTCCATGTTGTCGCCGATATGCACATGGCCCTGAACCTTGGCGGTGAGGCCGAAGCCGGCGAAGTTGAGCTGGTCTTCGCCTACCTCCACGTCGATATCCATCGCCATGGCCATCGGCGGTTTGCCCTCTTCGGTCTGGCTGCCGATGATCACCGTGTCGTCGGAAACCTTGACGGTCGACGGCGGCAACTCGCGCACGGTGATGTCGCCACGGGGGATATGGACCTTGCCGGCGATCGCCAGCTTGTCGTCCTTGAGGCTGACTTTCAGGTCGGGCGCCACTTCCAGCTTGGCGTAGGGTTCCACCGTCACCGGCAGTTGCGAGCCTTTGAGGCTGAGGTCGACCACCAGGGCACGGCCCCAGTCGATCTGCCCCGTGAGGCTGCCCTGCCCGGCCTTGCCGCTGTGCCAGCCACCGTTGAGTTGCACGCTTTCACCAGCGATTTGCGCCCGCAGGTTCAAGCCCTCAAGGCTGATGGGCAACTCCGGCCCGGAGACTTCACCGTCCACCAGGTTCAGGTTGCCGTTGACCTGCGGCGCGAGCAAGCCGCCGGAGATGCGGCCGCTGCCGTTGAGCTTGCCGGTGAGTTTTTCAACCATTGGCACAAAGGGCCGCGCCACGGCGAGGTCCAGGCCAGTAAGGCTGAAGTTGCCGGTAATTGGCTTGTTGTTTGGCAGCGGGTTGATCTGCGCCTGCAACAGCAACTCGCCGAGCTTGCCGCCATGAAAGTTGAGCTGAGTGTCGATGCGCTTGGGATTGAGGGTGGTTTCCAGCTTCAGGGTGCTGTAGGGGAAATCCAGCCATTGGCCCTTGTCGCGCACGCGCAGGGTGCCGCCGCTGGCATCTACCGCTACCACACCCTTGGGGCCGCTTTCGGGCAGGTCAAGCTGCACGTCAGCATTGAGCTTGCCCTGCCAGGCGAAGTCTTTGGGCAAAAATGCCGCAAGGCTGTCGATGGGAAATTGCTTGAGATGGTAACGCAGCTTCGGTTCGGGCATCAGGCGCTGGTCTTCGCCACACAGGCTGGCAGGGCCGGAAACCCAGCAGTGCGCACCGAAGTTCAGTTTGCCATCGGCCAGCCGCTCGATTTTTGCCGGGGCTTGCAGCCGCCAATCCTGGCCGCCTGCTTGTACGTTGCCGCTGGCCAGGCGCCCGCGCCAGTTGTCTTTGTCGAGGTTGCCATCCAATGCCAGGGCCAGCTTGACCAAGGGGCCGGCCAGGTCCAACTGGACCTTTTGGTTCTTGATATCGCCCTGGGCGCTGGCGGTCAGGTTGCCGACCTGGGTTTCGCCGGCGTAGATGCCGCTGGCCTTGAGGTCGAGCCTGGCGCGTTGGGCGGTATCGAGGCTGGCGTCGAGGTTGAGCGATTGCAGGCGGTTGTCGGCAAATGCCAGTTGTTGGCCCTTGAGGTCGAGCTTGCCTTGCGGCGCTTTCAAGGTACCGGCTACATCGACACGCCCATTGATTTGCCCGCGCAGTTGCGGCCAGAGCTGGGCCAGGCGCGTCAGCTTGATGTCGATCTGCCCGGCCAGGCGTTGTTGCAGGCTGCCGCTGCCGTTGATGCGGTTGTCACCCAGGCGAATATCCAGGTTGGCGAGGGTCCATTGTTCGCCTGCACCTTCGGCCTTGGCCGCCAACACAGCGGTTTGCCCGCGCAGGCGGCCCTTGAGGTCGAGGTCAGCGTTGAGCTTGAGTTGTTCGTTCTTGAACTCGCCTTTGCTGCGAAGCGGTCCGGCCAGGGTGCCGGGTAACTCGGCCACCCAGTACGCCGGGTTCAGTGCCGACAGGTCCAGCGCGGTATCCCAGGCAATACCGTCGGCAAACTGCAGGTTCAGGTGGCCTTCGGCTTTACCCTGACCGGCCGTCAGTTTCAACTCGGGCAGGAAGACTTGCTTGAGGTCGCCACTGAAGGGGGTGACCACATTGAACTTACCCGCCGGGCCGTCGAGGTCGGCCTTGAGATTGCCCAGGTAATTGCCGTCTTTATAGGAGATTTCACCATTGAAGGTACGCAATGCCACTTGTGGCTCGTCGATCACGGGATAGAGGCGATGCCAGGGGAAGTCCAGCCAGTCGATTTTGGCGTCAGCACTGAAGCCTTGTTGCCAATCCAGGTTGGCACTGAGCTTGAGGCTTTGCTGGTCACCGGCATTCAGGTTCAGCCCGGCGATCTGCGCGCCCTTGGCGTCGACCTTGCCTTGCAGCAGTAAATCCACCGGGCCTTTTTCCGCCGGTAGCACGGCCTTGCCGAGTAACTGGTAGCCACTTTTCAGGTCGCCCTTGGCACTCAGGTCCAATTGGTTGAGTTGCAAGGTGTCCGGCAGGTCGGCGCTGGGTTTGAACGCCTCGGAGGTGATGCGCAACTGCGCCGGCAGGTTTTCTACCAGGGGTTGCAGCTCGCCGCTGAGCTTGGCCGGTAGGTAACCGCTGCTGTCGGCGTCGACTTTGAGGGTTTTGAGCAGGTCGCCGTCGATCTTGAGCGCAACGCTCCAGGGAGCACCGCCAGGGGCGTAGGGCAGGCTCAGGTTGCCGGTGGCGTTCAGCGGCCAGTCGCCGGTGGGTTGCAGCAGGCCGGCGAGGTCCAGCACCAGGTCGTCGCGCTGTAAATGTACCGAGTCGATCTGCATACCGGCGCCAGTCCAGTGCGCCGCCAGTTGCAGGCCCTTGAGCTCTTCGCTGCCGTTGAACAGCAGGCGACCGATGCGCACATCGCCCAACTGGATCGCAACCGGCAGCTTGAGTTCAGGCAGTTGGATCGGCCCGCTGCTGCTTTCGTCGGTACTGGGCGCAAATTCCAGGCTGACCTGTTCTACATCCAATCGGTTGATGCAAAGGGTCATGCGAAGCAGGCAGCCGGGCGACCAGTCAAACTTTGGCGCATTCAACTCGACGCGGCTGCCATCTTGCTGCCACAGCAGATGGTCGGCGCTCCACTGCCCGCCCAGGCGACCATGAAAATTCTCCACGCTCAAGCCCGGCACCTGGCCCAGCACCCAGCGGCTGCCCGCCTGAGTGCCGAGCACCGTCCACAGCGTCAACAGCAACAGCGCGAGGATGGCGACCAGCGCCAGCCCCGCTATTTTCAAACCACGCATCACAGCTCAGGCCCCATGGAAAAGTGCAAGCGAACGCCGCCCGGATCTTCGAGGGCATGGGCCAGGTCGAGGCGGATAGGCCCCACCGGCGATACCCAGCGCACGCCGACGCCCACGCCGGTTTTCAGGCTCGGCAGGTCGAGGTTGTTGAACGAGTTGCCCTGGTCGATAAAGGTCGCGATACGCCATTTGTCGGTGATGGAGTATTGATACTCGGCACTCAAGGCCACCATGTAGCGACCACCGATGCGATCGCCGCGATCGTTCTCTGGCGACAGGGTCTGGTACTCGTAACCGCGCACGCTCTGGTCACCACCGGCAAAGAAGCGCAACGACGGCGGCACGGATTTGTAGCCGTTGGTGGCACTGCCGCCAAATTGTGCGCGCCCCAGAAAGCGGTGGTTGTCCCACAAGGTGGTCAGGCCTTTGACAGTGGCCGTGCCGTAAAGCAGGTTGGTGTCAGACCCCAGCCCCTCTTTGGCGACCTTGGTGTCGAACATCAGGCGATACCCATGGTGCGGGTCGATTCGGTTGTCGCTGCGCAGGTAGGAATAACTGACCCCCGGCATCAACAGGTTACTCATCCCCGAGTCATTGCCCAGGCGGTATTCTTCGCGCTGGTACTTGAGAGAAATCACCCGCGTCCAGCCACTGGGCAACTTGCTGTGCCATTCAGGGCCGACGGTGAGCAGCTTGCTCAAGGTGTCGGTGTTGGCGATCTCTTCATTCTGATAGCCGCCGGCGAAGCGCAATTTGTCGGTGAGCGGCGGGTCGAGCGGGATGTCGTACCACAGGCCGACGTTCTGCCGCGGCGCCGACAACTCGGCTTCCCAGCCATAACTGTGGCCCTGGGGGTTGACCCAATGGCGAGTCCAGTTGGCTTTGCCCCGTGGGCCGACGTCAGTGGAGTAGCCCAGGCCAAGGCCCATGGTGCGCGGCTTGCGGGTTTCCAGTTGTACGGCGACCGGGATCACATCATCGGTCGCGGCCGTGGGGCTGGCGTCTACGCGCACGCCTTCGAAGAAGCCGCTGGCTTGCAGGTTCTGGTTGAGCTCGGCGACCAGTTCGGAGTCATACGGCGTGCCGCTGTCAAAGGGCACCATGCGTTGCAACAGCTCTTCATCAAACGGCGTGTCGCCGCTGAAGCTGACCTTGCCCATGCTGTAGCGCGGGCCGCTGTCGTAAATGAGTTCGATGTCGGCCACGCCCGCTTGAGGGTCAACCGCGAGCTTCTGGCTGGTAAAGCGCCCGCTGAAAAACCCGTAGCGCGAGGCCTGGTTCTGGATCAGGCGCTTGGCGTCTTCGTAATGGCCGTGGTTAAGCACCGCGCCGGATTTGAGGTCGTCGCTGGCGGGCACGCGAAAGGCCTTGAGGCTCGCGGCCTGGCCATCGACACGAATGGTCACGTCGCGCAAGTGCACTGGTTCGCCGGGATCGATGGTGAGGGTCAGACGCGGATTCTTGCCGCCCTTCACCTCGCTGGCGATCTGTGGCTGATAGAAGCCTAAAGCCTGCGCGGCTTTGCGCGCCTGCTCTTCGGCGCCACGGCTGAACCGCAGCAAGGCTTCTTCGTCACGATCGCCAACCCCGCCGATATAGCCTTCGATGTTGGCTTTCAGCGCGTCGTTTGAGGGTTTGATCCGCACGTCCAGTTCGCTTTGCGCCAATGCGCCGCAGCTTGTGAACAGCAGAATCAAGCCGCTGGTAAATCTTCCTGGAAACTTCATAGGCGCGGATGCTACACGAGCTAGGGAGGGACTTAGAACCGGGAATTGTCTGAATAATTCTGGCTAAGCCGTTGCAGGATGTAACGCCTGGGGATTGGGATGGAAAAACACATGCTCCAGTACTGGCCCTACGGCGACTTCGCCGATCTCTTCATAGCCTTGGCGCTTGTAGAAATCCAGGTAGCGGGAGTTGCCGGTGTCGAGCACCACGCCTGAGGAATGCGGGTCGTCAGCGCACCAATTGTGGACGGCTTCGAGCAGTTGCTCACCATGATGCTGGCCCTGGAACTGCGGGTGAATACCCAGCAGCGGCAACACATGCACGGCCTCGCTGGGCAAGCACGCCAGTACGGCCTGATGATATTCCAGGTAGCGTCGCGTACCGCGCACGCCCGTGCTCAGCCACATGCGGATTTGCCAGGCCCAGCTTTCGGTGATGCCCAGGCGGCGTTGCGGCGGCGCGATCAGGGCTATACCGATCAACCGGTCGTTGACGAACAGGCCGATGGCGGGAAGTTTCTGGAAGAAGTGCTGCTTGACCAATTCGCGCACGGTGGCGCGCACCCGCTGCTCGTAACCCGGCCGCTCGGCTTCAAAGATGTAGGCGAAGGTCGGTTCGTGGCGATACGCCTGATAAAGCAGAGATCGCGCTTCACGGGAATAACCGCTATTGAGCAGGCGGATTTCGGCAGTGGCCGTCGAAGTGTCTGGCATAACAGTCAATCTCCCTGGGCGCCACTCAAACATGGCGTTCTTATGGGTACGAACCTGCACAGCTCCAGTCGTTCCCCGACATTAGCAGCGCATTGCCCTTACCGCCACACTGGCCCCCATCCGACTTGTCGGCTAGCATCGCCCTTTTGCCAGACTGGACTGCCGACCATGAAAATCGTCTCCTTCAATATCAACGGGCTGCGTGCTCGCCCTCATCAGCTGGCGGCGCTGATTGAAAAGCATCAACCCGACGTGATCGGCCTGCAGGAAACCAAGGTCCACGATGATCAGTTCCCGCTGGCCGAAGTGCAGGCCCTGGGTTATCACGTGTACTACCACGGACAGAAAGGCCATTACGGCGTGGCCCTGCTCTCGCGCCAGCCGGCCTTGAGCCTGCACAAAGGTTTCGCCAGCGATGAAGAAGACGCCCAGCGCCGTTTTATCTGGGGCACCTTTGCCGACGAACATGGCCAGCCGGTCACCATCATGAACGGCTATTTCCCCCAGGGCGAAAGCCGCGACCACCCCACCAAGTTTCCGGCCAAGCAGCGCTTCTACGAAGACTTGCAGCACCTGCTGGAAAGCCAGTTCAGCAATGACCAGGCGCTGGTGGTGATGGGCGATGTGAACATTTCCCCGCAAGACTGCGACATCGGCATCGGCGCCGACAACGCCAAACGCTGGCTGAAAACCGGCAAGTGCAGCTTCCTGCCGGAAGAGCGCGAGTGGATGGAGCGCCTGAAAAACTGGGGCCTGGTGGACAGTTTCCGCCACCTCAACCCCGATGTGACCGACCGTTTCAGCTGGTTCGACTACCGCAGCCGTGGTTTTGAGGATGAGCCTAAGCGTGGGTTGCGCATTGACGTGATCATGGCGTCGACCGGGCTGGTGCCACGGATCAAGGATGCCGGGGTGGATTACGATTTGCGCGGGCTGGAGAAGCCTTCGGATCATGCGCCGATTTGGCTGGAATTGAGCTGAGCTCAAAAATAAATTGTAGGAGCGAGCTTGCTCGCGAAGAACTTGAAAGCGCCGCGTTAAAACAGAGTCGCTGCGTTATCGTTGACGGTTTTCGCGAGCAAGCTCGCTCCTACAGGGCATCAGGGTTTGCCGGCGCCTGTGTCGGTCATATTGCTGCAATCCAACTGACTTAATCTCCCGGCACTCCCTTTGGCTTGAGAAGGTGCCGGCATGATGCTGCGCGTTCTGTTCCTGTGTTTTGCCCTCGCACTCCCCGCGATGGCAGCTTCCCTTCCCATTCCCGACCAAGGCCCGGCCCTGCGCATCCAGGGCTCCAACACCATCGGCGCAGCTCTCGGCCCGGCGTTGGTCAAGGGTTTAATGGAGTATCAAGGCTTACGGGATGTGCGCAGCGAACCGGGTGCCGGGGCAAATGAACAGCGTGTGATCGGCACGACGCGTCAAGGCAAGACGGTGACCATCGAAATCGCGGCCCACGGTTCCAGCACCGGCTTTATCGCGCTGAAAAACGCCCGCGCCGACCTGGCCGCGGCGTCGCGCCCCATCAAGGACGGCGAACTGGTGGACCTTGAACCTCTGGGCGACCTGAAAGGCCCCGATGCCGAACAGGTCATCGCCATTGATGGCCTGGCGATCATTGTTAGCCCGCGCAATTCACTCCATAGCCTGACCACCGAGCAGTTGGCTCAGATCTTCAACGGTGAAGTCAGCACCTGGGAGGCGTTGGGCGGGAGTGGCGGGGCCATTCATTTATATGCCCGTGATGATCAGTCCGGCACCTACGACACCTTCAAAGAACTGGTGCTCGACCGACGCAAGCAACCGCTCGCGCCCTCCGCCAAGCGTTTCGAATCCAGCGAACAGTTGTCCGATGCCGTCAGCCAGGACCCTCAGGGTATCGGCTTTATCGGCCTGCCCTATGTGCGTCAGGCCAAGGCGGTGGCGATTGTCGACGGTGACTCGCAACCGATGTTGCCGCTGACCAGCCTGATCGCCACCGAAGATTACCCGCTGTCGCGTCGGCTGTTCTTCTACTTGCCACCCTCCTCCCCCAACCCGTGGGCCAAGGCGCTGGTGGACTTTACCCAAGGCAGCAAGGGCCAGGCGATAGTGGCGGCCAATGGCTTTATCGCCCAGCAAGTGCAGGCGATCGGCGTGACACCGCGCCCGTCGATGCCGGACGATTACCAGGCCATCGCCCGCGACGCTCAGCGCCTGACGGTAAATTTTCGCTTCGAAGAGGGTAGCGCCAGCCTCGACAACAAGGCGCGCCAGGATTTGCAGCGGGTAGTGGCTTATATCAAAAACCAGGGCAAGCTGAACAAGCAGGTCACGCTGGTGGGGTTTGGCGATACCAAGAATGATCCGCAGCGTGCGGCATTGTTGTCAAAGTTACGCGCAATGGCGGTGCGCCGCGAGCTGGTCAAAAGCGGCGTGGTGCTCAAGGATATTCGCGGGTTTGGTGCGCAGATGCCGGTGGCGGCCAATACTGCGGATGAGGGGCGGATCAAGAATCGGCGGGTGGAGGTATGGGTGTATTGAAATTTTGGGGGTTGGTGTGCCTGGACTGGCCTCATCGGGGGCAAGCCCCCTCCCACCTTTGACTGTGTTCGCAAATCAAAATGTGGGAGGGGGCTTGCCCCAGATTGGGGTGTTACTGCCCGCCGCGCATCAATTCCCGCGGCACATATTTGCCAATCTCAAACTTGCCAATCGCTGCGCGATGCACTTCGTCCGGGCCGTCGGCCAGGCGCAGGGTGCGTTGCATGGCGTACATATAGGCCAGCGGAAAATCATTGGAAACCCCGGCGCCGCCGTGAATCTGGATGGCGCGGTCGATCACCTTCAAGGCCACATTCGGCGCCACCACCTTGATCTGGGCGATTTCGCTTTTCGCTACTTTATTGCCCACCGTGTCCATCATGTACGCCGCTTTCAGAGTCAGCAGACGCGCCATGTCGATTTCCATGCGCGAGTCGGCGATCTTGTCGATATTGCCGCCCAGACGAGCCAGCGGCTTGCCGAATGCGGTGCGGCTTACCGAGCGCTTGCACATCAATTCCAACGCGCGCTCGGCCATGCCGACAGAGCGCATGCAGTGGTGGATACGGCCCGGGCCGAGGCGTCCCTGGGCGATTTCGAAGCCACGACCTTCACCCAGCAAGACATTTTCATACGGCACACGCACGTTTTCGAACAACACTTCAGCATGGCCATGAGGCGCATCGTCGTAGCCGAACACCGGCAACGGGCGCACGATTTTCACGCCGGGGGTGTCTACCGGCACCAGGATCATTGAGTGCTGCTGGTGGCGTGGTGCATCCGGATTGCTCAGGCCCATGAAGATCAGGATTTTGCAGCGCGGGTCACAGGCGCCGGAGGTCCACCATTTCTTGCCGTTGATCACCCACTCATCGCCCTGGCGTTCAGCGCGGGCGGCCATGTTGGTGGCGTCCGAGGAGGCGACATCGGGCTCGGTCATGGCGAAGGCCGAGCGAATTTCGCCACGCAACAGCGGTTCAAGCCAGCGTTGTTTCTGCTCTTCGTTGGCGTAGCGCACCAGCACTTCCATATTGCCGGTGTCGGGTGCGGAGCAGTTGAACGGCTCCGGGCCCAATAACGAGCGGCCCATGATTTCCGCGAGCGGCGCGTATTCGAGGTTGGTCAGGCCAGCGCCGAGTTCGGATTCAGGCAGGAACAGGTTCCACAAGCCCTCGGATTTGGCCTTGGCCTTGAGCTCTTCCATGATTGCGGTGGGCTGCCAGCGATCACCTTCGCTGACCTGGCGTTCGAACACCGGCTCGGCCGGGTAGACGTAGGCGTCCATAAACGCAGTGACGCGTTCACGCAGTTCCTGAACCTTGGGCGAATAGGCGAAATCCATGAGCAGCTCCCTTCTTTGAGAGGTTGTTTAGGTCATGCATTCGATGCTAGAACAGCGCTGATAATTTACCTAGCCTATTCTCGGCGTGTATTAACATTCATCACCGATATATGATCGGCGTATGGACACTCACAATAAGAGCGCAACGAAATGAATTTGAGCAAGGTCGACCTCAACCTCTTCATCGTCTTTGATGCGATCTACACCGAAGCCAACCTGACCCGCGCCGGGCAGATCGTCGGCATCACCCAGCCGGCTGTGTCCAACGCCCTGGCGCGCCTGCGCGAAACCTTCAACGACCCGCTGTTCGTGCGTACCGCCCAAGGCATGGTGCCCACACCGATGGCGCAGAACATCATCGGCCCGGTGCGCAATGCGCTGTCGTTGCTGCGGGTGTCGGTACAGGAAAGTCGGATTTTCAATCCCCAGCAGGCGGCCAAGACCTACCGCATCAGCATGACCGACCTCACTGAAGCGGTGATCCTGCCGTTATTGTTCCAGCGCCTGCGTCGCCTGGCGCCGACGGTGGTGATCGAGAGTTTCCTGTCCAAGCGCCGTGAGACCACCAAGGAACTGGCCGCCGGGCGCCTGGATTTTGCTGTGGATGCGCCGCTCAACACCGACCCGCAGGTGCGCCATGTCAAGCTGATGGAAGACCGCTACGTGTGCGCCATGCGCAAGGGTCACCCCATGGCCGGCAAAGACAAATTCAGCCTGGACGATTACCTGTCGCTGACCCACATTCATATTTCCAGCCGTCGCAATGGCTTGGGCCATGTGGACCTGGCGCTGGGCAAGATGGGCATCCAGCGCAAGATCGCCCTGCGCTCGCAGCACTACCTGATGGCTTCGCAAGTGTTGCAGCAGACCGACATGGTCATGACCGTGCCCGAGCGCTTCGCCCGCCGCCATGAACTGCACTGGTTCAACCTGCCGCTCAACGACGTGCCGCCGGTGGAAACCCACCTGTACTGGCACGAAAGCACCGACCAGGACCCGGCAAACCGCTGGATGCGTGAGCAAATGATCGAGTTGTGCCAGCAAGTCACCGCCCACGAAAAGAAGCTCGACAAATTGTAGGAGCGGGGGGGACGCCTAGTTCTTGCTCGCGAAAATCGTCAACAATAACGTGGGCTGCCCGGTTCAACCCGGTGCTCTCGGATTTTTCGCGAGCAAGCTCGCTCCTACAGTACTGATGACGGCCTTGACGTTCACGTCAACCTGCAATTAGCTTAGCGCCAAGCCTTTCTTGAGCACCGCCATGAGCACCACCTACAGCATCTCCGACCTCGCCCGCGAGCTCGATATCACCACCCGCGCCATTCGCTTCTATGAAGAACAAGGCCTGCTGGCTCCGGAACGTCGGGGCCAGGAGCGCATCTACTCGGCGCGGGACAAGGTCAGCCTCAAGCTGATCCTGCGGGGTAAGCGCATCGGCTTTTCCCTGGCCGAATGCCGCGAACTGATCGAACTCTACGACCCCAGCGGCGGCAACCAGATCCAGCTCAACAGCATGTTGGCGAAAATCGCCGAACGCCGCGAACAGCTGGAACAGCAGCTGCTGGATATCGAACAAATGAAGCTGGAACTGGACACCGCCGAAGAGCGCTGCACCCAGGCCCTGGCGCAGACCATCAGCCAAGCCGGCCATTAACCAGAAGGTAACTGCCATGTCCCTCCCCTCTTACGTGCGCCTGGTGGAAGTCGGCCCACGCGACGGTTTGCAGAACGAAGCCCAGCCCATCAGCGTGGCGGACAAAGTCCAGTTGGTAGACGCGTTGAGCCAAGCCGGGTTGAGCTATATCGAAGTCGGCAGTTTTGTCTCGCCCAAATGGGTACCGCAGATGGCCGGTTCGGCTGAGGTATTCGCGCAGATCCAGCGCAAGCCTGGCGTGACCTACGGTGCGCTGGCGCCGAACCTGCGCGGCTTTGAGGATGCGCTGGCGGCCGGCGTCAAGGAAGTTGCGGTGTTTGCTGCGGCGTCTGAGGCGTTTTCCCAGCGCAATATCAACTGCTCTATCAGCGAAAGCCTGGAGCGATTCGCGCCGATCATGGCGGCGGCCAAGCAACACGGCGTCAGCGTGCGCGGGTATGTGTCGTGCGTGCTGGGCTGCCCCTATGAAGGCGATGTTGCCCCGGAGCAAGTCGCCGCGGTCGCCCGTGAGCTGTACGCGATGGGCTGCTATGAAGTCTCACTGGGCGACACCATCGGCACAGGCACCGCGGGCGCAACCCGGCGCCTGTTCGAAGTGGTCGGCGCGCAAGTGCCGAGGGACAAGCTGGCCGGGCATTTCCATGACACCTACGGCCAGGCCATCGCCAATATCTATGCCAGCCTGCTCGAAGGCATCCATGTGTTCGACAGCTCTATCGCGGGCCTCGGCGGCTGCCCTTACGCCAAAGGCGCCAGCGGTAACGTTGCCACCGAAGACGTGCTGTACCTGCTCAACGGTTTGGGGATCGAAACCGGGATCGACCTGGAACGCTTGATTGGCGCGGGCCAGCAGATCAGCCATGTTCTTGGGCGACCTACAGGGTCTCGTGTTGCGAAGGTGCGTAACGCCGGTTGAGTAGCACAGCTGTGACAATGTGTTACCGCACACATACACAACGGGTAACGCGGGAACAGAATTCGTCGTGCTTAGGCAACACCCTTTCCAGGAAAAAATATAAGCGATTGATTTTAAACGGTTTTTAAAAGTTGGCACGGCTTCTGCTATCTCTATGGCATAACAAGAATAAAAAGCGCCAAACCTAATAAAAACAAGACGAAACGACTCTGACATAACAAAAACAACACGGCAGAGACGCAGCTAACAGATTTTTTTGGAGAAGATGTGCTTCGCAGGGTACGGCGTGCCGCAACCCGCAACCGGATAGAGAAAAATAAAACTACCTCAGGTAGCTACCACTGGTTGGATCGTTTACGAAGAAGCAGGTCAGCGTTCAAAAAAATACGTTTGCTCTTGACCCCGGATGGGGGTCGCTAAAAACAGCAGTACGGGCCACGGCTACCAAAAACAACAACAGGCCGCCCCTCAATAATAAAAAAGAGCACGCAACGACAAATTAAAGGGGACCTTCGGGTCCCCTTTGTGCATCCAGAGGTTGATAGCTCAGAGCTACACTCCCGGCTCCGCCGCGTGGTTATCGAGTACCTTTCGCGTCAGCATCCTTAACCCGTTATTTTGCTGCTCCCTGCGCGCAACGCCGAGCGCGCGCATCTGCGCGTCGTAAAAGCCGCTTTGCATCGAACCATCGGCCAAAATCTCATCCTTAGTCATACCCAGCAAGGTTCCCAGCCGCTCAACCGCCGCATCTCGATTGGCTTGCCAAGCGTCTCGTGTCGCTTGATCCGCGTCAGCGTCCGGCTCCGCTTGCAATTGCGATAACGTCTCCAGCGCTTCACTTTTTTCCTCGATATTTGCCATGTCGGGGCCTGTCAAGGAATTGAATTCACGGGCGTAGTGTTTACGCAGATACCTTTCCCAGTATTCTTGCCCAACCAAAAAATCGACTTCGTCGCTACCTATCGCTTCGGCTCTAAGCACCTCTACGTAAGCGTCCTCGATCGCTGTTTGACTCACGTCGGCGATTGCAGGGAAGAGCATTCTGCGCGTCTTGACCGGCAGCCCAAGCCTGTCCGCCAGGCGGATCCTGTATGCCAGGATCACTTCGCTTTGCTCTTTGAACTCAACGCCTCGGGCAGTCACATCTCGCTGCGCAATGTCGTCCACCAACTTCAGACGAAACAATTTTTTCGACGCCACCAACAGTTGATTTTCGAGAGCTGGACCCTCTGCCAGTTGCGTAGTTTCCAGCACGAACAGCTCTCGCTCCAGATTCATGAATTCCAGCGTACTTCCATCACCACAGGTAAACCTTTCATCGGCAATATCGAACATCAGTTCACGAAAACTCTCGTGTTCACTGACAGCCGTAAGCATCTCCCAAATACGCTCACGCAATTGCGGCCGGGTTACCACGCTTTGGTATTCAGCAGAGCGGGTAACGTCAGTGATGATGGTAAAAAACGCGCTTGAGTTCGGATCCGCGCCCAGCGAATCCCAAAGTGGTTCGCAGCGTGTTCGCTCGGTGTGTTCCAGATCGCGTAGCCATAACTCGCGCCCTTCAGCACGGGTGACATGTGCCCATAACGGTTGAACATACGGTGCGCGGTTACCAAGACGTGCAACGGTTTCTTCAGATAACGGATTATCGTGCAGGTTGATTCTTTCAATATTATCGAACGCATAATCAGGCAGCGTACTGATCTGATTTGAATGCAGATCAATCGCGGCGAGCTGCGTCAGATGCTCGGCTCCAGAGGGAAATGTGTGCGTCTCGGTATTGCTCAAGTCGAGTCGATTGAGGCTTCGTAGCCCGCTTATATCAGCGGTCCAGCCCAACCGGAGGTTGTCTGCCAGATTAAGAATTTTCAACCCGCCCATGCGTTCCAGGCGCGCGCTCGCCTGTGCGGTCAGCGCCAGGTCGTTTGCGCTCAAATCCAGTTTGGTCAGTCCAGCCCCTTCATTGGCAAACTCCGGCAGTTGGGTCAGATAGTTCCCACTAGCCTTTAACCAACGCAACCGGCCAAAAGCTCGCAGGAACACCATCGAGTCATCGGTCAGCCACATACGGCTCAAATTCAAGCTGCCCACGTGATCCATATTGGCGGTGATCGCTGGCAGTTGCTGAATGTTTTCATCGGATATATCAAGGGTATGACCAATGGGGCTCCCATCTGCTGCGTGCGCTTGCGCAGAGATACGCCGCCAGGCAGATTTGATTCTGGACGCGACTCTGCGCCTGCTGTCGGAGAGATTCGCTCCGCCCTCCTGGACCCAATGAGTCAAGGTGGTGTGGAGTCCTTCGAATTCCTTCTCCAGCTCAATCAATCGCGCCAGGAAATCAGCATGGCTTCGCCCTTCCATGCCCAACAATGCTCGCACCTCTTCAGTTTCCAGGGTGGGGTACAGCCGCCCCACCTTGAGGTCACATATGAACGGGAGTTCGGCAGCCCCCGTTACAGGGCTCAGTGGATAGCCATAACGCCCGTCGGCAAGGCGCATGGGCGATTTGTAGCCTGGCTTGATGGGCTGCACATTCAGCGCCTGCCTGGCCGACGCTTCGTTCAATGGCTGTCGCACAAGTTCTCTCTTCAGGTTATCTGTCGCGGCCCTGAGCCGCGCCCAGTCGCCAAACTCGCCGCCCGTAGCGAACCAAAGCGCGCTGTAGAACGCATCTTTGTCTGAGCGCGCGTACAGCGTTTCGTCCAATGCGTTGCGAACCTCCCAACGCGTCATGCTGAGACGAATTATCCGAAACCGTTTGAGGGCATCGCGTTCTCCAACCTGATCCAGCAACGTTCCTGTTGAGCTGTCGGCGCGCAGCTCGATGCCTATCCCCTGCAGTTTTCCGGGGATGGCTGCCAGCTTGTGCAAGGCAAGCCGCACGCTATCCATCGTGAGCCGGGTGCCAAAGTGAAGCGCGGCATGAGCGCGCAGCAGACGCGCACGCGGCAGATAGCTTCGGGCCTCCTCTGCCAGGCGCAATGGCACACGCGAGCTTTGCTCCATGTAGGTCATTTCTGCGCTGGTGGCATGTTGCAGCAGCTCTTCAATAACCAGTTTGGGCAAGCCTGGAAAGGAGCGCTGGACCAATTGCACGTTGGGATCACTGGACAGGTTACCGGCTGCAAGGTCGCGCTCGATGAGGTCATCGCGTTGTTCCCGCGCCAGCTTCAACAAGCGACGCTGATAATGGGCCAACCGCTTGGCATAGGAAGGCACGTCGAGTGCCCTTTCACTGACTGGCCGTTGCAGATGATCGGGCAATTCAACCTCGACCTCACCGGTCACGATCGTATCGAGCGTGACCGTGTCACGTGGAATGCCCTCTTTCAACAACATGCGCGCTTCAGCAAGGTCCAACTGCGCCAGTAAGGGCTGCAGGATGCGCCCCGAGAGAACCTCCTCTTCGCTCAGTACCACGGTTTCCTGCACGGCGATATCGGGGGTGGAACGCCAGATGGTTTCTCCGGCAGCATTCCTGATTTCCAGCACCTTGGTACTGGGCCATGCGCCATCGCGCTGGAGCAGGTCGAGCTGCTGGTAACCACTCACACGCCCAAACTCTTCAGGATGAGTGCTGCTCAGGTTGTCGAGCAAGGTCTGGTAACTGAGGTGGATGTCAAAGTGCCTCAGGCCTTCGCGGAACAGCGGCGCAGGTAACTGCTGATCAATGTAAAGTCGGCGTAGCTCGTCATCCGTGACCCCACTCATGATTCTGAGCTGTTCCAGTTCGGTATCGCTCAGTGCATCGACCGTGTGCCCTATGCGGCGCAGCAAGGTTCTGCGATCCCACCCCAGGGGTTGTTCGAACTCGTGGACCCAGGCACCACCGCCGTTATGACGAACTCGCGGTGAATACTGCGATGCCCCATCCGGATGCACAAGCCTGGTCCCGCCTTCGCCCTCCATGATCCGGTAGTGTGCGGCATCCACCGGCAGATAGGCTTGACCTTGATGAACGTACAAGCCTCTGGCATCTGGCTTGATGTCAGCGGGTAATGTCACCGAGTGCTTGAATGTTCCCAAGTCAGAATCGTGCAAGCGCACCCTTGCGTCCGCAAATTCGATACGAACCAGGCGTTTGACGAACGCCGAGTCCTTAGCCAGCATCAGTGCCTTGGGCACCGCCAGCCCAGCCGCCCCCAGCAACACCGCCGAGAAATGCCCCCAGGCCTCCTGGGTCTGCCCCTCGGACCACGCCTCTGCGCCCTCGACGAACTCATTGAACATTTGCACTGCCGCGACGGCCAACATGACATCGCCAAGAACAGGGACCACAAACGCAGCCACGTTAAGAATATCCAGCGCCTTGTTGCCCCACCACGCCAACCGAGCGCTGTGCTCACGCGCGTCAATGTCATGCGTCGACACCGCTGCGGTACTGCTATTGCTGATGATCGAGCGGATTCTGTGTAGCGCGCTGTCATACCACACATCTTTCCACGCCATTGCATAACCGTAGTCCGCTGGACTACTGAGCCTGCGTTTTGAACCGAGGTCAAAATCGTCGAATGGCGTGAATACCCCCTCGGGATCCAGCATTGCCTTAAGCCGTGTGAAAAAAACATCCTGTTGGGAAAGCAGCACGAACTGACTGAAAAATGCACGGTACTTGGCGCTGCACAAACGTGTTGTCAGGTGGTCGGCGAACAGATCGAGATTGGGGTATTCCTTAAGTACGAACTCCGGGTCGCCGGGTATATAAACCAAGCAGCGAGCAGGCAGGATTAAAGTACTCCTGAAGTAGGTTTTAACTACTACAGGGCCGATGATCAGAATCTGTTCCAGGGCGCATGCGCACAGCGAAAACCTTGAGTACTTGACCTCCAATCCATCCAAGGTGAGTCCACTCTGGTTGATCAGGAGATTCTTGATCAACGCATGGCTATCCGTCTGAATGTCCTGCTTCATCACGGCGATTTGCGCAGCCAGCGCCAGCTGATTTCGATGGGCTGTGATCATCGAGCTGTAGAGTTTGCCGGACGACGCACCTGGGGTTGTCGGACGGATCTGAGCATTGAGCGTGTTACGGACATGGTCGTAGTACTTTGCACCTAGATCCAACTCCCGGCACATCCGCGCAAACTCGTGCGCCTCGATTCGAACCCGAACGGTCTTTACGTCGCCAGGAATCGGTCGTGCTTGCGGCAAGCGCCGATGAAAGTTGTACTCGGTAATCAGGTGACAGTCCTTGCAGGCCGGGACCTTGGCCTCATCCTCGGTGAAGTTGCCCAACGCGGCTTCGAGCAGGCTGACTCCCTTGTAGAAATAGAACACTGGATCCAACACCACGGCACTGCTGCGTGCAACTGCAGTGGGCATGCGTTCACACTGCAACTCTTCCATTTTGCGCGCGTAAAAAACACGCAAAACGTCCAGCCGAAGGTTGAATGTTTTTTCAATGGCCGCCACCAGCAGAGGCGCTGCAAAATCAACCGGGCTTTTCAACTCAACCAACAACTGATCCAGCTGATTCAATGATCGCCGGCTGCGCGCGTGGATATTCTTGAGGTTCGCCCTGGACTCCTCTGATGCATATCGATACCAATCAGGAATCTTCAGCGGCTGAAGAGCCAGTTGTCTTTTGTGCTCTGCCAGCGACTGCGTATACCAGTCAGGTGTGTTGTCTTGGAGGGTATAGAAGTGAACGCTTTGTTCGTCCGCGTCAGGCGCCGCAGAGGGAGGACTGGCTGTCATGTGGAATATCCCGAGGATAGCGAAGTAAGTTCGCTACCCTAAGGGGCCCGTCGCACAGGCAGGTCATACAGGGCTACCACCCTTTTGGGGCTTACGGTTTCAGTTTCGTTTGAGTTCCTCCAATGTCATCTCGCGCATACGAAACTTCTGAATCTTGCCGGTGACCGTCATCGGAAACTCGTCCACAAATTTAAAGTACCTGGGCGTCTTGAAGTGGGCGATGCGGTCCTTGCACCAGCTCAACAGTTCCAGCTCGTTGGCCACATGGCCGGGATGGAATTTGATCCAGGCGACGATTTCTTCACCGTAACGCTCATCCGGAATACCGATGATCTGCACGTCGGCCACGGCCGGATGGGTGAAGAAAAACTCCTCCAGTTCACGCGGGTATACGTTTTCGCCGCCGCGAATAATCATGTCCTTGTTCCGCCCGGCAATGCAGACGTAGCCGTGTTCATCCATGGTCGCCAGGTCGCCGGTGTGCATCCAGCCGGCCTCATCAATTGCCTCGCGGGTGCTGTCGGGGTTGTTCCAGTAACCGAGCATCACGCTGTAGCCACGCGTACACAGCTCACCGATCACGCCACGAGCCACGGTGTTGCCGGCATCGTCGACAATCTTGGTCTCCAGTTGCGGTTGGGTGCGGCCCACCGTGGTGACGCGCCGTTCTATATCGTCATCCGCTCCGGTTTGCAGCGACACAGGGCTGGTTTCGGTCATGCCGTAGGCAATCTGCACTTCGCTCATATGCAGTTCGTTGATGACCCGACGCATGACTTCGATAGGGCATGTCGCCCCGGCCATGATGCCGGTGCGCAGGCTGGCCAAGTCGAACTCGGCCCGTCGCGGGTGATCGAGCATGGCGATAAACATGGTCGGCACGCCATACAGGCCGGTGGCGCGTTCTTCGGCGGCGGCGGTCAATGTCAGCAGCGGGTCGAAACCGTCATTGGGATAGATCATGGTGGTGCCGTGGGTGATGCAACCGAGGTTGCCCATCACCATGCCGAAGCAGTGATACAACGGCACCGGGATGACCAGGCGGTCCTGCGCGGTCAGGCCCAGGCTTTCGCCGACCATGTAACCGTTATTAAGGATGTTGTGGTGACTGAGGGTAGCCCCCTTGGGAAAGCCCGTGGTGCCGGAGGTGTACTGGATATTTACCGGTTGATCGAAATGCAGGCTGGCCTGGCGGCTGTGCAGTTGCTCGGGCGGCACGCCTGCGCCAAGGTCTGCTAACTGCGACCAGGGCAAAAACTCCGGCGGCGGGCTGGGATCAAGGCTGATCAGGCCGCGCAACTCAGGCTTGAGTGCCTGGAGCATGGCGTGGTAATCGGAGGTCTTGAACGAGCCGGCGCACACCAGCCATTGGCAGTCGGATTGCTTGAGCACGTAATCCAGTTCACTGCTGCGATAGGCCGGGTTGATGTTGACCAGAATGACGCCAAGCTTGGCGCTCGCGATCTGGCAGATCAGCCACTCGTCGCAATTGGGTGCCCATATGCCCAGGCGGTCGCCGACCTGCATGCCCAATGCGAGGAACGCCCGGGCGTGCAGATCAACCGTCTCGGCCAGTTGCCGCCAGGTGTAGCGCCGCTGCTGATGGCGAACCACCAAGGCTTCGCCATCAGGATACTGCGCGACGGTTTGATCGAACGCCTGGCCAATGGTCATGGCCAGCAAGGTCTTGTCCTGGGAGCCACGGCTGTAGCTCTGATTCGGTTGATCCATAACGACCCCTTGTTGTCTTTTTTGTAGGTTGACGTAAACGTAAACTACGATTGACAGCATCGCAACGCAAGCTTACGTTAACGTAAAGGTGAGCGTCCTCCTCTTGCGGCCCACCCACACAACAACAAAGTCCACATTAAGGTGCCTGTCCATGAGTTACCCGTCCCTGAACTTCGCCCTCGGCGAAACCATCGACATGCTGCGCGACCAGGTGCAGTCCTTCGTGGCCAAGGAAGTCGCTCCGCGTGCGGCGCAGATCGACATCGATAATCTGTTTCCCGCTGACCTGTGGCGCAAGTTCGGGGACATGGGCCTGCTGGGCATCACCGTGCCGGAAGAATACGGCGGTGCCGGCCTGGGCTACCTGGCCCACGTGGTGAGCATGGAAGAAATCAGCCGCGGCTCGGCCTCGGTGGCGCTCTCGTACGGAGCTCACTCCAATCTGTGCGTCAACCAGATCAACCGCAACGGCAACCACGAACAAAAACTCAAGTACCTGCCCAAGCTGATCAGCGGCGAGCACATTGGCGCCCTCGCCATGAGCGAGCCGAATGCCGGCTCCGACGTGGTCTCAATGAAACTGCGTGCCGACAAACGCGGCGACCACTACGTCCTCAATGGCAGCAAGACCTGGATCACTAACGGCCCCGACGCCAATACTTATGTGATCTACGCCAAGACCGACCTGGAAAAGGGCCCCCACGGCATTACCGCCTTTATCGTCGAGCGCGACTGGAAAGGCTTCAGTCGCAGCAACAAGTTCGACAAGCTGGGCATGCGCGGCTCCAATACCTGCGAGCTGTTTTTCGATGACGTCGAAGTACCCGAAGAAAACATCCTCGGCGTGCTCAATGGCGGCGTGAAAGTGTTGATGAGCGGCCTGGATTACGAACGCGTGGTGCTCTCCGGCGGCCCTACCGGGATCATGCAGGCGTGCATGGACTTGATCGTGCCCTACATCCACGACCGCAAGCAGTTCGGCCAGAGCATCGGCGAATTCCAGCTGATCCAGGGCAAGGTTGCCGACATGTACACCCAGCTCAACGCCAGCCGGGCCTACCTCTACGCCGTGGCCCAAGCTTGCGAGCGCGGCGAGACGACGCGCAAGGATGCCGCCGGCGTGATCCTGTACAGCGCCGAGCGCGCCACGCAAATGGCTCTGGATGCGATCCAGATTCTGGGCGGCAACGGCTATATCAACGAATTCCCCGCAGGGCGCCTGTTGCGTGACGCCAAGCTGTATGAAATCGGCGCCGGTACCAGCGAGATTCGGCGGATGTTGATCGGTCGCGAACTGTTCAACGAAACCCGCTGAAGGAGCGCGTCATGGCCACCCTGCATACCCAGCTCAACCCACGCTCGGCGGAATTTGCCGCCAATAGCGCGGCGATGCTTGCACAGGTCGACGCCCTGCATACCCTGCTCGCCCACGTGCAACTGGGTGGCGGCGCCAAGGCCCAGGAACGCCACACCTCGCGCGGCAAGCTGTTGCCCCGCGAGCGCATCAACCGTCTGCTCGACCCGGGCTCGCCGTTTCTGGAGCTGAGCCAACTGGCCGCCCATCAGGTATATGGCGAAGACGTTCCGGCTGCCGGGGTGATCGCCGGTATCGGCCGGGTGGAAGGCGTCGAATGCATGATCGTGGCCAACGATGCCACGGTCAAAGGCGGCTCCTATTACCCACTGACCGTTAAAAAACACCTGCGTGCCCAGACCATCGCCGAGCAGAACCGTCTGCCGTGTATCTACCTGGTGGATTCCGGCGGCGCCAACCTGCCGCGCCAGGACGAGGTGTTCCCCGACCGCGAGCACTTTGGGCGGATCTTCTTCAACCAGGCCAACATGAGCGCCCAGGGCATCCCGCAGATTGCTGTGGTGATGGGCTCATGTACCGCCGGCGGCGCCTATGTGCCAGCGATGGCCGACGAAGCGATCATGGTGCGTCAGCAAGCCACTATTTTTCTGGCCGGCCCGCCGCTGGTAAAGGCGGCCACCGGTGAAGTGGTCAGCGCCGAAGACCTCGGCGGCGCTGATGTGCACTGCAAGATCTCCGGCGTGGCCGACCACTATGCCGACAGCGATGAACACGCCCTGGCCCTGGCCCGGCGCAGCGTGGCCAACCTCAATTGGCGCAAACAGGGTGAGTTGCGGCAGCGCCCGCCCGTGGCACCGCTGTACAGCAGCGAAGAGCTTTACGGGGTGATTCCGGCGGATGCCAAACAGCCGTTCGATGTACGCGAAGTCATCGCGCGGCTGGTGGACGGTTCGGTGTTCGACGAGTTCAAGGCGTTGTTCGGGACGACCTTGGTATGCGGCTTTGCGCACCTGCATGGCTACCCGATCGCGATTCTGGCCAACAACGGCATCCTGTTTGCCGAGGCCGCACAGAAAGGCGCGCACTTTATCGAGCTGGCCTGTCAACGGGGGATTCCCCTGCTGTTTCTGCAAAACATCACCGGTTTCATGGTCGGCCAGAAATACGAAGCCGGGGGTATCGCCAAGCATGGCGCCAAGCTGGTGACGGCAGTGGCGTGCGCCAGGGTGCCGAAATTCACCGTGATCATCGGTGGCAGCTTTGGCGCCGGTAACTACGGGATGTGTGGCCGCGCCTATGACCCGCGCTTCTTGTGGATGTGGCCCAACGCACGCATTGGCGTGATGGGCGCCGAACAGGCGGCCGGGGTGCTGGTGCAAGTCAAACGCGAGCAGGCTGAACGCGCTGGCAACGGTTTCAGTGCCGAGGAGGAAGCCGCCATCAAGCAGCCGATCCTCGACCAGTATGAAACCCAGGGCCACCCCTACTACTCCAGCGCGCGCTTGTGGGATGACGGCGTTATCGACCCCCTGCAGACCCGCGATGTGCTGGCCCTGGCCTTGTCCGCCGCGCTGAACGCCCCCATCGAGCCGAGCCGCTTCGGCGTGTTCCGCATGTAACCTGTAGGAGCGAGCTTGCTCGCGAAGAACGTCAGAGCAACGCGAACATCCAGAATACCCGCGTTATCGTTGACGACCTTCGCGATCAAGCTCGCTCCTACAGGAGGCCTCTCATTATCATGGAGCTCCTTGCATGAACGATTTCAACACCCTCGAACTGATCACCGACAGCCGTGGCTTTGCCACGCTGTGGCTCAGTCGTGAAGCCAAGAACAACGCGTTCAATGCCGAAATGATCCGCGAACTGATCCTTGCCCTGGACCAGGTGCAAGGCGACCCATCTCTGCGCTTTCTGGTGGTGCGCGGGCGCGGCAAGCACTTCAGCGCCGGCGCCGACCTGGCCTGGATGCAACAGTCTGCCGAGTTGGACTATCACACCAACCTGGACGACGCCCGCGAACTGGCGGAGCTGATGTACAACCTGTCCAAGCTGAAAATTCCCACGCTGGCCGTGGTGCAAGGCGCGGCCTATGGGGGCGCGCTGGGCCTGATCAGTTGCTGCGACATGGCCATCGGCGCCGATGATGCGCAATTTTGCCTGTCGGAAGTGCGCATCGGTCTGGCGCCGGCAGTGATCAGCCCGTTCGTGGTGCAGGCCATTGGCGAACGCGCAGCCCGTCGCTATGCCCTGACGGCCGAACGGTTTGGTGGCCAAAGGGCACGGGAGATCGGCTTGCTGGCGGAGAGCTATCCGGTCGAAACCCTGGATCAACACGTGGATCAATGGGTCGCCAACCTGCTGCAAAACAGCCCGGCGGCGATGCGCGCCAGTAAGGATTTGCTGCGTGAAGTCGGTCACGGCGCACTCACCCCTGCACTGCGACGGTATTGCGAAAATGCCATCGCACGCATTCGGGTAAGCGCCGAGGGCCAGGAAGGGTTGCGGGCCTTCCTGCAAAAACGTGCGCCAAGCTGGCAAGCCCAGGAGCCGCGCTCATGAGTACACTGACTACCCTCCTGGTGGCCAACCGTGGCGAGATCGCCTGCCGAGTCATGCGCACCGCCAAGGCCATGGGGCTGACGACCGTGGCCGTGCACAGCGCCATCGACCGTGATGCGCGCCATAGCCGCGAGGCGGATATTTGTGTCGACCTGGGAGGCAGCAAAGCCACCGACAGTTACCTGCAAATCGACAAACTGATTGCCGCCGCCCACGCCAGTGGCGCCCAGGCGATTCACCCCGGCTACGGCTTCCTCTCGGAAAACGCCGGCTTTGCCCGGGCCATCGAGGCGGCAGGCTTGATCTTCCTCGGCCCTCCCGCTGCGGCCATCGACGCCATGGGCAGCAAATCGGCGGCCAAGGCCTTGATGGAAACCGCAGGCGTGCCCCTGGTGCCGGGCTATCACGGTCAGGCCCAGGACCTGGAAACCTTCCGCGACGCCTGTGAGCGTATTGGCTACCCGGTATTGCTCAAGGCGACGGCCGGTGGCGGCGGCAAGGGCATGAAGGTGGTCGAGGATGTCAGCCAATTGGCCGACGCCCTGGCCTCCGCCCAGCGCGAGGCACTGTCGTCCTTCGGCAATGGGCAGATGCTGGTGGAGAAGTACTTGCTCAAGCCGCGTCATGTCGAGATTCAGGTATTTGCCGACCAGCATGGTCATTGTCTTTACCTCAATGAACGCGACTGTTCGATCCAGCGGCGCCATCAAAAGGTCGTCGAAGAAGCGCCGGCGCCAGGGCTCAGTATTGAGCAGCGCAAGGCCATGGGCGAAGCGGCCGTACGTGCGGCCCAGGCCATCGGCTATGTGGGTGCCGGGACGGTGGAGTTTCTGCTGGATGCCCGTGGCGAGTTTTTCTTTATGGAGATGAACACGCGACTGCAGGTGGAACATCCGGTCACCGAAGCGATTACCGGTCTGGACCTGGTGGCCTGGCAGATCCGGGTCGCCCAGGGCGAGGCACTGCCGATCACGCAGGAACAGGTACCCTTGATCGGTCATGCGATTGAAGTGCGGCTGTATGCCGAAGACCCGGCCAATGATTTCCTGCCGGCCACCGGGCACCTGGCGCTGTACCGCGAGTCCAGCCCAGGCCCGGGCCGTCGGGTGGACAGCGGTGTCGAGCAAGGGGACAGCGTGTCGCCCTTCTACGACCCGATGCTCGGCAAACTGATCGCCTGGGGCGAAGACCGCGAACAGGCCCGCCTGCGTCTTTTAAGTATGCTCGATGAGTTTGCCGTGGGTGGGTTCAAGACCAACCTGGGTTTTCTGCGGCGCATCGTCGGCCATCCCGCGTTTGCGGCGGCTGAGTTGGATACCGGGTTTATCCCGCGTTATCAGGATGAACTGCTACCGGCGCCCGGTGCGTTGAGCGAGGTATTCTGGCAGGCCGCGGGCGCGGCGTTTATGCAGAGCCTGCCGGTGGGTGATGGGCCTTGGGCCAATAACCAGGGCTTTCGCACGGGGCTGCCCGCCGAAGTGTCGCTGCATCTGAGCTGCAACGGGCAAGATCGGCTGGTGACATTGGCCGGGCACGCGTCGCAACTGTGCGGCGAACAACTGTTGATCGAACACCAGGGTGTACGCCGTGCCCAGCTGGCAGTCCGCAACGAAGGCAGCCTGTACCTGCGCTGGGAGGGCGAGATGCATGACGTCAGGCTGTTCGACCCGATTGCCGCGGTCGAGGCCGGCCAATCTCATCAGGGCGGGCTCAGCGCACCGATGAACGGCAGTATCGTGCGCGTGCTGGTGGAGGTTGGCCAAACTGTTGAGGCTGGCACACAGCTGGTGGTACTTGAAGCCATGAAGATGGAACACAGCATTCGTGCGCCCCATGCCGGTGTGGTCAAGGCGCTGTTCTGCCAGGAAGGTGAAATGGTTGCCGAAGGCAGCGCGCTGGTGGAGCTTGAAAGCACCGACTAGAACTTCGCGCTGGCTTGCACCACGACGCCAAGGAGGCGGCAGTCGTCGGTGAGCAGCGCCTTGGGGTACGTGGGGTTGAGCGGCACCAGGTAGCGCTGGCCGCTCTCTTCCTGCAATTGACGAAAAGTGGCTTGGGAACTGCCGGCCCATTGGGCCACCACCAGTTTGCCGGGTACAGGATCGATGGCCGGATCCACCAGGATCATCATCCCGGCACCGATGCTCATTCCCGTTGGCGCGGTCATGGCGTCGCCCGTCACAGGCAGCCAGAACGCCTCGCCACGAGCGTGGTAATCGGTTAATTCGTAGCGGCCAGGCCCATAGGCTGCACGTTCTTCGCGCAGCTCGCACGCCTGCTGCCAATCGCTGACCGGGTAGCGGAAATACGGGTTGTAGTGCTGTTCCAACACAGGCTCCTGCACGGCCCGCTCACGAATCTCCAGCGCCACCTCCAGGTAGCCCAGCCCCAGCTCGGCCAGTACCCGGTTCATGTCCGCCAGGCTTGGCACTCGACGCTTGTTGAGCCAATGGCCGACACCGCCCTGGGACATGCCCAGGCGCTCCGCCAATTGCTCCTGCGTGACCTTGCGGTCTTTCATGTTGGCTTTGACCAACGCTATCCAGTTATCCATGGCGCCTGACAATACGGTGCGTATTTTTCGGGGCAATAAACAGTTTGTAGTAATCCATAAAACGACATAAATACGATACGTACTATCATCAAGCCTAAGGATTTCGACACCCACCGGAGTACTGCCGCTTATGACCAATAGCCCGCATTCATTGCCCGAAACACCGGAACACGTTGAGTTACAACACATGTGCCACAGCGACGCAGCCCAGCGCGCGCTGGACTATTACTTGAAAGAAGAGATGTCGACGCCGGACGTGGAAGGTGCCCTGTTCGCGATCAAGCCGGGCGTCAGCCAGGAGGAGGCCCTGGTTCATGCTTCGGACCTGCTGCGCAGTGCTGCGGCAACCGCCTACGAGTCAGCGTGCCGCCATCAGGGCAATCAGCGCGACCTGGCGTTTTCCGTGGTGTATTTGATCGATATGGCGAAGGCGATGGTGGAGCGCTCGTTGCAAACGCCAGAGGCCCAGGCAAACGCGTAACAGACACGAAAGAAAAATATTTCTATCCCACGGATAAAAACATTTGACTTGCAAATGATAATGATTATTATTGGACCCAGCTGATCGCGAGATCAGTCGATAGACCAAGGGACCTTAGGTCGGACTCTTGGAATATCTCCTCATCAGGCTAATCACGGTTTTTGACCCGGCTCTTTGGCCGGGTCTTTTTTTTGCCAGTTTCCCTGGCATGGCTTCAGGCTAATGAAGACTGTGTGTTGCTCGATGGCGCGCATGGTAGCAAAAGAGCATCGCAGAAAGAAAGCCACGCAACTGCTCTAGGCCGGATCTTTGCGAAATAGCGCTTGAGAATCAATCTCATAGACCCTAAGCTGCTGCGGCGTCACGGATGACGCCCCCTCCCCGTGCAACAATTTTGCATCCAGGTTTTACCTGACCTCTGTGTAATATAGCCGCCACATCACTCATATTCAGGCAACCAGACTATGACCGTGGCTTTGACCTCCATCAAGATCAGCACCGATTTCGACAGCGGCAATATCCAGGTCCTGGATGCCAGCGATGCCTATCAGTTGTTGCTGGCAATCAAACCTGATACCCGTAGCAAACATTTTCAATGGTTCCACTTCAAGGCCGAAGGCATGCACGTGGGGCACACCCACACCTTTCGATTGAGCAACGCGGGTGGCTCATCCTATAAACACGCCTGGAGCGGCTACAACGCCGTGGCGTCCTATGACCATATCAACTGGTTCCGCGTGCCAACGCGCTTTGATGGCGAGATTCTGCATATCACGCTCCAGACCCGCGAAAAGCACGCATGGTTCGCCTACTTCGAACCCTACAGCCGTGAACGCCACGACTGGCTGATCGAACAAGCCCTGAAGTACGCCGGCGTCAAGCTGCTGGCCACCGGCAAGAGTATCGAAGGGCGCGATATACAACTGTTGCGTCGTGGCAAAGGGGCTGAAGGCCGCCTCAAGGTGTGGATCATTGCCCAGCAGCATCCCGGCGAACACATGGCCGAATGGTTTATGGAAGGCGTGATTGAGCGCCTGCAAAAGGACGGTGACGTCGAGTTGAAAAAACTCCTGAAAGTAGCCGACCTGTACCTGGTGCCCAACATGAACCCCGACGGCGCTTTCCATGGTCACCTGCGTACCAACGCGATGGGCCAGGACCTCAACCGCGCCTGGCAGAGCGCCGATCAGGAAACCAGCCCGGAAGTGCTGTTTGTGCAGCAGCAAATGGAAAAGTACGGCGTGGACCTGTTCCTCGATATCCATGGCGACGAAGAAATCCCCTACATCTTCACCGCCGGCTGCGAAGGCAATCCAGGCTACACCCCACGCATCGAAGCTCTGGAAAAACGCTTTCGCAACCACCTGAGCCATCTGACCCGGGACTTCCAAACTACCCACGGCTACACCCGCGACCTGCCGGGCGAAGCCAACATGACCCTGGCCTGCAACGCGGTCGGTGAGAAATACGACTGCCTGTCTTTGACCCTGGAAATACCCTTCAAGGACAACGACGATGCGCCCAACCCGCGTACCGGCTGGTCGGGCGATCGATCGAAACAGCTGGGCAAGGACGTATTGAGCAGCGTCGCCGATATCGTCGGGCTGTTGCGCTAACCCCCTGCGGCAAGCGTTTTATGGCGAGCAAGCTCGCTCGCCACAGAAGCGATTAATCCCGCGTGCCGGTCATGCTCTGCAATACCCCATCGCGGCGGATCAACCCGTGAAACAACGCCGCAGCCAAGTGCACCAGCACCGTCAGGAACAACAGGTAGGCAAGGTAGCCGTGAGCCTTGCGCAACAGCGCAAACAACGGCGCATTCGCCCCTACCAGCGCAGGCAGTTGCACGGAGCTGCTGAGCATCACCGGGTCACCGGCGGCCGAAATCATCGCCCAGCCGAGCAGCGGTAACACCAGCATTAACGCATAAAGCAGCACATGGGAAGCCTTGGCCGCCAGCACTTGCCACATCGGCAAGTCGGCAGGCAAAGGCGGTTGCCGGGTGGAAAAACGCACAGCCAAGCGCACAATCACCAGCGCCAGAATCGCAATACCCAGCGGTTTGTGCAGGTGGATCAACCACTCATGGCGCTCAGACACCGACGCCGCCAGTCCCGCACCGATAAACAGCATGGCAATGATCATCAGCGCCATCAGCCAGTGCAGCAGACGCGCCAGCGGCGCGAAAAAACGCGGTTGAGCATTCATGGCTTCGACTCCTGAGGGGCGCTGTGCAACGGGCTGACTTCTCCCGCGCGGCGCAGGTATGAGCTGGCGTACGCGGCGGAACGTGCGGCCAACAGCGGATCGTTGGAGGCCTCGATACCACTGGGCAAAATCAGCGGGTCAAAGTTAATATCACGGCAATCACCGTCTGCCTGCGGCTGGCTGCTTTGCAACACCAGGGTGCCGGCGTTGAGCACCGTGTGCGGACCGCTCCAGGTTTTGCTCGCGTCATCCAGGGGGTCACCGGGGTTGGCCAGGGTCATGTTCAACTGCCAACGCAAAGGCCCGGCGGCCAGGCGCTGCACCAAATCCTGTTGCAGAAAATCACTGCCCGACGGCGCGGTATCACCCGCTGCGTCCTGGGCCTGCGGCACCACGCTCCACCGCACAGCCTGGCGTTTGCCACCTTCGCCCACCAGGTAAAAGGCGTTGATGCCGTTGTAGGTTTGCGTCGCATAACTGGCCGATGGCTTGGCGGTCTTGACCCAGGCCAGGAATGGCGCCGTCTCCGGGTGTGCGGCAAAAAACGCCGGCATGTTCGCAGGGTTGGGCTTGCCGGTGGCCGGGTCTGGCGCACCCGCCTTGAGCAACTGGTAGAACGCCTCGGGCGTGCCCACCGGAAACACCGGCATACTGTTCATTCCCGTACGCCACTGCTGGCCGTTGGCCTGACTGAACTGCACGGCAAAGCTGCGAATCGGCACACTGCTGTCCGGTGCATAGGGGTTACCGCTGGGCAAGGCAAACCGTCCGATTACCGGGGTCTTGGCCTCGCTGAACACCTGGGCGCTGGAGTAAGCACGCGCCTCTGTGCTCGCCTCGAAGTAACCCGCCACACACACACCTTTGGCATGATTGCGGCGAAAGCCCGGGTGTACGCCGTTATTGGTTTCCAGGGCATTGACCAAGGTCTTTGGCCGCAGACGCTGTGGGTCGAGGGTGCCGTTGACGTAGGCAAATGCAACCACCAACACTGCCACCACGCCCCCTATACACGCCAGCCTTACGAGCAGACTTGTAGTACCAAGAGGCGGACGCGGCGGTAAAGAGTGATCAACCATAGAAGCTCCAGGGCCCGAGGCCGCAGGGGGAAAGTGTTATGAGACGAATCCCACGTAGGCTTATTCCCCCTTCACTGTAGTTTCTTTGTAGTCAACGCGCGGCCAGATCGAGTGCCGGCTAGGGCTGATTAAACAAGGCCTGCCGCTTGTGAAGAAATGCCTGCATTCCTTCTTGCTGATCAGGCGTGGCAAACAGGCCATGAAACAACCTTCGCTCCTGACGCACACCTTCGTGCAACCCGACCTCCAGAGAATGCTCCACCGCCTGCCGCGCTGCACGGGTGGCCGTTCGCGAGAAGGAGGCAATTTGTGCCGCCACCGCCATCACCTCGTCCAGCAAGTTCGCAGCCGGGTAAACCCGCGACACCAACCCCGCCTGCTCTGCTTCCGTGGCGGTCATTGACCGGCCAGTCAACACCAGGTCCATGGTCTTGGCCTTGCCGATCAGCCCGGTCAACCGCTGGGTCGCGCCCATGCCCGGGATGACGCCTAGCTTAATTTCAGGCTGTGCAAAGGTGGCGGTATCAGCAGCGAAAATCATGTCGCACATCATCGCCAGCTCACAGCCTCCGCCAAACGCATAGCCCGCCACTGCGGCAATCGTCGGGGTGCGCAAACGGGTGAAGCCCTCCCAACCGACGAAGTAGTCTTCGTTGAGCACGTCCAGATAGGACTTGCCGCTCATCTCTTTGATATCGGCCCCTGCCGCGAAGAACTCTGCGGTGCCGGTAATGACAAAACACCCAATCCGAGGGTCTCGATCCATTGCTTCCAGATGACTGATCAACTCAGTCATCAGCGCCGAACTCAGCGCATTCTTGACTTCAGGACGGTTGAGCTTGACCAGGACCACTCGATCATGACGTTCCACAAACACGTTCATAGGCATCTCCACTGATTGATGTTATTCACACTTGGGGCTGTCTCAGGAATCCCAGATCGCGCCATGGGCGGGTATTCCCCGAGCTTCCAACTCTTGCACCAGACGCTGGGTCACCATTTGGTTGGCAATACAGATCACGGCTTCTGCACCAAAGGCTTGCACTGCGCCATAAGCCAACTTCACCAGGTCTGGCTTGCCGCGCTCATCGGTGTCCCAGATCAATGCGCAAGGCTGGGCGCGCAGAATTTCCTCCACCAGTTCATCGCCATAGGTCGTCCTCGGGCTACGGGCAGACCAGATCAACTGAATCGGTACCTGAGCCGCCAGCAGATGCGGCATGACAGGCCCGATGCCGCTGCCAGTGGCGATGTACACCACCGACTTGAACAGGGTTTCTACATTGGCAACACCCGCTGTGGTGATGCCCTTAACCCACACATGGCGCGGCAAGTCCTCGATAAATCGCCCGGTCCAATCCCCTGCGCGGGAAATTATCAGGCGGAAACCCGCCTCGTGTGGCGTGGGAATATTGGCAAAGGAATGCCACTCCAGCAGTGGGTTGCGGCTGATCGCGGTGGATGAACCGGCGAACGGTGTGGTGTGGCTCAAACGCGTAATCACCGCATGCCCGGAAGGCCGTGCGTGTTCAACAGCCACCTTGCGCAGCCGCAGCCAGGGCAGCAGGACGCTCAGGGTCAGCACTGCCAGCATCCAAAACGTAACGCTGTGCAGCAGGCTCGACGTGGTCAGTAACGTTTGCCACCAGAACAACAGCAACGCACTCCAACCGCCAAACCGATGAACGCGTTCGAACCCATTGTGGAACCGGCCTCGAATACGTGGTTGAGCCATGACCACTATGAGCAGCAATAAGCTGAGCAGCATAACGCTGACCCATAACCCGGCCACCGAAACACTGTCAGGTTGTTGCAGGTAACGCGTAACCTGCACGCCAACCAGGGCGGCAAACCACCCAGTGGCCGCAAAGGCTGCGCCACTGTGCAGCCCACCGAAGTGGTACACCTTGGCCGCGCTACGCCGCACCTGTAAGGGCCATGTAGGCGGTACTCGCGTTGCCAGCCAGAACAGCCCATTGATCACGTATTGCTGGCGAACGAGAATGGCAACCGACAGGTTGATCAGCACCATGTCCGACAGCGTCTGAACCGTGATGGCGTGCAGGTCCAAAGCCAACAGCAAAAACACCAGGTTGCCCATCAGCGCGGCGGCTGCCAGGCGGTTGTAACAGGAAAACATCGGCAGTGACGTCCAGCGACGCCAAAGCGCCGGCTTGGGCGGTACAACGGTACGGATCAGCGTATCAATCATGGCCGGGCTCCCCGGTCGCGAACGCCAGCACCGCCAAATGGTTCTCCCGGGCCGTTTGCAGTAACAATGCCTTATCGATCTTGCCCCTCGCTGTCAGTGGAAAATGCTCCACTGCGTAGATGGACTGAGGCACGCAGTAATAGGCCAGGCGCTGTTGGCACGCGGTTTGGCAAGCCTCGATGTCAGTGCTGGCAGGCGAAACAAAGGCCACCAACGTGCGGCTGTCCAGCTTCAAAGTGACGGCGCGCATGCATCCAGCGCCGGCCTCCAGAGCCGCCGACACCGCATCCAGTTCCACGCGAAAGCCGCGGACTTTCACTTGGTCATCCACGCGCCCTAAGTGTTCGAGCTGGCCGTCTCCCACCCAGCGCCCCAAATCTCGTGTGCGGAACATCATGGCGTCGCCACCGAGAAAGGGATCCGGACGGTATCGCTGCTGGGTCAATGCCGTATTGTTCAGGTAGCCTGCTGTCACACCCGCACCACCGGCCCACATCTCTCCCGTTTCACCCAAGGCACAGGCACGCCCCTGCTCATCGAGCACATAGACAGTGTTATTGGGGGTTGGCCGGCCAATAGTCAGTGGCGTGCCTGGTACATGCCGGTGCAGCGTGTTGACGATGGTCGTCTCGGTAGGACCGCAGCCGTTGTAGAACGTACAGTGCTCGGCCCACCGATCCGCCAGGGCCTGGGAGCAGGCTTCTCCAGCCACCGCAACGACGTCGAGGTGGGGACACTGTCGAGCCTCAAGGGTGGCCAGTATCGAAGGCGTTGCGATCAACACATTGCACTGTGCGGCCGTCTGTGCGATGTCTTTGCCGCGAATCAGCAAGGTCGCACCATGAGCCAGGCAACCGAGTATTTCCCAAGCCGCCATGTCAAAGCCGATATTGAGAATCTGCCCTACGGTACGACCCGGTGCCATCCCCATCCGCCCAGGTTCAGTGAGCAGAATGTTGCATACGTTACGGTGGCTGACACACACGCCGTTAGGGCGCCCTGTAGTTCCAGATGTAAACAGTACAAAGCACAGATCATCCGGGCCAGCACCGACACGCACGCAATCATTGTCTTCAGCCAGCCATGGCGTTTGAGCAATGAACGTATCCAAATTGAGGCAGCGGTGGGACGCGTCTGCCGGAATGCGCTCCACCAGGCTCGATAAGGTCAGAATCACCGGGCTGGTCAATGATTCGAGGACCATGCCCAATTGCAGGGTGGGTACGATTCTGGCGTCCTGAGGGACATACGCGGCGCCAATCTTCAACACCGCCAGGAGCCCGACCAGCATGGGAATCGAGCGCTCGACGAACAATCCCACCGTGTCCCCACGCTTAACACCCTGCCCAAGCAGATGCTCAGCCAATCGATTGGCTTGTCGGTTGAGTTGTTCATAGCTGATACGTTGGCCCGCGCATACCGCAGCGGTCGCCTGGGGTGCCAGCCTCGCTTGCGCTTCGAAGGCGTGGTGCACGTTGGCGTAGGTGGCTCGGGTTGAGAGGCCACAACCCCATTGCTCAAATAAAACCCGCTGCGCGGCAGGCAAATGAGCCAGCGAGATGCAGGAAAAAAACTGTTTATCACTCGGCAAACACGTCATAAGCACCCTCTCACTATTCAACTGCCGGCTTAATGCCGACAGATGCAAGGGTGGATAGAGGGCTGCGCACGAGATTACAGACTCTCAAGGTATACAGACGCTTCCCACGTATTAGCCGGGAAGTTTCTTTGCGCAAAGCGTGGAATAACCTACAGGGACCAACGTCTACTTCAACACACGTGAGTAGACTCATCCCCATGCATGAACTCGACGAACAGTTACACGAACTCATCCCCAGGTTGCGACGTTTTGCCGTATCGCTGACGCGCAACAGCAGCAGCGCCGACGACCTGGTGCAGGCCACTCTGGAGCGGGCGATCATCGCCTGGGCCGATAAGCGTATCGAAGGCGACCTGCGCGCCTGGCTGTTCGCGATCCTCTATCGGCAGTTCCTCGACGCACACCGTCGCAGCCGACGCTATGCACGTATGCTCGAATTCTTCACCGGTCGCGATGACGCGCAACCTTCGGTGGAACGCACAGTGATGGCCCAATCCACCCTGCAAGCCTTCGACCAGCTCACCACCGAACAGCGTGCCCTGCTGCTGTGGGTGTCTGTGGAGGGTTTGAGCTACAAGGAAGTCGCCGAGATACTTGCGGTACCTATCGGCACCGTGATGTCGCGCCTGTCCCGCGCGCGTCAAGCGTTGCGTCAGCTCAGCGATGGCGAAATTGCCGGCCCTGCCCTGCGGAGACTCAAATGATCAGCCTGCCCCCCAGCGAACGCGACCTGCATGCTTACGTCGATCACCAACTGCCGGACAGTGACCGCCGCGCGCTTGAAACCTGGCTGGCCAACCACCCCGAAGCGGCCGCCCAGGTCCACGCCTGGCAACAGGACGCGCAGTTATTGCGGGCATCCTTAAGCGGCGCCCTGCAGCAGCCGAGTAACCCGGCACTGGACCCGGCGTTGATCCGTCAGCGCATCAAGCGTCAGTCGCGCCGCCACTTCGCCACGGCGGCGGTGTTGCTGATCGCCGTGAGCCTTGGCGGGTTTGGCGGCTGGCACGCCCGCGAAGCCACCCAGCCACAGCCGTTGCCGATGACCGATGCCATGCAGGCTTATCGCCTGTTTGCTCAGGACGGCATTATGCCCGCCGACTACAACGACGAGGGCAGCGGCAATATGCAGGCCTGGCTTGACCGCTACTTCAAGCAAGCCCATCGCCTGCCCGACCTCAGCCAGGCAGGCTTCAAGCCGGTCAGCGGGCGCCTGCTCACCACCGATCAGGGTGCAGCGGCCATGGTGCTGTACCAGGACCCCCAGGGCCGACGCATCAGCTTTTATATCCGCCCGCCGGGCCCGAACAATGGGTTCCTGCCCCGTGGCAGCCGCAGCGCCGATGGCTTGCAGGCCGAGTACTGGTCGGGCGGCGGCTACAACTACGCAATGGTCAGCCCGACAGACCAACCCACCCCGGCGCTGATGAAGTTTTAAAAGCCTACGTCCAGCACCACGTTGTCCAGATAGGTGCCGCCGGGTGGCGTGGGCTGGTCGGTGTAGATGCGCGCATTGTAGTTAAACACCTGGCTGCCGATGCCCAACCCATTGCCGGGGTTGACCTCCGCGGTGGAACTGGCCCGCCGCGCCGCGCCGACGCTGCCCCAGCGCGTGGTACCGGCGCTTTTGAAGAGGTCATAGGCCAGGTAGTTGCTGCCCGAAACCATGCGCCGGCGCCCGCCGACGCTGAGCGGGTTCTGGCCATCGCTCAAGCCCACCGTATAGGCACTGCCTTTGGTGCAGGCAATATTGATGGTCTGGCCGGTCACTGCAGTAAACCCACTGACCACCGGCGCGCTGCCAAAGCTGATATTCGGCGCGGTGATCTGGCAGTCATTGGTCACCGTCATGCTGACCGTAAGGGCTGCCGTGCCGCTGCCCGTGTCACGCCCCAGACAAATGCCGCCAAGGCCGATCCCCGAGCAATAATTCCACACCCAGGCAATGTTCAGTGTCTCGGTGTACAGCCCCGCTGCGATATTGCTGCCGGTAATGCTGCTCAGGTACAACGGCACGGTTTTCGCCCCGGGCCCGGCGATAAGGCCAATGCTCTGGGCAATGCCGCCAGCACCGCCGAAATCGAACTGGGTGCCACGGGTGATGGGATAGCTGGTGCTGTTGTTGCCATAAATCGTGTAGCCAATCACATCACCGGTCGGCCCGACCATGCCAGCGGTGGACGAGGTGATCGTGGCGTAGAAGTGGTCGGTAGACACCAGCAGCGAAATCAACGCCTGGGTGCAACTCAATCCGGAGTTGGTGGTAGAACTGGTTTGCGCGGCAGTGCGCACCGTCATCGAGCTGATCGAACCGAAACTGGCCGGCACCGTGGAAACCACCGAACACACCGCCATAACCTGCCCGGAAAACAACAGCCCTGCCCCATACACCCATGCCTTGCCCCTCACCCGCAGCCTCCTTGCTCAAGCACTCACTGGCACACCAACGGCCCGATGAGGGGCACGTCCTGTTGTTGCTCATCGATGTCGAATGTCGCCTGGCAGGTACGCCCCTCACCGAGGGTGACCTGCAGGGTATTGTGGGCGCTGAGATTTTCCAGATAGACCAGCCCATCCCACCCCACCACCGCCTGAGTGTTGCTTTGCTCGTGCAGCACCAGGCTGCCCAGCGCCAACTCCTGATGCTGGCGGTCCACCAGCGTGACACTCGCGGCGAGCACCCGGCGCAGCGCAAACTCCAACAGATAGCCGCTGCCTCGGCGTACCGACACGCGCTGTTCCACATTGGGGCTCTGTACATTCGCCGGCAAGTTCAGCGGGTCGATCTCGTATTTGCCGCGGTAATACGCACTGCTCCACGGCACCAGCAAATGACCGTTACGGTCGGTCTGGCCCACCAACTGGTTTTCGTAGCGCACCGGAATCCCGGCGAACCCCTGGGTACTCACCACCACAAACGCGTCATTGATACGGTTGGCGGCAAAGGTTTCACCGCCCATCCACACCAGCGAGCCGCTGGCATCCACCCAGCGCGTTTCGGCATCGCTGCTGCCGTAAACGCCGGCCTGCAACTGCACTGACTGCAAGCGCCAGGTCAGGTCAGCCTGCCGATAGCTTGGCGCATCGCCCTGGGCATAGCCGAGGTTGTAGCCTACGCCGCCTTCGCTGGGCACCGCGCGGCTGTAGTTGATGCGCTGGCGACTGGCGCCATCTTTGCTGCGCTCGGTGCTCAAGGCCAGGCTGCCGTTGAGGTCGAACGGGATCACCAGTTGCGCCTGCATGGCCCAGTTGCTGTCGCCGATTTCGCGGTTGGCCGACAGGTAGAAGCTGGTGTTGCGCCACAGGGGTTTGCTCCAGCTGAGGTTGAGCAGGCGCGTGCGCGAATCGTCTGCCGCCTGCACGTCGAAATAACCCAGGCCCAGGCTGCCGAAACGTTGAAGGTTGAGGCTCAGCGTCACTTGCTCGCTGCGCTTGCTGAGGCTGGCGTATGGGGTGTCGACCAGGGTCAGGTCGGCGTAGTCATCGCGCCGTTCGACACGTTGGTACATCAGGCTGTAGAGGGTGCTGTTGTACTGGTAGCCGAGGCTCAGTTGCTGGCCGCTGCGGCTGTCGAACTGGCTTTGGCTGAGGGCGGTATTGAGCACGCCGAAGTTGCCTAGGCGCAGGTTGCCGCCAAGCCCGCCGAGGGTCAGGTCGCTGGAGGCTTCGGCATGGCTTTCCAGGGTCAGGTTGTCGGAGTAGCCATAGCGAAAGGTGCCGCTGGCCACGCCCGGCCCATAACCGAAATCGCGCAGGGTGTAGTCACGACGCAAGGTACCGGCAGCCACCGAAAAATCCGTCAAGCCTTGTTGCAGCAAGGTGCTGGTTACATAGAACGGCACCGTGGTCGATACCTGGCGCCCGAGGGCGTCGGTGGTCACCACGACAGCCTCCCCGGCACCGTTGATAAAGGGCACGTTGGTCAGGGTATAAGGACCGGGTTGCAGCTGCGCGGTATCGGATTTATAGCCATTGATAAACAGGTCCACCGACGAGGGCACTGCCGCCTCACCGGCGAACTGCGGCAAAGGGTAAGTGACCAAATCCGGGCGCACTGCAAAGTCTCGGGACAGTTGCACCCCGCCCAGGCGCACCGAGCTGCTCCAGGGCAACGAGCCGCTGATCACATCGCCAGCCTCGTAGGTGAGCAAGCGCTCATCATCAGAAAATCGCCAAGTGGTGTCGTAACGCCGATAACCGTTACCGAGGGCATTGTCATTGATGCCATCGGCCAGGGTCTGGCGCACCTGTCCGGTGTTGGACAAGGTGCCCCAGGTGTCGAACAGCCGCACTTCGTTCCAGGCGGCGAGGTAGCTGCCGCCGTCATCGGTGTCATTGAAATACACGTCATAGTTGAGCAAGGCGCCGAAGCTGCTCATGGCCTGGGTGCGCGGATAGGTGTTGCGGTTGCCGATAAACTGCGCTTGCAACCAGGACGGCGGCACATCCAGCAACAGGCGCTGGCCATTGCTGTCGTAGTCACTGTGCAGCCCATGAACCTGGTCCAGGGCCACGCTGCCGACAGGCTCGCCGGGCAGTTTCATGCCCACTTCCTGCAACGCGCTGGCCGGCACGAACAACTGGCCGGCGCGCTGGTCGACCGCAATGACGCGGCCTGTGTCCATCTGGTTGACCACCAGTTCCAGAAACAGCTGTGCATCGGCAACTGCCTCCATGCTGCCGGGCGGCGGCGGTAAGTCGCCTGCCATCGCAGCGCCCCACAGCCCGCTTGCCACTGCCACCGACGGCCATAAACCTCGAGCCCAGCCACGACTCACCATGGCGTTGTGTCCTTCAATGGACATCTCCATCCTGTTAAAACCCGGGCGTGTGCCCGTTGCGCGACATAACCGTTATCGCTTGGGCGCCAGGCTCTCCAATTGCGGCGCGCCGTTGACCCTGACCTGCAACGGCTGGTCGGCCGATACGGCATCCGGCACCGGCCAGCGCATACTCGCGCCCGGCAGCACATAGCCGAGCAAACCTTCTACCAATGGCCGAGTCTGCCCGCCTTGTTTGAACGAGGCATCGGTGAGCCGCGCATGCACGGCGCCCTGGTTACGCACCTCGATGTAACTGCGCCCACCTACGTTGACCTTTTGCCAGCTCAAGTCCGGCTTGCCTGCACCCTTGGGGTCGCGTTGGCGGGTCGCGTCGTCCTTGCTCCACAACCCGGCGCCGTAGGCGAACAGCGGTACCGAATAACGCATCTGAAAGCGAATCGCCGCTGCCGTGTTCTTGCCTTCCGGCGGCGCCGGCACCTGCAGCGCCGAGGGGATTTCATCGATGATGATGCGATAGGCCAGTTCCTGCCCCGGCGGCACTTCGCGGGTGCGGGTCAGGCGTACCAGTTGCTTCTGGCCGGGCTCGATTTTGGCCACCGGCGGGCTGCCGATCACGTCGCGCTGGTTCTGGTACTGCTCGTCGAAGCCGTTTTGGCTCCAGGCAAATACGCGGATTTGCAGGTTGGCCGTCTCCGTACCGCGGTTCTCCAGCCACAGCGCGCTAGCCTGTTGATCGGCCTCCAACACCGGGTCGATGGGCCAGATCAGCACCGAGCTGGCCGCCTGCACCAGCCCTGCATTGCACAAAAGTCCCAAGGCAATACCCGCGGCCCACCACCGCCGGGAAGTTGAACGCATAAATCCACTCCTCAATACCGTTAGCCCTACCACGACAGCTGCACCTGCAGCGTGTCGCTGTACGTCCCCCCAGGCTGATTGCCCGGTAATACCACCCGCCCGTATATCGGCAGGCTGATGGTGTTGGCATCGCTGTAAGTCACGCTGACGCTCTGGTTGACCCCCAGGCTCTGGCTGAACGCCGCATCGCGAAACAATTGATAGGCCACCCGCGCGCTGCCGCTGTTGAGCTGCAAATTGCGCCCGGCACTGTTGTAAAGGCCGCCATCGACACTCATGCTCAGCGCCACCCCCGGTGTACATTGCAAGGTCACACCGCCGGTCAGGGCCGCCGTGACCGTACCGGTGGCCAGTGCCGAATAGCTGCCATAGCTCAACGCGCCGTAGTTGGACCCGCCGCCCACGATCAGGCAGCCAGGGGTAATGGTCGCGCTGACCTGGAAGCTCTGGCTCGTCGCGGCAGGCAACGGCAGCGGCAGTGCCAATCCACAGGCCAACCCCAGCCTGAGGCACAGGGTCAGAACGTCAGCTCCACGGCCACGGTATCGGTGTAAGTACCTGCCGGCAGGCCCGCCTTGCCCACTGCCCGACCGTAAAGATTGACGGTTTGCGCCACGCCGGTACTGGTGGCGAGCGTCACCACGCCATCGATCGCTAACAGCGCTGAACGCCCGCTGTCCGTGTAGAAATCGTAGGGCACGAAGTTCCCCACGCCATCGGCCAGCGCGCGAGTGCCACCGGGGGAAGCACCATCGTGGGCGCCGGCACGCACCTTGATCGTTGGCGCGGTGCCAGCCGAACACAGGATCGACAACGCCCCGCCGGTACCGGTACCGCCGAGCAACTGAGCATCGGCGTTGGTAAACAGGCTGTTGGTGGTGCCGAAGTTCAAGCTACCGAAATTCAGCCCGGTGGCCGCCCCTGAGCCGTTGACCTGGCAACTGGCGATCAGGGTCAGGCTCGAACTGATCTGCCCGGTGACCGTGGTCGCCGCGTTCAGGCTGGAGGCCAGTGCCAGGCCCAGGGCACACACGCCCATTCGCGCTACGAGTACATGCATGATATCCATCCTCATGGTTTACCAATCCAGAGTCACCGTCAGGGTGTCTGTGTAGATGCCGGCCGGTAGGGCCCTGGTATTCGCCACCACGGTGCCGAATACCGGAATGGGTACCTGTGCGCCCTGGGTCACGACGAAATTGCGTTGCTGACCGATGCGGTAGGCACTTTGGCCCAGCGCATCGGCCGATAGCCGATAGGGAATGGTCTGGCGCCCGTTGCTCAAGCGGCGCGTGGTACCGTCGCCATGGGCGCCACCGTCGATGGTCACGGTAAAACTGCTGACCAACGACGGGTTGCAGGACACCGACAGCGGCGCCTTGTCGCCATCGGAAATGGTCGCGCCCAGGGTGTCGTTCCAGGTCGGGCCCTGGCTGCCAAAATCCAACAGTGCAGTGCCGCCTTCGGGCGTCACCGGCGCGCGCTCCACGCCTTTGCTGACTTCGCAACTGGCGGTAATCACCAACCGCGCGTGGATCTGCCCGCTGGTCACGGCCGCCTGCGCGTCCTCGGCCAACAACAGCAGACCGCCCAGGGCCGCAACGGCCAGATAGCGGCTTACCATGTGACCGTGACCTTGAGCAGGTCGGAATAACGCCCCACCGCCGGGACGTCTTTGAGCGGTTCGATACGGCCATACAGCGGCAGGTCGACGGAGCCAGTGTCCGGTACGCGGCCGCTGACCGGCACGTCCACCGGCAAGGGAATCAACCGTGCTGCATCGGCATAAATGCGATAAGGAATGGGTTTGCTTGAGGGCGTCGCAGTGACGAGGTAACGCACTTCGCCCACGCCACCGTGCAGGCCGCCGTCAACGCGCATTTGGTAAGGCGTATCGGGGTTGCACTCCAGGCGCGGCTGGCGCTGGCTGATCAGGGCCGCACTCAGGGGGCCGGCCGGGTCATCCAGACGCGGGCCGCTGCCGAAATCCAATACGCCAAGTTGCTCGATGCCCGCAGTGCGAGTGGTGCCCACTAACTGGCAACCCCGCTGCACGTCGATGCGCACCTCCACCTGGAGTTGCGCAGCAGAAGCCGTGTTGTAGAGCATCGCACCCATGACAGCCAATACCGCCGATCCCTTCACTGCCCCAATTCCTTATACAGGGGTGACAACTGTGTATGAGGTTAGCCAGTTAACGTGAAAGTGCCAGTTTGCAAGGTGTGGCGCCCTTCCCTATTGGTCAAATGGCATCGAGCGTCCTACAGTGAGCGACCACCGCAATACAGAGTGATTATTCTTGGCCGTGCTTGCCCTGCTCCAGCGCCTGCTGGGTAAAAAAACCGACGCCTGGGGCGCCTCGCCCATTCCCGCCTATTTTCAAAAAAAGGCCGAGCAACAGGGCTATACCCTCAGTGATGGCCAGATCCGGGCGATTACCGCCCTGAATCGCGAGGCCCAGCACCTGCTCAACGGCCAGGCCACGCGCAGCCTGTACCTGCACGGCCCGGTAGGGCGAGGCAAAAGCTGGCTGCTGGACGGTTTTTTCCAGGCGCTGCCCATGGCCGAGAAACAACGCGTGCATTTCCACGGCTTCTTTGCCCGGCTGCACCAGGGCATGTTTGTGAACCGTGAGCATGAGGATGCCTTGGGCGTTACTCTGGATCGGTTGCTCGCAGGTTGCCGGGTGCTGTGTTTTGACGAGTTCCATGTGCACGATATCGGCGATGCAATGCTCATCAGCCGCTTGTTCAAAGCCCTGTTCCAACGCGGCGTGCTGGTGCTGGTAACGTCCAACTACCCGCCCGAAGGGTTATTGCCCAACCCGCTGTACCACGAACGCTTCAAACCGGTGGTCGACCTGATCGCCGCCCGCATGGACGTGCTGGAAGTCAGCGCACCCGAGGATTTTCGCAGCCTGCCCCAGGCCCATGCGCAACAACGTTTTACCCGTGGCCACTATGTATGGCCGGGTACATCGGCCCAGCGCGAAAGCCTTGGTGTACCCGCAACCAATGGCCCGGCGCAAACCCTGACGGTTGGCAACCGGCAGTTGCTGTGCCGAAGCCATCAGGCACCGACCATCCTGTTCACCTTCAACGATCTGTGCGAACAGCTCACCGCCGTGATGGATTACCTGTTGCTGTGCCAGGACTTCGACCACTGGATCATCGACGGCCTGCCGCAGTTGGCCGAATGCCCCATCGCCGTGCAACAGCGCTTTATCAACCTGGTGGACGTGCTCTACGACCAGGACAAACACCTGACCCTCATCGGTCACCAGCCGCTGGATAAATCCCTGGAAGGCCAGGCGATCGACCTCGCCCGCACCGCCAGCCGACTGCACCAATTGCAAACGCTCTGCCCGCAAACCGCACCCGAGCCGCTATCATGAGCGCCTTTTACGCCCCCTTCCGAGTGCCGCGCTGTTCATGAATACCCTCGCCCAACTCAAGGCCGGCCATTTGGCCGGTGCCAAGCGCCTGGACCTGGCCTGCGGGCTGACCGAATTCCCCCGGGAAATCTTCGACCTGGCCGACTCCCTGGAAACCCTCAACCTCACCGGCAACGCCCTGAGCAGCCTGCCCGACGACCTGCACCGTCTGACGCACCTGCGGGTGTTGTTCTGTTCGGACAATGCCTTTACCGAGCTGCCAGCGTGCCTGGGCCAGTGCGCGAAGCTGAGCATGATCGGTTTCAAGGCCAACCAGATCAGCCGCGTGCCCGCCGCCGCCCTGCCGCCCCAGTTGCGCTGGCTGATCCTCACCGATAACTGCATCAGCCAATTGCCCGATGAGCTGGGCCAGCGCCCGCTGCTGCAAAAGTTGATGTTGGCCGGTAACCAGTTGACCGACCTGCCGCCAAGCCTGGCCCAGTGCCAAAACCTGGAGTTGATCCGTATCGCCTCCAATCGCCTCACTCATCTGCCGCAGTGGCTGCTGACCCTGCCGAGCCTGACCTGGCTGGCCTACGCCGGTAACCCGGTGGAAATGGCCGTGCAGGTGAGCAGTGATGAGGCGACGCCGAACATCGCCTGGCAGGAACTGGACATGGGCGAAGTCCTTGGCGAAGGCGCTTCGGGGATTATTCGCAAGGCACTGTGGAAACCCCAGGCGTTGCCGGTCGCGGTCAAGCTGTACAAGGGCACCATCACCAGCGACGGTTCACCGCTGCATGAAATGCAAGCCTGCATCGCTGCCGGTCTGCATCCCAACCTGATCAAGGTTGAAGGACGCGTCGTCGGCCATCCCGATAACCAGGCCGCCCTGGTGATGGACCTGATCGACCCGAGTTACCGCAACCTCGCGGCCCTGCCGAGCCTGGCGTCGTGCACACGGGATGTCTACGCACCCACCACCCGTTTCAGCCTGGACGTGGCACTGCGCATGGCGCGGGGCATTGCTTCGGTGGCGGCGCACCTGCATCGGCACGGCATTACCCATGGTGACCTGTATGGTCACAATATTTTGTGGAACGCAGCAGGTGATTGCTTGCTGGGAGACTTTGGCGCGGCGTCCTTCCATGCCACGACGGACACGCTTGAAACCCGTGCGTTGCAGCGTATTGAAGTGCGCGCGTTCGGGGTGCTGCTGGGGGAGTTGTTGGAGCGGGTTGAGGCCAGTGACGAAAGCTTGCAGGCACTGCAACAACGCTGCTGCCAGCCGGATGTGCTGACGCGACCGAGCTTCGAAGAGATCAAAGCCTTGCTGCACGCTATCTAACTGTAGGAGCGAGCTCGCTCGCGAAAAACTCACCGGCGCTGCGCTTATTCAGGATGCACGCGTTATCGTTGACGTTTTTCGCGAGCAAGCTCGCTCCTACAAGGCCATTTGACCGCGTGTACTCAGATAGAAATCAGCCCGCCAGGCCGACGAACATATCCTGCACATCATCATGGTTGTCCAGGCCTTCCAGGAACGCCTCGACTTCAGCCATCTGCTCATCGGACAAACCACTGACCGGGTTCTTCGACAGGTAGCCCAGCTTGGCCGACAGCACGGTGAACCCTTGCTCCGGCAAGGCTTTCTGCACAGCATCCAGGTCGGTGGTTTCGGTGATGAACAGGGTGGTGCCCTCTTCTTCGCCGTCTTCAAAATCCTGGGCGCCGGCTTCGATGGCGGCCATTTCCGGATCAGCGTCCGGGGTGTCCGGCGAGGCTTCGATCAGACCGACGTGGTTAAAATCCCAGGCCACCGAACCGGAAGCGCCCAATTGGCCCTTGCGGAACGCCACGCGGATTTCCGCCACGGTGCGGTTGATGTTGTCGGTGACGCATTCGACGATCAGGGGCACCTGATGCGGGGCAAACCCTTCGTAGGTCACGCGGTGATATTGCACGGTTTCACCGAGCAGACCGGCGCCCTTCTTGATCGCACGATCCAGGGTTTCCTTGGGCATCGAGGCCTTCTTGGCCTGCTCGACCACCAGGCGCAGGTGCGCGTTGGTCGCGGTATCGGCGCCATTGCGGGCGGCGATGGTGATTTCTTTCACCAGCTTGCCGAAAATCTTGCCCTTGGCGTTGGCTGCCGCTTCTTTATGTTTGACTTTCCACTGTGCGCCCATGACTCACTCTCTTATTCCCATCGCGCCGAAACGTCTACTGGCCGGCGCTTTGGGGGCAGAGTTTATAGCGCAAGAACACTCTAATCCACCAAAAAACCGGCCAGACACCTCAGGTGCGCAGGGGTTTGATGCTGGCACTGCGATCCGGTATGAAGTCCCCCACCTGGGCCAGAACAGCGGGCCTGGCGTTCCAGTAGGGCATCAACACCAGTGAAGAAAACAGCGCCGCGCCGGCAAACACAATAAACACCGTGACGGTATCGAAGTAGCCCGGCAGCAGGCCGCCAAGGATCGCGCCCACCGACCCGCAACCATTCACAAACCCGGCCGCCGTGGCACCGGCCCTGGCAGTGCCGAAATCAATGGCAGCGGTGCTGCTGATCATCGAATCCGGGCCGTACAGGGTCAGGCCCATGACAAACAGCAAGGCCATCACCAGCACCACACTGCCGGTGTGCAGCGCGCCCATGAACAACGCCAGGGCCACGGTCAACGCCAAAAGGCTAAGCACACAGGCCGGCATCCGCCGGGCGCCGAACAGTTTGTCGGAAGCCAGGCCGATCAGTACCGGCCCGAGCAAACCGGCCAACTCAAACGCGGTGGGCACGATGGCCGCGCCGACCTTGCCCACCGACGGCATCTGTTCGTAGACGATCACCGGCCCCCACAACAAAATCGCGTAGCGCGCCGGCTTGAGCAGGAAGTACGCAAGCCCCAGCGTCAACACCGTGCGGTTGCGCAGAATGGCGCGCAACGGTTCGAGCACACTGACGCGCTTTTCAGCAGCAGCCTCTTCGGCACTCAAGACCGGCTCGGGCTCCACCGCCGGCAAGCCCACATCCTGCGGGGTATTGCGCTGGAACATAAAGAACAGCACGGCCACCACCGCTACCACCGCAGCGCTGGAAATAAACGCCGCGTGCCAGCTACCGATCAGCGTATAGGCCCACCATCCGGCAAACGGTGAAGCCACCAGGCCGCCAAAGGCATAACACGAACTCCACAGCCCCAACACCCGCCCCCGCTGCTGAGCCGGGAAGAAACTACCGAGGTTTTTGCACAACCCCGACCAGCCGGTGGACTGCGCCAACCCCTGGATCAACATGCAAGTGATAAAGATCGGCAAGGTGGCAAACGTGCCCATCACCAGCGCGGCGGCGGCCGAAATCAGCAAGCCGCCAAGCACCACTACCCGTGGCCCGAAGCGGTCGGCGAGCATACCCCAAGTGAACTGGCCCACGGCGTACGCCGCGAGATACAGGCCATCCAGGTTGGCCATCATCATTTTATCGAGGGGAAAGCTGGGGTCGTCGCCGATTCCCAGTTTCGCCACCGAGAAGGCTTTGCGGGTGAAATAGAACGCGGCGTACGCCAGCCAGGTGATGGCGAAAATCTGCACGCGCCAACGCTTGATGCTACCCATAGGGATATTCATGGTGGTTCTGACCTCAGGTGTGAGTGTGCCGGCAGAATCGAAAGAAAACGCCTGTTTTTTTTATGGTTGAGCACTGCAATCCCGGGCCTTGAAGGGCACGGTATTGGTCAGATGAACGCGGTTTGCCTGCGCCCATGGTCACCGAGGTTGTAGGACTCAACCTACGGCGGCTGAGGTGCATCAAAGCAATGGCTGACTAATAGGTAAAATCGATTTATCGTATTTCAAATATAAGTTCAGCTTGTAAGAGGACGCGCCATGTCGGTTTCCCATGCCCAGCTCAAAGCCTTCCATGCGGTGGCCGTGCACGGCAGTTTTACCGGCGCCGCCGAGCGCCTGTTCCTGACCCAGCCTGCCATTTCCGACCAAGTGCGCAAACTCGAAGAGCGCTTCGGCGTGTTGCTGTTTCACCGCAACAAACGTTCGGTCCGCCTGACCGACCTGGGTGAACGCCTGCTGGGCATTACTCAGCGCCTGTTTGTGATCGAGGCGCAAGCCGAAGAACTGCTACAAGACTCCCGCGCCCTGCTCACCGGCACCCTGACCCTGGCGGTGGATGCACCTGTGCACGTGCTGCCGCAGATTGCGCATTTCTGCCGGCTGTACCCGGGGATCAGCGTGAAGATCGAAACCGGCAACACCGATGAATCATTGTTGCGCCTGTACAACTACCAGGCCGATCTGGCTCTGTTGGGCCGCGATGTCGACGATGCGCGCCTGCTGTCGCTGCCATTGCCTGACGACCAACTGCTGGCGTTTGTCGCCCGCAATCATCCCTGGGCCGGGCGCGAGTCCATCTGCCTGGCCGACCTTGATGACACGCCGTTGGTACTGCGGGAAATCGGCTCGGTGACCCGTCAGACCCTGGAGCAGGAAATGCGCCAGGCCGGCCTGCGCATTCGCCCGGCGATCCAGGTGGAAGGCCGCGAAGCCGCGCGTGAAGCGGTGGTGGTGGGTATTGGCGTGGGCGTGGTATCGGCGGCAGAGTTGGGCGCCGACGCACGGGTGTACGCCATGCCGATCCGCGATTGCACCCAGCGCATGAAAGAAACCCTGGTGTGCCTGAAAGAACAGAGCTCACGCCGCGTGGTGGCAAGCTTTTTGGAGATCGTGCGTGACAGCCTTCACGCCAACTCGAAAAAGGCCTGAATCAAGCGCAGCGAACGACGCCGCTCCATGCAGCCAAGCGTGTGCCGGTTCAGCAGGCCATCGCCGAGGATCGGCACAGCGTGCACCCGCGGGTCCGGGCTGACCTCCATCGACGACACCACCCCTACCCCCAATTCGGCCGCGACCGCCTCGGTTACGGCTTCACGGCTGTCCAGTTCCAGCAGCACCTTGGGCTGTACGTTCGCCGCCAGGCACGCGTCATCGAACGTGCGCCGGGTTATGGAGCTGGGTTCACGCAGCACCATGATCACCTCATGCAGCTGCGCCAGTTCAATCCCGTCAGGCTGCTTTGCCCACGGATGCGCTGCCGGCACCAGAGCGCAAATCCGTGACTCGTCCAGAGGTTGCAGGTGCAGGCCATTGCGCGGCTCCACCTCGGTGAGCACGGCCACATCGGCATGTTCGGACAGCAGCGCCGCCAGGGTTTCCTGGGCATTGCCCAGGCGCAGGTTCACGGTAATGCCCGGGTAGCGCGAGCGCAGGCTGGCGATCATCGGCATCACCAGGTGCGGGCCATCCGCGGCCACTTCCAGGCGCCCGGTGAGCAACTGGCGGTTGGCCTCCAGCATGGTCTGCGCTTCATCGACCAGGCCGAAGATGGCCCGGGTGATGGCCGCCAGGCGTGCGCCCTCTTCGGTCAACTCCACGCGCCGGGCGGTACGGCGCAACAGCGCAATCTGATAATGCTCTTCAAGCGCCTTGATATGCCCGGTCACCGCCGGCTGGCTGATGAACAGCCGCGCCGCAGCACGGGTAAAACTGCCCTCGCGGGCCACGGCATCGAATGCACGCAGTTGGAACAGGTTCATAGCTATCGGCCTCACTGATAGCTCGCATAACAACAAACAATTTGATTGATAACAAGCCAAACTGCAATTTAGGCGCCGTAGCTTCAACCCCGACCCTTGCGAGGATTTGAGATGACCACTGCCGCGCCGATCCTGTTGACCCCTGGCCCCCTGACCACTTCGCCCCGCACCCGTCAGGCGATGATGGTGGATTGGGGGTCATGGGATGACCGCTTCAACCAGCTCACCGCCAGCGCCTGCGCGCAACTGCTGGCCATCCTCAATGCTGCCGACAGCCACCATTGCGTGCCATTGCAAGGCAGCGGCACCTTCGCCGTCGAAGCCGCCATCGGCACGCTGGTCCCGCGCAATGGCAAGGTGTTGGTGTTGATCAACGGCGCCTACGGCAAGCGCCTGGCGAAGATTTGCGAAGTGCTCGGTCGCTCGTTCAGCACCTTTGAAACCGCTGAGGACGAGCCCACCACCGCCGCCGATGTAGATCGCCTACTGCAGGCTGACGCGACCATCACCCACGTCGCGTTGATCCATTGCGAAACCAGTACCGGCATTCTCAACCCGCTGGCGGAGATCGCCCAGGTCGTCAAACGCCACGACAAGCGCCTGATCATCGATGCCATGAGTTCTTTCGGCGCGCTGCCGATTGATGCTCGCGAAGTGCCGTTCGAAGCGCTGATCGCCGCCTCGGGCAAATGCCTGGAAGGCGTACCGGGCATGGGCTTTGTCTTTGCCGAAAAAGCTGCGCTGGCCGCGTCCCAGGACAACTGCCATTCACTGGCGATGGACCTGTTCGACCAGCACACCTATATGGCCAAGACCGGACAATGGCGTTTCACCCCACCGACCCACGTCGTCGCGGCCCTGCATGAAGCGTTGCTGCAATACGCCGAAGAAGGCGGCCTGCCCGCCCGTCATCAACGCTACGCCGACAACTGTCAGGCACTGCTGGACGGCATGGCTGCGCTGGGCCTGCGCAGTTTCCTGCCGGCGGCGATCCAGGCGCCGATCATCGTCACCTTCCACGCACCAAAAGACCCACGCTACCAGTTCAAGGACTTCTACGAACGGGTCAAGGCCAAGGGTTTCATCCTTTACCCCGGCAAGCTGACCCAGGTGGAAACCTTTCGCGTGGGCTGCATCGGCCATGTCGATGCGGCCGGTATGCAGGCGGCGGTCAAGGCTATCGCCGACGTGCTGCAAGAAATGTGTAGGAGCGAGCTTGCTCGCGAAGACCGTTAACGATGACACGGGCATTCTGATTCAACGCGATGCCCGGGAGTTTTTCGCGAGCAAGCTCGCTCCTACATGAATTTCGTTACCCACAGGACCTGAACCATGAACTATCAAAACCCCAACACCCTCCAGGCCGTTATCCTCGACTGGGCCGGCACCGTGGTCGACTTCGGCTCCTTCGCCCCCACGCAGATCTTTGTCGAGGCGTTTGCCGAGTTCGACGTGCAAGTCTCTATCGAAGAAGCCCGTGGCCCGATGGGCATGGGCAAGTGGGACCATATCCGCACCCTGTGCGATCAGCCGCTCGTTGCCGAGCGCTACCGCAAGGCCTTCGGCCGCACACCGACCGATGATGACGTGACCGCCATCTACCAGCGTTTCATGCCGCTGCAAATCGAGAAGATCGCCGAACACTCAGCCCTGATCCCCGGCGCCCTCGACACCCTGGCCGGTGTACGCGCGCAAGGCATCAAGATCGGCTCCTGCTCCGGCTATCCCAAGCAGGTGATGGACAAGGTCGTCGCCCTGGCCGCCACCAACGGCTATGTCGCCGACCACGTGGTCGCTACCGACGAAGTCCCCAACGGCCGCCCTTGGCCGGCCCAGGCTCTGGCCAATGTGATTGCCCTGGGCATTGATGATGTAGCGGCGTGCGTGAAGGTCGACGACACCGTGCCGGGTATTCTTGAGGGCCGTCGTGCCGGGATGTGGACCGTCGCGCTGACCTGTTCGGGCAACGCCCTGGGCCTGACCTATGAGCAATTCCGTGCCCTGGACAGCGCCACACTGGCCAGCGAGCGCCGGCGCATCGAAACGATGTTCGAAGGCTCGCGCCCGCACTACCTGATCGACACCATCACCGACCTGCCGAAGGTCATCGCCGACATCAATGCCCGCCTGGCACGCGGGGAAATGCCGCAAAGCTACTGACCAGGATCAAGGCAACGGCATTGGCAACGAGCGAAACGCTTAAAACGGGCATACAGTTAACGTACTCCGTCGCTAAAGAGCGGAGGTATGCCCTGATGAGTGAGGAACACAGCAATGCCGTGGAAAAATTCCGATACGCGCTACAGCACCATGTCGATTGCGTTGCACTGGTTGATGGTGGTGCTGCTGGCGGTGGTCTACGCCTGCATTGAGTTACGCGGGCAATTCCCCAAAGGCAGCGGTGCGCGCACGCTGATTGTGGAAATGCACTTTATGCTCGGCCTTACCGTGTTTGTGCTGGTGTGGCTGCGCCTGTTCGCACGCAGCCTGGGGGTGGCGCCGAAGATCGTGCCGACACCGCCGCAATGGCAGAGCCTGCTGGCGAAGCTGATGCATTGGGCGCTGTATGCGTTGATGATCGGGCTGCCGATTGCCGGTTGGTTGATCGTCAGCGCCAAAGGGCATTCGGTGATGTTCTATGGGATCGAATTGCCGCCGCTGATTGCAGAAAACAAGGCGTTGGCCGAGGAGATTGAAGGCTGGCATGTGCTGTTCGCCCAGGTCGGTTATTGGTTGATCGGCCTGCATGCACTGGCGGGGATCTTTCATCACTATGTGGTGCGCGATAACACTGCTTTGCGCATGATGCCGAGCAGGCACAAGCCCGCCAACTGATAGCCGATACCTGTAGGAGCGAGCTTGCTCGCGAAAAACCCAAGGGCGCCACGTGCATTCAGGCTACCCGCGTCATAGTTGACGTTGTTCGCGAGCAAGCTCGCTCCTACAGGAAGCCTCGGCGGCCTTGCAGGCCGCCGGTGTGGATGAAGATCAGGCGAGTGCCGGGGGTGAAGCGTCCGGCCTCGATCTGTTGCTTCAATGCCAGCAACGCCTTGCCGGTATAGAGCGGCTCCAGCGGCAACCCGCAGGCCTGTTCGGTGTGCTGGATAAAATCGAGCAGCAGCGGATCGACCCTGGCAAAGACACCTCGGCTGGCGTCCAGCAATTCATAGCCACCCTGTACCATCGCACTCACATTCTGCGCCACGCCATGATCATCCGGCACCGCCATGGCGCCGTACACCGGATGCGCGCTCGCCTCCGCCAGCACCAACCCGGCCAGGGTAGTACCGGTGCCCGCCGCCAGCCACCATGCGTCGTAATCCGTCCAACCGAGGTGACTCAACTGCGCCCGCGCCTGCGCCACCAACACCCCACAGCCCTGCGCACCGGCCAGCCCACCACCGCCTTCGGGAATCGGATAAAGGTCGGGATACTGCTCGCGCCAGGGCAGCCAGAAACCCGGCTCATGCCGCGCCCGATAACCGCCGTAGCCCAGCCAATGCAGCTGCATCCCGAAGGCCTTGAGGTCAAGCACGGTGGGCGTGTCTTGGGGATGGCCGCGCAGCAGGCCGACCGTGGGAAAATCAAAGCGTTTGCCCGCCGCTGCCAGTGCGTGCAAATGGTTGGAGTAAGCCCCGCCGAGGCTGATCACGCCCTTGGCGCCAGCCGCTTGGGCCTGAGCCAGGTGTTCGGTCAGCTTGAACCATTTGTTGCCGCTGATCAGCGGGTCGATACGGTCCAGGCGCAGCACAGCCAACTCGATCCCGTTCAGCCAATCGAGCTGCAAAGGTTCAAGGGGCGCATGAGGCAGCCAATCGAAAGGGCCCATCGGCAGGTATCTGAATGAGAAAGGGGCGGCAAGTCTAACACCGCCCCTGGTATCGCCTTACAACTCGGCAGCCAGGCGCGAGCCCTGGTTGATGGCGCGCTTGGCGTCCAGCTCGGCCGCCACATCGGCGCCGCCAATCAGGTGCACGTTCTGGCCGGCGGCGACCAGGCCATCATGCAGTTCGCGCAGCGGGTCCTGGCCGGCGCAGATGACAATGTTGTCCACCGCCAGCACCTGCGGCTCGCCTTCGGCGCCGATGCGGATATGCAAGCCAGCGTCATCGATCTTCAAATACTCGACGCTGTTGAGCATCTGCACCTGTTTGTTCTTCAGGCCGGTACGGTGGATCCAGCCGGTGGTCTTGCCCAGGCCGTCGCCCACTTTGGAGGCCTTGCGTTGCAGCAGGAACACTTCACGGGCCGGCGCATGGCGCTCGGGTTTGATTCCGGCCACGCCGCCACGCGCTTCCAACCGGGTATCAATGCCCCATTCCTTCCAGAACGCTTCGCGATCCAGGCTGGTGGACACGCCTTGGTGGACGAGAAATTCCGATACGTCAAAACCAATACCGCCCGCGCCGATCACCGCTACACGCTTGCCGACCGGTGTGCGCTCCAGGATCACGTCCAGGTAACTCAACACCTTGGCGTTCTCGACGCCCGGGATCGCCGGGGTACGCGGTGCAATACCGGTGGCCAGGATCACCTCGTCATAAGCGCCGGCCACCAGTTGCTCAACGCCCACACGGGTGTTGAGGCACAGCTCTACATGAGTGGTCTGCAATTTGCGCTTGAAGTAACGCAGGGTTTCGAAAAATTCTTCCTTGCCCGGAACACGCTTGGCGATATTGAACTGGCCGCCGATCTCGCTGGCGGAATCGAACAAGGTCACCTGATGCCCGCGCTCGGCCGCCACGGTGGCCGCCGCCAGGCCAGCAGGGCCGGCACCGACCACCGCGATTTTCTTGATCTGCTTGACGGGCAGGTAATTGAGCTCGGTTTCATAACAGGCGCGCGGGTTGACCAGGCAGGTGGTCAGCTTGCCGCCAAAGGTGTGGTCCAGGCACGCCTGATTGCAGCCGATGCAGGTGTTGATTTCATCGGCACGCCCGGCTGCCGCCTTGTTGACGAACTCCGGGTCGGCCAGAAACGGGCGCGCCATCGAGACCATGTCGGCGTCGCCTTCGGCCAGGATCTGTTCGGCGATTTCCGGGGTGTTGATGCGGTTGGTGGTGATCAGCGGAATCTGCACCGCACCGCGCAATTTGGCGGTGACTTTGCTGAAGGCGCCACGGGGCACCTTGGTGGCGATGGTCGGGATCCGCGCTTCGTGCCAGCCGATACCGGTGTTGATAATCGTCGCGCCAGCCTGTTCGATGGCCTTGGCCAACTGCACGATTTCTTCCCAGACACTGCCACCTTCCACCAAATCAAGCATCGACAGGCGGAAGATAATGATGAAGTTCGGGCCGACGGCTTCGCGCACCCGGCGTACGATCTCCACCGCCAGGCGCATGCGGTTCTCAAAGCTGCCGCCCCAACGGTCGGTGCGATGGTTGGTCTGGGCGGCGAGGAACTGGTTAATGAAGTAGCCTTCCGAACCCATGATTTCCACACCGTCGTATTCGGCGGCCTGGGCCAGCAACGAACAGGTAACGAAATCCTGAATCTGCTTCTCGATGCCCTCCTCATCCAACTCCTTGGGCTTGAAAGGGTTGATCGGCGCCTGGATCGCACTCGGTGCCACCTGCTTGGGGCTGTAGGCATAACGCCCGGCGTGGAGGATCTGCATGCAGATTTTGCCGCCCGCCTCGTGCACCGCCTGAGTGACGATCTTGTGCTTGCGCGCCTCTTCTTCAGTGGTCAGTTTGGCTGCCCCGGCGTATACACCGCCTTCATCATTCGGGCCAATGCCACCGGTGACCATCAGGCCAACGCCGCCACGGGCGCGCTCGGCAAAGTAAGCCGCCATGCGCTCGAAACCGCCGGGCTTTTCTTCCAGGCCGGTGTGCATCGAGCCCATCAGGGTACGGTTGCGCAAGGTGGTAAAACCCAGGTCCAACGGGGCCAGCAGGTGCGGGTAGGCAGCAGCGGTCATGGTACAGCTCCACAACGGATCATCACGGGACGTGGCGCACTCGAACGGCGTGCCATCGGTTTATGTCCCACAGACTAAGAGGCGGTGGACCACGGCTCAATGACCGAAACTGACAAGTTATTGATCCAAATGCACAGCGCCCCTTGGCAAGCCGCGCCATGGGCCCTACCCTAGTCGCGAACCCTGCACCTGGTCTGTTGTCTGTTGCCCCATGCGTAAACTTCTAGCGTTCACCGTCACCATGGCCCTGGTTGCCTCCCTCGCTGCGTATCTGGTCTGGACCCAGGAGCGCCCCGTGGCGCATTACCTGTCGGACCTGCGCATCACCCTCGCCGTCAATGAGGGCGAACCGGCCGATCGGGGCAACCTGCTCGGCATTCAGCCGGAGCTGTTCCCTGCCGACTACCAAAGCCTGGAACGTCTGCATTTGAAGCTGTCGAGCTACCTGCAAAAGGCGCGCGACCTGGGCCTGATCAACGCCAAGACCATCGTGGTGTTGCCCGAACATATCGGCACCTGGCTGATGCTCAAGGGCGAAAAAAACGAGCTGTACCAGGCCACGCATTTGAAGGATGCGATGAACTGGCTGTCGGTCAGCAACCCATTGCAATTTGCTAAAGCCTGGATCAGCGCCACCGGCGACAACCGCATGGATGACGCCTACCTGCGCATGAAGGCCCCTGCCATGGCACGCGACTATCAAGTGGTGTTTGGCAGCCTGGCAAAAGAGTTTGGCGTAACCCTGGTGGCCGGCTCCATCGCCCTGCCCAACCCGAGCGTGATCCAGGGCCAGTTGGAGGTCGGTCACGGCGCGCTGTACAACGCCAGCGTGGTGTTTGCCGCCGACGGCTTGCCACTGGGCCAACCGCAGCGCCAGCTCTACCCGATCTACGATGAACGTGGCTTTATCGAACCAGGCGATGAGAATGTCGTCAGCGTGGTGGATACGCCTGCCGGGCGCCTGGGTACCCTGGTCGGCAGCGACAGCTGGTACCCGGACAACTACCGCAAGCTTAACGAGCACGGCGCGCAACTGATCGCAGTACCGGCCTTCGTCACCGGCCGCGACACCTGGGACCGTCCATGGCGTGGTTTCAAGAGCGTGTCGACGCCTTCTGAAGTCAGCCTCAAGCCTGAAGAAACCAGCGAAGGCGCCGCCTGGCGCCGCCTCACCCTGATCAGCCAGCAACCCGTAAGCCAGGCCACGGCGGGCATGAGCGTATTCTTGCGTGGGCAGTTCTGGGACCTGGGCAGCGCCGGCCAGAGTTTTCTTAGCAGCAATGGGCAAGTGTTCGCCGACGGCGATGCCCGTGGCGCGCGCCTGCTGAATATCTGGCTGTAGCCCTTGAAGCCGGTGCGCCTGGGGGATCTGTCGGTGGGCTTCGTGCACACCCTGGCCGACGCCATCCACAGCCACGGCCTGGACCCGCAACCGCTGCTGCTGCAATACGGCCTGGACCCGGCGCGCCTGGCTGAAGCTGGCGCCCGCCTGTCGATCCCGCGCTATATGCGCCTGGGCCACGCGGCTATTCAACTGACCGGCGACCCGAGCCTCGGCCTGCGCATGGGCCAACTCAGCCGCTTGAGCCAGGCCGGTCTGGCTGGCGTCACCGCCGCCCAGGCCCCCAATGTGCGCGAAGCGGCGCGCACGCTCACACGTTTTGAAGCACTGTACGGCTCCAACTATCGCGGGCAATCAAGCTTTCATGAAGATGCCGAAGGCGCGTGGCTGCGGTTCTACTCCATCAGTCCCTACAACGCCTATAACCGCTTTGTGGTCGACTCGATCATTGCCGGCTGGTTACAGCAGCTGTCCAGCGTGGCGCAGCAGCCGGTGCAGGCACAACGCATAGACATCGAATTCGACGCGCCGGATTACCAAGAACACTACAACGTGCTGGGAAGTGGCGTGGTGCACTTCGGCGCCGACGCCAATCAACTGCGTCTGAACCAACCGACTTTGGCGCTGCGCAACCCACAACACTGTCCAAGCACCTGGCACCTGTTGCTACAGCTGTGTGAAAGGGAATTGGAGCAGTTGACTCGCACCCGCAGCCTGCGCGAACGCATTACGCGGTTGCTCGGGCCGATGCTCAATGGCGGCCGTGAACCCGACCTGGAAGAAGTGGCGGCACGTTTGAAACTGCCAACCTGGACACTGCGGCGCAAACTGGCCGAGGAAGGCACGCAGTTTCGCGCGATTCTCAACGACACGCGCCGCGATCTGGCCCTGACTTATATACGCGATACGGAGCTGGCGTTCGGCGAAATCGCCTACCTGCTCGGTTTTGCTTCGGCCCAAGCCTTCCAGCGTGCCTTCAGGCGCTGGAACAACCAGACCCCAGGGGAATTTCGCCGCAGTCAGCGGCATTCCGCCTGAAGTCAGCGTTACAGCTCGGTGGCATCGTCGGCCGGATCCAGTGGATCCAGTTCGAACGCCTGGTACTCCAGCAGCTCTTCCTGGTAATCGTCCATGGTGGACTCCTTCTTCAAATGTAAGCGGTTGCAGATCAATGACCTGCGAACCCAGCTTAAAGTGCCGTCATGACGAAAAAAAGTCGATGTGATGACAGTCCTGCGCTTGAGGATTAAACGTCACTACGAAGGGAGGATTTAGTCAGGGAAGCTTTTGAGCGCTAGAGCAGACAACCCGCAACCTGTGGCGAGGGAGCAAGCTCTCTCGCCACAGTTACAATGTTCTGCCATCGGGCCTTGCCCCGATAGCGGCCTGTGGATGTCTATAAACCTTATTGGGCAGGTGCCGGCAACGGTGGAATCGCTTCCGTCGGCGCAGGCAAGGTCGGATCAGTCGCAGCGGGCGCCGCTGGAGCAGGCTCGGTCATCGGCGCAATCGGCGCAGCCTCAGGCGGCGGTGCAAGGGGCTGCGCAGCCGCCGGCACGACAGGTGCTTCCTTCGGCGCCTCGACCTGATCGGCTACCGGAGCAGCCTTGGGTTCAGGCACCCCCAGGTCAGCCTTGGGCTGCTCGGGTATATGCTCGGCCTGTTTGACCTCCTGCGGCAGGAACACATCTACCAGCGCAAAGTATCGCTCGTAGAACTTCGGCGCCGAGACGGTCTCGCTCGCGACTTTCACCATCGAGTCGTCGGTGGAGCCGATCGGCATCGACACCGAACCCAACACGCCCACGCCGAGGCTGGCGGAGTTGTTGACCTTCTTCAGCGCATAGCGGTCCTGCAAGGCGTTGGCAAACATCGTCGAGTGATTGCTGCCCTTGCCATCAGCGGCGCACACCACATTGAAACTGATCTGCAGATGGGTCTCGCCGGTCTGCTGGAAGCTCTTGTTGCCCGCCACCAGCTTGGGATCGCTGCTGGTAATGATGTAACCCTGGCTCAGCAGGGCCCGGCGCGCCGCTTCACACGCCGCTACATCGCTGACCGGGTAATCACGGGAAAACGTACCGGAGTCGTCGAAATTCTCATGTTCATAGATAGCGGTCTTGGGTGACGAGCAGCCCGCGGCCCCCGCCAGCACCAGCGCCAACCCGAGGCTACGCAAGTGAAATGATGTCGACATTGAAAATCCTGTGGAAAACGGTCCGGACGGTATTGTGCAACAGAACACGACCTTGAAGCGCGCATTCCCGTCGGTAAAACATCTCAGGCTTGTGAGGCCGCGTCAGTAGGAAAAAGCCCGGCACACATATGGTCGATAAATACCCGTAGTTTGGCCGAGGCATGGCGACTGGCCGGCCACAGCAACCAGAAACTGCCGCGGTGTTCGAGATGCTCGTCCAGTACCCGCTGCAACTGCCCTTGCGCGACCGCCTGGTTAACCATGTAGTCCGGCAGGCACGCAATACCGAGACCGTCCTGAGCTACATGTTTGAGCGACTCAATGGTGCTGCTGACCAGCGGCGCGCGCAAGCTCGGCTCCGCCGCACCCGGAACCTGTCGCAGCGGCCAGGGTTCCAGTTTGCCGGAAGCACAGAATTTATGCCGCAGGCAGGCGTGACGACTCAAGTCCTGGGGCTGACGTGGCGTACCGTATTGGTCGAAATAGCCGGGCGTACCGACGAGCACCAATTGGTAATGCCCCAGATGACGTGCCATCAAGCGCGAGTCTTGCGGCTTGCCGGTGCGGATCACCGCGTCGAAGCCTTCATCGATGACGTCCACCATACGGTCGGAAAAATCCACGTCCAACTCGATATCCGGATAGGCACGCATAAAGCTACTGATCACCGGCATCAACAAACCCCGCACCTGGGGCACGCTGATACGCAGCTTGCCCCGTGGGGTAGCACTGGCCTCGCTCAATTCCAGCTCGGCTGCTTCCACTTCCGCCAGGATACGCCGCGAGCGTTCCAGCAACAGCGCGCCCTCACTGGTCAGGGTGATACTGCGGGTACTGCGATGAAACAGCCTGACGCCCAGGCGTTCTTCCATGCGTGCGATGCTTTTGCCGACGGCTGAGGATGACACGCCCAATACCCGCCCCGCCGCGGTAAAGCTGCGAGTTTGCGCGACTTGTACGAATACCGAGAGCCCGCTCAGACTGTCCATTCTGCTGCCTTGGTCGATTACGGACAAAAATGTCCGATAAGTTCGGTACCTTAGCCTGTTTTTCCGCGCGCCGCTGCCCACTACCCTGCCTCCTTGCCCTTTAAGGAGACTCCCATGAACGACAACGCTTCATTGGCCGTAACGGCGCCCCTGCGTGACCCTTTGCCATTGGCAGGGTTGCTGGCCCTGGCCTCGGCCGGCTTTATCACCATCCTCACCGAGGCCATGCCCGCCGGGCTGCTGCCACAAATGAGCGAAGGGCTGGGAGTGTCGCAGGCGCTGGTCGGGCAGTTGGTAACGCTCTACGCCTTGGGCTCATTGCTCGCGGCCATCCCGCTGACATTGCTGACCCGTGGTTGGCGTCGCAGGCCCCTGCTGTTGATTGCTATTGGCGGCTTTGCCTTGGTCAACAGTGTCACCGCGTTTTCCAGCCACTACGGCGTGACCCTGGTCGCGCGCTTCTTTGCGGGCGTATTCGCCGGGCTGCTGTGGGCGCTGCTGGCAGGCTACGCCAGCCGCATGGTTGCCCCTCATCTGCAGGGTCGAGCGATCGCCGTGGCCATGCTCGGCGCGCCGCTGGCCTTATCCCTCGGCGTACCCGCCGGCACTTTGCTTGGCACGCTGGTCGGTTGGCGCACCAGCTTTGCCATCATGACCGGCCTGACCCTGTTATTGCTGGTGTGGGCGCGCTGGCAACTGCCGGATTTTGCCGGTGAAGCGCCAAGCAAACGCCTGGGTTTGAATCGCGTGCTGGCCCTGCCGGGAATCCGCCCAGTGCTGTGGGTGACCTTCACCTACGTGTTGGCCCATAACATTCTCTACACCTACATCGCTCCTTTGCTGGTGCCCGCCGGCATTGGCAGCGAGATCGACCAGGTGTTACTGGTGTTCGGCTTGATGGCCCTGGTGAGCATCTGGTTGGTGGGGATGTGGATTGATCAACACCTGCGGTTGCTGACCCTCATCAGTTGCGCGATGTTCGCCGCCGCGGCCCTGCTGCTTGGTTTCTGCATCAGCTCTACGATCTGCATCTACATCAGCGTGGCGGCCTGGGGCCTGGCTTTCGGTGGCCTGCCGGCCCTGCTGCAAACTGCACTCGCCAAGTCAGCCGGCAACTCGGCCGATGCCGCACAATCGATGCTGGTCACGGTATGGAACCTGGGCATCGCCGGGGGTGGGCTGGCCGGCGGCTTGATGCTCCAGCACTGGGGCGTAGAGGCATTTGCCTGGGCAGTACTGGCGCTGATAGCGCTGGCACTGGGTGCAATGACGGGCAAGACCTTGTCCGGCCGATGACAAGTTTGTTTACAACTTATTCCTCAACTTCCTATCATCGCCCCTGGGTGCGTTGCTGCATAAGGCACGGCGCAGGTTAAAAGCCAAGCATTGGTCGGGCCGCCAATGGAGAGTTGTCGTGCCTGATAAACACCCTGCCATCCCACGCCCACAGCGCCTGACTGAGGGCGCGCTGTCTGCCCTTGAGCGCTTTTCCCATATCGAAGCCGTGAGCGGTATCGTCCTGCTGCTGGCGGCGATCATGGCGCTGATCTGGGCCAACAGCCCCGCCGCTGCGACCTACGAGCACTTCTGGAATACGCCTATCACCCTGGGGCTGGGCGATTACAGCGTCTCGCGCTCCCTGCACTTTCTGGTCAATGACGGGCTGATGACCATCTTTTTCCTGGTGGTCGGCGCCGAGATCCGCCAGGAAATCAAAGACGGCGCACTCGCCAACCTTAAACTGGCCACACTGCCCTTGGGCGCTGCGCTGGGCGGTGTGCTGATGCCCGCACTCATCTACACCTTGCTCAACCACAGCACCGTCGCCGCCAGCGGCTGGGCCGTACCCACCGCGACCGACATCGCCTTCGCCGTCGGTGTGCTGGCGCTGCTGGGCAAGTCGATTCCCAGTGGTGTGCGTATCCTGTTGCTGGCCCTGGCGATCATCGATGACATCGTGGCGATCCTGATCATCGCGATCTTCTTCACTGCCAGTCTTGATTACATGGGTTTGGTGATTGCCGCAGGCGGGCTGGCGCTGGTGCTGGTGTTCCAACGCATGGGCATCGGCAAGGCCGCGATCTATCTGCTGCCGGGCGCGATTGTATGGTTCGGGCTGCTCAAGACCGGCGTGCACCCGACCCTCGCCGGGGTGATTCTGGGCTTGATGACGCCGGTCAGTTCCAAACCCACCACGGAACGCCCGCTGGAAACCATCGAACGTACGTTCAACGAGCTGATGGAGCGCTTCTCGCAATCGGATGAAGGTGCGCAGCAAGTCGCCAAGCCTCTCAAACAACTGCGCGAAGCCCAACGGGAGATGTTGCCGCCGGTGCAACGGGTGCAGTCGGCATTGCATCCGTGGGTGGCCTTCGGTGTGATGCCGCTGTTCGCCCTGGCCAATGCCGGTGTGAGCCTGGACGGCTTCAACCTGGATGATCCGATGGCTCATGGCGTGTTCATGGGGGTCATCTTCGCGCTGGTGCTTGGCAAACCCCTGGGCGTGATGCTGGCCAGCCTGATGCTGGTCAAGCTCAACATCTGCAAGCTGCCGGACGGTGTGACCTGGACAGGCGTCGGCCTGGTTGGTCTGTTGGCCGGGATCGGGTTCACCATGTCGATCTTTATCTCATCGCTGGCCTTCTCCGACCCGGCCTTACTGTCGGCTGCCAAGCTCAGCGTATTGGCCGCTTCGACCCTGGCGGCGGTGATCGGTCTGAGTTGGGGCAAGCTCAAGTTTTCAGGCAAACGTACTTAACCTGTGGCGACATCCTGACTTGCCGCTTTATCGAAGGCAAAAAAAGACCCCGGCCTTTTCAGGACGGGGTCTTTTTTATTCAAGCCGGCATCAGTACTTCTTGATGTCTGCCTGGGTTTCCAGCTGCTTGCGGAACGCGGCGAAGTCCTGCTGGCCAATACGGGAAGCGAGGAAGCGGCGGTATTGCGCCTTTTCTTCGTCCGTCGGGGCTGCCGCTTCGTTGACGCCGTTCAAGCGCACAATCACCAGGCTGCCATCGCGCAGCGTCACGGTGGTGAAGGTTGGCTTGTCCTTGGCCGCAGGCTTGGGCATGCGGAACAGGGCTTGCAGCACGGCTGGGTCGATGGATTCCTGACTGCGGGTTGCCGCTTCAGTCACCTTCCAGGCCTGGCCGTCAATCGGCTGATCCAGCGCGGTTTTGCCATCACGCAGGCTGGCGATCAACTCGTCGGCATGGGCTTTGGCGGCAGCGCTCGCACGCTCCTTGGTCATCTGGGTGCGAATCGCCGCAGCGACGCTCTCAAGCGGCAGTTGGGCCGGTTTGAGGTGCTCTTTGGCACGCAACACGATGATGGTTTCCGGATCCAGCTCGATGGCGCTGCTGTTGGCACCTTCATCCAGCACTTCAGGGCTGAATGCCGCAGTGACCACGGCACGGTTGGCCGCAACACCTTCGCCACCTTCACGGCCAAACGGCGCCGAGGTGTGAACGGTCAGCTTCAGGTCAGACGCCGGCTGGGCCAGGTCGGACGCTTCGAATGCCGCATCTTCCAATTGCTTGGTCGCTTCGACAAACCGCTGCTCAACCTGTTGGGCCTTGAGCTCGCGGGTCAGCTTGTCTTTCAGGCTGGCAAACGATGGCACCTCAGGTGCTTCAACGCCCAGCAACTTGATCAAGTGCCAACCGAAGGCACTGCGCACCGGCGCGGATACCTGGTCCTGCTTCAAACCGTACAGGGCGGTTTCGAAGTCTGGATCGTAAACGCCAGGGCCGGCAAAGCCCAGGTCGCCGCCATTGTTGGCCGAACCAGGGTCCTGGGAAAACTCCTTGGCCAGGGCTTCGAACTTCTCGCCTTTGGCCAGGCGTGCCTGGATTTCTTCGATCTTGGCCTTGGCTTGCGCCTCGGTGACCTTGTCGTTGACTTCGATCAGGATGTGCGCGGCACGACGCTGTTCAGCGAGGTTGGCGGTTTCCTTCTCGTAGGCAGCCTGAAGCTCATCGTCCTTGACGGTGACCTGATCGAAGAAGGACGACTTCTTCAACTCCAGGTAGTCGATAACCACCTGGTCCGGGGTCATGAACTCTTTGGCGTGCTGATCGTAGTAAGCCTTGACCTCATCATCGGTGAGCTTCACCGCTGCAGGGTCCGCCTTGATGTTCACGGTGGCGAAATCGCGAGTCTGTTTTTCCAGACGGGCGAACGCCAGCACCTCGGCATCGGTGACAAAACCGCTGCCGGCGATACCTGCACGAACCTGGCCGATCAGCATTTCCTGGGTCAGCATCTGACGGAATTGCATACGGCTGTAGCCCAACTGACGGATCACCTGGTCAAAGCGTTCAGCATTGAACTTGCCATCCACCTGGAATTCCGGCGTCTGCAGGATCACCTGGTCCAAGGCCGCTTCCGAGAAGCCGAACTTGGCATCAGCAGCGCCTTGCAGCAGCAGCTTGCGGTCGATCAAGCCTTTGAGGGCCGCGTCGCGCAGCAGTTTTTCATCCAGCAGGGAAGCATCGAAATCCTTGCCCAGCTGTTGCATCAGCTGGCGACGTTGCATATCGACGGCCTGGCTCAGTTCAGTCTGGGTGATTTGTTCACCGTTGACCTTGGCCACGTCCTGCGCGTTATTACCCGAAGCCTGGAAAATGGCTTCGATACCGGTGAACGCCATCAATGCGACGATGATCCCGATAATGGTCTTGGCAATCCAGCCTTGTGAATTGTCCCTGATATTTTGCAGCATGCGTCCCCCAGAAACGGTTGAACTTCAAAAATAGGCAACCGTGGAGCGTGGGTAGAATCCGGATAGAAGAAAGGCGCATCCGAGGATGCGCCTTCTCGTAACTGGCGGAGCGGACGGGGGCTTGAATTCTCACCCCCGGCGTGGCGACCCGATGGATACGTGGGTCAGCTACCGCTCCGCGGCCAGGTCGGACGTGCGTCCGGCCCGGGTAAGCAAAGGCTTGATCGAAGCTTAGTTAACGGCTTCTTTCAGGGCTTTACCGGCTTTGAAACCTGGTTTCTTGGCAGCAGCGATTTGCAGTGCTTTGCCAGTCTGTGGGTTACGACCAGTGCGAGCTGGGCGGTCAGTCACAGAGAAAGTACCGAAGCCTACCAGTACCACGGAGTCGCCAGCCTTCAGAGCGCCAGTGACGGATTCGATTACTGCGTCCAGCGCACGGCCAGCAGCAGCTTTCGGGATATCAGCGGATACGGCGATAGCATCAATCAGTTCCGACTTGTTCACTCTAAGTCCCCTTATATATCTATTGAGTATGATTCTAAGTTTTTTGGTGAAAGCAAAAACCAGTGCTGGGTGGCCTACAGACACTTAAGAGCCGCTTTATAACAAGGGCTCTAAAAAGCTGTCAAGGAAGCCCCCAGGCTTTAACACATTAATGCGTGCTAATTCTTTCCTTGGAATCTGACTCGCGTTTTTCGTCCTTCGCGACTATCTCCGGAGCTACATCCGGCAAGGGTTCCGGCGCGTATTGCAGCGCAATTTGCAGGACCTCGTCAATCCATTTAACCGGTTTAATCTGAAGATCCTGCTTGATGTTGTCAGGAATTTCCTTCAAGTCGCGAACATTCTCTTCAGGAATGATCACCGTCTTGATTCCACCTCGGTGTGCCGCAAGCAGTTTCTCTTTCAGACCACCGATGGCCAGTACCTGACCACGCAGGGTAATTTCCCCGGTCATTGCGACATCGGCGCGCACCGGAATGCCAGTCAATGCCGACACCAGCGCCGTGCACATGCCTACGCCCGCGCTAGGGCCGTCCTTCGGAGTCGCCCCTTCCGGCATATGGATATGGGTGTCGTGCTTCTCGTGAAAGTCCAGAGGAATGCCCAGGCTTCGCGCGCGGCTACGCACCACAGTCTGCGCGGCGGTAATGGATTCGACCATTACGTCGCCGAGGGAGCCGGTTTTGATCAACTGGCCTTTGCCCGGAATCACCGCAGCTTCGATGGTGAGCAATTCGCCACCCACCTGGGTCCACGCCAGGCCAGTCACCTGCCCGACCTGATCCTGCTGCTCGGCCAGGCCGTAACGGAATTTTTTCACACCCAGGAAGTGCTCCAGGGAGTCAGCCACCACTTTCACCGAGAAACGTTTCTCCAGGGCGTGTTCCTTGACCGCCTTGCGGCAAATCTTCGCGATCTGGCGCTCCAGGCCCCGTACGCCGGCCTCGCGGGTGTAATAACGCACGATGTCGCGGATCGCCTCGACCTCAAATTCGATCTCACCCTTCTTAAGGCCATTGGCCGAAATCTGCTTGGGCGCGAGGTATTTGACGGCGATATTGATCTTCTCGTCTTCGGTGTAACCCGGCAGACGAATCACCTCCATCCGGTCCAGCAAGGCTGGCGGAATGTTCATGGAGTTGGACGTGCACAGGAACATTACGTCAGACAAGTCGTAGTCGACTTCCAGGTAATGGTCGTTGAAGTTGTGATTCTGCTCGGGGTCGAGTACTTCAAGCAGCGCCGAGGCAGGATCGCCACGCATATCACTGCCCATTTTGTCGATTTCATCGAGCAGGAACAGCGGGTTGCGCACGCCCACTTTTGTCATCTTTTGAATCAATCTTCCTGGCATCGAACCGATGTAAGTACGGCGATGACCACGGATTTCCGCCTCGTCACGCACCCCGCCCAGGGCCATGCGCACAAACTTGCGGTTAGTGGCACTGGCAATCGACTCGGCCAGGGAGGTTTTACCCACACCCGGTGGGCCGACCAGGCACAACACCGGACCACGGATCTTTTTCACGCGCTTTTGCACGGCGAGGTATTCGAGGATGCGCTCTTTGACTTCTTCAAGACCGTAGTGGTCGGCATCGAGGATTTCTTCGGCGCGGGCCAGATCCAGGCGTACCTTGGTCTGGGCCTTCCACGGCACCTGCACCAGCCAATCGATGTAGGAGCGCACCACGGTGGCTTCGGCCGACATAGGCGACATCTGCTTGAGCTTGTTCAGCTCGGCAGTGGCCTTGGTCAAGGCGTCCTTGGGCAGGCCAGCGGCATCAATGCGCTTTTTCAGCTCTTCGATTTCGTTGTGGCCTTCCTCGCCGTCGCCGAGTTCTTTCTGAATGGCCTTCATCTGCTCATTCAGGTAGTACTCACGCTGGCTGCGCTCCATTTGCTTTTTCACGCGGCCACGGATGCGTTTTTCTACCTGCAACAGGTCGATTTCGCCATCCAGCAGCGCCAACACATGCTCGACACGGGCCGACAGGTCGATGATTTCGAGGATGTCCTGCTTCTGCTCGATTTTCAGCGCCATGTGCGCGGCCATGGTATCGACCAGGCGGCTTGGCTCATCAATGCTATTGAGGGAAGACAGGACTTCAGCCGGGACTTTCTTGCCCAACTGCACATACTGCTCGAACTGCGAGAGCAGGCTGCGCACAAACACTTCGGATTCGCGCTCGGCAGCTTCGACTTCTTCGATCAGTGCCACTTCGGCGCGCAGGTGGCCGTCCACCTCCATGAAACGCTCAACCGCACCACGTTGCTCGCCTTCCACCAGCACCTTGACGGTGCCATCCGGCAGCTTGAGCAGTTGCAGCACAGTGGCAATGGTGCCGACGCGATACAGGGCATCTTCACCCGGATCATCATCAGCAGGATTCTTCTGGGCCAACAGCAGGATCTGCTTGTCGCCCGTCATCGCGGCCTCGAGGGCTTCGATAGACTTCTCGCGCCCCACGAACAGCGGGATAACCATGTGCGGATAGACGACGACATCACGCAACGGCAGGAGAGGCAATTCGATGGTTGTCTTCATGATTTCGCCTCTATGACAGTTGATAAGTAAGCATGAAACCAAGATGGGGGTTACATGCAAAAAAAACAAGCTCAATGCCAGTAGTTAAACGCATGAATACACGCGAATTTAACCACCGCACCAAGAAAACGCCCCAAAAAACAAGGGGCCCCTAAAGGCCCCTTGCTTGTACCGCAGCTGCTGAACGCTTACGCGTCTGGCGCAGCCTTGGCCGTCGGCTCACTGTTTTCGTAGATATACAGTGGCTTGGACTTGCCTTCGATAACGCTTTCGTCGATCACCACTTTGCTCACCTCAGACTGCGAGGGGATTTCGTACATGGTGTCGAGCAATACGCCTTCCAGGATCGAACGCAGGCCACGTGCACCGGTCTTGCGCTCCAGTGCCCGCTTGGCCACCGATTTGAGCGCGTCGGTACGGAACTCGAGGTCCACGCCTTCCATCTCGAACAACTTGGCGTATTGCTTGGTCAGGGCGTTCTTCGGCTCGGTGAGGATCTGAATCAAAGCCGCCTCATCCAACTCATCCAACGTCGCCAGGACCGGCAGACGGCCAACGAATTCCGGGATCAGACCGAACTTGACCAAATCGTCAGGCTCGACTTCACGCAGGGACTCGCCCACCTTCTTGCCTTCTTCCTTGCTGCGCACTTCCGCACTGAAACCAATGCCGCCACGGGTGGAGCGCTGCTGGATAACCTTCTCCAGGCCGGAGAACGCACCGCCACAAATGAACAGGATGTTGCGCGTATCAACCTGAAGGAATTCCTGCTGCGGGTGCTTGCGGCCGCCTTGTGGCGGTACGGAAGCAACCGTGCCTTCGATCAGTTTCAACAGGGCCTGCTGCACGCCTTCACCGGAAACATCCCGGGTGATCGATGGATTGTCGGACTTGCGCGAAATCTTGTCGATTTCGTCGATGTAGACAATACCCATCTGGGCCTTCTCTACGTCGTAGTCACATTTTTGCAGCAGCTTCTGAATGATGTTCTCGACATCTTCGCCTACATAGCCAGCCTCGGTGAGGGTGGTGGCGTCGGCGATGGTGAACGGAACGTTCAGCAGGCGAGCGAGGGTTTCCGCAAGCAAGGTTTTACCCGAGCCTGTAGGACCGATCAGCAGGATGTTGCTCTTGCCGAGTTCGACCTCGTCGCCTTTCTTGTCACGCTGGTTCAGGCGCTTGTAGTGGTTGTACACCGCTACGGCCAGAACCTTCTTTGCACGCTCCTGGCCAATAACATATTGGTCAAGGATGCCGCTGATTTCTTTAGGCGATGGGAGTTTGTGCGCACTGCTCTCGGCCTGGGCTTCCTGCACCTCCTCGCGGATGATGTCATTGCACAGGTCGACGCATTCGTCGCAGATAAACACCGAGGGGCCGGCAATCAATTTGCGTACTTCATGCTGGCTTTTGCCACAGAAGGAGCAATAGAGCAGCTTGCCGTTGTCCTCGCCGTTGCGGGTGTCAGTCATTCGTTCGATCCAAATCCGATAGGCTTGCAACACAAGATGAAGGCTTATGCGGGCTTTTTCAAGCCCGCCAGTGGTCGGACATGCCGACCAGCCCTATTTTGAGCGGCTTATATTAAGCGGGGCGCTTTTCGATCACTGCGTCGATCAACCCGTATTCACGGGCAGCTTCTGCGCTCATGAAATTATCACGGTTGGTATCGCGCTCGATTTCTTCCAGTGTGTGCCCGCTGTGCTTGGCCATCAGCGTGTTCAGACGCTCACGAATAAAGAGGATTTCCTTGGCATGGATTTCGATGTCCGATGCCTGCCCCTGGAAACCGCCCAATGGCTGGTGAATCATCACGCGTGAGTTAGGCAGGCAGAAACGCTTGCCTTCGGCGCCCGCTGTCAGCAGGAACGCGCCCATGCTGCAAGCCTGGCCGATACAGGTAGTCGACACATTTGGCTTGATGAACTGCATGGTGTCGTAGATCGACATCCCTGCGGTCACCGAACCACCTGGCGAGTTGATGTAAAGATGGATGTCCTTGTCCGGGTTTTCCGCTTCAAGGAACAGCAATTGCGCACAGATCAGGTTAGCCATGTAGTCCTCTACCGGGCCAACCAGAAAGATCACTCGCTCCTTGAGCAGGCGCGAGTAGATGTCGTAGGCGCGTTCGCCACGAGCGGACTGCTCGACAACCATCGGGACCAGGCCGCCAGCGGCCTGGATATCAGAGTTCTGCTGAATATAGGAATTACGGAACATGCTCTGCAGTTACTCCCAAATAGTCATGTCTTGAAAACGCATAAGCCAGCGCGAGGCTGGCTTATGGTTGAATTTCCAACGAGTTGGACAATCAGTCGGCTTGTGCTGCTTCCGCCGGTTTGACTGCTTCTTCGTAAGAGACCGCTTTATCGGTCACCTTAGCCTTCTGCAGAACAGTATCCACAACTTGTTCTTCAAGCACAACCGAACGTACTTCGTTCAGTTGCTGGTCATTCTTGTAGTACCAAGCCACGACCTGCTCAGGCTCCTGGTAGGCCGAAGCCATTTCCTGGATCATTTCGCGAACACGGTCTTCGTCAGGCTTGAGGTCGAACTGCTTGACCACTTCAGCCACGATCAGACCCAGCACAACGCGGCGCTTGGCTTGCTCTTCGAACAGCTCGGCCGGCAGTTGGTCAGGCTTGATGTTGCCACCAAACTGCTGAACAGCTTGTACGCGCAGGCGATCCACTTCGTTGGACAGCAGAGCCTTTGGCACTTCGATCGGGTTGGCGGCCAGCAGACCGTCCATGACCTGGTTCTTGACCTTGGACTTGATGGCCTGGCGCAGCTCACGCTCCATGTTCTTGCGAACTTCGGTGCGGAAACCTTCGATGCCGGTTTCCTTGATACCGAATTGAGCGAAGAACTCTTCGTTCAGCTCTGGCAGCTTAGGCTCGGAAACGCTGTTGACGGTCACGGTGAACTCGGCGGCTTTGCCGGCCAGGTCCAGGTTCTGGTAGTCCGCCGGGAATTCCAGGTTCAGAACGCGCTCTTCGCCGGCCTTGGCGCCAACCAGACCGTCTTCAAAGCCCGGGATCATGCGGTTGGAACCCAGCACCAGCTGGGTGCCCTTGGCGGAGCCGCCAGCGAACACTTCGCCGTCAACCTTGCCAACGAAATCGATGTTCAGTTGGTCTTCGTTCTGGGCAGCACGCTCGGTCACTTCAAAGCGAGTGTTCTGCTTGCGCAGGATTTCCAGCATGTTGTCCAGGTCCGAATCAGCCACTTCGGCGCTCAGACGCTCGATTTCGATACCTTCGAAACCAGCCACTTCGAATTCCGGGAACACTTCGAATACAGCAACGTATTCCAGGTCCTTGCCAGCTTCCAGAGACTTGGGTTCGATCGAAGGCGAGCCAGCCGGGTTCAGCTTTTGCTCGACAACCGCTTCGTAGAAAGAAGCCTGGATCACGTCACCTACAGCTTCCTGGCGCGCATCGGCACCAAAACGACGCTTGATTTCGCTCATCGGCACTTTGCCTGGACGGAAACCAGCGATCTTGGCCTTCTGGGCAGTCTGCTGCAGACGCTTGTTGACCGCAGTCTCGATACGCTCTGCCGGCACGGTGATGCTCATGCGGCGCTCGAGAGCAGTAGTATTTTCAACAGAAACTTGCATGGATATTCCTCGTTGCACAGACGTTAGCCGGCCATTTCCGACCCCAATCAAGGGCATGCATTCTAGTGGGTCAAACTCAAGAAGTCACCCTACTGAAAATACAGCGGAAAACAGCCGACAATTTATCGGTACGAAGGCACGGATGCACCTCGCCCCGGTGACAAATACAGCCAAATTGCGCCAGGGCTCTGCGCCGCCCCTCTCTATATATAGAAGGAACAACCATTCATCTCCCTGACGGCCCGCCCTGCGAACAGAACAGGCAAGCAGCGCGGCATCATCGAGATACACAAATACGACGATACGCCCTGCCGGGGCAGCCCAGCACCTGCAACTACCCAATCTCAAACCGCCAAAACCAAAAAAGGCGCCAGACTGTTAAATCTGGCGCCTTTCGAATATGGGGTGGACGAAGGGGATCGAACCCTCGACAACGGGAGTCACAATCCCGTGCTCTACCAACTGAGCTACGCCCACCATATTGCGTTAACAAAGAAACCAAACCACTTCTTTGTTGAGCCCTGCCCGCCTGACGACCGGCAAAAGCTTTAATTGGTGCGGATGAAGAGACTCGAACTCTTACGCCTCGCGGCGCTGGAACCTAAATCCAGTGTGTCTACCAATTCCACCACATCCGCGCTTGAAACTCTTAAAGCAAAGGCGCCAGACTGTTAAATCTGGCGCCTTTCAGAATATGGGGTGGACGAAGGGGATCGAACCCTCGACAACGGGAGTCACAATCCCGTGCTCTACCAACTGAGCTACGCCCACCATATAGCGCTACTTGTGCCAAAGCTGCCTAATGGCGCACCCGGCAGGACTCGAACCTGCGACCATCCGCTTAGAAGGCGGATGCTCTATCCAGCTGAGCTACGGGCGCCTTATTAATCTGTACTCTTGGAGGATTACAAACTAAGTGCTTCCAGCCTTGCAGTACAACTATTCTGCTCGACCTTCTTAACCAGTGCTAGGCTGTGCCCGACAAGTGCGACGAATAGTATAGATGCCCCGGAAACCCGTCAAATCTTTTTTGAAAAAAACTGATTTTATTTAAGGGGTTAGGGCAATTTGCAGACCAAGCGCCTTTGCCCTCGCGCCTTGGCATGCGAGAATGCGCGCACTTTTCTTCCCCCTCTCGATGGTTAATCACGCGTAATGACTGCACAACTTATCGACGGCAAATCAATCGCCGCCAGCCTGCGCCAGCAGATCGCCAAACGAGTCACCGAGCGCAGCCAGCAAGGCCTGCGCACGCCTGGCCTCGCGGTGATCCTGGTCGGCAGCGATCCTGCCTCTCAGGTTTATGTCTCGCACAAGCGTAAAGACTGTGAAGAGGTCGGCTTTATTTCCAAGGCCTACGACTTGCCTTCGGACACCACTCAACAGGCCCTGACCGACCTGATTGACAGCCTCAACGATGATCCGCAGATGGACGGCATCCTGCTGCAACTGCCACTGCCTGAGCACCTGGACGCCTCCAAACTGCTGGAGCGCATCCGCCCGGACAAAGACGTCGACGGTTTCCACCCTTATAACGTCGGCCGCCTGGCCCAACGCATTCCCCTGCTGCGTCCATGCACCCCTAAAGGCATCATGACGCTGCTGGAAAGCACCGGTGTCGACCTGTATGGTCTGGACGCCGTCGTGGTGGGCGCATCGAATATCGTCGGTCGCCCGATGGCCATGGAACTGCTGCTCGCCGGCTGCACCGTGACCGTCACCCACCGCTTCACCAAGGATCTGGCCGGCCACGTCGGCCGCGCTGACCTGGTGGTAGTCGCCGCCGGCAAGCCGGGCCTGGTCAAGGGTGAGTGGATCAAGGAAGGTGCCATCGTCATCGACGTGGGCATCAACCGCCAGGAAGACGGCAAGTTGGTGGGCGACGTGGTGTATGAAACCGCCCTGCCCCGTGCAGGCTGGATCACACCAGTGCCAGGCGGTGTCGGGCCGATGACCCGGGCCTGTCTACTGGAAAACACCTTATATGCCGCCGAAACCCTGCACGGTTAATAACCAGGCGTAATGAAAAAGCCCTGCCTTAGCGCAGGGCTTTTTATCACCTCAGAAAAATTGTTTTTTTCTTAGTTTTTAAGTACGCCTTCGGGGCGCAATGGCCGAGGCGCAGATCCCACTCAGTGATGGCTGAAGCCTTGCCAACTCAAGGAATAGCGCGCCGTAAAGATACTACTGCACCCCCTCCCACCGTCCGAGCCAAGAATTCATACTTTCATAGATACGTCATGACAAAAGTCAACTCAGTATCAGCTGTACCCGATATTAATGGCTCTCCCATTAATCGAGAATACGTCGCATGAAACGGGATATCGAAATTTGTGAGACCAGAAGTAAAGCCATCTACACGGTAGCTGTTGCCAAAAACAACAGCACCGCCATTCTCCCGTGTAATCCTGAGTCCAACTCCTCGGGCAGTAGATCCTCGATTAAGTGAAACCACGCCTTTACTTTGATCGAGCACTGGGGTAGCTGGCAAGAAACTGTATTTAACAATAGCCACACTATCATCACACTCACTCAACTTAATACTAAACGGAACGGCTTTACTCTCTCCACTGTCCAAATCAGATGAAACATACACCCCCATATTCACCGCTATAAACTCTGGAGTGCTGCAAGACGAAACAATAGGGCGACTTCCATTTCTAATTTTAATATTGGCGAGCAATCCGAGCGTATTCCCATACCCAGAGCCACCGCGCACCATACCAATAATGCCTGTCGGCACAACAGTATCATTAGTAAACTCTCCAGTCTTGACCAAGTATAGAGTAAATGCACCAGGCCCCAGCGCGTAGATAGTATTTGGCATCAAGCCTGGGCCATAAGGGCGAGTTGCAATGCCTTCAACCTCCGGAGAGCCGGACAAACGAATTCTCCATGATAAACTTTTGCTCCCCAATAGAGGGAAGGTGTTTTCGTTCCCATGCGCAGACGCAGGACCATCCTGAATCCCGATTGAATGAGTTATTTTTTTACATAGAAAAAGAACCTCTCCGGCAGAAATCGTTTCCTCATAGATAACTGTCCCCACAGGTACATCTCTGCCTACCTGAAGATTGTTTGAGCCATTGAATACCAATTCCAAAGGCACGCTCACTGGGCTATTTCCACACCTAGGAGTTTCGCCCCCAAATGACGAATCAGATAAAACCAGCAACGACACCAACATTATATTTGATACCCGTGCGCCTACCCCCCTAAATATAGAGCTTACAAACCACTCGCACTTCTTCATCATAACTCCACATACATTTCAGTCGCGCATATCACCACGATGATTTTACCTGCGACATAAGATGATCCTTAAATTTGCAGCCCTTTCTAGATCCAGCTATAGAATCTGCACCTTTTTTCCGCTCTCCTCGATGCTAGCCTGCGGGCTACAATGCATAGGCTTTTCATTCGCGCCCTAAGCGAAAGGCGTCTCGGAGAGCACCATAGCGGCGCGGGTGGCTGACGCGCCTCGCTGGACAGCAGCGGGATCGCCGCAGGCGGTGATGGCGAACGCTTGGGCCTTGCCAATGTCTGGGCTGCGACGCCTCCATGCCGGGTCGGATAAAACCGCGGCGGAACCTGCGCAGGCATGGATTCTAAATGGTCGCGTAGGCATGCCTGCATAGGGCATCTACTGCCACATGACAGGTAATGCGGTTGAGGCCCGATGCAAAATGGCTTTCGGCAACCACGGACCGTCAGAAGTTGGAAAGCTTGAGCGCGCAGTGATGGGTACAAAATCGGTACAACCCCAACCAATCATCGGCTTACAGCCTTTATTTAAGGCTCTCTATCGCTTTCTGATCCATACTCCTAAAATGTAACGTCATTTGTCATAAAGCCCGTTCCACAACGGTATTTCCTTACATTTTAGCGAGTTCATCCGCGTGAAAATTCGTCTCTCTATTGTCAGCCTGTTTTTCGCTTTGACAGGCACCTTTGCCCACGCCGCCGAAACCACCCTGGCCCCGCGTGACGCCTCCAAGCTTCAAATCGCCTCCGGCAGCGCCATGCTGGTCGACTTGCAGACCAATAAAGTCATTTATTCCAGCAACCCCGACGTGGTGGTACCCATCGCCTCGGTGAGCAAGCTGATGACCGGCCTGATCGTCCTCGAAGCCAAGCAGAATATGGACGAGTACATCGACATCAACATCACCGACACGCCTGAGATGAAAGGCGTGTTCTCGCGGGTGAAGATCGGCAGCCAGATGCCGCGCAAGGAAATGCTGCTGATTGCGCTGATGTCTTCGGAAAACCGCGCCGCTGCGAGCCTGGCCCACCATTATCCTGGCGGTTACGCAGCCTTTATCGCGGCGATGAACGCCAAGGCCAAATCCCTGGGCATGACCAGCACCCATTACGTGGAGCCCACCGGCCTGTCGATCCATAACGTGTCGACCGCCCGCGACCTGAGCAAGCTGCTGGCCTATGCGCGTAAATTCCCGATGCTGAGCCAGTTGAGCACCACCAAGGAAAAGACCGTGTCGTTCCGCAAGCCCAACTACACCTTGGGCTTCTCCAACACCGACCACCTGATCAACCGCGCCAACTGGGATATCAAGCTGACCAAGACCGGCTTTACCAACCAGGCCGGCCATTGCCTGGTGCTGGTGACGAGCATGGGCAATCGCCCGGTGTCGCTGGTGATCCTGGATGCCTTTGGCAAGTTCACCCATTTTGCCGATGCCAGCCGTATTCGTAGTTGGGTCGAGACCGGCAAAGGCGGCGCAGTGCCGGATGTGGCGCTGCGTTACAAGGCCGATAAAAACCTCAAGAATCGAGCGACCGCTACGGAAGTACGTCGATAAGCAACGATGCGTTTTTAGTGTGGGAGCGGGCTTGCTCGCGAATGCGGTGGGTCAACCTAAGCATTCAGCGACTGACACTGCGCCTTCGCGAGCAAGCCCGCTCCCACATTTGAGTTTCACTTCTTCTCTGCCAACACCTTGAGCGCTTGGGCCGCCGCTTGCTCCTGCCCCGCCTGGGCGGTGGCATTGGCCGCATCGCGCCAGCGCTGCGCGTCCACATCGGCCGGCAACTGGCTCGGGCGCTGGGTCAGGATGGCCCAATGGCCCGCGCCCTTCCACGCCGACTCGAAGTCGCTGAAGCTCATGCTCAAGCGGCGCTCATTGCCTGAGCGTAACAGCACCGTACTCTTCTGCTGGTTGAACCCCACCACCACGACATAACGCGCTCCGGACCAATAGCTGGCGTTGATCCGCGCCATCACCGGGTAACCCGCCGCTACCTGGGCCAGCACGGCGGTCAGCTTGGCGTCCAATGGGTACACCATCAGCCCGTACTCACGCGCCAGCACCTGCATGTTGCGCTCAAGGTCCGCCTCGGCGCCGGGCAGGCGCAGCGGCTTATCAAGCAAACCCGGTGTCATGACAATGCCTTGTTGCGACAGCATGCTGGCAAGTGCCGTAGGACCGCTCTGATAAGCCTCGCTGCGAAAGGTCGGCACGCCATTGAGTTCGACGCGCTCGGGCAAGCCAGGCAGTTTCGATGGAGTGTTGCTGGAACAGGCCGCCAACCCAAGGGCAACGGCCAGTAGCAAGGAAGTTTTAAGGTTCGACCGTAAGCGCAATTTTTTCACTCTCTTGATCAACTGCCGGTAAAGGCCCCGATCATAGCCCAATCGCGCTTTCTCTATCCCGTAGGAGCGAGCTTGCTCGCGAAAAACTTACAGGCGCCGGGTTTATTCAGGGAGCCTGCGTCATTGTTGACGTTTTTCGCGAGCAAGCTCGCTCCTACAGGGGGCGGCGCAAGATATCTATAGCCGACGCGCGCAATAAAGCGGTGACGATAGAGCAAAGAAGTTGGACAGACTCGACCATTGGTCAATAGCAGGCAACCGCCAGCTGACTAGACTGTCCATTGAGAAGACTGTGTGTGCCCCAGGTGGGCGAAAGGAGGCCCGAATGAGCCTTGCGACAACGATTTTCCTGTTGATCTGTGGTTGGCTGGCCGTCGCCGCCGCCATGCTGTGGGGGGTCATGCGCGTGACGCGCCGGCATCATCACCCCCACGTCAAACCTGCTGAACCCGCCGAGCCGCGCAAGGCGACGGCGCATCACGCCTAGCCAGGCATGCAATTGAAGTCCTGGGTCGCGGCAATTTCCTTGCCGTGGCCGTCCTCAAGGGACGCGCGCACCGTGGTGCCCAGGCTCGACTCCACCAGGGTGTAGTGCTCACCCGCCTTGAAATGCTTGTACTCGATGCGGCCCTGGCAGTCCTGCTGGTTGTCGTCACCCGGCTCGTCTTCAAATAAGGTCACGTCCAGGCGATGGTCCCCCGGGGTCACTTCAAAATAGCGCCCATCGTCCACGCGCTTGCCATCGACACGCTCGGCCATCAGGTCATTCGGCGCTTCTTCCTGCAGGCCGATCCAGGCTTGGCTGGGGTCCGCCTTGGGGATCGGGCCGGCGCAGGCCGACAGTAAACAGACAAAGCCAAGGACGGGAACTAACAACAGTGGCTTGTGTGACATGACAGGGCTCCAAAGGGCATGAATGAAAAAGTCGTATCCGATGGCTGACAAGCTTGATCAGCCGCCTCTCCTGGAACAAATGAATCCCTATGAAAGGATCTTCAGCCGTTAACTAAAACTTCCTTCACCTGGCTGAAAGGTGCGTGTTAGGTGGGTCGGGCAAGACTGCCGGGGTTTGCAATCCTGCTCTTCTCGGAGACTCACGCATGCTCGGGCTGGTAAAGACCGCACTGCACAAGCCGTACACCTTCATCGTGCTGGCTATATTCATCTGCATCATCGGGCCGATGGCGGCCCTGCGCACGCCCACGGATGTTTTTCCCGATATCGGCATTCCCGTGGTCGCCGTGGTGTGGCAGTACAACGGCCTGTCCCCGGACGCCATGGCCGGCCGGGTGATCTACACCTACGAACGCTCCCTGAGCACCACCGTCAACGACATCGAACACATCGAGTCGCAATCGTTGCCCGGCATGGGCATCGTCAAGATCTTCTTCCAGCCTGGCGTGGATATCCGTACCGCCAATGCCCAGGTCACGGCGGTATCACAAACCGTGCTCAAGCAAATGCCACCGGGCATCACCCCGCCGCTGATCCTCAACTACAGCGCCTCCACGGTGCCGATCCTGCAAATGGCGTTCTCCAGCCCCAGCCTTTCGGAAGCCAAAATTCGCGACCTGGTGCAAAACAATATCCGCCTGCCTTTGAGCGCCCTCCCCGGCCTGGCCATGCCCACGCCGATGGGCGGCAAGCAACGGCAGATTACGCTGGACCTCGACCCCCAAGCCCTGGCCGCCAAAGGCTTGTCGGCCCAGGATGTGGGCAATGCCCTGGCGCTGCAGAACCAGATTATCCCGGTGGGCACCGCCAAGCTGGGGCCCAACGAATACACGATCCTGCTCAACAACAGCCCCAAGGCTATCGATGAGCTCAACGACCTGCCGATCAAGACCGTTGACGGTGCGCTGATCACCATCGGCCAAGTGGCGCATGTGCGCGACGGTTCACCGCCGCAAACCAACATCGTGCGGGTCGACGGCCATCGCGCCGTGCTGATGCCGGCGCTGAAAAACGGCAGCATTTCCACGCTGTCGATCATCGACGGTATCCGGCAGATGCTGCCGCGCATCAACGAAACCCTGCCGCCTTCATTGAAAACCTCGCTGCTGGGCGATGCCTCGGTGTTCGTCAAGCAGTCGGTGGGCAGCGTGGCCCAGGAAGGCATCATTGCCGCGTTGCTCACCAGTGCGATGATCCTGCTGTTTCTCGGCAGTTGGCGCTCGACCTTGATCATCGCCGCCTCGATTCCCCTGGCGGTGCTTTCGGCCATCGCGCTGTTGGCCGTCAGCGGTCAAACCCTCAACGTCATGACGCTGGGCGGGCTGGCGTTGGCCGTGGGCATCCTGGTGGATGACGCCACGGTGACCATCGAAAACATCAACTGGCACCTGGAACAAGGCAAGGCGGTGAAGACTGCAATTCTCGACGGCGCCGCGCAAATCGTCGGCCCGGCGTTCGTCTCGCTGTTGTGCATCTGCATCGTGTTCGTACCGATGTTTTTGCTGCAAGGCATCGCCGGTTACCTGTTCCGGCCCATGGCGTTGGCGGTGATCTTCGCCATGGCCAGTTCGTTCATTCTCTCGCGCACCCTGGTGCCGACGCTGGCGATGTTTTTGCTCAAACCGCATAGGCCGGAGTCAGGCGCAGGGCATCATCCGGAAGATGCATTCATCAACCACCACGAGGGCGAACAGCACCTGAAACCACGTAATGCATTGCTGCAATCGGTGCTGAATTTTCAGCAAGGGTTCGAGCGGCACTTTTCCAATGTCCGCGACACCTACCATGGCCTGCTGACGCTGGCACTGGGCGCACGCAAGCGCTTCATTATCGGGTTCCTGGCCTGCGTACTCGCGTCGTTCCTGCTGTTGCCGAGCCTGGGCCAGGACTTTTTCCCGGCCACCGATGCGGGTGCCCTGGCGCTGCATGTGCGCTTGCCCCTGGGCACGCGCATTGAGGAAAGCGCCGCGGCGTTCGACCGCATCGAAGCGCGGATCCGCGAGGTCATCCCCGCCGAAGAACTGGACACCATCGTCGACAATATTGGCATTCCGCTCAGCGGCATCGACATGGCCTACAGCAGCAGCGGCACCATCGGCCCGCAGGACGGTGACATCCAGGTCAGCTTGAAAGCGCACCACGCACCCACCGCCGACTATGTGAAAAAATTGCGCCAAGCCCTGCCGCAAAGCTTCCCCGGCAGCCACTTTGCGTTCCTGCCCGCCGACATCAGCAGCCAGATCCTCAACTTCGGCGCACCCGCCCCGCTGGACGTCAAAATCTCCGGGCGCAGTGACGCAGAAAACCGCGCCTATGCCATCGAGCTTGAACGGCGCTTGCAGCATGTACCGGGGATTGCCGACCTGCGTATCCAGCAGTCCACCGGCTACCCCTCGCTGCAAGTAAACGTGGACCGTATGCGCGCCAATGGCCTGGGCATTACCGAGCGTGATGTCACCAACAGCATGGTCGCCTCCCTCGCCGGCAGCTCGCAAACCGCGCCGACCTTCTGGCTCAACCCGGCCAACGGCGTGTCTTACTCCATCGTCGCTGCCACCCCGCAATATCGTCTCGACAGCCTGCCGTCCCTGGAAGCGCTGCCGGTGACCGGTGCCAATGGCCAGGCGCAAATCCTCGGCGGCGTGGCGACCATCTCCCGGGTACAAAGCCCGGCCGTGGTGACCCACTACAACATCGAACCGACCCTGGACCTGTACGCCAACGTGCAAGGCCGCGACCTCGGCGGCGTCGCCCGCGATGTGCAAAAAGTGCTGGATGACACGGCGTCCATGCGTCCCAAAGGCGCGACCATCAGCCTGCACGGGCAGATCGATGCGCTGCATGAGGCGTTCAGTGGTTTGAGCTTCGGGCTGCTCGGCGCGGTGGTGCTGATCTATCTGCTGATCGTGGTCAACTTCCAGTCATGGGCTGACCCCTTTGTGATCATCACGGCGTTGCCGGCAGCACTGGCGGGCATCGTATGGATGCTGTTTCTCAGCGGCACCTCGTTGTCGGTACCGGCACTCACCGGCGCCATCTTGTGCATGGGCGTGGCGACCGCCAACTCGATCCTGGTGGTGAGCTTCTGCCGTGAGCGCCTGGCCGAACACGGCGATGCGTTGAAAGCCGCGCTGGAAGCTGGCTACACACGCTTTCGCCCGGTGTGCATGACCGCCCTGGCAATGATCATCGGCATGCTGCCCCTGGCGATTTCCGAGGAGCAGAACGCCCCGCTCGGCCGGGCGGTCATCGGAGGCCTGGTCTTCGCCACCGTCGCCACTTTGTTGTTTGTTCCCGTGGTCTTCAGCCTGGTCCACGGCCGTCATCCTACTCGCGCAACTGCTGGAGAAACGCCCCATGTCGCCTGATCAAAAACCCTCGCGCAAGCGTCTGATGGTCCTGGGTGTCGGTGGCCTGACGTTGGCTGCCCTGTTAGTCGCCAGCGGCCTGCACGCGCGTACGCTGCACGAGCAATCGGTCACCGCCTGGACCGAAGCCGCCGCCGTCCCCCAGGTGATGGTGTTCCAACCCAAGCCAAACGCCGCCGGTGACACCCTGCGCCTGCCCGCCCACCTGGAGGCATGGAGCAAGGCGGCGATCCATGCGCGGGTGAGCGGCTACTTGAAGGACTGGAAAGTCGACATCGGCGCCCAGGTCAAGGCCGGGCAACTCCTCGCCGAAATCGACAGCCCCGACCTCGACCAACAACTGGCACAGGCCCATGCCCGCCTGATCCAGCAACAAGCCAACGCACGCCTGGCAGCCACCACGGCGACCCGCTGGCAAAACCTGCTGGCCAGCCATTCGGTATCGCGCCAGGACGCCGATGAGAAAACCTCCAACGCCGCAGCCGCCAAGGCCAACACCGAAGCCGCCGCAGCAGACTATGCGCGACTGTGCGCCCTGGAAAGCTACAAGAGCTTGCGCGCGCCGTTCGCCGGCACCATCACCGCCCGCAACACGGACATCGGCCAGTTGATCAAGGCCGATAACGCCAGCGATCCGGAACTGTTCAACATTGCCGACACCCACCAATTGCGCTTGTACGTGCCGGTGCCGCAGAACTATGCAGCGGTCATTCATGCGGGCCTCGAGGCCGAACTGACCGTCCCCGAGCACCCCGGTGAGCACTTCAAGGCGCGCCTGATCGGTGACTCCACCGCCATCGACCGCCGCTCCGGCACCCTGCTCGCCCAGTTCGTCGCCGACAACCCCAACGGCGAACTGCTGCCGGGCGATTACGCCGAAGTCACCCTGCCGATTCCGGCTGATACCCATGGCGTAAGCATCCCGGCCAGCGCCTTGATCTTCCGCGCCCAGGGCACCCAGGTTGCGGTACTGGACGGTCGCAACCATGTGCACCTGCAAGACATTCATATTGGCCTGGACCTCGGCGAGCGCCTGGTGATCGACCAGGGCTTGAAGCCTGCTGACCGCATCATCGACAACCCGCCCGACGCCCTGCGCGAAGGCGACCCGGTGCAACTGGCCGACGCCTCGGGAGGTGCCCATGCGCCCAAGGCTTAAGCCACTGGCGGCGTTGATGCTGCTGGCGTTGCAGGGTTGCTCGATGGCACCCACCTATACAGTGCCGTCGATTGACCTGCCCGCGAACTACCGTGAACAAACCAGCGATGGCCCCTGGCACAGCGCGCAACCGTCGGACCAATTGGCGCCCCAGTGGTGGCAGCTTTACCACGATTCGCGCCTGAACGCGCTGCAACAGCAACTGCTCAAGGCCAACCCGGACCTGGCCGCGGCGCTGGCGCACTTCGATGCGTCCCAGGCCTATGCCAGTCAACTGCACGCGGGCCTTTTCCCGCAAATCACCGCCAGTGCGCAACCGCTGCGCCAGCGTCAATCGGATTCACGACCGTTACGCGGCACTACACAGCCGTCGGTGTACAACAGCAATACCGCTGGGTTCTCCCTGGGTTACGACCTCGACCTGTGGGGTAGAGTCCGCAACCAGGTCGCTGCAGGCGATGCCCAGGCGCAAGCGTCCTTTGATGATCTGGCGGTGGTGCGCCTGAGCCTGCAACAGCAGTTGGCGAGCCTGTATGTGCAGCTCAATGGGCTGGATGCGCAAAGCAGGATACTCAATAGCTCACTGGAGGAATTCAGCCAGGCGCTCCAACTGACCCGCAGCCGTTATGAAGGCCAGATTGCCTCGGAACTGGACTTGACCCGCGCACAAAACCAACTGGCCGAAGCCAAGGCACAGCTGGATGAAGTGCGTGGGCAACGCAACTTGACCGAGCATGCAGTCGGTGAATTGGTGGGCGTGACGGCCAGTGAATTTTCACTGCCGCCCAGCTCGCAGTTAATGGCGTTGCCCGGCATTCCAGCGCAGTTGCCCAGCCACCTGCTGCAGCGTCGCCCGGACATTGCCGCCGCTGAACGCCGCGTGTTTGCAGCCAACGCGACTATCGGCGTGGCCAAGGCAGCGTGGTTTCCGGATTTCAGTTTGACCGGTGTGCTGGGCGGGCAGACCCAAGGCGTTGGCAACCTGCTGTCCGCCGGCAACCGGTATTGGGCGTTGGGGCCACTGATGAACCTGCCGATCTTCGACGGCGGGCGCTTGAGCGCCAATGAGCGCCAGGCAAAAGCCGAGTTCGAGGAGGCCTCGGCACAGTACCGTAGCCACGTATTGAAAGCCGTGCGCGAGGTGGAAGATAACCTCGCGCAACTGCGGGATCTGCAGCAGCAAGCCGAGGACGAGCAAGCGGCGGCAGAGGCGGCGCAACATACCCAGGCCTTGGCGATGAACAGCTATCAGGCCGGGGCGGTGAGTTACCTGGACGTGGTCACCGCCCAAACCGCCGCCTTGCAGGCACAGCGAACGTTGCAGGCGGTGCAGACCCGGCAGTTGCAGGCGAGCGTGGGACTCTTGACCGCACTCGGCGGCGGCTGGCAGCCGAGTTAATACCCTGTAGGAGCGAGCTTGCTCGCGAAAAACCCACAGACGCTGCGTTTTTTCAGGAAGCACGCGTTATCGTTGGCGTTTTCGCGAGCAAGCTCGCTCCTACATTTTTAGCGCATTTCAGGCCGCGAGTTTGCCGCTGGCGATGGCCGCTGAAGCGGCTAGCATGGCGCGCAACAACACCGCGCACCCCGCCGCCAAGTCATCCGGTGCGGCATTTTCGATTTCGTTGTGGCTGATGCCGCCTTCACACGGTACAAAGATCATCCCCGCCGGGCCCAGTTCAGCCACGAAGATCGCGTCGTGCCCTGCCCCGCTGACGATGTCCAGGTTCGACAAGCCCAAGCCCTTGGCGGCATCGCGCACCGCCTCCACACAGCCTTTGTCGAAGTACAGCGGCGGGAAGTCCGCCGTAGGCTGCAGGTCGAAACTCAAGCCATGTTTGGCGCAGGTGTCCTCGATCACCTGGCGCACTTGGGCAATCATCGAATCCAGCCGTGCCGGTTCCAGGTGACGAAAATCCAGGGTCATGCGCACTTCGCCAGGAATCACGTTGCGCGATCCCGGATACGCTTGCAGGCAACCCACCGTGCCGCATGCGTGGGGCTGGTGTGCCAACGCCGCCGCGTTTACGGCGGCCACCACCGCGGCCGCGCCGACCAGGGCGTCCTTGCGCAAGTGCATGGGTGTAGGGCCGGCATGGGCTTCAACACCGCGCAGCTTCAGGTCAAACCACTTTTGCCCGAGGGCGCCGAGCACCACGCCGATGGTTTTGTGTTCATCCTCCAGAATCGGCCCTTGTTCGATATGGGCCTCGAAATAAGCGCCGACCTTATGCCCGCTGACCGGCCGCGTTCCGGCATAGCCAATCGCGTTCAACGCATCCCCCACGCTGACCCCATCGGCATCCACTTTGGCCAGGGTATCGGCCAGGGTGAACTTCTCGGCAAACACCCCTGAGCCCATCATGCACGGCGGGAAGCGCGAGCCTTCTTCGTTGGTCCATACCACCACTTCCAGCGGCGCGTCGGTTTCCACATTCAGATCGTTAAGGGTGCGCAGCACTTCCACACCGGCCAGCACGCCGAAGCAGCCGTCGAACTTGCCGCCGGTGGGCTGGGTGTCGATATGGCTGCCGGTCATCACCGGTGGCAGGTCGGGATTGCGACCGGGGCGGCGCGCGAAGATATTGCCGATGCCGTCGATGGTCACAGTGCAGCCGGCCGCTTCGCACCACTGCACGAAGAGATCGCGAGCCTTGCGGTCGAGGTCGGTGAGGGCCAGGCGACACACACCGCCCTTGGGCGTGGCGCCGAGTTTGGCCAGGTCCATCAGCGACTGCCACAGACGGTCGCGGTTGATGTGCTGATGGGTCGATTGCAGAACGTCGAGGGCAGCGTTCATGGGGGTCTCCTCAGGCTGAGTTTCTTATGCATTGACGCGGTCAATTGTGGGAGCTGGCTTGCCTGCGATGGCGGTGTGTCAGTCGACATGGCTTTAACTGATAGTCCGCTATCGCAGGCAAGCCAGCTCCCACCTCGACCGTGTTTACAACGGGGATTTGGCGGTGAGTGGACTGCTAGCGCGCTTGGCATTAAGCCCGTAATACAACACCCCGCCCAACGCAGAACCGGTGAACCAGCCGTAGCTGTAGAACCAGCTGAACGCATCGCTGCCCAGCGACAACAGGGTCAGTACCACCGGTACGCCAAAGGCGATAAACCCGCTCCAGTTCCACGCCGGGTACACGTCATCACGGTAAAGTCCTGCCAGGTCCAGTTGCTGTTTGCGGGTGATGAAGTAGTCCACCACCATGATCCCGGCAATCGGGCCCAGCAGGCTCGAATAGCCGAGCAACCAGTTGGAGTAGACGGTCTCCAGGCTGACATCGGAGACGATCAACCCAAGTTTTTTCAGCAGTTCATGGGCCATCAGCGCCAGCCCTACCAGGCCGGTCAGGATCACCGCGGTGGTGCGATTGATCAGCTTGGGCGCGATGTTCTGGAAATCGTTTGTAGGCGAAACGATGTTCGCCGCCGTATTGGTGGACAGGGTGGCGACGATGATCAGCGCCATCGCCACGGCTACCCACACCGGGCTCTGGATATGGCCAATGAGGGTCACCGGGTCGGAGACGCTGACGCCCACCAACTTCACCGAGGCGGCGGTCATGATCACGCCGAGGGCGGCGAACAAAAACATGGTCAACGGCAGGCCGAAGATCTGCCCCAGGATCTGGTCTTTCTGGCTCTTGGCGTAGCGGCTGAAGTCGGGAATGTTCAGCGACAAGGTGGCCCAGAAGCCCACCATCGCGGTCAGGCCGGCCATGAAGTAGCCGGTGAGGCTTGCGCCTTCAGGGCGTTTGGGCGGGATCGCCATCAGCTCGCTGAGGGACACATTCGGCATCGCCCATACCAGCAGGCCAATGCCTACCGCCACCAACAACGGCGCCGACAGGGTTTCCAGGCGCTTGATCGACTCGGCACCGCGCAGCACCACCCACAGGTTCAGGCACCAGAAAATCATGAAGCCAATCACTTCACCGGTGCCGCCCAGCGACTTCCAGCCTTCGAAAATGGAGCCGAGAAACAGGTGAATCGCCAACCCGCCAAACATCGTCTGGATGCCAAACCAGCCGCAGGCCACCAGCGCGCGAATCAGGCACGGCACGTTGGAACCAAGAATGCCGAATGACGAGCGCAACAGCACCGGAAACGGGATGCCGTACTTGGTGCCGGGAAACGCGTTGAGCGTCAGCGGGATCAACACCACGATATTGGCCAGCAGGATCGCCATCAGCGCCTCGCCCACCGATAAGCCGAAATACGCGGTGAGTACCCCGCCCAGCGTGTAGGTCGGCACGCAGATCGACATGCCGACCCACAAGGCGGTGATGTGCCATTTGTTCCAGGTGCGCTCGTGCACCTTGGTGGGTGCCATGTCGTGGTTGTAGCGAGGGCTGTCGAGGACGTCGGGGCCGGCGTCGAGTTCGTACAGGCCGTTGCGCTCGATGACTTGCGATCTGTTCTGTTGCATGGCCGCTCCACGGTTTTTTAAAATTATTTTGCTCACCTGCACGCGGTGTGCAGGAGGCCGGAGTACCGCATAAACAACATGACATCTCGGGTTCCGACCCGTCGCCTTTGCACTCAATTACCGTGCCGACAACGGCGGCTGAACCCGCACCGCTTATATAACGTGCTGATGTTTATCAGCTTTCCAAGTGAGCCTGAGTTAATGGCCGCGTTATTCAGGCGACCCATTGCACAAGTTGCCCGAACCCTCAGGTCTCAATCTGGTGCAACACAATTATTTTTATTTTTCAGCGCCGTCAATAGGCATATCTCAAGCGTCTGATTTGCAATAAGAAATGTTGCTCAAAAAGCGAAGCTGTCAAGTGCGTCAAAATGGTGAGCTACCGCTACATTTTGGTGATTTTGTTGTTTTTACCTTTAAAATCAATAACTTGATTTAATTAAACGCTTGAAAAAAATCTACTTGCCCAATCGAAAAACTCGGGCTAGTTTCTATTCCTGTCACCGATGACAGGAATTAATCAATCATCGACTGGCGGTATTACAACTTAGAACTGGCATAAGCCGGTCAAGCCTGTGAGGAACTCGACATGTCGCTGTTGATCCGTGGCGCAACCGTTATTACCCATGATGAAAGTTACCGCGCCGACGTGTTATGCGCAGGCGGTCTAATCCGGGCCATTGGCACGAATCTGGATATTCCCGCAGGCACTGAACTACTCGATGGCAGCGGCCAATACTTGATGCCGGGCGGCATCGATCCCCACACCCACATGCAACTGCCCTTCATGGGTACCGTGGCCAGCGAAGACTTTTTCAGTGGTACGGCCGCGGGCCTGGCCGGTGGTACCACTTCAATCATCGATTTTGTGATTCCCAACCCGCAGCAATCCTTGATGGAAGCCTTCCACCAGTGGCGCGGCTGGGCCGAAAAGTCCGCATCCGATTATGGCTTCCATGTGGCGATCACCTGGTGGAGCGAGCAGGTGCGCGAGGAAATGGCCGAGCTGGTCAGCCATCACGGCATCAACAGCTTCAAGCATTTCATGGCTTACAAGAACGCGATCATGGCCGCCGACGATACCCTGGTGGCCAGCTTCGAACGCTGCCTGGAACTGGGCGCGGTGCCCACCGTCCATGCGGAAAACGGCGAACTGGTGTATCACCTGCAACGCAAGCTGATGGCCCAGGGCATCACCGGGCCGGAAGCCCACCCGCTGTCGCGTCCGTCTCAGGTGGAAGGCGAAGCGGCCAGCCGCGCAATACGAATTGCCGAGACCATCGGCACGCCGCTGTACCTGGTGCATGTGTCGACCAAAGAAGCGCTGGATGAAATCACCTACGCCCGGGGCAAGGGCCAGGCGGTGTACGGTGAAGTACTCGCCGGCCACTTGCTGCTCGACGACAGTGTCTACCAGCATCCGGACTGGCAGACCGCCGCCGGCTACGTCATGAGCCCGCCGTTCCGTCCGCGCGGGCACCAGGAGGCCCTGTGGCACGGCCTGCAATCGGGCAACCTGCACACCACCGCCACCGACCACTGCTGCTTCTGCGCCGAGCAAAAAGCCGCCGGGCGTGACGACTTCAGCAAAATCCCCAACGGCACCGCCGGTATCGAAGACCGCATGGCGCTGCTGTGGCACGAAGGCGTCAACACCGGGCGCCTGTCGATGCAAGCGTTCGTTGCGCTGACCTCCACCAACACCGCGAAAATCTTCAACCTCTACCCCCGTAAAGGTGCGATTCGCGTCGGCGCCGATGCCGACCTGGTGCTCTGGGACCCTGACGGCACGCGAACCATTTCGGCCAAGACCCACCACCAGCAAGTCGACTTCAACATCTTTGAAGGCAAGACCGTACGCGGCGTGCCCAGCCACACCATCAGCCAGGGCAAGCTGGTCTGGGCCGATGGCGACCTGCGCGCCGAGCGAGGGGCCGGACGGTATGTGGAGCGGCCGGCGTATCCGTCGGTGTTCGAGCAGTTGAGCAAGCGGGCAGCGCTTTGCAAGCCAGTGGCCGTGAACCGCTGAAGCCCCCTTCGCGAGCAAGCCCGCTCCCACATTTGATCCCATTTCAACAGGAAAAAAGCGGTGGAATGTGGGAGCGCGCTTGCTCGCAAAGAGGCCAGTACAGGCAAAAAAAAACCAATGCCCATCAGAGGCAGCACCTCAATAACCGTGAGGCCAATACCGTGATCCAGACCCTGACCCACCTCCCCCACCCCCGTGATGATGCGGCCACCCTCGCCAGCCAGTTCACTGACCTGGCACCGCCGCTCAACGCCCGGCAAGCGCACCTGGAAGCCTCGCGCTGCCTGTACTGCTACGACGCGCCATGCGTGAATGCATGCCCCAGCGATATCGACATCCCGTCGTTCATCCGCAATATCCACACCGAGAACGTGCAAGGCGCCGCGCAGAAAATTCTCTCGGCCAACATCCTCGGCGGCAGTTGCGCACGGGTTTGCCCCACGGAGATCCTGTGCCAGCAAGCTTGCGTGCGTAACAACGCCGAAGAATGCGCGCCGGTACTGATTGGCCTGTTGCAACGCTACGCCATCGACAACGCGCACTTCAGCGAACACCCGTTCCAGCGCGCCGCGCCCACCGGCAAACGCATCGCCGTGGTCGGCGCTGGGCCTGCGGGGTTGGCCTGCGCCCACCGCGCCGCCTTGCACGGCCATGACGTGGTGATTTTCGAAGCCCGGGAAAAAGCCGGCGGCCTGAATGAATACGGGATCGCCAAGTACAAGCTGGTGGATGATTTTGCCCAGCAGGAACTGGATTTCCTTTTGCAAATCGGCGGTATCGAAATCCGCCACGGCGAGCGCCTGGGCCACAACCTGACCTTGAGCGAACTGCACCAGCAATTCGATTCGGTGTTCCTCGGCCTCGGTCTGGCGGCCAGCAAACAACTGGGTCTGGCGCACGAAGACGCCCCCGGCCTGCTCGCCGCCACCGACTACATCCGCGAACTGCGCCAGGCCGATGACCTCACCCAATTGCCCCTGGCCGACCGCTGCATCGTGCTCGGCGCTGGCAATACCGCCATCGACATGGCCGTGCAAATGGCTCGCCTCGGTGCCCGCGATGTAAACCTTGTGTACCGCCGCGGCCTGACGGACATGGGCGCTACCCATCACGAACAAGACATTGCCAAGGCCAATCAAGTGCGGCTGCTGACCTGGGCCCAGCCCGACGAAGTGTTGCTCGATGAGCAGGGCCGTGTACGCGGTATGCGTTTCGCCCGCACCCACCTGGAACAGGGTCGTTTGCTACCGACGGGAGAAACCTTCGAACTGGCCGCCGATGCGATCTTCAAGGCCATCGGCCAAGGCTTCGGCAACGAGGCACTGCACGACCCGCTGGCTCAGCAACTGCACCGTGTGGGTGAGCGCATCTTTGTCGATGAACAGCTGCGCACCAGTATCCCCGGCGTGTATGCCGGCGGCGATTGCGTCAGCCTCGGCCAGGACCTCACCGTGCAAGCCGTGCAACATGGCAAGCTGGCCGCCGAGGCCATGCACGCCCAACTCATGCTGAATGTGGAGGCTGCGTAATGGCCGATCTCTCGATAGTCTTCGCCGGTATCAAAGCCCCCAACCCCTTCTGGCTGGCCTCCGCGCCGCCCACCGACAAAGCTTATAACGTGGTTCGCGCCTTCGAAGCCGGCTGGGGGGGCGTGGTGTGGAAAACCCTGGGTGAAGACCCGGCGGCAGTGAACGTGTCATCACGCTACTCTGCGCATTACGGGGCGAATCGTGAAGTGCTGGGCATCAACAATATCGAACTGATCACCGACCGCTCCCTGGAGATCAACCTGCGGGAAATCACCCAGGTGAAAAAGGACTGGCCCGACCGTGCCCTGATCGTATCGCTGATGGTGCCCTGCGTTGAGGAGTCCTGGAAAAACATCCTGCCCCTGGTGGAGGCGACCGGCTGCGATGGCATCGAGCTGAATTTCGGCTGCCCCCACGGGATGCCCGAACGTGGCATGGGCGCAGCGGTCGGCCAGGTACCGGAGTATGTGGAACAGGTGACACGCTGGTGCAAGACGTATTGCTCGCTGCCGGTGATCGTCAAGCTCACGCCCAACATCACCGACATCCGCGTGGCAGCAAGAGCAGCGTATCGCGGCGGTGCGGACGCAGTGTCGTTGATCAACACCATCAACTCCATCACCAGCGTAGACCTGGAGCGCATGGTCGCCCTGCCGGTGGTCGGCACTCAGAGCACCCACGGCGGTTACTGCGGTTCGGCGGTCAAGCCGATAGCACTGAACATGGTCGCCGAAATCGCCCGCGACCCACAGACCCAGGGCCTGCCGATTTGCGGCATCGGCGGTATCGGCAACTGGCGCGATGCCGCGGAATTCGTCGCCCTGGGCTGCGGCGCGGTGCAGGTGTGCACGGCGGCGATGCTGCATGGCTTCAGGATTGTGGACGAGATGAAGGACGGGCTGTCGCGTTGGATGGACAGCCAGGGTTACACCAGCCTGCAGGCATTTTCCGGGCGGGCTGTGGGTAACACCACAGACTGGAAGTACCTGGATATCAACTACCAGGTGATCGCCAGGATCGACCAGGCGGCGTGTATCGGCTGTGGGCGTTGCCACATTGCTTGTGAGGACACTTCGCACCAGGCGATCGCCAGTTTGAAGCAGGCGGATGGCACGCATAAGTACGAAGTAATTGATGATGAGTGCGTGGGCTGCAACCTGTGCCAGATCACCTGCCCGGTGGCGGACTGTATTGAGATGGTGCCGATGGACACGGGCAAGCCGTTTTTGAATTGGACGCAGGACCCACGCAACCCTTATCGCGAAGCTGTGTAGGCCTTTTAGACTGCTATCGGGGCATAGGTATCTACACAACTCTTTGGTGCGACGCCGGACCTGTGGGAGGGGGCTTGCCCCCGATGGCGGCCTAAGAGCCGACCAGGATGCTGGATCAGACCGAGTACATATCCATTCCTGCGGTAACGGCCACTTAGGGTTCCGCTTTTACAGCGGGTCACTTTCGAAAGGCGCGAAAGTAACCAAAGCGCTCTTGCCCCACCACTCGGCACCTCGCTTAGGCTCGGTGTGCCCGTAATCCGCCATGGATCTGGGGGGCCGCCGCCACGCGCCATCCATGGCGCGGGGCGGCTAAACCGGCATCCCTGCCGGTTTACCCCCCAAATCCCTGTCGAATTCCGGCCAGCGTGGTTTAACGGGGCGCCTAAGATCAAAAGCAGATCAAGAGCAAGAGCAAGAGCGGCTCGCTTCGCATCGTGGTTAGCGTCGGCAGTGGCTACAAAAGTTGTGTAGATACCCATGGCTATCGGGCGCAAGCCCCCTGCCACATTTGATCAGGTTCACATAGATCCACTGTGGGAGGGGGCTTGCCCCCGATGAGGCCCTCAGCCTCATTACAATATTCAAGGCTCCAACCCGATCCCCCGCAAAATCACGCTGGTCACCGTCTGAATCGCTTTCTCGAACTGCATATCCGACAACGGCTGGTGATCATTCAAGATTTTCACCTGGTGATCAAAGTCGGCGTAGTGCTGGGTCGAGGCCCAGATCATGTACAGCAGGCTCGACGGCTCCACCGGCAGGATGCGTTTGTCTTGCACCCATTGGCGAATCTTCGCTTCCTTCATCTTGGCCCAGTCGTACAGGCTTTCATCCAGGGCCTCACCGAGCGTGGGCGCGCCGTGGATGATTTCATTGGCCCAGACCTTGGAGCCGTAAGGGCGCGTGCGCGAGCGCTGCATCTTGGCGCGAATATAGCTGCTGAGCACCACACGCGGGTCATCGAAGGTTTCGAAGCTCAAGGCGTCCTGCTTCCACAGCTCCAGCAGGTCGAACAGCACCGCGCTGTACAGTTCGCTTTTGGTGGTGAAGTAATAATGCAGGTTAGAACGCGGCAGTTGCACCTCTTCGGCGATGTCGGCCATGGCGGTACTGCCATAGCCTTTTTCAGCGAAGACTTTTTCCGCCGCCAGCAGGATTTTCTCGACGTTGACCCGACGGATTCCGATCTTGTGATTGCCCATAAGGGCTCCCTGACAACAACACGAGTTAGAGACTACCACCAGCTCTAGATCGGGGCGACAGGCCGAGCCGAAACTTCGTACACTGCCGGTTCCTATCCTCTGATTGGTATTGAACAATGTTGATCAAGAAGTCCCTGACGGCTGCTGCTCTATTCACTGCCCTGCTTGGCGCCTCAACGGCGTTTGCCCATGCTCACCTCAAAAGCTCGACGCCTGCGCCTGACACCACCGTCGCTGCGCCCGCCGATCTGCGCCTGACCTTCAGCGAAGGTGTCGAAGCCACCTTCACCAAAGTCTCCCTGAGCAAGGACGGTACTGAAATCGCCATCAAGGGCCTGGAAACCCCGGACGCCGACAAGAAAGTCCTGGTTGTGACCCCTGCCGCACCGCTCGCGACCGGCAATTACAAGGTCGTGTGGAATGCGGTGTCGGTCGACACCCACAAGAGCAGCGGTGAATACAACTTCAAGGTCGGCCAGTAACCCATGGCAACCCTGCTGGTGCTGTGCCGCTTCCTGCATTTTATCGTCGTGCTGCTGATGTTCGGGGCTTGTGTGCTCAGGCCCTGGCTGCTCGGCGCCACAGTGCAGCCGGTGCTGGACCGGCAACTACTGCGCATCACCCGCGGCCTGGCCTGTGTGGGGCTGGTTTCCGGCGTAGTGTGGCTGCTGTTGATCACTGCCAGCATGGCCGGCAGCTGGGCCGCAGCACTGCAACCGGCCACCGTGCAATTGGTGCTGGGCAAGACCTTTTTCGGCCAGGTATGGGCCTGGCACCTGCTGCTGAATTTTCTGTTGGTGATCGTGCTGATCAAACCCTGGCCGGCCCTGCGCTTGCCGCTGACTGCCCTGCTGCTGGCGACCCTGGCGCCGGTAGGCCATGGCGCCATGCTCGACGGGCTGAATGGGCGATTGCTGATCCTCAACCAGGTAGTGCATCTGCTGTGCGTAGGGGCCTGGCTGGGTGGGTTGCTGGTGCTGGTTTTAATCCTGAGACACGCCCGCAAGCATCGCCTGGAGCCGATTCTGCGGCGCTTCAGCGGCGTAGGTTATGGCCTCGTCGCGGGCCTGCTGGTGACCGGCCTGATCAATGTGCGCGTGCTCACCGGGCAACTGTGGCCTACGCCGCTGTTCGATGGGTTTGCCTTGATCCTGCTGATCAAGGTGGGGTTGGTGCTGGGTATGCTGGGGTTGGCATTGCTGAACCGGTTGCGTATCGAACGCTGCGAACAGCGCCTGGGCAGTTTGAAAGCCAGTGTGATGATGGAATGGCTGCTGGGTATTGCAGCCGTGGCCGCTGTGTCCCTGCTGGGCACCTTGCCACCAATGGTCATGGCTGGCTGAAAAGTACTTTGCAATTCAATTAATGTGGGAGAGGCCTTGCCCTCTGTAGGCGATGATCGCTTGACTGACTGGCATTAGGGCAAGCCATACCCGGTCATCGTATAACTTATGCTTGACATGCCCCGAAAACCCCGCAAATATCCCGCTCAATGTTGTACGACGACGTATAACAAATAATAAAAACAACAAAAGAAAAGGGAGCCTCACTGTGAGTCAACTCGCCCGTCATTCCTGCTCGCGCCTTGGCCTTATCGGTCTAGGCAGCCTCGCCATCACCCTGCCTCTGGGCGCCAGCGCCGAAGGCTTTGTCGATGATGCCAAGGCCACGCTCAACTTGCGTAACGCCTATTTCAATCGAAACTTCACCAACCCCGCCAACTCCCAGGGCAAGGCCGAAGAGTGGACCCAGAACTTCATCCTCGACGCCAAATCCGGCTTTACCCAAGGCACCGTCGGGTTCGGGATTGATGTGTTGGGCCTGTATTCGCAAAAGCTCGATGGCGGTAAAGGCACGGCCGGCACCCAACTGCTGCCGGTGCATGACGACGGCCGCCCCGCCGACAATTTCGGGCGCCTTGGGGTGGCGCTGAAAACCAGGCTGTCCAAGACCGAGCTGAAAGTTGGCGAGTGGATGCCGGTGCTGCCGATCCTGCGTTCCGACGATGGCCGCTCCCTGCCCCAGACCTTTCGCGGCGGTCAGGTCACGTCCAGCGAGATCGCCGGCCTGACCCTCTACGGCGGCCAGTTTCGCGGCAACAGTCCGCGCAACGATGCGAGCATGGAAGACATGTTCATGAACGGCAAAGCCGCATTCACGTCCGACCGGTTCAACTTCGGCGGGGGCGAATATACCTTCAACGACAAGCGCACCCAGGTCGGCCTGTGGTACGCCGAACTCACTGATATCTACCAGCAACAGTATCTGAACCTCACCCACAGCCAGCCGGTGGGCGACTGGACCCTGGGCGCCAACCTCGGTTTCTTCAACGGCAAGGAAGACGGCAGCGCCCTGGCCGGCGACCTCGACAACAAGACCCTGTTCGCCCTGCTCTCGGCCAAATACAACGGCCACACCTTTTACGTGGGCCTGCAAAAGCTCACCGGCGACAGTGTATGGATGCGCATCAACGGCACCAGCGGCGGCACGCTGGCCAACGACAGCTACAACTCCAGCTATGACAACGCCCGGGAAAAATCCTGGCAGGTGCGCCATGACTTCAACTTCGTGGTACTCGGCATACCCGGGCTGACCCTGATGAACCGCTATATCAGCGGCAGTAACGTGCACACCGGCGCGATCACCGACGGCAAGGAATGGGGGCGTGAATCGGAATTGGCCTATACGGTGCAAAGCGGCGCACTGAAAAACCTCAATGTGAAGTGGCGCAACTCGACCATGCGCCGGGATTTCAGCAATAACGAGTTTGATGAGAACCGGATTTTTATCAGCTACCCGATTTCGTTGCTCTAAGTGTGGGAGGGCTTTTGTAGGAGCGAGCTTGCTCGCGAGAAACCCATGGGCGCCGCGTTTAATCAGGAACACGCGTTATCGTTGACGTTTTTCGCGAGCAAGCTCGTTCCTACAGAGGACCGGACGTTGACAACACAAGGAATCCCTAACACTATTTCCCTATAGTCATACGACAACCTACAACAAAAATCTGGAAAGCCCATGACCACTACTACCCCCGCTCCCTTCAACCGCCTGCTGCTCACTGGTGCCGCCGGCGGGCTGGGTAAAGTCTTGCGCGAACGTATGCGCCCTTACGCCAGGGTCCTGCGCCTGTCGGATATCGCCGACATGGCCCCCGCCATTGATGCCCGCGAAGAAGTGCACACCTGCGACCTGTCCGACAAGCAAGCCGTGCACCAGTTGGTGGAAGGCGTCGACGCCATTCTGCATTTTGGCGGTGTGTCGGTAGAGCGCTCGTTTGAAGAAGTGCTCGGCGCCAACATCAGCGGCATCTTCCATATCTACGAGGCCGCCCGCCGCCATGGCGTAAAGCGTGTGATCTTCGCCAGCTCCAACCACGTGATTGGCTTCTATAAACAGGGTGAACAACTCGACGCCCACTCCCCGCGCCGTCCGGACAGCTACTACGGCCTGTCCAAGTCCTACGGCGAAGACATGGCAAGTTTTTACTTTGACCGTTATGGCATCCAGACCGTGAGCATCCGCATCGGCTCCTCGTTCCCGCAGCCGCAGAACCGCCGGATGATGCACACCTGGCTGAGTTTCGATGACCTGACCCAATTGCTCGAACGCGCGCTGTACACGCCCGACGTCGGCCATACCGTGGTCTACGGCATGTCGGCCAACCTCGACACCTGGTGGGATAACCGCTACGCCGCGCACCTGGGTTTTGCGCCCAAGGACAGCTCCGAAGTGTTCCGCGCCCAGGTCGAGGCCCAGCCGCCGGTCGCAGATGATGACCCGGCGAAGATTTATCAGGGCGGCGCGTTCTGCGCGGCAGGCCCATTCGGTGACTGAGTACAGCAACCCAAGGGAATGAGTGGCCATGACTGCAGAATTGATTGTCGATGCCCGCAACGCCGTGGGCGAATGCCCGGTGTGGGTGCCCGAAGAAAACGCCCTCTATTGGGTGGACATCCCCAACGGCGACCTGCAACGTTGGGATGCCTCTACCGGGCACCTGAGCGCCTGGAAAGCCCCGCAGATGCTCGCCTGCATTGCACGCACCCAAGCAGGTAATTGGGTGGCCGGCATGCAAACCGGCTTCTTCCAACTCACACCCCACACTGACGGCAGCCTCGACACGACGCCCTTGGCCCACATCGAACACTCGCGCGCGGACATGCGTTTGAACGACGGCCGCTGCGATCGCCAGGGCCGCTTCTGGGCCGGCAGCATGGTGCTGAATATGGGTTTGAACGCGGCCGAAGGCGTGCTTTATCGCTATGCGTCTGGCGCCACGCCCCACGCGCAACTGGAGGGGTTTATGACCCTCAACGGCCTGGCCTTCAGCCCGGATGGCCGCACGATGTATGCCTCCGATTCCCACCCGTTGGTGCAGCAGATCTGGGCCTTCGACTACGACATCGACACCGGCACGCCGTCCAACCGTCGCGTGTTTGTCGACATGCATGACTTTCTCGGCAGGCCCGACGGTGCAGCGGTAGACGCCGATGGCTGCTACTGGATCTGCGCCAACGATGCCGGCCTGGTCCACCGCTTTACCCCGGACGGTCGACTCGACCAGTCCCTCACCGTACCGGTAAAAAAACCCACCATGTGCGCCTTTGGCGGCAGTCGCCTGGACACCCTGTACGTCACCTCCATTCGTGACGATCAGCGTGACAGTTCACTGTCCGGCGGCGTGTTTGCCCTCAACCCCGGCGTCAAGGGCTTGCCCGAACCCCAGTTCATCCTCTAGCTGCATCGCTGTGCCTTGAATACAACAATAACAAGACAGGAATACCGCCCATGGACTTCAAACGCACCTTGCTCGCCGCCACACTCGTGGCCCTCAGCAGCGCCGCCCACGCGCTGGAAATCAAGTTTGCCGACATCCACCCCGCCGGCTACCCCACCGTGGTCGCCGAAGAAAACATGGGCAAGGCCCTGACCCAGCAAAGCAACGGCGAACTGACCTTCAAGTACTTTCCCGGCGGTGTGCTCGGCTCCGAGAAAGAAGTCGTCGAACAGGCCCAGGTCGGCGCCGTGCAGATGACCCGCGTCAGCCTTGGCATCGTCGGCCCGGTGGTGCCGGATGTGAACGTGTTCAACCTGCCGTTCGTATTCCGCGATCAGGCGCATATGCGCAAGGTGATTGACGGCGAGATCGGCGATGAGATCCTCGCCAGGATCACTGATTCCGAATTCGGCCTGGTGGCCCTGGCCTGGATGGACGGCGGCACGCGTAACCTTTACACCAAGAAACCGGTGCGCAAGATCGAAGACCTCAAAGGCATGAAGATTCGCGTGCAAGGCAACCCGATCTTCATCGAAGCCTTCAATGCGATGGGCGCCAACGGCATCGCCATGGATACCGGTGAAATCTTCAGCGCCTTGCAGACCGGCGTGATCGACGGTGCAGAAAACAACCCGCCCACGCTTCTGGAACATAACCACTTCCAGAACGCCAAGTACTACACCCTCACCGAACACCTGATCCTGCCCGAGCCCATCGTGATGTCGAAAATCACCTGGAACAAGCTCAGCCCCGCGCAACAAGACATGGTCAAGAAAGCCGCCAAGGCCGCCCAGGCTGACGAGCGCGTGTTGTGGGATGCCAAGTCGGCCAGCAGTGAGGAGAAACTCAAAAAGGCCGGGGTCGAGTTCATCACCGTCGACAAAAAGCCCTTCTATGACGCCACCGCAGCGGTTCGCGCCAAATATGGCGCGCCCTACGCCGACATGATCAAGCGTATCGACGCCGTTCAATAACCTCTCCTGCTTCCTGCATAAGGCCCGGCGCTGTCGACATCGACGCGCCCGGTCACGGTGAACGCCATGAAGAATTTACTGCTGCGCTTCAATGACCGCCTGTACATGACTTGCATTTGGGTCGCCGGCCTTTCGGTATTGGGGGTGGCCCTGATCATTCCCTGGGGCATCTTCGCCCGCTACATCCTCGGCACCGGCGCAAGCTGGCCGGAGCCCACCGCCATCCTGCTGATGCTGGTGTTCACCTTCATCGGCGCGGCCGCCAGCTACCGCGCCGGGGCGCATATGTCAGTGGCGGCGGTGACCGATCGCTTGCCTGACGCTCAACGCCGCGTGGTCGGCATCGCCGCGCAACTGTTGATGGCGACCATCTGCCTGTTCATGGCCATCTGGGGCACCAGGCTGTGCCTGTCCACCTGGAACCAGTTCATGAGCGCCATCCCTACCCTGCGCGTGGGCATCACCTATATGCCGATCCCGATTGGCGGCTTGCTGACCCTGATATTCGTGCTGGAAAAACTCCTGCTGGGCGACCAGAGCCACCGGCGCGTGGTGCGTTTTGACCTGGTGGAAGAAAGCGAAGGGGCTGCCTGATATGGACGCATTGATTCTGCTGGGCAGCTTTATCGCCTTGATCCTGATCGGTATGCCGGTGGCCTACGCCCTGGGCTTGTCGGCGCTGATCGGCGCGTGGTGGATCGACATTCCGTTCCAGGCTCTGATGATCCAGGTGGCGGGCGGGGTGAACAAGTTTTCGCTGATGGCGATTCCATTTTTCGTACTGGCCGGGGCGATCATGGCCGAGGGTGGCATGTCGCGGCGGCTGGTGGCGTTTGCCGGTGTGCTGGTGGGCTTCGTGCGCGGCGGGCTGTCGCTGGTCAACATCATGGCTTCGACGTTTTTCGGCGCGATCTCAGGCTCGTCGGTGGCCGATACCGCGTCCGTCGGTTCGGTGCTGATCCCGGAAATGGAACGCCGGGGTTACCCCCGCGAATTCGCCACCGCGGTCACCGTCAGCGGCTCGGTGCAGGCTTTGCTGACGCCACCGAGCCACAACTCCGTGCTCTACTCTCTGGCGGCCGGCGGCACGGTGTCCATCGCCTCGCTGTTCATGGCCGGCGTGGTGCCGGGCCTGTTGATGAGCGCCTGTTTGATGGTGCTGTGCCTGATCTTCGCGAAAAAACGCGACTACCCCAAAGGCGAAGTCATCCCCTTGAAGCAGGCCCTGAAGATCGCCGCTGATGCGCTCTGGGGCCTGATGGCCATGGTGATTATCCTCGGCGGCATTCTCTCGGGCATCTTCACCGCCACCGAATCCGCCGCGATCGCCGTGCTGTGGGCGTTTTTCGTGACCATGTTCATCTACCGCGACTACAAATGGCGCGAGCTGCCCAAGCTGATGCATCGTACGGTGCGCACCATTTCCATCGTGATGATCCTCATCGCCTTCGCCGCCAGCTTCGGCTACATCATGACCCTGATGCAGATCCCGGCGAAGATCACCACGCTGTTCCTGACCCTGTCGGACAACCGCTACGTGATCCTGATGTGCATCAACGTCATGCTGCTGTTGCTCGGCACGGTGATGGACATGGCGCCGCTGATTCTGATCCTGACGCCGATCCTGTTGCCGGTGGTTCTCGGCATCGGCGTCGATCCGGTGCACTTCGGCATGATCATGCTGGTCAATCTGGGCATCGGCCTGATCACCCCGCCGGTGGGTGCGGTACTGTTTGTGGGTGCGGCAGTGGGCAAGACCAGCATCGAGAAAACCGTGAAGGCGCTGCTGCCTTTTTATGCGGTGCTGTTTGTGGTGCTGATTGCCGTGACCTACATCCCGGCGTTGTCGCTGTGGTTGCCGAGCTTGGTGCTGTAAATCCAATTTCAGGAACAAATGCGCTTGAATGTGGGAGGGGGCAAGCCCCCTCCCACATTTTGCTCCCTGTTGTGTCAGTGTCAGGGCGGTGAGTTTTTCAGGCGCCCGGCAGTATCGATACTCACCACCACCGACAACCCCGGCCGCAACCGTTCGCTCTCGGCCTGGTTCGGATCCACGGTAATCCTCACCGGCACCCGCTGGGCAATCTTGACGAAGTTGCCGGTGGCGTTGTCCGCCTGCAACAGGCTGAACTCCGAGCCGGTTGCCGGGGAAATATGCTGCACCGTGCCATGGAATTTGCGGTGGTTCAGCGCATCCACGGTAAAGGTCACCGGCTGGCCGACCTGCACATTGTCCATCTGGGTTTCTTTCATATTGGCGATCACCCACAGTTGCTTGGGCACCAGGGCCATCAACTGTGCGCCGGAGTTAACGTACGCCCCCAGACGCACGCCGATCTGCCCCAGCTGACCATCGCGGGGCGCGGTGATGCGGGTGTTGGACAAATCGATCCGCGCCAGTTCCACCGCGGCTTCGGCACTGGCGACCGCGGCTTCCAGAGAGCCGCGATTGACGATCACGGTTTGCAGGTCTTGCCGGGCAATTTCCAGGCTGGCCTGGGCCTGGGCCACGGCGGCGACCGTTTGGGCATTGGCGGCGCGGGTCACGTCCAGCTCACGCTTGGACACCGAGCCATCGCTGATCAGTTCTTCGTTGCGACGCAAGTCAGCGGTGCTTTTGCGCGCCTGGGCCTGGCTGTCGACCAACGCGGCCTGGCGCAGCTTGATGGTCGCTTCGGCGCTGTTGCGTTGCTGCACCACATTGGCCAGCGACGCTTTCTGCACCGCCAGTTGCGCCAGGGCCTGGTCCAGGCGCTGTTTGTAGATGCGGTCATCCAGGCGTACCAGCAGGTCGCCCGCTTTCACATACTGGAAGTCCTGTACCGGTACTTCGAACACATAGCCGCTAAGCTGCGGGCCGATAATCGTCACCTGCCCGCGCACCAGGGCGTTTTCGGTGGTTTCCACCGCACTGCTGAACGGCGGCAATTGCCAGGCGTACAACACGATCAGCACCCCGATGATGGCAATCGCGGCAAAGCCCAGCGACGACATGATGCGTACGCGCAAAGGCCGCAACTCAGTCGGCACGGCGCCGGGTGGCGTGCTGCCTTCCGGCGTGGCGGCGATGGCGGTCGTGGTGGTGGTTGAAGGTTCAGTCATGAAGTTGCGCCGCTGGGTTGAACAGGAGGGATTGCCTTGGTGGTGCTCATCAACCACAGGCTGCGGGTAAAGATCCACAGCATGGTCAGAATCGCGATAATCGCGATCAGCATGAAGACATCGTTGTAAGCCATTACGTTCGCCTCTCGGGTCGCGGCCGTGGCCAGGCTACGAATACCCATGAGGTTGCGCAGTTCCGGGTCGGCGACGATCCCGCCATAGGCCGACCCGCCGCTCTGCACCCGCGCGGCCACGCGTGGGTCGATCAAGGTCAGGTGCTCGACGATCATGCTGGAGTGGTACTTCTCGCGCACGGTCTGGAAGGTGCCCAGCAACGCCGCGCCGATCAGGCCGCCGAGGTTCTGGCAAATGCCGAACATCACCGAGAAGCTCACCAGGTTGCGCGGGTTGGTCAACACGTTTTTGGTGCCCAGCACCATGGTCGGCCCGAGGAAGAACGTGCCGCCAAAGCCTAGCAGGAACTGGCTGATATAGAGGTTTTGCGGGCGGGTCAGGTTGCTGGAAAAACTGTCCATGACCGAACCGGTCGCCATCAGCGCCAGGGAAATCACCAGCGGCATCAACAGATGTGCCGGGTTGATCGTCAACGCGCTGACCACCAGCCCGGCAATCGCCCCGGCCAGCATCACCATGTACAGAGTGTGCATCTGCTGGTAGCTCATGTTCAGCATCTGCATGAACCCCACCGCACCGGTGGATTGCTCCGACAGCACCATGCGAATCAGCACCACCGCCAAGGCCAGGCGAATCATCACGCCGCTGCCCAGCCAGCGCGTCATCAGCATCGGGTTGCTGCGGTTATGCTCGATGGCCAGCCCCGCCATGATCAGCACCAGCGAGCAGGCCGAGGCTACGCCGATCCACGGTGCTTCCAGCCACCAGTCGATACGCCCCAGAGACAGCACCGCACACAGTAAAGCCACGCCAGTGGCCAGGATGGCGAAGGTGAGGAAGTCGAGTTTTTCAAAGGTCTTGAAGCGATCACCGGGCGGCAGCTTGAGCAGGAACACGCAGCCCAGGCAGATCAGCGCCAGGCCCAGTTCAAACAGGTACAAGCCGCGCCACTCGGCAATTTGCAGCAAATCTTCGGAAAACAGCCGCGCCAGGGGCAGCGCCAATTGCGCGGTGCCCAGCCCCAGTACCAGGGCTTTCAAGCGCCACTTGGCCGGGAACGCCTGGATCATGTAATACAAACCCAACGAACTCAGCGCCGCACCGACCATGCCGTGGGCGGCCCTGACCGCGATGGCCGAGTTGAGGTCGTTGACGAACAAGTGGCCGAAGGTGACCAGCGCATATAACACCAGGAACACTTCGGTAAACGCACGCAGGCCGAACTGCTGGCGAAACTTCACCAGCAGCAGGTTCATGCACACGTTGGTCATGACATACGCGGCGGGCAGCCAGGCCATTTCCGCGGTGGTCGCGCCCAGGGCGCCTTGCAGGTATTGCAGGTTGGCGATGACCAGGGCATTGCCCAACCCGCCAGTGATTGCCACCAGCACCCCCACCAACGCGAACAGCCAGCGCTTGTGGGTGGGGTGCAATGGCGTCGACGGTGAACCGGGCAGGCTCGGCCGCTCGTGGGGCTGCCAGGTGTGAGGGGTGTATTTATCCATTCGGTGACCTTGATGAGCCGACGTGCAAGGCCGGTGAAGCCGTTACCCAGGGAACAGTAACCTGAGAGGCGTTCATCTTGCCATCTTGGGGACGCAATTGATCCTTGCAGGAGCGAGCTGGAATGATTCTAGAGCGCAGCCTTAAGTATCATGCCGGCAGCCACCACCACACACAGGCTGGCAAACCCTACTTGCAGGATGCGCGCGGGAATCACCGAACATAGCCGTCTTCCCGCCAACATGCCGACGATACTTGCGCCGATAAACACCCAGCCCACTGGTTCGATGCTCACCCCTGCATGAAACGCCCCCACCACGCCGATCAGCGAAAGCAGGCTGACCACCATTAAGGACGTCGCGACGATCCCGCGCATTTGCACATCGGTCAGTTGCTTGAACGCCGGCACGATCAGGAAGCCGCCGCCCACGCCCAGTAAACCCGATACAGCACCGGTCACGGCGCCCAATGCGGCCAGGGTGGCGCTGCATTTGGCGGTCCAGGAAAAGCGTCCGGTCTGTTGGTCCAGCATGCAGTTTTTTTGGCCCCATGAAGCGGCGCCGTGGTCACTCGGCCCAGCCTCGCGCTTTTCACGTTGCAGCATGCGCCAGGCCACCAGCACCATCAGCGCGCTGAACAGCCCCATCAGCACCGGTTCCGACAATTGGTGGGCAACAAATACCCCCAACGGCGAAAACAACGCGCCCAGCAAAGCGATCAGCAACGCCGCGCGGTAACGCACCAAGCCGTGGCGCAAGCCATCGATGGCCCCCACCGCCGCCGCCGCGCCCACCGCGAGCAATGACACCGGCGCGGCCTGGGTCATCGTCAACCCCAGCCCCAGCACCAACGCCGGCACCCCGAGGATGCCACCGCCCGCGCCGGTCAGGCCCATGACCAGGCCCATCAATACCCCCAACACACTGGCCAGCAGCATTCAGTCCACCTTGCTCAGACGGGTCAACCATTCGCGCCCCTTGAGCATGCCGTTCCAGTAGAACCACGGCAGCAACGTGGCCTTGAGGAACCACATCGAGCGGCGCGCCTGCGTCGGGTCCAGAGGAAAGGTCGGCAGCAGCTTGCCGCCATAGCCGAACTCGGCGAGTACCACCTTGCCCTTCTCCACCGTCAGCGGGCAGGAGCCGTAGCCGTCGTACTTGAGCGGCAGCGGCGCTTGTTTGCGCAGGGCCAGCAGGTTCTCGGCCACTACCACGATCTGTTTGCGCACCGCCGCCGCGGTCTTGGCGTTGGTGGTGCCGCACACATCACCCAGGCCGAAGACGTGCGGGTAGCGCAGGTGTTGCAGGCTGTGGGGGTTCACTTCACACCAGCCCGCAGCATCGGCGAGCGCGCTTTCGCGAATGAAGTCTGGCGCGACCTGCGGCGGCACGACGTGGAGCATATCGAAGGCTTTCTCTTCAACCGTCACATGGCCCGCGGCGTCTTTGATCTCAAACCAGGCTTTGCGCGCCGGGCCGTCGACCTTTATCAGATTGGAATTGAACGCCAGGTGCGCGTTGTATTTCTCGACGTATTTCATCAACGGCGGCACGAAGGTCGGCACGCCGAACAGCGCAGCGCCGGCCAGGTTGAACTCCACCTCGATGTTTTTCAGTGCGCCCTGTTTTAGCCAGTGATCGCAGGACAGGTACAGGGCTTTTTGCGGCGCGCCCGCGCATTTGATCGGCATGGCCGGTTGGGTGAACAGCGCCTTGCCACCCTTGAGTTGCTGTACCAACTGCCAGGTATACGCGGCGTGCTCGTAGCTGTAGTTGGAGGTCACGCCATGCTGGCCGAGGGTGTCTTGCAGGCCTTCGATTTTTTCCCAGGCCAGGCGCAGGCCGGGGCAGACGATGAGGTTTTTCCAGGTGACGCGCTGGCCGCTGTCGAGCACCAGCGTGTTTTCATCGGGCAGCACTTCGCTGACGGCGGCCTGCACCCAGCTCACGCCGTTGGGCAGCACCTCGGCCAGGGGCCGGCGGGTCTTGTGCAGGTCGTAGGCACCGCCGCCGACCAGGGTCCAGGCCGGTTGGTAGCAGTGATAGTCGTTGGGTTCGATCAGGATGATGTTCAGCTGCGGGTCGCGCTTGAGCAGGCTGGCCAGCAGGCCGATGCCTGCCGAGCCGCCGCCGATGACTACGATATCGCCACTGATGGTGGGTCCCCAGTGTTGTTCGGTCATTGTCTACTGCCTTTTTGAGTCAATGCACACAAGGGTCGCTGCCGGATGGCGTCACGCCCAGCTTTTTATGACCGCGCCGCAATACAGCCCGGACAGGGTCTTCATCACTTGAATCACTTCATGGCTGGCCAGCCCGTAGAAAATGTATTTGCCTTCACGGCGGGTGGCGACCAGCCCTTCATCGCGCAGGATGCCCAACTGTTGCGACAGCGTGGGCTGACGCACACCGGTCAGAGCCTCCAGCTCACCCACGTTGCGCTCGCCCTGGGTCAACTGGCACAGGATCAGCAACCGGTCTTCGTTGGCCAGGGCCTTGAGCAAGGAGCAGGCCTTGGACGCCGACGCACGCAACTGGGCGACTTCGCCCTCACTCAAGGTAGATTCCATTTGCTTCGGGTCCTTTATGTCACTTAAGCTCAAAACATTATGTGTAAACGTAAACTGATTGTAACCACTTTTTTCTTCATCGGGGACAGCCGCCATGCCAGCGTTGATTCAAGCCTTTCTGGATGACGCATCGTCGACCTATACCTACATCGTTTATGAGGCCGATGGCGGCCCCTGCGCCATTGTCGACTCGGTACTCAATTACGACCCGGCGTCGGGGCGTACCGATACCCGCCAGGCCGACAAGGTCATTGCGTTTGTGCGCGAACATGGCTTGCAGGTGCAGTGGTTGCTGGAAACCCACGCTCATGCCGACCATCTGTCCGCCGCGCCCTACCTGCGCCGCACCTTGGGCGGCAAGATCGCGATAGGCGAATCGATCAGCAAGGTGCAGGGTGTGTTCAAAAACCTGTTCAACCTGGAGCCGGAATTTCGCGTCGACGGTTCGCAGTTCGATCACCTGTTTGCGCCGGATGAGCTGTTTCACATCGGCAATTTGAAGGCCCAGGCCCTGCATGTGCCGGGGCATACTCCAGCGGACATGGCTTACCTGATCGACGGCCGCTTGATCCTGGTGGGTGACACGCTGTTCATGCCCGATGTCGGCACCGCCCGTTGCGACTTCCCCGGCGGCGATGCGCGGCAGTTGTACGCGTCGATGCGCAAGCTGTTGGCGTTCCCCTCCGATACCAGGCTGTATGTGTGTCATGACTATCCGCCTGAAGGCCGTGAGGCCAGGTACCAGACCACCGTGGCGGAACAACGGGCGGGCAATATTCATGTGCATGATGGGGTGGATGAAGCGGCGTTTGTAGCGATGCGCACCACCCGTGATGCCGGATTGGGGATGCCGACGCTGTTGTTGCCGGCGATTCAGGTGAATGTGCGGGCGGGGCATATGCCGCCGGCGGAAGAAAACGGCGTGACCTATCTGAAGATCCCACTCAACCAGCTTTGAAATACATAAAAAAACGTGGGAGGGGGCTTGCTCCCGATAGCAGTGGATCAGCTACACATAAGTTGACTGTCACACCGCCATCGGGGGCAAGCCCCCTCCCACATTTTTACCGCGTTGAGTCAGTTGCCCAGGCTGATGCCGTTGGCTGGCAGAGGCAGCGCCGTCTTGTAGCGCACTTGCTTCAAGGCAAAGCTGGAGCGAATGTTCGCCACCCCCGGCACCTTGGTCAGAAAGTCCATCATGAAACGCTCCAGCGACTGGATCGTCGGCACCAGCACCCTGATCAAATAATCCGGATCTCCCGCCATCAGGTAGCACTCCATCACCTCGGGCCGGTCCGAGATCGCCCCTTCGAACTGCTGCAACGCCAGCTCGTTCTGCTTTTCCAGGCTCACATGGATGAACACATTGACGTGCAGCCCCAGCAGGTCGGCATCCAGCAGCGTGACCTGGTCACGAATCAGGCCCAGTTCTTCCATCGCCTTGACCCGGTTGAAACACGGCGTGGGCGACAGGTTGACCGAGCGGGCCAGGTCGGCGTTGGTGATGCGGGCGTTCTCCTGCAGGGCGTTGAGAATGCCGATATCGGTACGGTCCAGTTTGCGCATGAGACAAAATCACCTGTTTATTATGTTTATGCAGTTTTTTTATCCGCAAATGACGGTGAGCGCAATGAAACACAGATAAATATTCTTCTACGCCACGCCTATGATTGTTGTAGGACAAGATTTCTTCCAACCCGAAGACTGACTGTCAGCTAGCGCGCCCACTACAAGAAATTCACAAGATAGAGCGTAGAAAGCCATGACCCAGCCGTATGCACCGCTGCGCCTGCACGTTCCCGAACCCTCGGGCCGCCCGGGCTGCAAGACCGACTTCACCTACCTGCGCCTGACCGACGCCGGCCTGGTACGCAAACCCGCCATCGATGTAGAACCCGCCGACACCGCCGACCTGGCCAAGGGCCTGATCCGCGTGCTCGACGACCAGGGCCAGGCGCTCGGGCCGTGGGCCGAGGGTGTCTCGGCAGACATCATGCGCAAAGGCATGCGCGCCATGCTCAAGACGCGCATCTTCGACAACCGCATGGTGGTCGCCCAACGCCAGAAAAAAATGTCGTTCTACATGCAAAGCCTTGGCGAAGAAGCCATCGGCAGCGCCCAGGCTCTGGCCTTGAACATCGACGACATGTGCTTCCCCACCTATCGCCAGCAAAGCATCCTGATGGCCCGCGACGTGCCGCTGGTGGACCTGATCTGCCAACTGTTGTCCAACGAACGCGACCCGCTCAAGGGTCGCCAGTTGCCGATCATGTACTCGGTCAAAGAGGCGGGTTTCTTCACTATTTCCGGCAACCTTGCCACCCAATTCGTGCAGGGCGTGGGCTGGGGTATGGCCTCGGCGATCAAGGGCGATACCAAAATCGCCTCGGCCTGGATCGGCGACGGCGCCACCGCTGAATCGGACTTCCACACCGCCCTCACCTTCGCCCACGTGTACCGCGCGCCGGTGATCCTCAACGTGGTCAACAACCAGTGGGCGATTTCCACCTTCCAGGCCATTGCTGGCGGTGAAGCCACCACCTTCGCCGGACGCGGCGTCGGTTGCGGCATCGCTTCCCTGCGCGTGGACGGCAACGACTTTATTGCGGTGTACGCCGCCTCGGCCTGGGCTGCCGAACGCGCACGGCGCAACCTGGGGCCAACGCTGATCGAGTGGGTCACCTACCGCGCCGGCCCGCATTCCACCTCCGATGACCCATCCAAATATCGACCCGCCGACGACTGGAGCCACTTCCCGTTGGGCGATCCGATTGCCCGCCTCAAGCAGCACCTGATCAAGATTGGCCAGTGGTCCGAAGAGGAACACGCGGCGGTCAGTGCCGAACTTGAAGCCGAAGTGGTCAAGGCGCAGAAGGAAGCCGAACAGTACGGCACCCTGGCCGGCGGCCAGATTCCAAGCGCCGCGACCATGTTCGAGGATGTCTATAAAGAGATGCCGGAGCACTTGAAGCGCCAGCGTCAAGAGCTGGGGGTGTGACATGAACGACCACAACAACAGTATCGAACTGGAAACCGCCATGACCACCACCACCATGACCATGATCCAGGCCCTGCGCTCGGCCATGGATGTGATGCTTGAGCGTGACGACAACGTGGTGGTGTTCGGCCAGGACGTCGGCTACTTCGGCGGCGTGTTCCGTTGCACCGAAGGCTTGCAGACCAAGTACGGCAGCTCGCGGGTGTTTGACGCGCCCATCTCGGAAAGCGGCATCGTCGGCGTGGCCGTGGGCATGGGCGCTTACGGCCTGCGCCCGGTAGCGGAAATCCAGTTCGCCGACTACGTCTACCCCGCCACCGACCAGATCATTTCCGAAGCGGCGCGCCTGCGTTATCGCTCGGCCGGCCAGTTCACCGCGCCCTTGACCATGCGTATGCCTTGCGGCGGCGGCATCTATGGCGGCCAGACGCACAGCCAGAGTATCGAAGCGGTGTTCACCCAGGTCTGTGGCCTGCGCACGGTGATGCCGTCCAACCCCTACGACGCCAAGGGCCTGCTGATCGCCTCCATCGAGAACGATGACCCGGTGATCTTCCTGGAGCCCAAGCGCCTGTACAACGGCCCGTTCGACGGCCACCACGACCGCCCGGTAACGCCGTGGTCGAAACACCCGCAAGCCCAGGTGCCGGATGGTTACTACACCGTGCCGCTGGATGTGGCCGCCATCGTGCGCCCAGGTTCGGCTGTGACAGTGCTGACCTACGGCACCACCGTGTATGTGTCGCAAGTTGCCGCCGAAGAAACCGGCATCGACGCCGAAGTCATCGACCTGCGCAGCCTGTGGCCGCTGGATCTGGAGACCATCGTCAAGTCGGTGAAAAAGACCGGCCGTTGCGTCGTAGTGCATGAAGCCACGCGCACCTGCGGCTTTGGTGCCGAGCTGGTATCGCTGGTGCAAGAGCACTGCTTCCACCACCTGGAAGCGCCGATCGAACGCGTCACCGGTTGGGACACTCCCTACCCGCACGCGCAGGAGTGGGCGTATTTCCCAGGGCCGTCCCGAGTGGGCGCGGCGTTGAAACGGGTCATGGAGGTCTGAATGGGCACGCACGTTATCAAGATGCCGGACATTGGCGAAGGCATCGCGGAAGTTGAACTGTCGGTGTGGCATGTGAAGGTCGGCGACCTGGTGGTTGAAGATCAGGTGCTGGCGGATGTGATGACCGACAAGGCGATGGTGGATATTCCCTCGCCCGTCCACGGCAAGGTGATTTCTCTAGGCGGCGAGCCGGGTGAAGTCATGGCGGTGGGCAGTATTTTGATCAGCATTGAAGTCGAAGGCGCAGGCAACACCAAGGATGTGCCGGTGACTGCCGAACCGGTGAAGGTCGCGCCTGTCGCCGAAGCCAAACCCGTCAACGCACCGATTGAAAGCAAACCGGCTCCGGCAGTCAAAGCCCCGCAAGCGCCCGTGGCCCGCGAAGCCAGCGAGCGCCCGCTGGCCTCCCCGGCCGTGCGCAAACATGCGCTGGATGCCGGGATTCAACTGCGTCTGGTCCAGGGCACAGGGCCTGCGGGCCGGATTCTGCATGAAGACCTGGAGGCATACTTGCGCCAGGGCCCGGCAGCGGGCGCCAGCGCCGCCAACCCGTATGCCGAGCGCAGCGACGAACACCAGATCCCGGTGATCGGTATGCGCCGCAAGATCGCCCAGCGTATGCAGGACGCCACGCGGCGCGCCGCGCATTTCAGCTACGTCGAAGAAATCGACGTCACCGCCCTCGACGAGCTGCGCGTGCATCTCAACGAGAAGCACGGTGCGACACGCGGCAAGCTGACCCTGCTGCCGTTTATCGTACGGGCCATGGTGGTCGCACTGCGCGACTTCCCACAGATCAACGCGCGCTACGACGACGAAGCCCAGATCATCACCCGCCTCGGCGCCGTGCACGTGGGCGTCGCCACCCAGAGCGACGTGGGCCTGATGGTGCCGGTGGTACGCCACGCCGAAGCCCGCAGCCTGTGGGGCACTGCCGAAGAAATCGTGCGCCTGGCCAACGCCGCACGCACGGGCAAGGCCAGCCGTGAAGAGCTGTCCGGTTCGACCATTACCCTGACCAGCCTCGGCGCCCTGGGCGGCATCGTCAGCACGCCGGTGCTGAACCTGCCGGAGGTGGCCATTGTCGGCGTTAACCGTATCGTCGAACGCCCCATGGTGATCAAGGGCCAGATTGTGGTGCGCAAGATGATGAACCTCTCCAGCTCCTTCGATCACCGCGTGGTCGACGGCATGGACGCGGCGCAATTCATCCAGGCCATTCGCGGCCTGCTCGAACAACCCGCCAGCCTGTTCCTGGAGTAAAGGCATGACTCAGACATTGCACACCACGCTGCTGATTATCGGTGGCGGCCCCGGCGGCTATGTGGCGGCGATTCGCGCCGGCCAGCTGGGCATCCCCACCATCCTGGTGGAAGGCCAGGCGCTGGGCGGCACCTGCCTGAACATCGGCTGCATTCCGTCCAAGGCGCTGATCCATGTGGCCGAGCAGTTCCAGCAGAGCGTGCACCACAGTCAGGGCTCGCCACTGGGCATTGAAGTCGATGTACCGACCCTGGACATCCGCAAGAGCGTGGAATGGAAAGACGGCATCGTCGATCGCCTGACCACTGGCGTCGCTGCGCTGCTGAAGAAGCACAAGGTGCAGGTGATCCACGGTTGGGCCAAGGTTGTCGACGGCAAGACGGTTGAAGTGGGCGAGCAGCGCATCCAGTGCGAACACCTGTTGCTGGCCACCGGCTCGAAAAGCGTCAACCTGCCGATGCTGCCGATTGGCGGGCCGATCATCTCCTCCACCGAAGCTCTGGCACCGACCCGCGTACCCAAGCGCTTGATCGTGGTCGGCGGTGGTTATATCGGCCTGGAGTTGGGTATCGCCTACCGCAAGCTCGGCGCCGAGGTCAGTGTGGTCGAGGCCCAGGAACATATCCTGCCGGCCTACGACGCCGAGCTGACCCTGCCGGTGGCTGAGTCTTTGAAGAAGCTCGGGGTGAAGCTGTACCTGGGGCACAGTGTCAGCGGGTTCGCCGACCACAAACTGCAAGTGCGCGCGCCCAACGGCGACACCCTGGCGCTGGACACCGACCAGGTGCTGGTGGCGGTGGGTCGTAAACCCAACACCCAGGGCTGGAACCTCGAAGCGCTGAACCTGGAGATGAACGGCGCGGCGATCAAGATCGACAGCCGCTGCCAGACCAGCATGCGCAACGTCTATGCCATCGGCGACCTCAGCGGCGAGCCGATGCTGGCGCACCGGGCCATGGCCCAGGGCGAAATGGTGGCTGAACTGATCAGCGGCAAGACCCGCGAATTCAACCCGGCCGCGATTCCAGCGGTGTGCTTTACCGACCCGGAACTGGTAGTGGTCGGCAAGACGCCGGACGAAGCCAAGGCTGCGGGCCTGGATTGCATCGTGTCGAGCTTCCCGTTCGCCGCCAATGGCCGGGCCATGACGCTTGAGTCCAAGGCTGGCTTCGTGCGGGTCGTGGCGCGGCGCGACAACCACCTGATTGTCGGCTGGCAAGCGGTGGGGGCTGGGGTGTCCGAACTGTCTACCGCGTTCGGCCTGAGCCTGGAAATGGGCTCGCGCCTGGAAGATGTGGCCGGCACCATTCACGCTCACCCGACCCTGGGCGAAGCCGTGCAGGAAGCGGCGTTGCGGGCATTGGGGCACGCGTTGCATCTGTGAAACTGCGGTGACGCTATCGCAGGCAAGCCAGCTCCCACATTTGGAATGCAGTCAAATGTGGGAGCCGGGCTTGCCCGCGATGACGGTGGACCAGCCAGTACAAAGGCTCAATGGTCCACCCACCCGCTCCCACACAAGCCAAGAATGCAGTATTGTTGCTCCCATCCAGAAAAAAATCCGACTTGACCAGAGATAGAGGGTGTCATGGGTAACGAAAGCATCAATTGGGACAAGCTGGGTTTTGACTACATCAAGACCGACAAGCGGTTTCTCCAGGTCTGGAAAAACGGCGAATGGCAGGAAGGCACCCTGACCGACGACAACGTGCTGCACATCAGCGAGGGCTCCACCGCCCTGCACTATGGCCAGCAATGCTTCGAAGGCCTGAAGGCCTATCGCTGCAAGGACGGTTCGATCAACCTGTTCCGCCCGGACCAGAACGCTGCACGTATGCAACGCAGCTGTGCCCGCCTGCTGATGCCGCATGTGTCGACCGAAGACTTCATCGACGCCTGCAAACAAGTAGTCAAGGCCAACGAGCGTTTCATCCCGCCGTATGGCAGTGGCGGCGCGCTGTACCTGCGCCCGTTCGTGATCGGCACCGGTGAGAATATCGGCGTACGCTCTGCGCCGGAGTTCATCTTCTCGGTGTTCGCTATCCCGGTCGGGGCCTACTTCAAAGGCGGCCTGGTGCCACATAACTTCCAGATCTCCACCTTCGACCGTGCTGCGCCGCAGGGCACCGGTGCCGCCAAGGTCGGTGGCAACTACGCCGCCAGCCTGATGCCGGGCTCTGAAGCGAGGAAATCCGGCTTCGCCGACGCGATCTACCTGGACCCGATGACTCACTCGAAAATCGAAGAAGTCGGCTCGGCCAACTTCTTCGGCATCACCCACGACAACCAGTTCATCACGCCGAAGTCGCCTTCGGTGCTGCCAGGCATCACCCGCCTGTCGCTGATGGAACTGGCCCAGACCCGCCTGGGCCTGGACGTGGTCGAGGGCGAAGTGTTCATCGACAAACTGGACCAGTTCAAGGAAGCCGGCGCCTGCGGTACCGCTGCGGTGATTTCACCGATCGGCGGCATTCAGCACAACGGCAAGATGCACGTGTTCCACAGCGAAACCGAAGTCGGCCCGATCACCCAGAAGCTCTACAAAGAGCTGACCGGTGTGCAGACCGGTGACGTTGAAGCACCAGCGGGCTGGATCGTCAAGGTCTAAGCCAGCAACACCGCACTACCCTGTGGGAGGGGTCAAGGCCCCTCCCACATTTTGATCTCCAGTATTTTCAGGATTGAGGGATATTCCCGGCGATCTTCTTGCCCATACTGATCCTCGGCTCCACCCCGTACCCCAACGCCTCATAAAACCCCACCACGACGTCATTGCCGCCGGTGATCTGCAGGTTGATCTTCATGCAGCCCAGGGCCGTCAGCGCCTGCTCGGCATGGCGCACCAGCGACGATCCCAAACCATGGCGACGATAGTCGGCATGCACCGCCACCGAGTACAACCAGCCACGATGGCCGTCATAGCCGGCGAGAATCGTACCGATCACGGCTTTCTTGTCGGTGGCGACGAAGAACAACCCATCGTTGACCGCCAGCTTCTTGTCAATCGCCAGGCTCGGCAGGTTATGCGCGGTGTCATAGCCAAACGCCTGCTGCCATAACTCAATCACTTGGGCGCGATGCTGCCGGTCGCGGTAGGCGCCGATGGGATACCGCGACAACAACGTCTTTTCCATCACCAGCGTGCGCTCATTGCCATGGTAAACATCGCGTACGGTGTGAAAACCCAGCTTGCTGTAAAACGGCTCGGCGGTCAGTGAGGACGGCACACTCAACACCGTCACCCCGGCTTCGCGGGCACGCAGTTCGATCTCGATCATCAACAAACGGCCGATGCCCTGCCCTTGCAGCTCGGGATTGACGAACACCGAGCGCACCACGTTGGCATCGAGGGCAGCGGTGGCGACGATTAACTCATCCTGGATCGCCACCAGCACAATGCGACGATTGAGCAGGTCAAGAACCGCATCGGGGGTGAAGTGAGTGGCGACGCGAGCAATCACATCCACTGGGTAATCCCGTGCGTTGCTGCTGTGCAAGGCCGCCAGAATCACCTGACTGATGCCCTGGGCATCGGCTGCTTGGGCGAGACGAACAACGGTCGACATGACTCCTCCTGGCTGGCGCGACTAGACGAACACCCCACTATCAATGTGCAAGGCTGCTTGCTCCGGATAGGAGTGGATCAGCTAAAGATAAGCTATACGCCTCGTTGATGCCCTGGGTATCCATCATTTTCACCGCCGAGACAACGCCATACTCGGCGCAGAAATGGACATCGCCGAGCAAGGAACCGCTATGAATGTCGGCAAAGCCATTGACGCTGAACCGTTCAACCAAGCACGCCCATACAATCGGCGTCACCGCCCGCCCCCTAAGCTTTTGACTTTCTTAAAAGCGCTGGAGAGTAGGCATGTACAGAAAAGTGAGGGCGGTAACCCTGGCGGTGACATTGCTGGCCGGGGCCATGGCGAGCAGTGCCTGGGCGGCCACGCCTGGGGTGGCGGTGGCGCCGCAATACGACACCAGCCATGTGTATGTAGCACCCGGTGATGTAGAGCGTTTTGCCCAAAGCTTCCTGGCCACGTTCGGGGGCAAGAGCACGCCTCAGGTGGTGGTCAATGTGCTGCCGGTGCCGAGCAGCACCACCTCGCAATTGTTGCAGACCCCGGCCGGTACGGTGTCGCTGTTCGGCTTCACCACCCCCATCCCCCATCCATTTGGCCAGGAGCGCAATGGTTATCTGGTCAAGGACATGGACGTGGCCCTGAAGGCCGCTAGGGATAACGGCGCTGCGGTGATCGTCAGCGACTTTCCCGACCCCATCGGCCGCGATGCGGTGGTGCAGTGGCCGGGCGGCGTGAACATGCAGCTGTATTGGCACACCAAGACCCCGGATTACGCCGCCTTCCAGACCGTACCGGAAAACCGCGTGTACCTCAGCGCCGATCGTGCCGATCGCTTTATCAAGGCGTTCCTGGGCTTCTCCCACGGCAAAGTGGTCGCCGATGACAAGCACGCACCCGCTGTGGAGGTGGGTCAGGCCGGCGGCACTTACCGACGCGTCGAGATCACCTCGCCCTTTGGGCGCATGGCGGTACTGGTGACCAACGGCCAACTGCCCTACCCCTTTGGCCATGAAACCACCGGCTACGAAGTAGCCGACCTGGCGGCCACCCTGACCAAAGCCACGGGCTCGGGTGCTACCGTACTGGTGCCGAGCTTCGACAGCAAAGGTCGTCGCAGCGCGTTGGTGCAGTTCCCCGGCGGTTACGTCGCGGAAATTCACCAACTCATCGCGGCAAAATGATCCGTCGTACAGGCTGGGGCCTGGCCGTGCTGTGGCCGCTGGTGGTGGGCAGCGTACATGCCGACAATCAACCGACCCGCCCGGCCATCAAGGCCAATCGCTGGCAGGAAGACTGGTCTGTGCTCAAGGATCCGGCATTGCGCACGCAACCGTTGGACAACCTCAAGTACATCCCGCTGCCCGCCGCCAACCCGTTCACTTACCTGTCCCTGGGTGCGACACTGCGCGAACGCTTCGAAATGAACGATGCCAGTGGCTTCGGCGTGCGCGATGTAGCGCGTGATCGCTACCTGATCCAGCGCTTTCAGGTACACGCCGACTTGCATCTCAACGAACACTGGCGGCTGTTCACCCAGCTGGAAGATGTGCGGGCCTATGACAAAACCACCCTCGGCGGCGCCGACCAGAACCGCGTCGACCTGCGCCTGGCCTTTGCCGAATACGTAAAGACCTTCAGCGCCGGCACCTTCAAGGCTCGGGCGGGTCGCCAGGACTTTGCCTTCGACTTGCAGCGCTTTATTTCGTCGCGCGATGGCCCGAATGTGCGCCAGTCTTTCGACGCGCTGTGGGCCGATTGGGAAACGCCCCAATGGCGTTTTATCGGGATCGCCAGCCAACCGGTGCAGTACCAGGATGGCCGGCACTTCGACGACAAATCCAACCGTGATGCGCGCTTCCATATGCTACGGGTCGAGCGACTGGTGGGCGGCAGCAATGAGCTGTCGGCCTATTACGGCGTTTACGAGCGCCGTGCCGCCCATTACCTGGACGCCGACGGCAACGAGACCCGCCAGTTGCTCGACGCACGCCTGGGCGGCGCGGCCCGGGGTTTTGACTGGGATATCGAAGCCATGCTGCAAATGGGTTCGGTGGGCAGCCAGGCGATCCGCGCCTGGGCCGGCGGCAGCCGTACCGGCTACACCTTCGACACCCTGGCCTGGACACCGCGCCTGGGCCTGCAAGTGGATGTCGCCTCCGGTGACCGCAAGCGCGGTGATGGCCGCGTCGGCACCTTCAACCCGCTGTTCCCCAACGGCTACTACTTTTCCCTGGCCGGTTATACGGGCTACAGCAACCTGATCCACGTCAAGCCGTCGATCACCGTCAAGCCCTTCGCCAAGCTGAGCGTGCAAACCGCTGTCGGCCTGTTGTGGCGGCAGACCACCGCAGACGCGGTTTACACCCAACCCAACCTCGCCGTCGCCGGCACCGCTGGCCAAGGCGAGCGCTGGACCGGTGCCTACGGCCAAGTGCGCACCGACTACGCGTTTACCTCCAACCTCAGCGGCGCAATCGAGGCCGTGCACTACGCGGCTGGCCAGACCCTGCGCGATGCCGGCGGGCACGACAGCAACTACCTGGGCATGGAACTCAAGTTCAGTTGGTAACCTTGAGCGAGCACACCCATACAAGCCTGGGTCCAGATTTACGGCAATAGTGATACGGTTTTTTCACCGCCCTTTTTAACTCAAGCAAGGAGATTCAGATGAGCACCTTCGTTGCCAAAGACGGCACCCAGATCTACTTCAAGGACTGGGGCAGCGGCAAGCCCGTCCTGTTCAGCCACGGCTGGCCGCTGGATGCCGACATGTGGGAATACCAGATGGAGTACCTGAGCAGCCGCGGCTTTCGCACTATCGCGTTCGACCGCCGAGGCTTTGGCCGCTCAGACCAACCCTGGACCGGTAACGACTACGACACCTTCGCTGACGATATCGCGCAGTTGATCGAACATCTGGACCTGAAGGACGTGACCCTGGTGGGCTTTTCCATGGGCGGCGGTGATGTGGCGCGCTACATCGCGCGACATGGCAATGCGCGGGTCGCAGGCCTGGTGTTGCTGGGCGCCGTGACGCCGATCTTCGGCCAGAAACCCGACTATCCCCAGGGCGTCCCTACCGAGGTGTTCGATGGTATCAAGGCCGGGCTGTTGAAGGATCGCGCGCAATTCATCAGCGATTTCAATACGCCGTTCTTCGGTATCAACAAGGGCCAGCAAGTCTCCGAGGGTGTGCTCAGCCAAACCCTGCAGATCGCCATGCTTGCCTCGCTCAAGTCGACCGTGGATTGCGTCAGCGCCTTCTCCGAAACCGACTTCCGCCCGGACATGGGCACAATCGAGGTGCCGACCCTGGTGATCCACGGCGACGGCGATCAGATCGTGCCGTTCGAAACCACCGGCAAGGTGGCGGCCGAAATGATCAAGGGCGCGCAACTGAAGGTCTACAAGGATGCACCTCACGGGTTTGCCGTAACCCACGCCCAGCAGCTCAACGAAGACCTGTTGGCCTTCCTCACCCGCTGAACCGTCGACCCTTTGCAGGAGCGGTTCTTGCTCGCGAAAAACGCACAGACGCCGCGTTTAGTCAGCACGCACGCGTTATCGTTGAGGTCTTTCGCGAGCAAGCTCGTTCCTACTCAGGCAAAACGCTGCGCCAACACCAGTCGCCCCGGCCCGGCGATGAGGATGCTGCTGAAGATAATCAGCAGCAACCAGCCGAACTGCCCTTCAAACAACGTCCACTCTGGATGCACCACCAGCAAGGCGATCACCAGCACCGCCAGGATCGGCAGGCACGCCAGACGCACCAGCACGCCTGCGATGATCAGCAGCGGGCACAACACCTCGGCAAAAATCGCCAGCAGCAAGGTGATCGGCGCGCCCAAGTGAAACGGATCTTCAATTTGCTTAAGTTGTTCGCTGTAGTGGAGCAACTTGGGCAACCCGTGTACCCACAGCAGGAACAGCGCCCCGCTGACCCGCAGAAACAACAGCCCGACCGCCTGATTTCTTGCTTCGTTCATATGCCACCTGTGTCCGTCAAAAAATGAGCGCGGCCAGTGTGTCCGAAGCCGCGCCGACGCACTTGCAGGCTTGTGCTCAAATCCCGCAGCTGCCCCCAGCCGTTTGCATTACCTTAAGAACCCCGCATGATCTTGCTGAACTGCCGACCCCGCGCTACGGTCCCAACCCATACGCTCATCGCCACAGGAACTGTTCCATGACGCTCCCCCAAGAAATGACCCTGATCGAAATCACCACCCCTGGCGGTCCGGATGTCTTGCAGCCACGGCGCGCCGACGTGCCGGTGGCCGGGCCTGGCGAGATTCTGATTCGCGTGCACGCCGCCGGGGTCAACCGCCCAGACGCCTTGCAACGCGCCGGCAAGTACCCGATGAAACCCGGCATGAGCCCGATTCCAGGCCTGGAAGTGGCCGGTGAAGTGGTGGCGTTGGGCACTGGCGTTACTGAATACAGCCTGGGCGACAAGGTGTGTGCCCTGACCAATGGCGGTGGCTATGCGCAGTTTTGCGCGGTGCCGGCCAGCCAGGCGCTGCCGGTTCCGGCGGGTATGGACTGGATTCAGGCCGCTGCCGTGCCGGAAACTTTCTTCACCGTCTGGGCCAACCTGTTCGGCCTGGGCGGCGCCCATAAAGGCCAGCGCGTTTTGATCCACGGCGGCACCAGTGGCATCGGCACCACCGCGTTGATGCTCTGCCAGGAGTTCGGTATCCAGGCATTCGCCACCGCCGGCAGCGCCGACAAATGTGCCGCGATTGCCAAGCTGGGCGCCGAACCGATCAACTACCGCGAACAGGAGTTTGCCGAGGTCATAGCCAAGCAGACCGATGGCAAAGGCGTCGATGTGATTCTCGACATCATGGGTGCCTCGTACCTGAACAACAACCTCAAGGCCCTGGGCATGGACGGTCACCTGGTGATGCTCGGTTTCCTCGGTGGCGGCAAGGCCCATGACGTCGACCTGCTGACCATCCTCGCCAAACGCGCGGTGATCACCGGCTCACTGCTGCGCGCCCGCACCCGCGAAGAAAAGGCCGCGATTGCCGAACAACTGCGCGACTACGTGTGGCCGGTGCTCAGCGCCGGGCGCTGCCTGCCGATCATCGACAAGGTCTACCCCTACACCGACGCCGCCCTGGCCCATGCGCGCATGGAAGGTGGGGATCATATTGGCAAGATTGTGTTGCGGGTGGAGTGAGGCCTGTTCTCAATCCCTGGCGACCGGCTTAAGCGTAAATCGCCCTCTGTAGGAGCGAGCTTGCTCGCGAAAAACGTCAACGATCACGCGTGCTTGCTGAATGAATGCGGCGCCTGTGAGTTTTTCGCGAGCAAGCTCGCTCCTACAAAAAGCCCGGCATTAGGGCTTGCCCGCGAATCGGGGCAAGCCCTCTCCCATATAGCGTGTGTCATTCCGGTTCGGCATACACCGGATAATCCACATACCCCGCCTGCGTCCCCCCATACAAACCCTCTGCCTTCAACGCATTCAGCGGCCAGCCATTGAAAATCCGCTGGGGCAGGTCCGGGTTGGCAATGAACGGCCGTCCGAAGGCGATCAGGTCCGCCAGCCCTGCCTCTACCAGCCGCGCACCACGCTCGGCGGTGTACCGGCCGGCATAGATGATCCTGCCGCTGAAGGTGTGGCGCACGGCCTGGCGGAATGTCTCAGGCAAGTCGGGCGCGTTTTCCCAGTCGGCTTCGGCGATCGACACATAGGCGATGCCCGACGCTTCCAGCACTTTGATCGCTTCGATATAGGTGTGGTGCGGATCTTCTTCTACCAGGCCAATGTAGACCCGGTCCTGGTCGGTGCCACTGAACAGCGGCGAAAAGCGCACGCCCAGGCGTTCCGGCCCCACCACCTTGCACACCGCTTCGACAACCTCGCGCAGCAAGCGCAGGCGATTATCCAGCGAACCACCGTATTCATCCTCACGGACGTTGGAATGGGCCGAGATGAACTGATTGATCAAATAGCCGTTGGCCGCATGGATTTCCACGCCATCAAACCCGGCGTCCAGGGCATTGCGAGCAGCCTGGGCGTAATGCCCGACCAACTCATCGATTTCCAGCGTGCTCAAGGCGCGTGGCACGGGTGGCTGCACCAGTTCACCCATACCTGGGCCGGTTTCGATAAAGGCTTTGGCCTGCAGCGCCGGCAGTGCAGACGGCCCTACCGGTGCAGCGCCGCCAGGTTGCAAGGCGTTATGGGACACCCGCCCCACATGCCATAACTGGGCAAAGATCACCCCACCCTCGGCATGTACCGCTGCGGTGACTTTGCGCCAACCCTCGATCTGCGCCGGTGTATGGATACCCGGCGTCCATGCATAACCCTGGCCGCGCGGCTCGATTTGCGTGCCCTCGCTGACCATGAAGCCGGCACTGGCACGCTGCCGGTAATACTCGGCCATCAGGTCAGTGGCGATATTGCCTGGCTGGGCGCTGCGCTGGCGTGTCAGCGGCGGCAGCACAACGCGATTGTTCAAGCGGTGATGCCCCAGCTTTATCGGGGTGTTGAGGATGCAGTCAGGCATGGGGATATTCCAAATTCAGGACGAACGAAAACCCTGACGACTCCTGAGAATCGCCAGTGTGTACCTCGGTTGATTAATTTAAGCGTTGAGTGTCAGCAGGGCCTTGGCCACTTCGCTGGAGCTGCCGGGGTTCTGCCCTGTCACCAGCAAGCCATCGACGATCACAAAGGATTGCCAGTCGGCACCCTTCTCATACTTGCCGCCCAGCTTTTTGAATTCATCTTCAATCAGGAACGGCACAACATCGGTCAATTGCACGGCGGCTTCCTCCGAGTTGGAGAACCCGGTCACACGGCGCCCTTTGATCAACGGCTCACCGTTGACCGCCTTGACGTGGCGCAAGGCGCCCGGTGCATGGCAGACAAAACCGATGGGCTTGCCGGCCCGCTCGAACGCCTCGATCAGCGCGATGGACACAGGCGATTCCGCCAAGTCCCACAACGGGCCGTGGCCGCCTGGGTAGAACACGGTGTCGAAGTCGGCGGCGTTGACCGTGTCCAGCTTCACCGTGGTAGCCAGGGCTTGCTGCGCAGCCGGGTCGGCGGCGAAGCGCTCGGTCTGCTCGGTTTGCGCATCCGGCTCATCGCTCTTGGGGTCCAACGGCGGCTGGCCGCCGGCCGGGGAAGCCAGCACCACGTCGGCGCCAGCATCCTTGAACGCGTAATAAGGGGCGGCAAACTCTTCGAGCCAGAAGCCGGTCTTGCGCCCGGTATCGCCAAGCTGGTCGTGAGAGGTCAGTACCATTAATACTTTCATTTTCCAGTGCCTCGATCGATGTGAGTAGCAGGGTTTTCAGAGCCGCCCAACAACTGTTGGGTCAGCAACAGCGCCTCGCAGAACGGCGCGGTGGTACGGGTGATCTTGCCCATGACGCTGGTTCCCAGCCACAGCGCGTACAAGCGCTTGGCCAGGCTTTGCGGGGCGTGCTCGAACCTGAGCGAACCGTCTTCAACGCCGCGCTCCAGAGCCAGCGCGAGTACCTCGATGGTTCGGGAAGTACCGCGTTGCAACGCCAGTCGCATCGGTTCCGACAGATCGGAGACTTCAGCCCCCAGCTTGACGGCCAGGCACTTGCCGGTATCGGTGCAGCCCGTGTGGTTGTCGATCCAGCTTTGCCAATAGCGCATCAACCTGGCGTGGTGGGTTAGACCCGGCTGATCGAACAGCTGCTGCATGCCATCGACGTACTGGTCGAAATAGGTATCGAGTAACACCACGCCAAACGCATCCTTGGAATCGAAGTAGTGATAAAACGAACCCTTGGGCACGTGTGCGGCGTGCAGGATCTCGTTCAAGCCCACCGCGGAAAAACCCTTGGCGCCGACAATGGATTGCGCACGTTCAAGAATCGCTTGCCGTGCACTGCTGCTTGCGTTGCTCATGCTTGCCTCCGCGCGATTAGACCAGTCGTCTAGTTCGTTGGGGCCATGTTAGGCAGCGAGGCAATCGCTCACAATGTCATATCCGCAAGGATTTCGGACATGGGCCAAAGTCGGTTGCCGTTTAGGTGGCACACGCCGACAATCCCTTCTTCCCTGCCCGTTGGAGAGATGCAATGCACAGCGTTGCGCTGCTGGTTTACCCGAATTTCCAGTCGTTGAGCCTTAGCCTTGGCTCGGTGTTCGAGTGCGCCAACCTGCTGCGAGGTGAGCCGGCCTACGAGTTTCACCTGGTCTCGCAAGGCGGTGGCGCGGTGATGACCTCCCAGGGGTTTTCGGTGAATACCAGCGCTATACGGCCTGAGGGTTATGACACCCTGATCGTCAGCGGCTATCTGGAGTTTCGCCTGCCGGAGGCCAACCTGCTCGAACGGGTCAAGGCAGCGTCAGCGCAGTCGCGGCGAGTGGCCTCGTTATGCACGGGCATCTTTGTGCTGGCCGAAGCCGGTTTGCTGGAAGGCAAACGCACCACGACCCACTGGATCCACGCGCCGGCGTTTCGCAAACGCTACCCGGATATCCGTCTGGAGGAAGACAAGTTGTTCGTGGTGGACGGCCAGGTGTGGACCGGCGCCGGCATGAGCGCCGGGGTCGACCTGGCCCTGGCGATGGTGGAGAACGACCTGGGCAGCGACCTCGCGCGCCGCATCGCACGCAAGCTGGTGATAGCCCAACGCCGCGGCAGCGAGCAATCGCAATTGTCGGCCTTGCTGGAACTGGACCCCAAATCCGACCGCGTGCAACTGGCCCTGGCCTATGCCCGCGAAAACCTCACCCATGATTTATCGGTGGACGCCCTGGCCGACGTCGCCCGACTCAGCCCGCGCCAGTTCAGCCGAGTGTTTCGCGAAGAAACCGGGCAAACCCCGGCCAAGGCCATCGAAGCCCTACGGGTCGAAGCGGCACGGGCGATGATGGAAACCAGCCGCCACCCGGTGGAAGTGGTGGCCCGCGAAACCGGGTTCGGTGATCGCGAACGCATGCGTCAGGCGTTTCTGCGGGCCTTCGGACAGCCTCCTCAGGCGATGCAACAGGTGTTGTTCAATCCAGGCTAGGCCCTATGGGAAGGGATTTGCCCCCGATAGCCCATAAATATCTACACAACTTTGCAGTTGCCAACAGTAACTACGATGCGAAGCGAGCCGCTCTTGATCTTGATCTGCTTTTGATCTTAGGCGCCCCGTTAAACCACGCTGGCCGGAATTCGACAGGGATTTGGGGGGTAAACCGGCAGGGATGCCGGTTTAGCCGCCCCGCGCCATGGATGGCGCGTGGCGGCGGCCCCCAAAATCCATGGCGGATTACGGGCACACCGAGCCTAAGCGAGGTGCCGAGTGGTGGGGCAAGAGCCTTTTGGTTACTTTTGGGCTCTTTCAAAAGTGACCCGCTGTAAAAGCGGAACCAATAGCAGCCGTGACCCAAACAACGGATATGCACTCGATCAAAGTCCAGCATCCTGGTCGGCTATCAGGCCGCCATCGGGGGCAAGCCCCCTCCCACATTTACCCCTCCCTCATTCGGATCACCGGTCATCAGTGCAATGACGCCCGGGTAATCAGGTAGCTCACCAACTGCGGCTCATCCTCCAGCTCAATCATCTGCACCGGACGCGGCAGGTTATCCAACACAGTGCGCCAGAACGCCTGAGACACCTCGTCCTGATCATAAAACCGCACCAGCCAATTAGCCGCGCCGCTGCACAGCACCTGGCTGGCGATGGCGCGGCCGATGCCCTTGCGGCGGTAGCGCTTGAGAATGAACAGGTCGGCCAGCTCCAACGCGTCGATGCACGGCAGTTCGCTGCCTTCGATCAGCAGGAAACCGGCGATATAGCCATCGACCAGCAACAGGTTGGCGCTCCACTGCGGGTCTTGCCAATAGCGGGCCAGGTGCTCGTCATGGATGTAGAAACGGCCATCGGCCTCGACATCTTCCTGTTCCCAGTCCGAAGACTCGTAGGCGTAGTACTGGTACAGATTGCGGATCAACTCGGCATCTTCAGGGCCGGTCTGGATCAATTCAACGGTGGTTTCAGGCATGGGGCTCTCGGTGGAAAAACGCAGGGCGCCATTGTTCACAAAAGTGCCTGTCAGGCCAATGGCTTGTCGAATCCTTTCTATTGGCTGAACCGATTGCAAATAGCGGTTGCCCTGGCCAAATTCCTGAAACATTTAGAATAAACTTCGCCGGTTTCCACCTTTCGCTCAAGGACACGTATTGTGACCAACGTCTGTACCGCCGGCCTGGATGTGGGCTTTGCTTCCCTGGATTACCTGCAGATTTTTATCCTGGGTGTGGTCCAGGGCATTACCGAATTGCTGCCGGTGTCGTCCACCGCCCACATGCGTGTGGTGCCCGCCCTGCTCGGCTGGCAAGACCCGGGCTCGGCGTTTTCGGCGGCCATGCAATTGGCGGCGCTGGCGGCGGTGGTCAGTTACTTCTGGCGAGATGTGCGCCAAGTCACCACCGGCAGCATCAGTGCGGTGCGCCGCGGCGACTACAACGACCGGTGGTTCAAGCTGGCGGTGGCCATCGTGCTGGCGACTATCCCGATTGGCATCGCCGGGCTGGCGCTGTCTTCGACCTTGAATGCCTGCAATTCACCCTTGCGCGGGCTGATGGTGATCGGTATTTCCTGCGTGGTGATGGCGGTGTTGCTGGCGCTGGCCGAAGTACGCGCCCGCCATACCCGCGACGTGAGCCAGATGCGTTTGCGCGATGCATTGATCGTGGGAGTGGCGCAAATTGGCGCGTTGATTCCCGGTGTATCGCGCTCGGGATCCACACTGACCGCCGCGCTGTTCCTGAACTTCAAACGTGAGGAAGCGGCGCGCTTTTCTTTCCTGCTGGGCCTGCCGGCCATTGCCCTGGCCGGTTTGAAAGAGCTGTGGGTGCTGCTGCGCGCCGACCTGCCTGCCCACGCCTGGCCGCACTTGATCTTCGGCCTGGTGGTGGCAAGCATCTCGGCGTTCTTTGCGATCTGGGGCCTGATGAAGTTCCTGGAGCGCTTCTCCACGTGGCCGTTCGTGATCTACCGTGCGCTGTTGGGAGTCTTCCTGATTGTGGCGGTCAGCACCGGGTTGTTGAGTTAAGCCGTCGGTTCGCGGTCGGCCAGTTCTTCGAGCAGGTCGGCCGAAGGCACGAAAAACAGGCCGCCGGTCACCGCCGTGCTGAAGTCGAGCAAGCGGTCGTAGTTGCCGACCGGGCGGCCGACAAACATGTTTTCCAACATTTGCTCCAGGGGCTGCGGCGAGCGTGCGTAGCCGATGAAATAGGTGCCGAACTCGCCGGCGCCTGGGCGGCCAAAGGGCATGTTGTCGCGCAGGATCTTCACTTCCTCGCCGTCCTGATCAGTGATGACGGTCAGGGCGCTGTGGGAATTGCTCGGCTTGGCGTCTTCGTCCAGTTCGATGTCCGACAATTTGGTACGCCCGATCACCTTCTCCTGGGCCTCTACGGTCAAGCCATTCCACGCCGTCATGTTGTGCAGGTATTTCTGCACCAACACATAGCTGCCGCCTTCGAACTCCGGGTCTTCGTCACCCACCAGGGTAAAGGCTTCAGCCTTGCGCCCCACCGGGTTCTCGGTGCCGTCGACAAAACCGATAATGCTGCGCATATCGAAGTAACGGAACCCCTGGACCTCATCGACCACCTTCACGCTATCGCCCAGGGCGGCCATCAAGTGGGTCGCCAGTTCGAAACACAGGTCCATCTGCTCGGCGCGGATATGCAGCAGGATATCGCCGGGAGTCGACACCGCCATGCGCCCCTCCACGCCAAACTCGCGAAACGGATGCAAGGCCGCTGGGCGCGGCGCACCGAACAGGCGGTCCCAGGCATCCGAGCCAAACCCACAAACGCAGGTCAGGTTGCCCGACGGCACACGCTTGCCCACCGAGCGCACCAACCCTGCGATGTCGGCGCACCAGGCACGCACATTTTCGACCGCATCGGGGGCCAGGGTGGCGACCATGAAAATCGCACTGCTGGTGATCGGGTGGCACACCGATTGCGGTTCAAGCGGTGGCCGGACGGGGCAGGTTTTCATCAGGGAGTTCCACAGGCTGAGGGCGGTTTGAACCCGCGCAGATTAGCAGATCATCGGTGGTAACTGGCCCACACTTGACCCATCTGCGCTTTAAGCTTGAGCGCCTCGGCCCGCCGCCCCCCCTGATTTCCTGCTCCGCCCACGCTTTAGCGCATAACCTTCAGTCCAAGTCGCTCGCATCATGGCGCTCGGCCAACTGTTCATGGGGCTCGCCCGACACCCGATTCACCCGCCGCCCGCGCTGCACCGCAGGCCGTGCGTCAATCGCATCGGCCCAGCGCTGCACGTGCTTGTACTCATGCACCGACAGGAACTCCGCCGAGTCGCCATACAAGCGGCCTTTGACCAGCCCGCCGTACCAGGGCCAGATCGCGATATCGGCAATGCTGTACTCATCACCGGCAATGTACTCACTCACCGCCAGGCGTTTATCCAGCACATCCAGCTGACGTTTGGTTTCCATGGCAAACCGGTTGATCGGGTACTCCATTTTGCTGGGTGCATAGGCATAGAAATGCCCGAAGCCACCGCCCAGGTATGGCGCGCTGCCCATTTGCCAGAACAGCCACGACAGGCATTCAGCCCGAGCCGCAGGTTCGGTGGGCAAGAACGCGCCGAATTTCTCGGCCAGGTACTGCAGGATCGCGCCCGACTCGAATACCCGGATCGGCGTGGCGCCGCTGCGGTCCATCAGGGCCGGAATCTTTGAGTTGGGGTTCACCGCGACGAAGCCACTGCCGAACTGGTCGCCATCGCCAATCTTGATCAGCCAGGCATCGTATTCGGCGCCGGTGTGCCCCAGGGCCAGCAACTCTTCGAGCAGGATCGTGACCTTCTGCCCGTTGGGCGTAGCCAGGGAATACAGTTGCAGCGGATGTTTGCCGATCGGCAGCTCTTTATCGTGGGTAGCACCGGCGACAGGCCGGTTGATGCTGGCGAAGGTGCCGCCGCTTTCGGTTTCCCAGGTCCAGACTCTGGGTGGGACATAAGTGGACGAATCGGTCATGCTCACTGCTCCTGAGGTGCTTGGATCAACGCATTCAAAGTGCATATTACCGACTGTTTCAAATTCAGATACCCCCTATGACCGACCGCCTCGACGATATCCTCACCGACCAGCTTGACGTGGTGTTCTGCGGCATCAACCCCGGCAAGGGCTCCGCCGCCCTCGGTGCGCCGCGCTTCGTGGCGTTTCTGGGCAAACCAGGCTATAGCGCGTTGAGCGACCAGCGCCAGATCGCCTGGGGTTTGCAGCCGCAGTCACTGGGCGCCGCCGCGGTGTGGGTGTTGCCCAACCCCTGCTGGCGCCCTTACTCTCTTGAGCCAAACATCCTGTAGGCAATGGAGGCTGCATGAAACTGATCGGAATGCTGGACTCGCCTTACGTACGCCGCGTGGCGATTTCCCTGGACTTGTACGGGGTGGATTTTGCGCATGAACCGCTGTCGGTGTTCAGCACCTACGCGCAATTTGCCCAAATCAACCCCGTGGTCAAAGCCCCCTCGCTGGTGCTGGACGACGGGACGGTGTTGATGGATTCGAGCCTGATCCTCGATTACCTGGAAGCCCTGGCGCCGGCTGACAAGAAGCTGCTCCCCCAGCAACCGACAGCACGCGCCCACAACCTGCAACTGCTCGGACTGGCCCTGGCCGCCTGTGAAAAGAGTGTGCAGATCGTCTATGAACACAACCTGCGCCCAGCCGAAAAGTTGCATGCACCGTGGATCGAACGCGTCAGTGGGCAATTGCTGGCGGCTTATACCCTGTTGGACAAGCAACTGGCAGACAGTCAAGCGCTGACCCAGGCATCCATTACAGCGGCGGTCGCCTGGTCGTTCAGCCAGTTCACCGTGGCCTCGGTGGTGAAGGCGGATGCGTTCCCCAACCTGAAGCGCCATGCTGAACGCCTGGAACAGCACCCGGCGTTCAGGCGTTACCCCATCGCCTAAGCACCGCAGCCCTAATACCAGTCAATTAAAGCTTTTTGTAGGAGCGAGCTTGCTCGCGAAAAACGCACAGGCGCCGCGTTTAATCAGGAAACACGCGTTATCGTTGACGTCTTTCGCGAGCAAGCTCGCTCCTACACAGGCGATGTCGGCTTAAACCCAGCCACCATCCACGATGAAATTCTGCGCCGAGCACATCGCCGAGGCATCAGAGGCCAGAAACAGGGCCATATTGGCGATGTGTTCCGGCATCACACTGCCAGGCAGGCACTGGCTACGGGCGATCAACTCTCGAGCCGCGTCATCCACCCACATGGCCAGTTGTTTTTCCGTCATCACCCAGCCCGGCACCAGCGTGTTGACGCGGATATGGCTCGGCCCCAACTCCCGCGCCAGGCCTCGGGTCATGCCGTGGGCGGCGGCCTTGCTGGCGGCGTACACCGGGTAGCCGGCAGAAGCCATCATCCAGCCGACCGAACCCAGGTTGATGATTGAGCCGCCACCCGCCTCTTTCATCATTGGCACCACCGCCTTCGCAGCAAAGAAGGCGTGCTTGAGGTTGACAGCGATCAACCGGTCGAACATTTGCGAGTCGATTTCTTCCAGGCTGTGGCGCACATCATTTGCCGCGTTATTTACCAGCACCGTGATCGGCCCGAGGGAATGCTCGAAGCGCCGGATTGCCGCGCCGTAGCCAATCTCATCGGTAATATCGCAGCACTCGAACTCAACGATGTGGCCCTTGGAGTTCAACAGCGCCGCCAAGCGCTCACCCTGGCTTTGCGCGCGATCCACAAACGCCACTTTGGCACCCTGGGCGGCAAAGGCCCGCACCATGAATTCGCCAATCCCTGACGCCCCGCCGGAGATCAATACGCTCTTGCCCTTGAGGTCAGGATAAATGGCGTGCTCAGTACTCATAACGTAGTGCCTCGATCAATTAGTCTTATTTTATTTTACGAAATCGGCGTTAAAGGCTATAAATTCGCTGGGTAGCCGGTGAAATATCTCACATTAGTAGAACTATTCAACCCAAAAACAACAAAAGGATGTTCGACCATGAAGCACCCTCGATACCTGTTGTCCGGTCTGGCGCTGTCCATGCTGATCACCAGCGGCGGCGCGCACGCCGCCGGCCTTACCAGCGAGCACAAGCCCTTCGGTAAAACCAATGACGGCACCGCCGTCGAACAGTACGTGTTGCGCAATAGCCATGGCATGCAAGCCACGGTAATTACCTACGGCGGTGTCTTGCAGTCGCTGAAGGTGCCGGACAAAAACGGCAAGCTCGACGACGTCGTGCTGGGCTTCGATGATGTGCAAGGCTATCAAGGCGGTACTGCATTTTTCGGCGCAACCATCGGCCGCTTCGGCAACCGCCTGGCCGGCGGTGCCTTTGAACTCGACGGCAAACGCTACCAGGTGCCGCTCAACGACGGCCCCAACTCGCTGCACGGCGGCGCTCAGGGCTTCGACAAACAGGTGTGGCACGCCGAACCGGTCAAGGACAAGGATTCGGTGGGCGTCACCCTCACCTACCTGTCCAGGGACGGTGAAATGGGATTTCCCGGCAACCTGAAAACCGAAGTCACTTACCGCCTCAACGATAAGAACGAACTGCACATCGACTACAAGGCCACCACCGACAAACCGACGGTACTCAACCTCACCAACCACAGCTACTTCAACCTCGCCGGCGCGGGTAACGGCGACATTCTCAAGCAGGTCGCCACCTTGCACGCCAGCCACTACACGCCGGTGAATGCCACCTTGATCCCCACCGGTGAGCTGGCGCCGGTGAAGGGCACACCGATGGACTTCCTCAAGCCCACGCCTATTGGCCAACACATCAAGGCGGACCATCCGCAGCTCAAATTTGCCGAGCCGAAACAAGGCGGGTTCGACTTCAACTGGGCTCTGGATACCAAGGGCGACGTGAAGCAGCTTGCTGCCCAGGTGCATGACCCTGAGTCGGGGCGGCGCTTGCAGCTATACACCAGTGAGCCTGGAGTGCAGTTCTACACCAGCAATTTCCTGGATGGTTCGGTGAAGGGCAAAGGGGGCAAGACGTACCAGCACTGGAGCGGGTTTACCCTGGAGACCCAACACTTCCCGGATGCGCCTAACCAACCCGGCTTTGCCTCAACTCGCTTGAATCCAGGGCAAACCTATACCCAAAACACCATCTTCAAATTCACCACCGATTAAAACGGTGGGAGGGTTACCCCCGATGAAGGCGTTTCAGTCTGCACAGCACAGCTGATTGACTCGCCGCCATCGGGGCATGGGTATCTACACAACTTTTGTAGCCACTACCAACCGTAACCACGATGCGAAGCGAGCCGCTCTTGCTCTTGCTCTGCTTTTGATCTTAAGCGCCCCGTCAAACCACGCTGGCCGGAATTCGCCAGGGATTTGGGGGGTAAACCGGCAGGGATGCCGGTTTAGCCGCCCCGCGCCATGGATGGCGCGTGGCGGCGGCCCCCCAAATCCATGGCGAATTACGGGCACACCGAGCCTAAGCGAGGTGCCGAGTGGTGGGGCAAGAGCGCTTTGGTTACTTTCGCGCTTTTCGAAAGTGACCCGCTGTAAAAGCGGAACCAATAGCAGCCGTGACCCAAATAACGGATATGTACTCGGTCTGATCCAACATCCTGGTCAGCTATCAGGCCGCCATCGGGAGCAAGCCCCCGGTAAAAACTCGCACATTCCTTTCCACCCACTAAGCTCAGTCTCGAACAAAAACAACGAGCAGCCCGCCATGCCCCATCTCACCGAAACGTTCCGCAGCCGCTACCGCGCCAATGTGAGCCGCCATTACAACCCCTGGTTACACGCCGCGTTCGTCCTCGGCTACGGCATTACCTGTATCACGCTGGCCTGGTCTTCCACCGCAGACATCACCGCGCTGCAGTGGCTGACGGTGCCCTTGACCCTGGTGTTCTTCAACCTGTGCATCTACCTCGTGCACCGCCACCTCGGCCATCACAAACACCCATTCGCCCGGCTGTTCTACGCACGCCACACCGGCGACCATCACAGCTTCTTCACGCCCGGCCATATGACGTACGACAGCCCACGGGACTGGCGCGTCATCCTGTTCCCTGCCTGGTTGATCATGCTTCACAGCCTGGCCATCACCCTCCCCGCCTGGTGGTTGCTCAAGCAACTGAGCCCCAACGTGGCGGGGTTGTTTGCCGGGTGCATGATCCTCGGCTACCTGCTCTACGAGGTGTTTCACGCCTGCGAACACTTGCCCGCTGAACACCCGGTGGCACGCCTGCCGTGGATTCGCCACATGCATCGCCTGCACGCCCTGCATCATCGTCGCGAGCTGATGCAGGGGCGTAATTTCAATATCGTGCTGCCGTTGATGGACTACCTGTTTGGCACGCTGCATTGGGAGCCGGCCACAAAAAAAGGGAGCAGCCCAAATGGACTGCCCCCTGCTTCACACTCGTAGATCAATCAGCGCACGATGGTCTGGCTGCAAATGTGACCCAGGCTGACGTATTGGGTGATATTGCCGCCTACGCCCACGCCCGGAAACTCCTTGAGCTCGATGCGCCAGCCACCTTCGTTGAACCAGGTTTCCCAGTTGTAAGTCTGGCCCGACGAGCTGTCCGGGTACCGCACCTTGTAGTCGCCGGAGCAAGTGCCCAGGGCGACATTGCCCGAGGCTGCCCCCGTGATGCCGGTCTTGGCTTCATAGTTGACCCAGTTATAAGTGGCGCCAAAGTGCTTGTCGACCCGCAGCACTGGTGTGACCCCGCGCAATGGCTCACCGGTGCTGTCCGACCATTGGGTGCTCCAACTCAGATTGCGGGCTGCCTGGGTGGCCAGCTGGAAGATCGAGCTGGGAATGCGCACTACGTTGTCGCCGTTCACGTTGTGCTGGTTCAAGCGAGGCGCCGAGCCCAGTGTCAATTGGTACTGCGCCTGAGGGTTCAACGCTACCGCCGGGTTCGCCCGTACACGTACCTTGACCGTATAGCCAGGAGTCAGGTTCGGATAGGTGGAGGTGGAATCCGGCTGAATCACTACCCAGTTATTACCGTCGAAACGCTCGAAGATCCACTGGTTGCGCGTGCCCGCACCGTCATCACCCAGGAACATGCCGACACCCTGCCCGCGCAGCGACGTGAACGAGAAATAGTCCACATCATTGACGCTGTCGAGGTTACCGGTCACCTGGTTCAGCGCATCCGGCAGGGCAAACGCGGTTTGCTCGGTATCGTTGGGCTCGTAGGCATCGATGTTGCTGTCTACCGCCACGCCGAAGCTGAACTGCGAGTTGCTCGCGGCATTGGCCACCATGAACCAGTAATAGTCACCGGCCGGCAATACGCCGTTGAGGTACTCGTCGGCATTGCCAGCGTTATCAGAGGTGCCCAACGGGGTCAGATTACCTTGGCCGTCATCATGGAACAGGGTCAACGACATGTCAGTGCCGACGCTCTGATTCAACAACTGCACCTGAATTCGCGCATTCTTCGGCAGGTTGAAGTGGTAGGCGATCTGCGCGCCAGTCTCCACCCCGGTGACCGTGTAGAGGGTGTTGATATCCAGGGTTGGGAACAGCGGAGTGAAGGCAGCAACCGCCGCTTCCTTGAGTTTCGCCTGATCGGGCTTAACCAACTGACCCACCTTGGCATCAACCACCGCATTATTGGCGGCGGCCTTGGCGGCTGACACTTTGGGCTTGCCGGCCTTGGCTGCATCAAGCTTTTGCTTGAATGCGTCCGAGACAATGGCCTTCTCCACTGTGCCACCTTGTTTCAACGCTTTGTCCACGGCCTGCTTGACCGTCTGCGCACTGAGCTTGGGAGGGGTTTGCTCGGCCAGGGCAAAGGCCGAAACAAAGCAGGAGGCCATCATGGCCGCGCCTAGCATAAGGGCTTTTTTCGATTTCATTTTTTATCCATCCATAGTTAAAAAATTGAAGCTCAGGTGACCGGTGACATCCGGTCACCTGGGATGGACTGTAGGACAATACTGTATTTATGTACAGTATTTTTTGAGGTCTATTGCGCATTCCCAAGGTGGCAATGAGACAGTCTAATACCCCGTCATCTCCAAATACCCCACCCCACCCTCGAACTTCACCGGCCCTTCCCAGTAGGGAATGCCCAGGTTCATCCACGCCTTCGGATTGAGCGCCTCGGTGGTGATGTCCAATTGTTTGCCGGGGATCTTCAGCGACCAGCGCGTGGGAATGCTGCGCCCGTCGATCTCGGTGCTGGTCAGCGGTGCAAGTTGTATATCTGCGTTATGCAGGGTCTCGGTGCGGCCCTGGGCGTCGATCCAGGTGCCGGTAAGATACCCGCCGCCGTCTTTGTCCCGCACGCGAAAGAGCATCAGTTGTTCGCCCCGGTCCAGGTGCAGGGAGAACCAGTCCCAGCCGGTCTGGCTGGCGGCCAGGGGTTGGCTGCTCCATTCGCGGTCGAGCCAGGCCCGGCCGCTGACTTCGTACCTCTGGCCGTCGATGCTCACGCTGCCGGTGGCGGTAAAAAACGGCTGGCTGTAGTAGTAAGACGCCTGGCCCTGGTCGGATTTGCGGCTGTAGCCGTTGTCGCCTTGCAGCACCAACGGGCGACTGGAGGTCAGTTGCAGGTCGTAGGCGAATTGCGCGCCATTGGCCTTGAGTTGCATATCGGCCAGCGCGCTGGTGGCGCCTGGGCGGGTGGCGAAGTTCCAGTCATCGATCCAGGCATTGAACGGCAGCGCCTGCGCCCCGGCCTGGCCGACGCCACCCCGGGCGAAGCGTTCGGCGGCGTAGTGGCGTGTGGCGCTGGTGACGGCGGCGTGGCCGAGCCAGATCGTGGAGTCGCGCCAGCCCGGTGGCATCGCCCCGGCATTTACAGCGTTGCGAAACAAGGTCCATTGCACGCCGAAGACGTTGCCCCGGGCGTCCTTGAGGTTGGCGGTGACGTACCACCATTCGATGCGAAAGCCTGGGTGCGGGCCGTGATCTTCGGGGAAGCTGAAGACTTTGCCGGGGACCACCTGGGCAAACTGCGCCGCATCGCTGCCCAGCCCGGCGAAGCTTTCCTCGGGCGCGGGCGGCTTGTCGCAAGCACTCAACAGCAACACCACCACCCACCCCAACGCTTTAATCTTCATGGGCAAAGGTCCTCAACAAATCCGCCGGGCGGCTGCGGTAGAGCTGCCATAGCGGCCAGGCCGAGGCCAGCAATGTCGCCAGCATCGCCAGCCCCATCAACTGCGCAAGCTGCCCGGGGAATACCTGCAACGGCAGGCGCCAGCCGAACGCCTGGACGTTGATCACCGCATCCAGGCACCACGCCAGCAACAGCCCCAACGGCAACGCCAGGACCAGCGTCAGTACCGCCAGTAGCCAGGTCTGGCCGAGGTTGAGCAGCATCAGTTGGCGACGCGTCACCCCCAGCGCCCACAGCGGCGCAAGTTGCCCCAGGCGGCTCTGGCTCTGGGTCAGCAGGCTGATGAACAGCGCCACGCCCGCCACGCCCAGGGTCAGGCTGTTCAACGCCGCGGTGGCAGCGAAGGTGCGCTCGAAGACCTGGCTGGACCAACCCTTGAGTTGTTGTTGATCGACAATACGGCTGTCTTCCAGGGCAAACTCACGCTGCACTTCACCTATCAGGAGCTGCACATCCTGCGGCGCCACCCGCAGGTTGAAACGCACCGGTAACAGCGTCGGCCAGTGAATCAGCAGGTGCCTGGCGTTGACCAGCAGATGGCCCTTGGGGTTGCCATAGTCGGCGTAGATCCCGACGATTGTCGGCGCCCATGTGCCCTGGGGCGTGGGGACTTGAACCCTGTCGCCCAGGCGCACGTTCAAGCGCCGCGCCAACTGCTCGCTGAGCATCACGCTGTCATCTTGCAGCAAGCGGTCCCAGGGCGTGCTCGCTGCCTCCAGCAGCGGCCAGTGCTGACGGTAGGTGGGGTTGTCGACCACACCAAACACTTCTGCCGGCCAGCCTTGCAACTGCACCGCGACCTGCCAGCTGGGCAGCACCGCCTGCACCAAGGGCTGCTGGGCCAACCAGCTGTGCAGTTGCTGCGCCTGGGCCGGATTTTGCGGGTTGAGGTAAAGCTCGGCGGTTAGACGTTGTTCCAGCCAATGGTTGAAGGTCTGGCGAAAACCCGAGGTCATGGAGCCGGCGCCGATATTCGCCGCCAGCGCCAACAGCAGCGCCATCAGGGCCAGGCTCAGGGCTGGCAGCTGCTGGCGACAGTCGGCGAGAAACCATTGGCCCAGCACCGAACGACTGCGCCCCAGAACGCCTTTCAACAGCGCATTGAGCAGCACCGGCAAACTCAGTGCAGCGCCCAGCAGCAAGGCCGCCATCAGCACGAACCCGGCGGCCAGGCTGTTGCCTAATCCCAGGGCCAGCAACGCGATGAGCAGCGCTGTGACAGCAACCCAACCCTGGCGCCGCAACCAGCGCCCATGGGCCTCATGCCAGGCCTGGGCATTGGCCAGCGCCAGCAACGGCAAACGCGCCGCACGCCACAGGCTGCTGGCCCCGGCGAGCACGGCGCCGAGCAGGCTCAACCCCAGCCCTGCCAGCCACCACCCCGGGCTCAAGCTCAGTTGGCCTGCCACCTCGGCCCCGTACAGGCCGCGCAAGCTGGCGGCGACATCCGGCAGCAACAGGCTGGCCAACAGGTAACCACTGGCAACCCCGAGCAAGCCGCCCAGCAACGCCAGAAATCCCAGTTCAACCCCCAGGCTGAGGATCAGCATCCGCGCACTGACCCCGCAGGCACGCAGGGTGCGCAGCAGGCCTCGACGTTGTTCCAGGGCCAGGCCGATGGCTGCGTGCACGATGAACAGCCCCACCACGAAGGACAAAAAGCCCAAGGCATCGAGGTTCAGGTGAAAGCTTTCGGTAAGGCGTGAGAGGTTGTTGTCCTCGCCCTGCTTGAGTTGCAAACCGGCGGGCGGCTGGGGATGGCGGGCGGCGAAAGCGTTATCCAGCAGCAAGCGCGACAGCCGCCCCTGCATGTCCAGCAAGGGTTGGGCAAACCCGATATCGGTGAGCAGCATACCGGGAGCCATATCCGGCTGAACCTGCAACGGCGGCAAGCGCTGCCCGTTGGCCGTCAGCGGTTGTTCGCCTGCGCGCAAGCCGAGCGCTTCCAGGGTTTGCGCGGCAATCCAGGTATGCCCCGGCGCCTGGAAAAACGCCAGCATTTGCGCCTGACTCAAACGCTGCCCCGCCACGCTGCCGCTACCGGGTAACGATACCGGCTCGATGCCCATCAATTGCAGCCGTTGCTCTTCATGCCCCTGGAGTACGACTCGCCCCTGCACCACCGGTGACACCGGCCACCCGGCGCGGCGCAGCTGTGCAAACAGCGCCTGAGGGAAGGCGGCGCCGTCCGGTGCGCTCAAGCTGGCCTGCGGTTCGCCGCCAATCAATTGGCTGGCGCGCGCGTAGCCGTCCCGCGCCTGGCTGTTGAGGGCCTGCACGCCCGTCAATAATGCGGTCGCCAGCCACAGGCCGGTCAGCACGCTGAAAAACTGCACCGGGTGGCGTCGCCAGTGGCTCAACAAGGCACGCAACGCCCAATAGAACACCGCCATCTCAGCGCGCGTCCATCGGTACGACGCGGCCATGGTGCAGCACCACTTGCTGGTCCAGGCGTGCGGCAAGGCGTGGGCTGTGGGTGACCATCAACAAGCTGGTGGGGCTGTCGCGCAGCAGATCCAACAGCAACTGCAGCACTTCATCACTGGTGGTTTCGTCCAGGTTGCCGGTGGGCTCATCAGCCAACAGCAAACCCGGGCGCGAGGCCAGTGCCCGCCCTACCGCCACCCGCTGCTGCTGACCGCCGGACAGTTGCTCCGGATAACGCTTTAGCAAGTCGCCCAGCCCAAGGCGCTCCACCAGCTGCGCCTGCCAATGCGGATCGAAACGCCCCGCCAGACGCGCCTGGAAGGCGAGGTTGTCTTCCACGCGCAAGCTGCCGATCAGGTTGAACTGTTGGAACACCAGGCCGATTTCGGTGCGGCGCCAATGGGCCAGTTGCCCTTCGTTGAGCTGGTCCAAACGCTGCTCGCCGATGCGGATGCTGCCGCCGTCGACCCGATCCAGGCCGGCCACCAGGTGCAGCAAGGTACTTTTGCCACTGCCCGACTCGCCCATCAGCGCCAGGCTGCTGCGCGCCCCCAGGGACAGATCGACACCGGCCAGCACGGCCAGCGGACCTTGGGGAGTGGCGTAGTGTTTGATAACCCCTTGCACCTGCAACATAGGAACGCTCACTTGAAAGACTGCCGTTGAGAATAACGGCTGAGGGCAATGCCCACGCAAATTTTTCACATGGTTTTCACTGCCCGCCCATCCCCGGCACTTTAAAGTGCGTTCACAGTGGTGATAAGTCCCAACTTGTTAGTTGCCTGCCCTCACACTTTTCACGACGCAAATGTTCAGCAAAAAGACAGCAGTACTGTGACAGGCTGCTGCTCCAAAACCGGCTAACTGCACCTTTTATAAACACAACTAGAGCACCGAGGGTTAACAGCGTGGCAGACATGATCCTGGCCAACCCAAAACCCAAATGGGCAAGGTTAAAGCGCCTGAAAAAATACCGCCTGCACATGCTGGGCATCACCATGACCAGCCTGCTGCTGGCAGGTTTTCTGTTATGGCCCTCTTCACCACTCGACCTGGGCGTCGGCAATCGCCTGGTCACCTCCGGGGTGCTCGCCAGCTGGCGCCAGGGCGACGTAGTGGTGCTGGTGCGCCATGAAGAACGCTGCGACCGCTCGGAAAACCCCTGTTTTGGACCGGCCCACGGCCTCACGATTCTGGGCACGCAACGCGCGAGAGAAATGGGCAAAGCCTTTGATTCATTAGGCATGGAGGCAACCGACGTGTTGAGCAGCTCTGCCACACGTACCGCCCAAACCGCACTGTTCATGTTTGGCAAGACCGAGCTTTCCGCGGCGCCACTTGCCCTGTGTGGGGATGCAATTGCAAAGGAAATCCTCAGTCACAAACACCCAGGGCGCAACCTGATGCTGATCACCCATAGCGGCTGCATCAGCGACCTTCAGACAAGCTTGGGCTTTCCCCACGCTGCAGCCGCCGAATACGGCAGTGCGCTGTTCGCCAAAGCTTTGCCCAACGGCAGCCTGGAAGTTATCGGCACTCTGAAAAGCCAGGAATGGGCCGCAGTACTTAAACAACTTTAATTACACTTATTTACATATCCATCAGCTATTACGTTCAGCAAAACGACAGCCCCGCTCTGGCATGTTTAGTTGCGCCTCTTAGTTAGGCTACCCCTTCATTTCGATTCAGTGAACATTCCGATGCTCGGCCCGATTAACTTAATACGCACACTGCCCCTGATAGAACGTCATGGAGCGACGTACTCATGACGCGCTTGAATCCCCTGTCCTGGTTAATTCTGGGTTTTGCCGTTTTCTTCTTGCTGCCCCTGGGTTTTCACGGCCTGTGGATCCCGGATGAAACCCGCTACGCCCAGGTCAGCCAGGAAATGCTGATGAGCGGCAACTGGGTAGCGCCGCACTTTATGGGCGTGCGTTATTTCGAAAAGCCCGCTGCGGGTTATTGGCTGATCGCGCTGGGCCAGGCGGTGTTTGGCGAGAACCTGTTCGGCGTGCGCATCGCCTCGGTGCTGGCCACGGCGTTGAGTGTGCTGTTGGCCTACCTGATCGCGCGGCGACTGTGGAACGACCCACGTAAAAGCTTCGCCTGCGCCCTGCTCTACATGAGCTTTGGGCTGGTGGCCGGGCAAGCGGGCTATTCCAACCTGGATCCGCAGTTCACCTTATGGGTCAACCTGAGCCTGGTCGCCCTGTGGTTTGCCCTCGACAGCCCTTCCTTACGCGGGCGATTGGGGTGCTGGGCCTTATTGGGGCTGGCGTGCGGCATGGGGTTCATGACCAAGGGGTTTCTGGCGTGGCTGCTGCCGGTATTGGTCGCGGTGCCTTACCTGATCTGGCAGCGCCGCGTCGGCGAGCTGCTGCGCTACGGACCGTTGGCGATTGTGGTCGCGGTGCTGGTTTGCCTGCCGTGGGCATTGGCCATTCATGTGCGGGAACCGGATTACTGGCGCTTTTTCTTCTGGCATGAGCACATTCGCCGCTTCGCCTCCGACAACGCACAACATGCGCGGCCCTTCTGGTTTTTCCTGCCGATCATGGTGGTGGCGTGCCTGCCGTGGGCCGCGCTGCTGCCGACGACACTGTGCAAGGCCTGGAAAGAAAAACGCCAACCGGCAATCGCCTTTCTCGGCCTGTGGTTGCTGCTGCCCCTGGGCTTTTTCAGCCTGAGCAACGGCAAGCTGCCGACCTACATCATGCCCTGCCTGTTGCCTCTGGCGTTGTTGATGGGCCACGGCTTGATCGACCTGATCAAGCAAGGCAAGGCCCGTACGATTGTGATCAACGGCGCGGTCAATTTCGTCCTCGGCATGGCCGCCATGGTCGGGCTGATTTACCTGCAAATCACTGACCCGCTGTACAGCAACAGCCACGCGGAGATGTTCAGCCTGTCCCTGGCGTTTATCGTGCTGCTGGGCTGGATCCTCGCCAACCTGTTGCAAGCGGTGCGCCCGCTGACGCTGTGGGCGATGCCGGCGCTGGGCATTGGCTTGCTGGTGGCCCTGCTGCCGGCGGGAATGCCGCAGTTGATCGCCGATAACGAAATGCCTGATCAGTTCGTGCTTGAGCACCTGGACGAACTGCAACACACACGTGCTTTGCTGAGCAACGAACTGGGCCTGGCGTCGGCGTTGTCATGGCGCCTGCGCGAGCCAGAGGTGGCGTTTTACGGCACCGAGGGCGAGCTGCGCTACGGCTTGCATTACGAAGAGGCAGCGCACCGCAAGGTCACGCTCGACAACGTGCAAGCCTGGTTGGCCGAGGCCCGCGAGCGAGGTTCGGTGGCCGTGCTGATGCGAGTGCACAGCACCAGCGAACACCGCGAAGAAGGACAATTGCCGCCCGGCGGCAAGCGCTATCGCAAAGGCAACCTGGTACTGACGATTTACCCCCAACACCCTTGATCGCCGTTGCAGGAACAGACCATGAGCCTATGGAAAACCGAACGCGGCGCCCTGGTCTTACTGCTGGGCGTCTCGGCCTTGCTTTTGCTGCTGGGCCTGGGCAGCCGAGACCTGTGGGGGCCGGAGACGCGCTGGGCAAACATCGCCTTGCAGATGCTGCAAAGCGGTGATTACTTCGACCCGTATCTCAAAGGCACGCCGTATTACGATAAACCCCTGCCCTCCTACTGGCTGATCACCGGCTTCGCCCATTTGATGGGCGGCCTTGGCCCGTGGTCATTGCGCCTGTCATCGGTGATTGCGGCGTGGCTGAGCATCTGGCTGGTGTACCTGATCGGCGAACGGCTGTTTCGCAAAGGCACAGGCTTGATCGCCGGCTGGATGCTCGCCACCACCTTCTACTTCCTGTTCTGGGCCAGGGTCGCCACCGCCGACATACTGACCGTGTGCGGCGTGCTGGCCGCCGTGTGGTGGTATTGGCGCGGGCCGGAAGATACCCGGCTGGGTCGCTACACAGTGTTTTTTCTGTTGCTGGCGGCGACGTCATTGTTCAAGGGCTTGATCGGTTTTGTGCTGCCGGGGCTGGTGCTGTTGCCACACGTGCTCAGCGAGCAGCGCTACAAGCGCCACCTCAATCTGCGCCTGCCGTTGGCCATGCTGATCGCCGCGGCGTTTTACGCGATTCCCTTCGTACTGTCCCACCACTACAGCACACCGTTCTATGGCCAGAGCGGTCTGGAGTTGGTGTTCAGGGAAAACGTGGTGCGTTTCTTCAACCCCTTCGATCACATGGGGCCGATCTACACCTACCTGATCTACCTGCCGGTCTACACCCTGCCCTGGGCTCCCTGCTGGCTATCGGGTTTGTGGTTGGCGGTGCGGCACTGGCGCCACACCCCGCCCAACGTGCGCTGGCTGGTGTGGGGCCTGGGCCTGTTGTTTGTATTCTTCACCGCCAGCGGCAGCCGCCGAAGCTATTACGTACTGCCGCTGGTGCCGTTTGCACAACTGCTCGCTGCCTGGTGGCTGAGCGAACGCCTGCAACAAAAACCGGCGAGCTGGCCGCGCTGGCAAAAGGGCTTCGGCATCAGCGCAGGCGTGCTCTTGCTGGTATTGGGCGTGATCTACCCCTGGACCACCGGCAACGGCGGCGTGACCCGCTTCGCCGAGGATGTGCAAGCCCAAGCCGTGAAAAGCGCACCGTGGAACCAATGGCAAATGGTGCTGGTAGAGGTCGATAACAAGCTGCCCATGTACCTGCAAAACCACGGCAAACCCTTCTACTACGTCAGCGAAACCCAGAACTACCCCCGCCAGGGCGACAGCGCCGCGTTCATGGCCTGGCTGGAAAAGACCAGCGGCCAAAGGTTCGATCCGCAACACACGATTATCGTCGCGCAGTACTCCCGAGAAGATCCGATGCCGCTGGCGTTTCTGGGCGTGGATCATCGAGTGGTCACTACGCAATCGGATAATGGCGAGCGCTTGTTTCAGAAGCGTGAGGGAGGGAGCGTGGCGTTTGTTCCGATGCCACGCTGAGAATCGAAGAGGCTCTGTTTGCAAAGGCTTGGCGTGAGCCCCCTACGGGGTGCATTTAAACTTCGCACACAAACTCGTCAGCCTGCGCCTTGAGCCAATCAAACAACCGGGCGATATCCGGCTCCGACTGACGACCCTCTCGGCAAATGATGTAATAGGCAGCCGGCGACATCATCACAGGAGCTTCCAGCGCAACCAAGGCTCCCTCCTTCAACGCGTCATGTACCAGTGCAGTTCTGCCCAGCGCAATTCCCCCGCCTTTTACCGCCAGGCTGATAGCCAAACTGGAATCAGGAAAGCGTGGGCCATGGTGATAGGGCGGTGCTTGGAGCCCCTGGAAGGCAAACCAGCTCTCCCACCCTGGACACACTTGATCATCCACCCGATGAATCAATGGGTACTGGGCGATATCCGCCAGGGCAATATCGCCGTGTATATGCGCAAACGCTGGCGAACATACAGGAAATACCGCATCGCGCATCAAAAGCTCGACATGGTGGTCCGGATAGTCGCCGTACCCCATCACCACGGCGACGTCATACTGATGCGCACTCAAGCTGCTGCTGCTCATGTCCACGCTGGTCAACACCAAATCCAGATTGAACGACGCGTGAGCATGAGAGCCATGCATCCTGGGAATCAGCCAGGTTGAGCACAGAGAGGACGTACAGGCGAGGTAAAGCGGTTGAGGTTTACCGGGACTGAGCGAATGCAGCACAGCATCCAGGTCTTTGAAAAAACCTTCGGCCACCGGCAACAGTGCCTGCGCCGCCGCCGTGAGTTTGACGCCCCGTGAGTGGCGCTCGAACAACTGCACCCCCCACCACTCTTCCAGACCTGCGATTTGATGACTGATAGCGCTGGCTGTGAGGTTCAAGTCGGATGCGGCACGCGCAAAACTGCCGGTCTGCGCGGCACTCACGAAGGCTTGAAGCATAGGGGTCGGGGGCGGACGTTGGGCCATCAGTTGCTCACTTTGATCAGGATGATCCCGCCAACAATGACGAATGCCGACAGCATTCGCCGCCAGCCAAACCGTTCACGAAAAAACAGTGCGGCAATAATGGTGCCGATAATAACACTGGTTTCCCGCAACGCGGACACCTTGGCTACCGCATCCAGGGACAACGCAAACAACACCAGGCCGTAGGACGCCAGGTAAAACACCCCTCCCAACATTCCCACCCGCCAGTGGCAGCGGATGGCCTGGGTGAATGCCGGACGCGCCTTGATCAACGCCAGTAACGGGATCGGGATGCTCTGGAATACCGTCAGATAAATGATGTATTGCAGCACCGTCTCACTGGCTCGCACGCCTTTGGCGTCCACCACCGTATAGGACGCAATGAACGCTCCAGCGCACACCGCCATCAGGATCGGCTTGAACATGTGCGCCGTCATCCTGCGCACAAATGTCAGGCTGATGATCCCCACGCAAATCATCAGCACTCCTGCCATCGCCTGAAACGACAGCTGCTCATGCAGTAAGAAGTAGGAAAAAAGCGCAACCAGTACCGGCGGCACACCACGCATAACCGGGTAAACCTGACCGAAATCGCCGGTCTCGTAAGCCTTGATCAGAAACAATCGATAGATCGTATTAAGCACTACGGAAACCAGCACATAGCCCCACACCTCAAGGCTTGGCACATGAACCAACGGCAGCGCTGCCAAACAGATCAGCAATGCGGTGCCATCGACCATTGCCAAAGTCATGAAGCGACTGCTTCCGGCGCGTACTACGGCATTCCAAGTGGCGTGCATGAAGGCGGAGATCAAGACCAGGGTGATCGCGATATCGGAGTTGTCCATGGGGCTCGGCTTTTGCTGAAAACAGGGAGGAATCAGTTATGCAGGGCAAAGCCAGGCATCATGGCTTGCGTAACCACATCCGTAGCATGTAGCGATTGAGATCGCTCAGCCGCTCACCATCATTGATCTGCGCACAGGGAACATTCCTGTCTATGAAATGCGTGCGGGTATGCAGGAACTTGTTGTCGGCAGAAATCAATACCTGCCCTGGTTCAAGCAGTATGCGATGTTGGACTGAAGACTGGTCGAGCACAACATCCAGTATATTCAGCGCCTGAGTTTGTGCGAGGGTCAACGGGACACCAGCCTTCAGATGAGCCGACTCAATGTAAACACGAAAATACCTGATCAAAGGAATGCCTGCGTCTGAAAAACTCAAGATGGGCGCTTTAAACAGCGTCTCATCCTCGGCCATGCCTCGATTCTCAAAAAAGAAATCGTATTTCAGCTGTGTCAGTACATCTGGAAACGTCATCAGCTCTGCGTAGACCGCGCTCGCATCAATCAGAATGCTCTCACCACCCAGCAGTGCTTTCTGACCACACGCCAAGATCAAATAGTCGATAGGTAGCGGGTCACTCACACCATCGTTGTGTACGTAAGCACCCTGCCGGGTTTGGTGGTATCTGGCACCCTCTTCAATACTCTTACCGCCCCGATCGTATACTTCAATAACCTTATGACCGAGATGATTCTGCACCATTGGCTTTCCCAGCAAAGAGCCAAATGTCCAAATGAGTGATTTGAAGACTGCGAGGCTATCGACTTTAAAACCATCCAAGATCAACACATGAGTTTCATGGTCAATCATGTTTCGAATATTGTTTAATTCCGCATGCAGGATGGGTGAGCGAAGAGGATTGATGCAGGCAGGTGTTGTATCGAAGCGATGATTTTGGCCACTGGACTCGACTATATTCTTTGCGCACAACAACTCATCAAATGCGGCTTTTGAAAGCCTGACTTTGGCTGCCTCTTGACGAAAATGACTGACATCCATGTTCATCGCAATCCTTTACGGTGGTAAGTAGGAGCCTCCATTTAACTAAGCTCAACCTTGTCCGAAAAAGCGAAACCTCATCAGGGTAGCCATCAACGCTCGTCATGACAGATTTTTCCTACGCCAAAATATGAGCTGTCACTGCTGGCGTTTTTTCATGGTTTGTAAAGGACCAGCAAGCCATCTCTCTTTAAATTGCAGGACGATGATTCTGGCCGTGTGGCATTTGCTGGAGATAGCCAGAACCACAGTGGATCGCTCCATCGAGGGCATGAAGGCCTTGAAGGTAGCCCCTCCCACATTGGGCGCATTTCAATGCCTTGCTTCAGCTTCGGCAGGCGAAGCGTGGAGGGCTCCATCGAGTGTATGAGCCCTTGAAGGCAACACCTCAAAATGTGGGAGGGGCGGTGCGACGATTCGACTTGCTCCCGATGGTGCCAGGTCAGTTGATATATCTGCTGCTGACACCCCACTGTCGGGGGCAAGCCGTAATGTCTGTAGGAGCGAGCTTGCTCGCGAAAAACGTCAACGATAACGCGTGTTTCCTGAATAAACGCGGCGCTTATGGTTTTTTCGCGAGCAAGCTCGCTCCTACAGGCATATGGCCTGCCGCCCCACACACATTGAAGGCATTCCAATACTCAGATCCGTCGGCGGCGGTTGAGGGCGGGGATGGCGGTTTGCGGTACTTCAACGCGCTGGACCTGCGCCACGGTCCTGGCGGCGAGTTGCGCCAGGGTTGGCTGGCTGAACAAGGTGCGTGCATCCACTTCCAGCCCGGCCTTGCGCAGGCGGGCTACCAGGTTGACTGCCAGCAGCGAGTGCCCGCCCAGTTCGAAGAAGTGGTCGTGACGCCCTACCCGCTCCAGTTTCAACACGTCGGCCCAGATGCCGGCCATCAAGGTTTCCACCTCCCCCTGAGGCGCTTCGTAGGCACGGCTGAGCACGGCGTCCAGGCCGGGCGCCGGCAGGGCCTTGCGGTCGAGTTTGCCGGCAGGGTTCAGCGGCAGTGCATCGAGTTGTACGAAGGCGGCCGGCACCATAATTTCCGGCAGTTGTTCCAGCACATGGGCGCGCAAAGCCTCCAGGCTCGGCGCCTGGCCGCGCAGGGTGAAGTAGGCGACCAGGCGCTCATCGCGGATCAGTACCGCCACTTCCCGCAACGCCGGGTGTGCGCTCAGGCGTGCTTCGATCTCTCCCAGTTCCAGGCGCACGCCGCGCAATTTGACCTGAAAGTCATTGCGCCCGAGGAATTCCAGATTGCCGTCCGGCAGGTAGCGCACCAGGTCGCCCGTGCGGTACAGGCGGTCACCGGCAACGAAGGGGCTGTCGATAAAGCGCTCGGCGGTCATCTGCTCCAACCCCAGGTAGCCGCGGGCTACGCCCACACCACCGATATGCAGTTGACCGCTGATGCCTATGGGCACCGGCGCGTCATGGGCGTCCAACACGTACAGGCGGGTGTTGTTGATCGGGCGGCCAATGGGCAGTTGCACTGCGGGCACCGGCGCGCCGGGTTCGAGGGTCCAGGCGCTGCTGTCGACCGTGGCTTCGGTAGGGCCGTAGACGTTGTGCAAGCGCACCTTGGGCAAGCGCGCCTGCACGCCACGCGCCAGGGCTTCGGTCAGTTCGCCGCCGCCGCACAACACATCGGTGAGGCTGGTGCACAGCGCCGACTCGTCCAGCTCAAGAAACTGCTGCAACATCGCCGGCACAAACTTGATCACGCGGATCTGCTGCTCGCGAATCAACTGGGCCAGGTACGCAGGTTCACGATGCCCCTCGGGCCGCGCCAGCACCAGGCGCATACCGTTGCTCAATGGCCAGAACAGCTCCCACACCGAACCGTCAAAGCTGAACGGCGCGCGCTGCAACAAGGCGCCGCCTGCGGCGTCGGGGCACAATTGCGAGCTCCAGTGCAGCAGGTTACCCAGGCCGCGATGTTCGATCATCACGCCCTTGGGGGTGCCGGTGGAGCCCGAGGTGTACATCACGTAGGCCAAATTGGCGACGCTCAAACCCGGTATCGACGGATTGTCGGTCGGCGCCTGGCTCCAGGTGCAGTGGTCGAAGTCAATCACCGGGATTGCAACCTCGCCCGGCACTTCGCGGGTAGCACCGTGTACCAGCAGCGCCACCGGCTGGCTGTCGGCAAGCATGTAGGCCAGGCGTTCGCGAGGGTAGCCCGGGTCGAGGGGCACGTAGGCACCGCCCGCCTTGAGAATGGCCAATAACCCCACCACCAGTTCCAGCCCGCGCTCCACACACAACGCCACCCGCGCGTCGGGCTGTACGCCATGCTTGCGCAAGTGAAAGGCCAACTGGTTGGCGCGTTCGTTGAGTTCGCGGTAGGTCAGTTGCTGTTCGCCGGCCTGCACCGCGATGGCATCGGGAATCGCGCGCGCATGGGCTTCGAACAACGCCTGGACGGTGAGGGTTTGCGGGTAGTCCGTGACGGTGGCGTTGAAGTGCACCAACTGAGTGTGCAACTCGCTGGCCGGCAGCACCTGTACATCACGCAGCAGCATTTTCGGCGCCTGTTCAAGGGCATCCACCAGGCCGTTGAGCACCGTGTCCAGGTAGCCAAGCGCCCGCTCGGCACTCACTGAACGCGGCGCCTTGGCCTTGAGCCGGAAGCCGCTGGCCACGTCGTCCACCGTCAACATCAGTGGGTAACTGAGGATGTCTTCACTGCTGAGCAAGGCCATTCCCGGCACCAGCTTAAGTTCCGGATCGGCCGAGGTGTGGCGGTAATTGAGCAGGCTGTTGAACAACGGAGACACGCCACTGCAACGCTGGGCCAACGCCAGGGAGGCTTGTTCATGGGCGAGCAAGGCGCTCAGTTGTGTATGGGTGTGATGCAGCGCATCCACCACGCTTTGCCCGGCCAGGCGCAAGCGCAGCGCCAAGGTATTGATGAACATGCCCAGCGCCCGCTCGGCCCCCTCGCCGGCTTGCAAGCGGCCAAGCAATACGGTGCCGAACACCACATCGTCGTGACTCGCCACACGGCTGAGCACCTGGGCCCAGGCCAGGTGGAACAGGCTCGCGGCGCTCACGCCAAAAGCGCGGGCCTGGCGGCGCAGGCGCAGGTTGAGCGCGTCGCTGAGCGGGCGTTCAGCGTCTTCGGTCTCGGCACGCTTGGCCTGACGCTCCTGCAAGCCGAACGCCAGGGTCGGCCCATCCACCGCCGCCAACTGCTCGCGAAAGAACGCCTCGTGTGCCGCCTGGCGCACGGCTGATCGGGCTTGCGCCACCACATGGCGGTACGGCACCGGCACGGGCAGTTGCGTCTGTTGGCCCAGTAGATGGGCGCGGATCTCGTCCACCAACAGTGTGGTCGAGGTGGCGTCGTTAACCAGGTGGTGAAAGCGCAGCCTGGCGACCCAGCGCTGATGGTGAGGCTCTTGGGCGTAGTCCAGGGCCATCAGCGGCGCCTGGCGCAAGTCCAGCGGTTGAGCCGGCTCACACAGCGGTTCGACTCGCAATCGCGCTTCGCGCCATACCACCTGCATCGGTTGTTCAAGGGCATCCCACACCAGGCTGGTACGCAGGATGTCATGGCGGTCGATCACCTGTTGCAGGGCGTGGGCGAAGGCATCCAGCTGCTCGCGGCGCTCAAAGCTGAACAGCGCTTGTTGCTGGTATGGGTCGTGTGCATCGGTGATGTGGTGATAAAGCAAGCCTTCCTGCAACGGCGCCAGCGGGTAGATGTCCTGCACGTTGGCAGCGCCGCCGGGGATGCTTGCAACGATGCGGTCAAGGCTGGGTTGATCCAGCTCGGCCAAGACGAGCAGGTCGGTGGTGATATGCAAACAGCCCGGCGGGATTCGATTGTCTGGCACCGTCATTTCAGTACCGCCACACGCCGCCGCCAGCGCCGCCAACGTCGGCTGGCCGAACAACACCTGCACATCCGCGTGCAGGCCGGCCTCGCGCATACGTTGCACCAGTTGCACCGCCAGCAGCGAATGCCCGCCCAGTTCGAAGAAGTGGTCGTGGCGCCCTACTGGCTGCACGTTCAGCAACTGCGCCCAGATTTGCGCCAGGGTGGTTTCCACCCCGCCCTGTGGGGCTTCGAAGCGGCGAGTGACAAAGGCTTCCTGGGTCGGTGCGGGCAAGGCTTTGCGGTCGAGCTTGCCATTGGCGGTCAGGGGCAACGCTTCAAGACGAACATAGGCCGCCGGCACCATGTAATCGGGCAACGAGGCTTGCAGATGGGTGCGCAGGGCCTGGATATCGACTGGCTCGCGGGGGATAAACCAGGCCAGCAATTGCCCGTCGCGAAATTGCAGTACCGCGTCCTTGACGGCCGGGTGTGCGGCCAGAGCCGACTCGATTTCCCCCAGCTCGATACGTACACCACGGATTTTGACCTGATCGTCGTTGCGCCCCAGGTACTCAAGATTACCGTCCGGCAGCCAGCGCGCCAGGTCGCCGGTGCGGTACATACGCGCGCCGTTGAAAGGGTCGTCCAAAAAGCGCTCGGCATTCAGTTCAGGACGGTTCAGATACCCCCGCGCCACGCCCTTGCCGCCCACATACAACTCCCCCACTGCGCCAATCGGCACCGGGCGTTGTTGCGCATCCAGCAGATAAGCCTGGGCGTTGGCGACCGGCGCGCCGATATGCAGCGGCTGGCCCACCTCGACAGCGCCCGAGGTGGCAACCACGGTGGCTTCGGTGGGGCCGTAGTTGTTGATCACCGCAAACGTCTGCGCCTGGGTGAACGTGCGCAGGCGATCGCCACCAATCAGCAAGGTACGCAAGGTGGGATGCCCAAGCTGCTGGCTGAAGGCGTACTCGGCCACAGGCGTGGGCAGGAAACACACGTCCAATGGCTGTGCGCGCCACCAGTCGAGCAGCCCATCGATATCTTCCGCACCGTCGTGGGCCGGTGGCAGGTGCAGCGTCGCCCCCACACACAGCGCCGGCCAGACTTCCCAGGCCATGGCGTCAAAACCAAAGCCGGCGACGCTGGCGGTATGGCCGCCCGCGTGCAGGCCGAACGCCCGGCAGTGCCAGTCCACCAGGTTCGAGACGCTGTGGTGCTCCACCATCACGCCCTTGGGCAAGCCGGTGGAGCCGGAGGTGTAAATCACATAGGCCAGGTTTGACGACGAGACCGCGACCTCGGGGTTGCTGTCGATGCTGGCACTGGCAGGCTCCAGCGCGAGCACCGGCACCGCCGATACGGGCAAACGCTGGCGCAAATCCTGTTGGGTCAGGATTGCCACAGGCGCACTGTCCTGCAGCAGGTAGTCCAGGCGTTCAGCAGGATGGGCCGGATCCAGCGGCACGTAACAGGCGCCGGATTTGAGCACCGCCAACAACCCCGCCAGCGTGTCCAGGCCGCGTCGGGCCAGCACGGCCACGCGATCATCCGGCTGTACGCCGTGTGCCAACAGTTGATGCGCCAGGGCATTGGCCTGGCGGTTAAGTTGGGCGTAGGTCAGTTGATGGCCCTGGTACACCGCGGCAATGGCGTCGGGCATGCGTGCGGCTTGCGCTTCAATCCGCTGGTGCAAGGTTTGCGGCAGTGTGTTGGGTTGTGCGGTGGCGTTCCAGTGCAGCAGCCGAGCCTGCGCTTCAGGCGCCAGCATGGAAAACTCACCCACTGGCAAGCCGGTGTCTTCCAGCCCTTGCTCCACCAGCCAGGTGAAGCCGCGCGCCATCGCCTGGACTTCGTCGTGCTGGAAGTACGCCTCGTTGTAGACGCAGTGCAGCCACGCGCTGTCCTGGTAGCGGTTGCTGCGCAGGTGAATGGCGATCGGCAATGCCTCATGGTGGTTGGACACCTTGATTGCACGCGCCTGCACCTGACCGAAGCGCAGGTCATGGTCGTCCTGCTCGAACGACACTGACAGGTCGAACAACTGCCCGCGATCGCTTCGAAGCAGGCCCAGCTCGCGGTTCATCTCGCTTAACGGGAAACGCTGATGGCGAAAGTCCTGTTTGAGCTGATCGCGTACGCCACGCACCAGTTCACCAAAAGGCAACCGCTCGCTGAACTGGAAACGCACCGCACTGACCTGAGCAAACATGCCGACAGTAGCGCGAAAACGTGCGTTGGAGCGGTTGAGAATCGGCAGCCCCACTACCCATTCCTGCCGTTGGCTGGTACGGGTGAAATACACATACATCGCCGCCAGCAACACATGAAAGGCCGATGCCTGGCAGCGGTTGGCCACCTGTTCCATACGGTTGAGCAGCGCCACCGGGAACGCTTCCAGGAAGGTGTTGCTCGACACCTTGGGGGTTTGCTTGGGCGTCAGCAGCGGCTCGGGCAGCAACTGGAATTTGTCCAGCCAATAATCGCGGTCACGGGCGTAACGGGCCGAGTGCAGGTAGTGCTGGTCGGCGTCGATAAAGTCGATATAGGACGGTGCCAACAGCTCCACATGCCGGTCCTGCTCCAGGGCGGTGTACAGCTGCGCGAGGGATTGCACCAACTGGCCGAAGCCCCAGCCATCGAGAATCAGGTGGTGGGCCTGGATACCGAGGTGGTAGTGGTCGTCGTCGAGTTTGACCAACAGGACGCGTACCAGCGGCACGCCGCTCATCATGAACGGTCGGGCCATTTGCGCCTGCATCAGGGCCTGGCTTGCGGTGCACGGGTCGGGTAACGCCGTACAGTCATGCAAGGCCACGTCCACCGTCAGTGCCGAGGCGAAGGTTTGCCGCGCCAGCCCCTCGGCATCGGTATGCAGTTGAATACGCAACGCATCGTGCCTGGCCACCAATTGCGCTACGGCTTGCTGGATGCGCTCGGGCATCACCGGGCCGGTAACATCCAGATAGCCACCGATGTTGTACAGCGGCGAATCGCCCACGCGTATCTGATCAAGCCAGATGTCCTGTTGGGCGGCAGTGAGGGGGAAGCTGGCCGGCTGGCGGGAGGAATACTGCATAAGATCCTTCTCATGGGGGTCAGGCACTGGCCGCGCAAGGTGGCCCATTACGCCGAATTTGCCGGATTGGAGCATGGAGGGCCGCAGGTGTCTGTCACCTGAAACCCGGACATTCAAATGGATGGAACGAGCTTGGCGGGGCGTTCACTGCTGAAACGATTAAAGCGCTGTAGGAGATTGGCTATATCTCACCGATGCTGGCACTTTGGAATTCTGCGAGCATTAATACTTTTACTTTAAATATCATCTAGTTAATAAAATTTAAAAATACCTGGCGCGCGTTCGTTGCCGGTTTTATTGATCACAGACGTCGGAATAATGGCGCAGATTCTATGGCAGCTTGTGTCCCTCGTTTCCGCTACATACGTAGGACAAATCCATATGGCTAAATAAAATCTCGAACGCCGAGTCACGTTCAAGCAGTACGCATCGCTCCGCCACAGCCCGGGGCTTGCGCAGACGGTTTTCGACATCAAGGATGAGATGGCTATGAATCTGACCCGTAGTATTGGCGAGACACAGGGCCCGCATTTTTATGCCGAAATGGGCGAGTTGATTTCAAACAGCGGCCACGAACGTTTTGCCGCTGACATGTTGCACCTGGTGGACAAATGGGTGCCGATTCACCTGGTGGACCTCAGCGAATGGACGCTCGATGAGCTGCGCGACAGCGTGCTGGACATCAAGCTACTGGGCAGCGCCGGGCTGAAAAAGGAGTTGTCTGTACCCCAGACACTGCACCCGTTGAACGACCATCCGCTGATGCGCGAAATGCTGCGCATGCAAGACCCGCTGTTGATCCAGATGAAAGCCAAGGCCAACAGTGCGCACCCGCTGGGCAGTTCGCACCAATGCAACCTGGTATCACGCCAAGGGAACCGGCGTTGTGTGATTTCGTTCTACCGCCCACCGACGCAGCGTGGGTTTTCCCTGGCTGAGTTGTCGTTTCTCAAGTGTTTGTCGGACACCCTGTTGCCATTGATGGAGCGGCACGCGCAACTGCTGCGCCAGGTGCCGCACACCGAGGCTGAGCCGGCCCACACCCTGCTGGAACAATCGCAATTGCAGCGCGAGTTCTACAAACGCCTGGCTCTGAGCGATATCACCCTTTCGGCGCGTGAGCAGGAAGTGTGCCTGGGCCTGCTGACTGGCGGCACCGTGCCGCAGATCGCAGAAAAACTCAGTGTAAAAAACAGCTCCATCGAAACCTACCTCAAGCGCGCCGCCGCCAAGCTGGGCGTGAGTGGTCGGCATGGCCTGGCCAAATGGATGGTGGGTTCCTGATGAACAAACGGTTGCTTTGCTGCGTCGGCGCGGCCTGGATGCTCGGTGGTTGCTCACTGATCCCCGAGTATCAGCGGCCCGCTGCGCCGACGCCTGCGCAGTATCCCCAAGGCGGCGTGTACAGCCAGACGCAGGCCGGCACGCTGTCGCCAAACCCGGATTGGCAGCAGCTGTTCCACGACCCGGCGCTGCAACGGTTGATTGCCGATGCCCTGGTCAACAACCGCGACCTGCGGGTGGCGGCCCTGAATGTTGAGGCGTTTCAGGCGCAGTATCGTATTCAGCGTGCAGACCTGTTCCCGGCGATCTCCGCCAGCGGCGCCGGCAAGCGCCAGAAATTGCCAGGTGAAGTGACGGGCACCGGCAAGTCGGCGATTACCTCCAATTATTCCGCCACTTTGGGCCTGAGCGCCTATGAGCTGGATCTGTTCGGCCGCGTGCGCAGCCTCAGCGAACAGGCGTTGCTGACTTACCTGGGCAGCGAAGAAGCCCGGCGCAGTGCGCAATTGAGCCTGGTGGCAAACGTGGCCAACGCCTACCTGACCTGGCGCGCTGATCAGGAGCTGTTGGCCCTGGCCGAGCAAACCCTGGTGGCCAACGACCACAGCTGGCAGTTGACCAGCCGCAGCAAAAGCGCAGGCAAAGCCTCGGCGCTGGAGGTGGTGCAAGCCCGTACAGCGGTGGAAAGCACCCGCGCCAGCGTCGCTCGCTATGAACGCCAGGTTGCCCAGGACCTTAATAACCTCGTGTTGCTGGTGGGCGGCCCGGTGGACGAGCATCTGCCCGCCCGACCGCTGGCCGATGACCTGGTCGCACGGGTCCCCGCCGGTTTGCCCTCCGACCTGCTGCAGCGCCGCCCGGATATCCTCCAGGCCGAATACCAGTTGCAGGCGGCCAATGCCAATATCGGGGCCGCTCGTGCTGCGTTCTTTCCGTCGGTAACCCTCACCGCCAACGCCGGCAGCACCAGCAAGGAACTGTCGGGCTTGTTCAACGGCGGCTCGGGCACCTGGACCTTCCAGCCGCAAATCAACCTGCCGATCTTCAACGCCGGCAGCCTGCGTGCCAGCCTCGATTACGCCAGATTGCAGAAGGACATCACGGTGGCCCAGTACGAAAAATCCATCCAGACCGCCTTCCAGGAAGTCGCCGACGGCCTTGCCGCCCGCCAGACCTTCAACGACCAACTGGATGCCCAACGGGACTTCGTCGCCGCCAACCAGACCTATTACGACCTGGCCCAGCACCGCTACCGCAGCGGCGTGGACAGCAACCTGACGTTCCTGGATGCGCAGCGTGCGCTGTTCAGCTCGCAACAGGCGTTGATCGTGGACAGGCTGGCGCAGCTGGTAGCGGAGGTGAACTTGTATACCGCGTTGGGTGGCGCGTGGCGCGTCAACGCAACGCCGACTGCCGCAGCCGATACTCCCCCGGCGTCATCTGCGCATACCGCAGGAAAAACCGGCTGAAATACGCCGGGTCCTTGAACCCCAGCTGGTAGCAGATTTCATTTGCGGAGCTGCCGGTAAACAACAGCAGGCGTTTGGCCTCTTGCATCAGGCGCTCAAGAATCAAGCGCTTGGAAGGCAGGTCGGCAATGCGTCGGCACACCTCATTGAGGCGCGCCTGGGTCACGCCGATGGCCTGGGCATAACGCGCCAGCGGCCAATGCTCCAGGTAATGGGCTTCGATCAGTTCGTTGAAGCGATGAAAAATGCGCAGGTCTTCATGGGCCGTCGGGCGTGCCGGCAGGGCGTGGGCGCACAGGCGCAGCAGGCGGATCATGATCAGGCGCGTCAGGCTGTCGAGGGCGGCCGCGCGCCCTGCCCGCTCGGCGTTGATCTCGCTGCACAGTTCTTCGAAAAGTTGCTCCAGCCCCTCAGCATCGTCCCCCAGTGCCACACACGCCGCACCAGAGGCGAGGCTCGGGTCGGCGTCGATCAAGCCCCACACAAGCTGCTGGCGCACCGTCAGCACATGCCCGTCGGCATCGGCTTCGGTGACGAAGGCATGGGCCACCGTGGGCGGCGTGAGAAAAAACATCGGCCCCGCCTCGACGTACTGGCGGTCGTCCAGATACACCCGCACCGCGCCACTCTTGACGTAATGCACCTGGAAAAACCGGTCATGCCGATGCACGGCCATATTGCGCCCGAAAAAACCTGCCAGGTTGCCCAGCTTGTCGTAATGCACCTCGGCGTCGCTGTAACGCTGGTCGTAGACCTGCCCGAGGTTGATGTTGGGAATCGGCTGCACGGGGCCCTCCTCTTGTTGTTGTGATGCCTTCGGAGTTTGCCACGCTTGACGGTAGTTAACATATTAATTATAACGTTAACAACTTAACGAACTGCCTACGCAGCCGTCGTCACCGCCAGGAGAAACGCATGAGCCGTACCCTGCATGATGTTGCCAGCGGCACCCTGTTCGGCGTTGCGCTGAACTACCAGGGCCTGCTGGACCAGCATCTCGCCGCCTTCGAGCAGGCGCCCTACCAGCAGCCGCCGACCAAGCCGGTGTTGTTTATCAAGACGCCCAACACCCGCAATGCTCATGGCGGTGTGGTGCTGCAGCCTGCGGGCGAGCGCCTGCAAGCGGGCCCGGCGCTGGGCGTGGTGATAGGCCAGCGCGCCAGCCGCGTCAGCCTCAACAATGCCATGGCCCATGTGGCCGGGTATGTGGTGGTCAACGAATTCAGCCTGCCGGAAGACAGCTACTACCGCCCTGCCGTCAAGGCCAAATGCCGCGATGGGTTTTGCGCCCTGGGTCCGCAAGTGATCGCACGGGACCACGTGACCAACCCCAATCAGCTGGACCTCAAGCTCTTCGTCAATGGCGAGCTGCGCCAACAAAACTGCACCGCACATTGGGTGCGCGACATCCCGCAATTGATCGCCGAGATCAGCGAGTTCATGACCCTGCATCCCGGTGATGTGCTGATCACCGGCACACCGGAGGGCCGCGTGGATGTGCAGCCGGGGGATCGCGTTGAAGTTGACATCACCGGCGTTGGCCGTTTGCTCAATATCGTTCAGGCAGAGGCATCGGCATGAAGCGCGCACGTATCCGTTTTGAAGGCCAAATCCACGCCGTGCAGGTAGACGACGATCACAGCGTGCGCCTTGGCGATGGCCGGCGGCTTGCCGAGGATCAGGTGCAATGGCTGCCGCCTGCCACCGGCAACATGTTCGCCCTGGGCTTGAACTACGCCGACCACGCCGCCGAACTGGCCTTTACGCCGCCGACCGAACCGCTGGCCTTTATCAAGTCGGTCGGCACCTACACCGGCCACCGCCAAGTCACCTGGCGCCCGGATGGCGTCGCCTACATGCACTACGAGTGCGAACTGGTGGCGGTGATCGGCAAGACCGCGCGCAACGTCAAGCGCGCCGACGCCCTGGACTACCTGGCCGGTTACACGGTGTGCAACGACTATGCAATCCGCGACTACCTGGAAAACTACTACCGCCCCAACCTGCGGGTTAAAAACCGCGACGCCACCACCCCGGTGGGCCCGTGGATTGTCGACGTGGCCGATGTGCCCGACCCCGGCAACCTGAAATTGCGTACATGGATCAACGGCGAGCTGCGCCAGGAAGGCAGCACCCAAGACATGATTTTCGATATCCCCTACCTCATCGAATACCTGTCCAGCTTCATGACCCTGCAACCGGGCGACATGATCGCCACCGGCACGCCCGAGGGGCTGGCCGATGTGGTGCCGGGGGATGAGGTCGTGGTGGAAGTCGAAGGTGTGGGCCGCCTGGTCAACCGTATTGTCAGTGAGACGGAGTTATTCTCCGCGCGCAAAGAGGCTTGAGCACCATGATCAAACACTGGATCAACGGCCGTGAGGTCGAAAGCAAAGACACCTTTATCAACTACAACCCGGCCACCGGCGAGGCTATCGGTGAGGTGGCCAGCGGCGGCGCCGAAGAGGTCGCGCAAGCCGTGGCTGCGGCCAAGGAGGCGTTTCCCAAGTGGGCCAACACCCCGGCCAAAGAGCGCGCACGCTTGATGCGCAAGCTCGGCGAATTGATTGAACAGAACGTGCCACGCCTGGCCGAGCTGGAAACCCTGGACACCGGTTTGCCGATCCACCAGACCAAAAACGTGTTGATCCCGCGTGCCTCGCACAACTTCGACTTTTTTGCGGAAGTCTGCACCCGCATGGACGGCCACACCTACCCGGTGGACGACCAGATGCTCAACTACACCCTCTACCAGCCGGTAGGCGTGTGCGGGTTGGTGTCGCCATGGAACGTGCCGTTCATGACCGCCACCTGGAAAACCGCGCCGTGCCTGGCGCTGGGCAATACCGCCGTGTTGAAAATGTCGGAGCTGTCGCCGCTGACCGCCAATGAACTGGGGCGCCTGGCGGTGGAGGCCGGGATTCCCAATGGCGTGCTCAATGTGATCCAGGGCTATGGCGCCACCGCCGGTGATGCCCTGGTACGCCACCCGGATGTACGAGCGATTTCCTTTACCGGCGGCACCGCCACCGGCAAGAAAATCATGCAGACCGCTGGCCTGAAAAAGTACTCCATGGAGCTGGGCGGCAAATCGCCGGTGCTGATTTTTGAAGACGCCGATCTGGAACGCGCCCTCGACGCCGCACTGTTCACGATCTTCTCCCTGAACGGCGAGCGTTGCACTGCCGGTAGCCGGATCTTTATCCAGGAAAGTGTCTACCCGCAATTTGTCGCCGAGTTCGCGGCGCGGGCCAAGCGTCTGATCGTCGGCGACCCGCAGGATCCCAAGACCCAAGTGGGCTCGATGATCACCCAGGCCCATTACGACAAGGTCACCGGCTACATCAAGATCGGCCTGGAGGAAGGCGCCACGCTGCTGGCCGGCGGCCTGGAGCGCCCGGCCAACTTGCCTGCGCACTTGAGCCGCGGCCAGTTTATCCAGCCCACGGTGTTTGCCGACGTGAACAACCAGATGCGCATCGCCCAGGAAGAAATCTTCGGCCCGGTGGTGTGCCTGATCCCATTCAAGGATGAAACCGAGGCGCTGCAATTGGCCAACGACACCGAATACGGCCTGGCGTCCTATATCTGGACCCAGGACATCGGCAAGGCCCATCGCCTGGCGCGCGGTATTGAAGCGGGCATGGTATTTATCAACAGCCAGAACGTACGGGATCTGCGCCAGCCCTTTGGCGGGGTCAAAGGCTCGGGCACCGGGCGTGAGGGTGGCCAGTACAGCTTTGAAGTATTTGCCGAGATCAAGAACGTGTGTATTTCCATGGGCAGTCATCACATTCCGCGCTGGGGCGTGTAGCCCAGGCTCAAACAAGCCTCCTGTGGGAGCCGGGCTTGCCCGCGATGCAGACACCGCGGTCCTTCAGCCGTACCGAGTCGATGCCATCGCAGGCAAGCCAGCTCCCACAGGGACCTCACAGGCCATACAAGAATAATTATTCAGGAGAGTCATCATGGGCGAAGTGGTTCTGGCAGCGAAGATCTGCCACGTACCGTCGATGTACCTGTCGGAACTGCCCGGCAAACATCACGGCTGTCGCGAAGCGGCGATTGCCGGGCACAAGGAAATCGGTCGCCGCGCCCGTGAACTGGGGGCCGACACCGCGGTGGTGTTCGACGTGCACTGGCTGGTCAACAGCGGTTATCACGTCAATTGCGGTGAACAGTTCCAGGGCACTTACACCAGCAACGAGCTGCCGCACTTTATCAAGAACATGGACTACGCCTACCCCGGTTGCCCCGAGCTGGGCGAGCTGATCGCCGCCGAAGCCAACCTGGCCGGCGTGCGCAGCATGGCCCATAACATCCCGAGCCTGGAGCTGGAATACGGCACCCTGGTGCCCATGCGTTACATGCATATGGGCGTACCCGAGGATCAAAAACTCCAAGTCATTTCCATCGCAGCCTGGTGCGCCTGGCATCGCCTGGAAGACAGCTTCACCTTCGGCGCAGCCGTGCGCCGGGCCATCGAAAAGAGTGACCGCAAGGTGCTGGTGCTGGCGTCCGGCTCGCTGTCCCATCGGTTCTCCGATGACCGTCAGGCTGAAGCGAATATCCATAACTGGACCCGCGAATTCGACAAGCAAATGGACCTGCATGTCGTGGAGATGTGGAAGCAAGGCCGCTTCAAAGAGTTCTGCGCCATGCTGCCCGACTACGCCGAACACTGCTTTGGCGAAGGCAAGATGCACGACACCGCCATGCTTCTGGGCCTGTTCGGTGGGCCTGATTATGCCCAGCCGGCCGAGATCATCACGCCGCCGTTCGGCAGTTCGGGCACCGGCCAGATCAACGCGATTTTCCCGCTATAGATTGGGAGAAACCTATGCCGCACTTTATCGCCGAATACACCGACAACCTTGAACCACAGGCCGATTTGCCCGGCCTGTTTGAAAAAGTCCACCGCGTGCTGGGCGACAGCGGTGTGTTTCCGTTGGGCGGCATTCGCAGTCGCGGCGTGCGCCTGGACACCTGGCGCATGGCTGACGGCAAGCATGACTACGCCTTTGTGCACATGACCCTCAAGGTCGGCCACGGCCGCGACCTGCCTACGCGCCAGGCAGTGGCCGAAGCGCTGTTCGCGGTGATCACCGCGCACTTCGCCGAACTGCAAGCGCAACGCTTGTTGGCGCTGTCGTTCGAGATGATCGAGCTGCACCCGCAGCTCAACTTCAAGCAGAACAATGTGCATGCGTTTCTGAACAACCCGGCGAACTGAAACGCCCCCGGCTCCTGTAGGAGCGAGCTCGCTCGCGAATAAACTCACAGGCACCGCGGGTCACCCACAGCACTGCGTTTTCGTTGACGTTTTTCGCGAGCAAGCTCGCTCCTACAACAACAAGAAGAACACCCTCATGAGCACAGCCCATTCCACTGCAAGCCTGCGGCTTGCCGAGCACGACCGTACCCATCGTTTGGTGACCTGGCGCCTGATGCCATTGTTGCTGGTGTGTTACCTGTTCGCCCATCTGGACCGTATCAACATCGGTTTTGCCAAGATGCAGATGAGCAGCGACCTGCACTTCAGCGACACCGTGTATGGCTTCGGCGCCGGCCTGTTCTTCATCGCCTACGCACTGTTCGGCGTGCCAAGCAACATTGCCCTGGACCGCGTCGGGCCACGACGCTGGATCGCCTGCCTGATGGTGGTGTGGGGTCTGCTCTCCACCGGCATGTTGTGGGTGGAGAGCGCGCGCGGGTTCTACGTGCTGCGCTTTCTGCTGGGTGTGGCCGAGGCCGGTTTTTTCCCGGGGATCCTGGTATTCCTCAACCGTTGGTACCCGGCACGCCGTCGCGCCCAGGTCACTGCCTTGTTTGCCATTGCGGTGCCCATGGCCGGAGTGCTGGGCGGGCCGATTTCCGGGGCGATCCTGGAGAACTTCCACGACGTCGGCAGCCTGCGCGGCTGGCAGTGGATGTTCCTGATCGAAGGCGCGCCCGTGGTGCTGCTGGGGCTGGTGGTACTCAAGTGGCTGCCGGACAGTTTCGAAGCGGTGCACTGGTTGAGCCGCGAGCAAAAACAACAACTGCGCACACAGTTGAGCAACGAAGAGCAACGCAAGACCATCACCTCGTTCAGCGGCATCCTGCGTGACCCCCAGGTGTGGCTGCTGGTGGCCGTGTACTTTGCGGTGATGCTGGCGGTCAATACCCTGGCGTTCTGGATGCCCACCCTGATCCACGGGGCCGGCATCGGCCGCGACAGCCAGGTCGGCTTGCTCAGCGCCGTGCCGTACCTGGCCGGTTGCTTCTTCATGCTCGGCTGCGGGCGCTCGTCCGATCGCCACCGCGAACGTCGCTGGCATTTATGCATCCCCCTGCTGATGGCCGCTGTCGGTATTGCCGTCGCAGGCCTTGCGCCTGGCAATGCGCTTTTGGTGATGAGCGGGTTGGTGGTGGCCGGCATGGGCGCCAGCGCGGCGCTGCCGATGTTCTGGCAATTGCCGCCGGCGTTTCTTTCCAACACCACTCAAGCGGCGGGCATCGCCATGATCAGTTCGTTCGGCAGCATCGCCGCGTTCCTCGCGCCCTACCTGATCGGCTGGATGCGCGACGCCACCCAAAGCGCCAGCCTGGCCCTGTACGTCCTTGCCCTGTTTATCGCCCTCGGTGGCCTGCTGGTGCTGCGCACTCAGGCTGCCATCGTCAACCCACACTAGAGACCGTTGCCATGCTCGACTCCCAGCAAATCCTCGCGGCCGCCGCCCACCTGGACCGCGCCGAACGCAGCCGCGAACAGGTGCGTCAGTTTTCCCTCGACTACCCCGATATGACGATCGAGGACGCCTACGCCATCCAGCGTGAATGGGTCGCGCAAAAGATCAAGGACGGGCGCACGCTCAAGGGCCACAAGATCGGCCTCACGTCACGGGCCATGCAGGTGTCGTCGAATATCACCGAACCCGATTACGGCGCCCTGCTCGACGACATGTTTTTCGACGAAGGCAGCGACATTCCCTTCGAGCGTTTCATCGTGCCACGGGTGGAGGTGGAACTGGCCTTCATCCTCGGCAAACCGCTCAAGGGCCCCAATTGCACGGTGTTCGATGTGCTCGACGCGACCGAATGGGTGATACCGGCGCTGGAAATCATCGACGCCCGCATCCAGCAGGTCGACCCGCACACCAACGCCACGCGCAAGGTATTCGACACCATCTCCGACAACGCCGCCAACGCCGGTGTGGTGCTCGGCGGCCGTGCGGTGCGCCCCACCGAGATCGACCTGCGCAAAGTGCCGGCGGTGCTGTATCGCAATGGTGTGATCGAAGAGTCCGGCGTCTCGGCGGCAGTGCTCAACCACCCGGCCAAGGGCGTGGCGTGGCTGGCCAACAAGCTGGCGGCGTATGACGTAACGTTGCTGCCGGGCCAGGTCATTCTCGGTGGTTCGTTTACCCGCCCGGTCGCAGCACGCCCTGGCGATACCTTTCACGTTGACTACGACCTGCTCGGTTCGATCGCCTGCCGCTTCGTCTGAACACTGGAGGATTGTCATGGACATGCCCGTCAACCGCTTCAAACAACGCCTGCACAACGGCGAGGTGCAGATCGGCCTGTGGCTCGGCCTTGCCAATGCCTATAGCGCCGAGCTGGCCGCCAATGCCGGCTTCGACTGGCTGCTGATCGACGGCGAACACGCGCCCAACCAGCTGCCGGGGATGCTGGCGCAATTGCAGGCCATCGCGCCCTACCCCAGCCAGGCGCTGATCCGCCCGGTGATCGGCGACACGGCGCTGATCAAGCAACTGCTGGATATCGGCGCGCAGACGCTGCTGGTGCCCATGGTCGAAAGCGCTGCCCAGGCCCGGGAACTGGTGCGCGCCCTGCACTACCCGCCCCAGGGTATTCGCGGCGTCGGCAGCGCCCTGGCCCGCGCCTCGCGCTGGAACAGCATCGCCGATTACCTCGACCAGGCCGACGCGCAGATGTGCCTGCTGGTGCAGATTGAGAACCGCGAGGGCCTGGCCAAACTGGACGCCATCGCCGCCGTCGAAGGCGTGGACGGTGTGTTCATTGGCCCTGCGGATTTGAGCGCGGCCATGGGGCATCGCGGTAACCCGGGGCACCCTGAAGTGCAGGCGGCGATTGAGGATGCCATCGTGCGTATTGTTCGAGCGGGTAAGGCGGCGGGGATTCTCAGCGCCGATGAAAATCTCGCACGGCGCTATATCGAGCTGGGAGCAACGTTCGTGGCGGTGGGGGTGGATACCACGGTGTTGATGCGCGGGTTGCAAAGCCTGGCCGGGAAGTTCAAAGGCGTACCTGTGGCTGCCAATACCGGAGGTGTCTACTGAAATCCATGTGGGAGCTGGCTTGCCTGCGATAGCGGTGTGTCAGCGACAGATAAGCCAGCTGACCCGGCGCTATCGCAGGCAAGCCAGCTCCCACAGTTGATCGGTGGTGATTCAGCTGTTGGTTTATCGCTTGATGTTCTTCAAGTCATCCAGCAACCCCAACAAGGTCTGGAATTTCTCTTCGCCAAACTGATCCTGCAAGCGCTGGTAGTTGGCCTCCATGCACTGGCTCATGGACTCGAAACTGGCCTTGCCCTTGTCCGCCAGAGTGATAAGCACCCGCCGCTGGTCCTGTTCGGCCTTGCGCCGGTGCACCATGCCGGCCGCTTCCATGCGCACCAGCACGCCGGTCATGCTCGGTTTGAGGATGCACGCCAGTTCCGCCAGTTGGTAGATCTCCAACTCACCATGCTGTTCAAGGATGCGGATGATGCGCCATTGCTGTTCGGTCAGGCCGTGTTCATTCAGGGACGGGCGGAAAAAACTCATCGCGGCTTCGCGGGCTTGCAGCAGGGCCAGGGTCAAGGATTGTCGAGGTGTAGGCATAGGGATCAGGGTCACGAAGTATTTAGTTAATAATTTAACGAAACTCTAACATTCCCCGCCCGCGAGCGCGCTATAACTTGTGTGTGGCAGTGCCCGTGGCGCGCTGAATCAAAAACCCAGGCACGCAGGATCAAGACTTCCACCCCGTCAGAGGCCCTAATGGAGGCATCCGCTTTAGCGCCTTCTTTCACTTTTTCAGGCTGCGCCATGATCAACATCGAAACCCCCACGTATTACACCGCCACCAAGAAATACAACCTCAGCTTCCCCACCCTGGAGCAGGACATCGACGCGGACGTCGTGGTGATCGGCGGCGGCTTTTCCGGGATCAACACCGCGCTGGAACTGGCGGAAAAAGGCATCACCAACATCGTGGTGCTTGAAGCGCGCTATCTAGGCTTTGGCGGCACCGGCCGCAACGGTGGGCAGATCATGGCGGGCATCGGCCATGACCTGGAGAAGATCAAAAAGGACGTAGGTGAAGACGGCCTGCGCCAAGTGTTCGAGATCAGCGACCTGGGCGCCGACATCATCAAGAACCGCATCGCCAAGTACAACATCGATGCCGATTTCTGCCACGGCTACGGCTATATGGGTTTCAACGCCCGCCAGGAAAAAACCCTGCGTGCCTGGGAGAAAGACTTCAAATCGGTCAACAGCCAGCACGAGATCCGCTTTCTCGGTGGCTCCGACGTGCAGCAGATCATCGGCTCCAACGCCTACACCAGCGCCCTGCTGCACATGGGCGGCGGGCATGTGCACTCGCTGAACCTGCTGCTGGGCGAAGCCACCGCGCTGGCCGGCCATGGTGTGAAAATCTTCGAGAACAGCCCGGCCCTGGAAGTCAGCTACGGCGAGCGCATCACCGTGCGCACCGGGCGCGGTTCGGTGCGCGCCAGCAAGTTGCTGTGGGCTTGTGACAGTTTCCTCAACAAGCTGGAGCCGGAACTGCACCGCTCGACCATTAACACCTATGCGTTCCAGATGATGACCGAGCCATTGTCCGAAGAATTGATCCAGCGCATCAGCCCGATCCGTGGCGCCTACAGCGACATCCGCCCGGTGATCGACTACTACCGCGTCACCAATGAAAACCGCCTGCTGTTCGGCGCCGCGACGCCATTGGTTGAACATATTCCGGGCGATTTAAAAGCCTGGAACCGCCACCTGATGCTGAAGATTTTCCCCTACCTCAAGGACGTGAAAATTGATTTGGCCTGGGGCGGCCCGATGGCGTGCAGCCCGAATCTGTTCCCGCAGATCGGCACCTTGCCGGGGCGCAGCAATGCGTTCTTCGTGCAGGGCTATTCAGGCTTTGGCGTCACCCCCAGCCACATCATCTGCAAGGTCCTGGCCGAAGGCATGAGCGAAGGCTCGACGCGCTATGACCTGGTCAGCTCGATTCGCCGCCCGACCATCATCGGCAAGGACGCGATCCGCCCGCTGCTGCTGACGGCAGGCAAATCCTGGCACCAACTGTCCGGCTACTGGAACGGGCGCCGCTAACCCCTGTGGGAGCGGGCTTGCCCGCGAAAAACATCAACGATAACGCGGGCGTTCAGGTGAACCGCGCTGCCTTGACGTTTTTCGCGAGCAAGCTCGCTCCTACAAAAATCTCGTACTTATCGGAGCATCTGCCATGACACTTACCACCCTCAAACATAACGTCCAGCTGTCGGAACTCGACGCCTGGGGCACCGTGGCCGACCTCGGCTCGCAAATCCTTGAAGGCGACGTACGCGCCTTCGGCAAGATGACCTTCGGCGCGCCGACCGATGCGGTCAGCAGCGCTTACTTCGGCACCACCCAGGGCAAATTCCGCATGGTCTACCCCTTTGCCGAACAGGCCACCGTGGTTACCGGCGAGGTGGTGCTCACCGATGAGTCCACCGGCCAGTCCACCCGCTACAAGGCCGGTGACAGCTGGTTCGTGACCAAGGGCACGCCGGTGCTGTGGGAAGTGGTCAGCGAGAGTTTCGTCAAACACTACTTCGCCGTCGTTTAAGGAGCGCTGCCATGACCACTTCTTCCGACTGGATCACCGTGGGCGCCCTGGCCGACGGTTTTGCACCCGAGGCGTTCATCCTGCCCAACCTTGCCGACCTGGCGGGCCAGACCTTCACCCTGCACTTTGCCAATGGCTGGCAGATCGAGCATCGCTTCGAACAGGAGCGCCTGGCCTGGCACGCTGCCGACGGTCACTCCAGCGGCAGCGCCGCCTACCGCGCCAGTTCGATTCGCCCGGGCCTGTACCTGGTGGACTTTATCAAGCACGAGGCCGGGCAAAGCTGGTCGATCAGCCTGGTGCTGGACACGCCAAATGCTTCCTTTACCGCGGTGATTGGCCGGATGCCGGAACCGGCAGAGACCCACGAAGGCCTTTACCACCGTGCCCTGGCCGGCAAACCGCTGACTTCGGTGCAAGTCGAGTTTCTGCACGGCAGCCTCGACCGGCCATGGCAGGCCGGTCATTGCCTGCACGCACCGACCGACGAACTGGTGGGCCTGCGCAACCACTACCGCTACAGCCCCAGTGAGGTTTACGAGCACATCTACCTCAACCCGCAGTTCTACGCCTGGCAATGCCTTGAGGGCGTGGAAAAAGGCTTGTGCGACACCGACCGCTGCCATTACTACAAGATCGCCGAACAGCTGTACCTGTTCGTCTGGCAGGAGAAAATCGTGCCCACCCTCGGCCTGGTGCTGATCGACCTGCAACAGCACCGCAGCGACGGCAAGATCTTCGGCTATGCCGGGGCGTCCTTCGACGCGCTGTCGAACTTCCCGATCAGTTCCTATTGCCAGGTGCTCAACCGCACGGAGTACCCCCGTGACTGAGCCGCGCACGGTGGTGATCACCGGGGCCGGCACCGGCATCGGCGCTGCCTGTGCCCAGCTATACGCGCAGGAAGGCGCGCATCTGGTGCTGATCGGTCGGCGCCGTGAGCCACTGGAACAGGTGGCGCAGGACACCGGCGGGCTGATCCTGGTGGGCGATGCCGCCTGCCCGAACACCTGGGACGGCTTCATCCAACAAATCCGCAGCCACTTCGGGCGCCTCGATGTGCTGCTGGCCTGTGCCGGCGGCCATGGTCTGGGCAGCGCGACCCAGACCAGCCCGGCAACGTGGGAAGCGGCGCTGCGCAGTAACCTGGACAGCGCGTTCTACAGTGCTCGCGCCTGCCTGCCGCTGTTGCAGGCAAGCGCCGGCAGTGTCGTGCTGATCGGCTCCATTGCCTCGCTCGCGGCGGGGCCCGAGGTGTGCGGCTACACCACGGCCAAACATGCGCTACTGGGGCTCAATCGCTCGCTGGCACGCGACTATGGCCCCCACGGCGTGCGCGTGAACGCAGTGTGCCCAGGCTGGGTGCACACACCGATGGCCGATGCCGAGATGCAGCCGTTGATGCAGGCCCATGGTGACACCTTGCAGCAGGCGTACGAACGCGTGTGTGCCGATGTGCCGCTGCGCCGCGCCGCTCGCGCCGAAGAGATCGCCAAGGTATGCCGCTTCCTGGCCAGCGACGACGCCTCGATCATTACCGGCGCCACGTTGGTAGCGGACGGTGGGTCCAGCATCGTCGACGTGCCGACGCTGGCGTTTACGCGCCTGGAGCCTGCCCATGCCCAATGATCTGGATTTCAGCGGCCAAGTCGTGCTGGTCACCGGCGGCGCCCAGGGGATTGGCCTGGGCATCGTCCAGGCCTTTGCCCAACGCGGCGCGCGGGTGGTGATTGCCGATCGTTTGCTGGAACAAGCCGAAGTCATAGCGGCAGAGCTGTGCGCGCAGGGTTACTCAGTCGAGGCCGTGGGTGTGGACCTGGCGCACGCCGAGGCGGTGTTTGCCTGCGTCCAGGGCTTGGCGCAGCTGGATATTGTGGTGCACAACGCGGGGTATTTTCCGCTGACCGCGTTTGCCGATATCACGCCGCAGATCCTTGAGCGTACGTTGGCGGTGAACCTGTCGGCGCTGTTCTGGCTGACCCAGGCAGCGTTGCCGATGTTTCGCAAGCAACGCCGGGGTTGTGTGCTGGTGACGTCTTCGGTTACCGGCAACCGGGTCGGTTATCCGGGGCTGAGCCACTATGCGGCGTCCAAGGCGGGGGTGAATGGTTTTATCCGCAATGCGGCGCTGGAACTGGCGCCGTTGAATGTGCGGGTCAACGGCGTAGAGCCTGGCATGATCGCCACCCCGGCGATGGGTAACCTGGGCGATGCGGCAGTGAATGAGAGCATCGCCAGCCGTGTGCCGCTGGGACGCCTGGGCGCGGCGGCGGATATTGCCGGGGCGATGGTGTTTCTGGCCTCTGACCTGGCGGGCTATATCACCGGGCAGACGCTGGTGGTGGATGGTGGGTCTACCCTACCCGAAACCTGAAACCCGAACTAACTGTAGGAGCGAGCTTGCTCGCGAAAAACGTCAACGATAACGCGTGCGTCCTGAATGAACGCGTCGCCTGGGGGTCTTTCGCGAGCAAGCTCGCTCCTACAAAATGCCTTGCCTGTTCCCACAGTGGATCTCATGCAGCTTGAAGAAGCTGTTTATGCCCCCACCGCCTGCAACCGGCTGGAACGAAAATCCTTGGGTGATACCTCGAACTGCTTCTTGAACGATCGGCTGAAGTGCGCCGAGTCGGTAAAGCCCCACTTGTAGGCAATCGAGGTGATCGATTCACTGCGCAGGAAGGGGTTGGTCAAGTCGTCTGCGCTGCGCTTGAGCCGTGCGCGCTGGATGTAGCGGCAGACGCTGTCATCCTGTTCCTCGAACAAGCGGTACAGGTGCCGTACCGAGATATTCAGGCGGTTGGCCAGGCCAATCGGGCTCAGGCCAGGCTGGCCAAGCGACTCATCAATAACCTTTTGCACGTAGCTGCGCAGGTTATTGCCCTGCAACGAGGCGACGCCTTCACAGCGTTCATCGCCCTGCTCCAGCGCCGAGCCCAGCAGCGACACAAAGGCCGCCTGCAGTGCGTCCACTTGCGTGGCGTCGTCGTCAGTGTCGTCCTTGCACAGTTGATCCATCAACACATGCAACATGCGCCCGCAGGCTTTGGTCGAGGAGATCTTGCCGAACGCCCGCGTCTGACCGCCCAGGTGCTTGCACACTTCGGTGCGCGACAAAGACAGCGACGCATGTTCGATCAAACCAAAGGGGGTGATTTCGATGGAGCCCACCGAGTCCATCAACAGCATCTCGCCGGGCGCCAGTTGCACGGTCTGCTCGTTTTGGGTGATCTGCGAATAGCCGCTGCGCTGGCTGACCAGGAAGCACTCCTGGTCATTATCATGATCGGCGTGGTGCGTCGGGCGTTTGATCAGCCCGGCATTGGTGCGCAGGATCGCCAGGCCTCGGGGCAAGTTGTGGATCTGGCCAATAAACAGCGAACGGTTGAAGGCCAGTTCCGTATCGAAGTGGCCGCACGCGGCGCGCAGTTCGCGGTTCCAGCTGTCGAGCCCGTCGGGTGCATGCTGTGGGATGCTCATGGGGGTGTCTCCGCAGTGGCGTTCTTTTTGTTGTTCTGATGCAATAGTTAACATGTTATCTATATGCACGCAACAACAACCTGTTTGCCCTTTGCAGAAGCACTAATGATGCCAATCACAGCGTCGACAGCGCCCGCTTGATTCCCGCCAAGGCCGCCAGTAGATGGTTGCGTTGCTCAGGGCTTACAGCAATGTAACGCCGAAACGCTGGCATCCGGTTGACCACCTCGCTGCCGCCCATATGCTCCAGGCGCACGCACCATTGCCGGTCCTTGAGATCAATGCGCAGGCGCTTGAAATCCAGGGGCATCAGCGCTTCGAACAATCCGTTGTCGGCCAGCAAACGCGCCTGTAGCTCGCAAGCGATGGCCTGGCTGCCGGAACGCCGGCGCACGCGGATACCGTTGCGCCGAACAGCGCCACCGTGGTGCACATCGAAGCTGCCCGCCCCTTCGGTGGACGTGGGTACATGCAAGACGAATTCAGTCATCACTACATGCATCAGCAACTGCGACTCGGTGCGCTCGAAAAGCTCAAACACCAGGCCATTCACATCGAGTGTCGTCAGGCCCAGATCCCTCCGCAAGCGCGCCAGGGTCACCCCGGGTCGATAGCCGCTCGGTGCACGGTCTGCGCTGAACAGCTCACACAGTTTTTGCCGCAAAGTCGTTATAACCGTCATGGACAGGCCCCGGTTCGTGGCTGAATTCCTTGGCCAACACCTCCTCAACGCAGGCGGGCTTGAAGGGGTTGACCTTCTGTACCACCAGGGTCCAGAACAACGCATAGGTAGCCGTCACGCCGAGCATCACCCCAAACGGCACATAAATGTCGGCCGGGTTCATGCCTGGCGGGGTGATAAACCACATGCCCAGCAGGATGCCGATGCTGGAGACGATCTGCGGCAGCGGGAACCACGGCGAGCGATAGGCCCGGGGCAAGTCCGGACGCCGAATGCGCAGGATCACCACCGACAGTGTCACCAGCAGGTAAGCAAAACTCCACGCGCACACCGCGGCCAGCACCAGGTGCATGATGTTGTCGGTATTGCCGCCCAGGTACAGCGCGTGCAGGCACGGGATCAGCATCGCTACCAGAATGCACAGCAGCGGCGTCTTGAAGCGCGGGTGCAGGTAGGTGAACACCTTCGGCAACGCACCATCCACCGCCATGCCGTAGAGGATGCGCGGCACACCAGCCATCAAGGTATTAATGGTCGCAGCACCGGCGAAAAGAAATCCGATACCCAGCCACAGCGGCCCGATCTGCCCCATCACTTGCTCGGCAAACCGAGGGATGGCCATGGGTGTGTCCAACAGGTGCACCCCTGAAGCTGCGTCGAGCACCACGTTCTCCACCTGGCGTTTCATCGCGGCGCCATAGATGAACATGCACGTCGCCACGCCCATCAGCCCGAGCATCATTGCCCGAGGCATGACCTTGGCCGATTGGCGCAGGTCTGGTGCCAACGGGGTCACGAACTCGCAGCCGACGAACATGAACATCGCCATGCCCACCAGCGACAGCACGGTGACCAGGTCGGAGCCCACCAGCGACTCACCGAACCAGCCATTCAACTGCACCGCCGGTGCGGCGATCAGGCCCAGTACGCCAAACACCATCAGGGTGGTCCACATGCCGAACGTGAGGATGATCTCCGCCCGGCCAAACGCGCTGACCCCAAAGGCATTCAGCACGCCGAACACCAGCACGAACCCCACGCCCAGCAGCCATGAGCCGCCGGCCGATTCTGCCAGGGTATTGAGGTGTTCGAAGTTCACCAGGGCCATGACCCCGGCGAGGATGGTTTCAGCGGTGCCGGCGAACACATGCACGATCAGGTACGCCGACAAGGTGCCAGTGATTGCAAAGAATCGGCCCATGCCGCAGTTGATGTAGTCGTACACCGAGCCGGTGGTGGGCAGCATCGAGGCGGCCTCGGCGAAAGTGGTCGCCTGGGCCAGCATCATCACCACGGCGATCAGCATCGCCAGGGCAAAAGCGCTGCCGCCGATACCGAAACCCATGGTGGCGGTAAGGATCACCGGGCTTGCCATGATCAGGCCGATGGTACTGGCCAACGCGGTGGGGAAACCTACCGTGCCCCGGTTGAGGTGCGCGGTGAGTCGGTCGTTGATCGACATGGTGGGGTCCTCGAAAGCGGTTTTTTTAGTGTGTCGGCACTCTGCGCCCCACCTGGCTCGATCGTCTTGCCCCTGTCTGCCGAAGGTTTTGTTGCTGCCTGCCACGGCGCATCGCCTGGCGGCCAGGGTCAACTGCCTGGCACGCATATGAAAGACTTGGCCCGCGACCGCTCGCCCTAATGCGCCCTCACTCTTAACCAAGATGGGGACAATAACAATGGAGCACACAGTGAAAAACCGCCGCCTGCGCCAGGCGGTCGTGGTGGGCATTGCGCTGCTGGTCGGCCAGGCCCAGGCCATCGAGTTGTATGCCGATCCCGACACCCAGGTCACCGGCAACTTCCTCGCCGTGTACGGCCTGTTCAATAGCCCGAAGAACTATGATGGCCGCAGCGGCGGCTCCACCTGGCGCGAGGGCTTCATCAAGTACGGCCTGAGCGTCGAGCAGCGCCTGGGCAACCTGGGCGGCGTGTACGGCACGGCGAACCTGGTGAGCTCCGGCACCTGGGGCGACGGTGATGCGGCGGGGTTGACCAACGGCACCGAGCGCACCACCAAGTTCGATGAAGCCTTCGCAGGCTGGCGCTCCGGCGAGCTGTTCCCGGCGCTGGGCACGGATGGCGTAGACCTGTCGTTTGGCCGCCAGATCATCATGCTGGGCGACGGTTTCATCATCAACGACGACGGCCCCAACCTCGGCAATGGCGTAGGCGACGGCGAGTTCAATCGTGGCGGCGCCTACTACATCGCTGCGCGCCACGCGTTCGACAAGACTGCGGTGATTCGCCTGGGCGGCAAGGACGGCGTGCATGGCAGCCTGATGTGGATCAAGTCCGACAACCGCGCCCAGGCCCTGACCGAAATGGCCGCCGGGACCCTGGAGTACAGCACCGCAGCGGGCACCCTCGGGCTGACTTACCTACACGGTATTGATGTGGATGAGCGCTTTGCCACCGACCTGCAGCGCCAGCGCAACGGCATGAACCTCTATAGCCTGCGTGGCGCGGGCAATGCAGGCATCGACAACGCGCACTTCGCCTTTGAACTGGCCCGTCAGGACCGGCGCGACAGCCAGCAAAATGCCGGTTACGCCGAAGCTGGCTACACCTTTGCCGACCTGCCCTGGTCGCCCGACCTGACCTACCGCTACGCACGTTATTCGAAAAACTGGGACAGCCTGTTCTCCGGCTTCAACCGTGGCTACGGCACCTGGGTGCAGGGCGAAGTGGCGGGCAACTATTCAGGCCCATTCAACAGTAATACGGCGGTGCAGCACGTGGCGCTCAAGGTCAAGCCGCTGGAAAACGTCACCCTCGGCGCGCTGTTCTTTGACTACAGCACCGTCAGTACCCGCGACCAACCCAACCTGGATGGCCGCGAACTGGACCTGTACGCCGAATGGGCCGTGAACGACCACCTGATCATCACGCCGCTGCTGGGCCTGTACAAACCCGATAAAGCGGCCGACACCGGCGGTAACCAGGTCGGCGGCAACGGCACCAATGTCTACAGTCAGTTGGTGGTGGCCGTACCGTTCTGAACCGCTTCGGGCGCGCATGGACGCAGCGCCTGCACCTGGGCGTAAGCCCCCTGGTGATACAACAACGGCGCACGCCCGAAGTCATCGAACGCCACCACCTTGCCGATCATGATCCAGTGGTCGCCGCCATCGATCTGCTGGTATTTCTCGCAGTGAAAGCGCGCCGAGCAATCGGCGAATACCGGCGAGCCGCCCTGCCCCGGCTCGTACTCGATCAGGGCGAAACGGTCTTCGCGGGGGCGCGCAAAGTTGTTGGACAGGTGCACCTGGTCCGCCGCCAACACATTCACCGCAAAATGGCTGGCCTCCTCGAACACTTCATGGCTGTTGGAGCGTTTGTCGATGCTCCACAGCACCAGCGGCGGGTCGAGGGATACCGAGTTGAAACTGTTGGCGGTCACACCGACCTTGCGCCCGGAAGCGGTGGCGGCGGTGACAACGGTTACACCGGTGGCGAAGTTGCCGAGGGCGCGGCGAAAGGCCCGTGGGTCGAAAACGTCAGACATGCAAGACTCCCGGGTGGCCGTCAGTGGCCGCCCTTATTGTTATCGGGTGATCAACGCGGCTACACCATGCTCGGGTCGGGCTCCAGGCCCATCAGCTCACGGCCGAGGATCTGCGCGCACACGTCGTAGTCGGTGTAGGCATGGGCGCCGGTCATATGGGAATCGCGGAACAGGCGCTGCATTTCGTTGTGCTCGAACCAGGCATTGCCGCCCGCAGCGGCGAACAACCGGTCTACTGCTTCGATGCACATCTTGGTGGCATAACCCTGGTTGGTGCGCCAGAACGCCAGGGTTTCTCGCGTGGGGTAACGGTGGGCGGCGCTGTGTTCGGCGTGTTCCTGCCAGGTTTTTTCCAGGAACGCCCGGGCGGCGGCCACCTGGTGGGTGGACTCGGCCAGGCGCATCAACGCCGGAGTGGCGGCGCCGACGGCGGCACCGGTGTAGGCGCGCACTCGGGTCCTGGTTTTTTCGCGGAACACCTCCAGCATACGCTCGGCCACACCGAGGCTGACGGTGGAGAAGCCACTGGCGAAATACGGCCGATAGGGTGCATAGAAAATCTGGCTGTCGGGGTAGAGGCCAAAACCTGCGGACTTGCCTTCCATCATGTCCCTGGCCTTCTGAATACGGTGCTCGGGCACCCAGGCGTTGTCGATGATCAGGGTTTTGGTGCCGCTGCCTTTCATGCCCGCTGCGAACCAGTCGTCACGAATCTGATAGTCACTGCGCGGCAACACGGCAAAGCAGTAATCCTGGGTGCCCTCGGCGTTCTGGCGACGGCAGCCGACAATCGCCCACTCGCCATGGTCGCAGCCGCTGCTCCAGCCCATTTCGCCGCTCAAGTGCACGCCGCCCTCGCCTTCAGTGATGCGCCCGAACGGCGCAATACTGCTGCTGGCCGTGGCATCCGGGTTGGCGCCCCAGATTTCCTCCTGCAACTGGGCCGAAAACAGCGCCAGTTGGTGGCTGTGTGTGCACAACAAACTCATGGCCCAAGCGGTACTCGCACAACTGCCGGCGAGCAAAGCGATGCAGTCGGCGAATTCGGGCAGCGACAGCTCCAGGCCGCCGAAGGCCTTGGGCTGAAAGGCACGGTGCAGGCCGATGCTTTTGAGCCGTGCGATATTTTCATCCGGTACCTGGCGCAGTTGCTCGGCACGGCTGGCATTCGCGGCAATGGCCGGTAAAAGGGGTTTGAGGTCTTCAAGGAGCGGGTTTGGCTTTTTCATGGACGGCCCTGCTTATTATTGGAAGTCCGACAGGCGCTCCGAAGTGCGGAACGGCGCTGGATGCAGGGCCAGTATCGAACGGGCGGTACAGGCGGGAAATGCATGTTCGGCAGGCAAGCTTGTACTTTTCACAGGCGCGGCAGGCACAGGCATAAAACCTGGCAGGCACAGTCAAGCCGCTTATCGGTGCGTTGGTTACCCTCGGGTTTTCTTTTGTGAACTGCCAGGAACCTGCCATGAGCGATACCCCGCTGTTGCCTCAAGTCGAAGCCTTTTTACGTCGCCGCCATGGGCTGTTTATCGACGGTGTCAGCGTGCGCAGCCACGCCGATCAAACCCTGAACATCATCAACCCCGCCAACGGCCAGGTAATCGCCGAAGTGGCCGACGCTGACCTGGCGGATATCGACGCCGCGGTCGCTTCCGCCAACCGTGGTTTCCAGCAATGGTCCCAGGCCGCGCCCGCCATCCGTGGCAACGTACTGCTCAAGTTGGCCGATCTGCTGGAACAGCACCGCGAAGAACTGGCACAGATCGAAACCTGCCAGTCGGGCAAGATCATCCAGATTTCCCGCGCCTTCGAGGTCGACCAGGCTGCGCACTTCCTGCGTTACTACGCCGGCTGGGCCACCAAGCTCAGCGGCCAGACCTTGGCCCCCTCTCTGCCGTCATTCAATGGCGAGCGCTACACCGCCTTCACCCTGCGCGAGCCGGTGGGCGTGGTGGTGGGCATCGTGCCGTGGAATTTTTCGACCATGATCGCCATCTGGAAACTCGCCTCGGCGCTGGTGACCGGCTGCAGCATTATCATCAAGCCCAGCGAATTCACACCCCTGACCCTGCTGCGCATCGCCGAACTGGCCATCGACGCCGGGCTGCCGGCGGGTGTGCTCAACGTGCTGACCGGCGGCGGCCATGTCGGCAAGGGCCTGGTGGAACACCCCGGCACGCACAAGGTGTCTTTCACCGGCTCAGTGCCCACCGGCATCGCCGTCGGCCGCAGCGCCATGGGCGCCGGGCTCACCCGTGCGACCCTGGAACTGGGCGGCAAGAACGCCGCCGGCTTCCTGCCGGATATGGATGTAGACAAGGCAGTGGGCGGCATCATCGAAGCCGGTTTCTTGCACTCCGGGCAGATCTGCGCGGCGGCCGAACGCTTCTTCGTGCACCGCTCACAAATCGACGCCGTGCTGGAAAAACTCACCGCGCGCCTGAGCCGCCTGAACATCGGCTCGCCCCTGGACGAACGCACCGAATTCGGCCCGGTGACCCATCAGCAGCACCAGCAAAAACTGCTCGGCTACTTCAACCAGGCCCGCGCCGAAAACAACACGATCATCTACGGCGGCCACCTCCTCGACCGCCCCGGCTGCTACGTCGAACCCACCGTAATCCTTGCCAACCACCTGCACGACACCCTGCTCAACGAAGAAACCTTCGGCCCCATCGCCACCTTCCTGCCCTACGACGACGAAGACGAACTGCTGGCGCTGATGAACCACGGGCCCTACGGGTTGAGTGCCAGCCTGTGGACCAACGACCTGGGCAAGGCCCTGCGCATGATCCCGGCGATCAAGGCAGGCACCTTGTGGGTGAACATGCACACCCTGCTCGACCCGGCGGTGCCGTTTGGCGGCAGCCGGTCTTCGGGGGTTGGGCGGGAGTTTGGCAGTGCGTTTATCGAGGATTACACCGAGCTTAAATCGGTGATGATTCGGTATTGAATGGCTGTAGGAGCGAGCTTGCTCGCGAAAAACGTCAACGATAACGCGTGCATCCTGAATAAATGCGGCGGCTATGGTTTTTTCGCGAGCAAGCTCGCGCCTACAAAAGCCCTAACTGAGCGGAACCACCGCCTCTGCCTCAACCTCGATCAACCACTCAGGCAACGACAACCCACTGACGATAATCCACGAAGACGGCGGCGGGTTGTGCGCAAAGCGCTGGCGCAGAGCCTCGGCAATCGGCTCCTGCTGCTCTCGGGCAGATTCGACAATATACAAGCGCAGCATGATCACATGAGACAGATCACCGTCCACCGCGGCCAGCACCTTTTCGACATTGTCCAACGCCATGGCCGTCTGCTCGGCAATGCCTGGGCCCACCGTACGTTCTTGAGCATCCACGCCCACCTGCCCGGACAGCATGATCCGCCGTCCCTGCGGCACTTCCATGCCCTGGCTGAAGCCGTATTGCAGGGAGTTGAATACCGTCGTGGGATTAATGACCTTTCGTTGCATGACCAATCCTTGTTTGTCAGTAGGAAGACAAGGCTAACCTAGAGAAACTGCCCACGCTGACGGTTCAACATCCAGCAACATGTTCATGGGTGAAGCGCTGGCCTGATGAATAAACGCAAATTCAACAAGCAATGACATCCCACTGTGGGAGGGGGCTTGCTCCCGATGAGGTAGTGTCAGCCAACACATATGTGACTGACCCACCGCCATCGGGAGCAAGCCCCCTCCCACATTTGATCTGATGCACCCGAACCACCGTGTTCGGCGCTGGACGATCACTGCTATCATTCAGCCACTACTCATGACATGGAGGTCGCTATGCGCCGGATAACAGCCCTCGCTTTCGTACTGGCCTGCAGCGCCCTCACCGGCTGCAGCATCACGCAAACCGTCACGCCTGTTCCCGCTTCTACTGTTCACTCCCCTGAAATCTGCATGATCCCCGCTGCAGGCTTGCGTGAAGGCTTCAACACCACCTACACAGCCCAATTGCGCAGCAAAGGCTTTCAAACCCGCGAGTTACCGCCAGGCACCCCGCCCGCCAATTGCGCGCTTTCGACCACTTACATCGGTACATGGAGCTGGGACATGGCGTTGTATATGAGCTTCGCCGACATTCAGGTGTTCGAGAACGGTCGGCGGATCGGACAGGCACTGTATGACTCGACCTCGGGCGGCGCCCGAATGGGTAAGTTCATTGACGCACAAAGCAAGATCATCGAGATGACCAACCAACTGTTTCCCCACACTGACTACGGCAAAACTGCGGGTCAGGCTAACCGCCTTCCATAGACTGAATTCGTCAGACGGCTCTTACACAAACTTCGGGTTGCGTCCGATGAGCCTCGCCGCTAACCTTCGCGGGTCGCTGCAAAATCAGCGAACGGGTGTGGAAGCCCGAACTCTCCAGGCGTATAAGCGCCCATAGCCTTAGCGGGCGCTTTTTTCATGCTCGCTATAAAGTGTTATGGCGGCTGTGCGCGGGGCACTTTCGAGTGCGCCGGGGTCCTGGAGTCCGGTCTTCCACACCTGCGTACAGTCGCCACCCCATCATGTGGAAGTGATTGTGGCGGCTCCTCTAACTCCAGGAGCAACCGTATGAAAAAAGTCACACCCAATCCCCCGCCATCCCCCTCGGATGACAACCCGCAACTGCCTCCCGATGTCATCTTCACCGTCCGCCCCGGACTCAGCACTGAAGCCGCCTTGAGCAATGCCAGCGAAATGCTGGAGTCAGCGACTGTCTGCGCCTACGACTGTGCCGAACAGCTTGACGGTCAGCGCCGCAAGCACGTGCTGGCGGTGGTGCAGATGATCGAAATTGCGCAGTTGCTGGTCGATGAAGCGCTGAACCGGGAATGCCCGGCGGCCTGATGAGCAAACGCAAACTCAACAGGCAATGACGTTCCCCTGTGGGAGGGGGCTTGCCCCCGATTGCGGTGGGTCAGTCACAGATGTGTTGGCTGACACTGCCTCATCGGGGGCAAGCCCCCTCCCACATTTGATCTGGCTGTGCCAGGGAGCGCGTGACAGGCTACCCGATGCCCATCGCCAGGCTGTGCGGCGAAAACTCCGCGAATTGCCAACGCAAGGCCAACGCTGCCGGACGGCGGACCACATGCTCCACCGTCACCGTCCACAAGCGCTGCGCGCCTGCAAACTCAGCCACTTGCGGCCCGCTCAGGATCAACGAAGTACGCCCGGCCACTTGCAGCACGTCGCCGGTCTCAAAATCCACAAACAATAACCCTGCCACCGGATTGGCGTGCAGGTTGCCAAGGGTGTTGAAGAACAGGTTGCCGGCAAAATCCGGGATGGTCAGCACGTTACCCTCCACCCGCACAAACCCCGTATTGCCGCCGCGATGGGAAACGTCCACCGCGCGTTCGCCGTGCTGGTCCACGTAGCTGGCGACGAAGAAGGTGTCAGCGTTGCGGATCAGCGCTTGTGCAGCAGCGTCCAGGCCATTGCTGCGCTCGGCAGCGTTGCCGGGTTTGCGTGCAATCCCGGCGACGGGGCGCAGTTGGATGTACTTGGGGCAATTGCCAAAGGTGTGCACCACCTCGACCGCCAAGCCTTCCTGATCAAGCATTCCAATCCGGCCATTCATGCGGTTGCGGCGGCGGGTGTTAAGGTCGATGCCCAGCAGGCCGATCGCCGCGCCATCCGTTACCCCTGCCCAGGCAGGATCGCTTTTGGCGGGCAGGCTGTCGATCTGCAGCGTGTGTGGATCCGGTGAATGCGCGAACCCGGGTGCGCCTTCCAGCATCGTCGCCCAGGGGATGCCTTGTTCGTCCACCACGCCCGCGATCAAGTACGGCAACAGAGGATAGAAATCGCGGTGCTGCTCAGGCAAATGATCACGAATGACCTTGGGCCCAATCATCGCCATGCGTTCAGAAACGCCGGCACTTTCCTGCATCTGTCGTTCGCCGACATGCCAAGGGGTTGGTTCATTCGAATGCATGGCGCTCACCTCCGGTTAGAGACTGAAGATGCTGCGCCCATGCCGCGATAGAGAGAATGCCCACCCCGGGCAATCCACTATTACGCCAACTGAAATGCCGGATGCTCGCGCAACGCAGTGACGCAGTAGTCGACAAAACTGCGCACGCGCATCGGCGCATGACGGCCTTCGCGGTAGACCACATGCACCGGCTGCGGCGGCAATTCGAAGGCCGGCAACAGGCGCTGCAACTGGCCGTTCGCCAGGTGTTCGTGCACCGGGTAACTTAAGGTTCGAATCACGCCCGCCCCCTGCACCGCCGCATTGATCGCGCCCTGGACGGTGGCGCAACTCAGCCGGGCGCGAGCCTTGAGGGCGTAGTGCGCAAAATCCCAGTGCACCGGGTAGGCGCTGGCGATCAGATGATGCTGCTTGAGTTCGGCCGGGTGGCGAGGTTCGCCCCGGGTCGCCAAGTAAGCGGGGCTGGCATAGACGACAGTGCGCACCTGCCCGACTTGCCGCGCAATGAGTGACGAGTTGGGCAACTCACCGATCAGCACCGCTACGTCCAACCCCTCTACGTGCAGGTTCGGATAATAGTCGTGGTAATGAGCGATAACACGCACCGCCGGGTAGCGATCCGCATAATCGGCCAACAGCGGCGCCATGACATAGCGACTGAACAGTAACGGCACAAATATCCGCAGGTCGCCCTGGGCCTGCACATGCAAACCGTTGGCCGAGGCCTCGGCCGCGTCCACCGCTGCCAGCAGGCGCACACAGTCGGCAAGGTAAGCCTGGCCTGCGTCGCTCAGGCTGACGCCGCGGGTACTGCGATGCAGCAACACCACACGCAGGCGTGCCTCCAGGCGCGCAACCGCACGAACCAGGGTCGGGCCGGAGACCTGCGCATGGCGCGCCGCCGACGCCAGGCTGGGTTGCCCGGCCAGCGCGGCAAACAGCTGCATATCGCGATAACGCTCCATCAGGCGCGCTGCTTCGTCGCCGGGTTCAGGGCCGCGTCCTGCCCGAGGCGCTGACTGAGGAAGTCCACAAAGGTATTGACCTTCGCCGGTACGCGGCCGCTTTGCTGGAACACCACGTGGATCGGCAGCGGCGCTGGTTCGAAATCTTCCAGCACCAGCTCCAGCTCACCCGCCGCCACCGCTGCCGCGACTTGGTAAGACAGCACCCGCGTCATCCCCCAGCCCAGACGCGCCAGGTTGATCGCGGCATTGTTGGCCGTGACCACCAGGCGTGGCTCGATCGGTACCTTCAGCGGCTGGCCGGCGTCAATGAATGCCCACTCACTGACCAGTTGGCTGGAGGATGAGGTGACGAGCTTAGCCTCACACAACTGCTCAGGCCGCTGGGGGCGCCCGTGCTGGTCGAGGTACGCCGGCGATGCGCACACCACCCGTCGCACTTCGCCGACCTTGATCGCTTGCTGACCGGATTACTGCAGGTGGCCGATGCGCACCGCCACGTCGACACCTTCGTCGGTCATATTGACCACCCGATCAACCAGCAAGGCGTTGATATTTACCAAGGGAAAACGGTCCAGATAATCCCCCAGCACCGGCGCCACATACAGTTCGCCAAACAACACCGGTGCGGTCACCGTCAACTGACCGCCCGGGATGGAGTAACTGCCCGCCGCCGCTTCCTCGGCCTCGTCCAGCTCGGCAAGGATGCGTCGGCAGTCTTCCAGGTAACGCTGGCCAGCTTCGGTCAAGTGCAGGCTGCGAGTGGTGCGCGCCAGCAGTTGGGTGCCGATGCGTTGCTCCATAGCGGCAATGGCGCGAGTCACGCTGGGGGGCGAGGTTTTCAGGCGGCGCGCAGCAGCGGCAAAACCCTCCTCCTCGGCCACGGCCAGAAACACCTGCATCTCATGAAATCGATCCATCGGCGCCCCTCGGTTGTTATTGCGATTGCAGCCCCACTGCCGTGCGCGGCATACCGACAAACCCCGGCAAGGCTTCGATGCTGGCGAGCCAGGCACGCACCTTAGGGTAGTCGGCCAGCGCCACATTGCCTTCCGGCGCATGGGCCACGTAGGTGTAGAACGCGATGTCGGCAATGCTGGGCTGCTCACTGGCGAGAAAACGGCTCTGCTTCAGTTGCTGCTCCATCACGCTCAGCAAGGCATGGGCACGCTTGATTGCGCTGACAGTGTCCACCTCGGCGCCAAACACCGTGGCCAAGCGCGCCGTGGCAGGCCCGGCATGGAGTTGACCGGCGGCGGCCGACAGCCAGCGTTGTACCCGCGCTTGGCCAGTCGGATCGCTGGGCAACCATTCGCCGTTGCCATAGACGTTGGCGAGATAAACCAGGATCGCGTTGGAGTCGGCCAGCACCGTGCCGCCGTCGTCGATCACCGGCACCTGGCCGAAGCTGTTGAGGTTGGCGAGGAACTCAGGTGCTTTATGGGCGCCCTGTTTGAGGTCCACGAGGATGAATTCGCTCGGCAAGCCCAGCAGAGACAGCATCAGCTCGACTCGGTGGGAGTGACCGGATAAGGGAAAACCGTAGAGTTTGATCGCGGACTGGGTCATGTAAAGCTCCAAAGGAAAAGGTAGCGACGCCAGGCATGTTCCACTGCTGCCTTATTCGGCGGAATGACCAGAAACAACAATCCAGCATTTCACCCAATGAAACAATCCTTCATTGAAGCCGCATCACGCTGGGAGCGAATGCGTTCATAAAAAAATTCAAACTATCGCCCTCCCCATCGTTCACACCTTCACGTGCAACGTTAAGTAGGAGGCGATATGCAATACCGACAACTGGGTCATTCCGGCCTGCTGGTCTCGGAAATCATCCTGGGGACCGTGCCCTTTGGCGGTCGGGCAGAGTTCGAAAAGTGCGGCGCGGTGGACGTGCCCTTGGCCAGGCGAATGTTCGATATCGCGTTCGATGCCGGGGTGAATATGGTCGACACGGCCGACCTTTATTCCCATGGCCTGGCCGAAGAAGTGGTCGGCAAGGCCCTTGGCGACAAGCGCAACGACATTCTGCTGGCGACCAAGGGCCGCAGCCCGGTGGACCAGAACCCGAACAATTCCGGCTCATCGCGCTACCACCTGATTCGCGCCTGTGAGGCCAGCCTGAAGCGCTTGGGCACCGACCATATCGACCTGTACCAACTGCATAACTGGGACGGCATGACGCCGATCGAAGAAACCCTCGAAGCGCTGCGCCTGTTGGTCGGCTCGGGCAAGATCCGCTACTTCGGCACCAGCAACTTTACCGCCTGGCAGATGATGAAAACCCTGGGCAAGGCCGAACTGCACGGCATGCTCAAGCCCATCACCCAGCAGATCTATTACACGCCGGAGTCCCGCGAAGCCGAGTATGAGTTGCTGCCGCTGGCCCTGGACCAGCAGGTCGGCACGTTGGTGTGGGGCCCGATGGGCGAAGGCTTGCTGACCGGCTCGACTCGCCGCGGGCACCAGCCGCCGGCCAATACGCGCCAGGGCAGCGGCTGGCCGGAGCCCTATGTGCATGACCGTGAGCGCGCTCTGGACATTATCGAAACCCTCGCCGCCGTCGGTGACGAGCACGGCGTCTCGGTCGCCCGCACCTGCCTGGCCTGGCTCAAGGATCGCCCGGGGATCACCTCGTTGATCGTCGGTGCGCGTACCGAAGAGCACCTGCGTGACAACCTCGCCGCGACTGAGCTGAAGCTGACCGAGGCACAGTCATCACGTATCGAGGCGGTCACCCGTCGTCAGCCGTTGTATCCCTACTGGCATCGCTTTACGGCCGGGATCGATCGTTTTGATCCGGCCGAGCAGCCGTTCCTGGCCGAGCATCAAAAGACCATGGATGCGCGCAAGGGCGATGGGCAAGGTTGATTTGCAATCGTGCGCTGCCGCCGTTCATGGCCGACATGATCTTTCATGTGTTGGTACGTGACACGCAGATCAATGTTCGCGCGACATCCCGGCGGCACGCGCCATGGCCGCCGGGTCGAGCATCTCCAGGCAGCGGCACAGCGAGATGAAGTCCGGTGATTGCGACAGGGGCAGATGCAGCGTCTGCCTGGCCGATACGGACACCACCGAGCGCTGTGCACATTGCCCGTCATAGATCAGCGCGTGGCGGATCATGGGGTTGTCACGGCAGTAGTTGAGCAGGTCGATCTGCCGCGAGCGTACCAGTGTGGTGTTGATGATCAATAAGTCGAATGTCACGCCGCCTGCGCGCGTCAACGCCTGAACCTCGTCGAACGAACTCAAGGGGGCGATCCGGTAATAACCCAACTGATTGAGCATTTTCTCGATCTTGTTGCGCTCCAGATGCTCACCATCGGCGATCAAAAAACGTAACGCTTTATTAGGCATAGGCAAACCTGGCAGGTGGGCATCAACGTGGATCACTCAACGCAGCACACACTACCCGCCCAGGGTAAGGCGTGGCTCTAAGAAGATTCTGAAATCGTAATGAATTGCGCGCTGTGAATTAGACTACTGTGCTGACCACGCCCCCACGATCTTCGAGACCCAGCCCCATGCGCACCCTGTTCTTCGCCAGCCTCTGCTTGCTTACCACGGCCCTTGCGGGCTGCCAGCAACACCCACCGGCCAACGACCAACTCGACGCCGTGCTGTGGACCCAGACGTCCATAGAACACGAGCTGATCTACCGTCAGCTATTCGCCAATGCCACTCGCCAACTCGATGTCGCGCTGGCCGACCCGAACTGGGACGCCCTGCCCTATGCCCCACGCAACCTGGCCGGCTTGCCCCCGGCGGTGGTAGTGGACATCGACGAGACGCTGTTGGACAACGTGCCCCTCAACGCCCGCGACATCATCAACAATCAGGTCTATTCCTATGACCGCTGGAACACCTGGGTCGAGCAGGCCAAGGCTCAGGCACTGCCGGGTTCCGTGGCGTTCCTGCAAGCGGCCAGGCAAAAAGGCATCACGGTGTATTACCTCACCAACCGCGAGCACAGCCAGGTCGCGGCCACCGCCAAAAACCTGCGTTTGCGCGGCTTTCCGATAGAGAGCGACGCACAGATCCTGGCGGCCAGCACCCCCATCGGCCATTGCGAAAGCGCTGGCTATGGCAAGAACTGCCGTCGCCAGTGGGTCGCCAGCCAAGCCCGCGTGTTGTTGATGGCCGGTGACTCGCTGGGAGATTTCGTGCAGGCCGAACACAACACCCTGGCTGCGCAGCGCAAGGCCGTCGAACCCTATGTGAACTGGCTGGGGCAGCGCTGGTTCCTGCTGCCCAACCCGAGCTACGGCAACTGGTACAGCGCACCATACGGAGACGATGAAACCCTGCCGTTTGCGCAAAAGCGCAGGCTCAAGCAGCAGGCATTGTTGTTGCAGGAATAGAGAGTAGCCCCCTCCCACATTAGAAAACCGAGAGCCGTTCATCCCACTCATTTGCACCATGGCCCTCTTGTCATCACACTCGTCATCCAGCCGCCGACTCAGGAATCACGAATGCCTCACTCGTTGCTCAAGCCTGCCTTGCCCGGCGTTGCGCTGCGGCGATGGCGTTTGCTGCATCGCATCAAGCAAAGTCATGCGGCGCAGTTGTTCAACGTCACGCAGTCGACTGTTTCGCGCTGGGAAAGTAGCGTACAAGCGATGGATCCGGCCGCGCACCAGCAGCTTGAGCAGTTGTTGGCAGCCCGGCTTGATGCAGCCGCCGATCAGGCATTGGCTCGGCTGGTCAGTGAGAGCTCGCAAGCCATGCATCTGGTGTGCGACCTGACGCACCGCCTGCTCGCGTGCTCGCCCTCCCGCGCACGCCAGTTCAGCAGCCCGCTCGCCGAGCTTATGGGCCAGTCTTTGTGGCGCTTCGCAACGCCGCAAATCCAACTGATCGAAGCCAGCCTGGAGCACACCGGCTGGCGCGAAACCCAGGCGCCACCGGCTCTTGAGTTCGCCACTGGAAGCAACGATTCCAACCTCGTGCCCATACGCCCCAGCATCTGTCGCTGGACACGCATGACCCTGAGCGATGGCAGCGCAGCACGCCTGGTCGAAACACTCTAAAGCCCGCCGCGCATATTTTATGCGTGGACGATCTGCACTCCCGCACCTAGGCTTACCTGCACAATCGACCTTGCGGGGCAGCAGCATGGACATGGAAAAAATCAAAGGCCGTCTCGATTTTCTGCGCGAGGCGGAAAAACTCAAGGATGTGCTCAGAAGTGCCCACACGGCTTCGGGCCGCACTGAAAGCACGGCCGAACACAGCTGGCGCCTGTGTCTGATGGCGATGGTGTTCGCCGATCAATTGCCCGGCCTGGACCTGCTGAAAATCCTCAAGATGTGCGTTATCCATGATTTGGGCGAAGCCATCCACGGGGATATTCCGGCAGTTAGCCAGGCGGCCTTCCCCAACAAGGGCGAACAGGAACGGCGCGATCTGCTGCTCTTGGCGCAGTCCCTGGACAGCCCCCTGAAAGCCGAGATCCTGACGTTGTGGGATGACTATGAGAACGCGCTTTCGCCGGAAGCAAAAGCCGTCAAGGCCATGGACAAACTTGAGACTCTGCTGCAGCACACCCAGGGGCTGAACCCGCCCGACTTCGATTACGCCTTCAACCTGGCCTACGGCAAAAAACACACGGATGCCGAACCCTTGTTCGAAGCACTGCGGGCGTTGATCGACCGGGCGACAGAGCAAAGGCTTCACGCCGCAGAGTAACGCTTGTCATCTCAGCGCCCGGGGAGCAATCACCTCCACGTTCACCGACGCCAGCCACTGAAACCGTCTGTACTTCAGTGCTGGATAAAAATGTGGGAGAGGGCTTATTGGCCGGGTCGCAACAACTGCATCTGCTGGCGATAGTCATCCGTCACCTGCCGTGCCTGGCTGCTGCTGGTAATCACCCTCGGCGTGATCAATACAATCAACTCCGTACGGTCCCTGGACTTGCCAGTGTTGCCAAACAGCCACCGCAACCCCGGTATCTTCGCCAGGTAAGGCACGGCACTGACGCTCTCGGCATTGTCTTGCTTGATCAACCCCCCGAGCAACACCGTCTGCCCACTCTGCACCGCCACCTGGGTCGATACCGAACGCGTGGAAATGCGCGGGTTCACCGGCGTCTCACTGCTGCCCGCCGGGTTCTGGGCATCACTGACCTGCTGCTGGATATCCATGTACACCAGCCCGCCCGGATTGATGCGCGGCACCACATCCAGGATCACCCCGGTCTGTACATATTCGACACTGCTCAAGGTGGTGTCGGCGTCACCGGTGTTGACGGTGGTCTGGCTGATGGGAATGTTATCCCCCACCTGGATCTGCGCCGGCTGGTTATTCATCACCACCAGCGACGGCGCCGACAGCACCTGGGTACGGCCGTTGGTTTCCAGGGCGTGCAGGGCCACTTGCAGGTTGGAGCTGACAAAGGAGTAGAACAACGAGTCCGCCGCCCCCAGCCCTGCCCCACCACCGCCCAGGGCGCCCTGGCTGCCGGAGGCGTTGGCCACCGTGGTGCTGGTGGAATTGCCGGCCAGGCGGCCGAGGTACCACTGCACGCCCAGGTCCAGCTCACCGGTGAGCTTGACCTCCAGGATGCGGGTCTCGATCTGCACTTGCAGCGGTGGGTTATCCAAGCGTTTGATCGCCGCTTCGATCTCTTTCCATTGCGCCGGGCGAGTGCGTACCAGCAGTTGGTTGCTGCTCTTTTGCGCGGTGATGCGGGTGCCGGCTTCGAGATCGCTGGTGGCGGGCGTCTGGGTGTTGTCGGCGGGTTCGGATTCGGCTTCGTCGGGGGCTGGCGCTGGGACATTGGCCTGCAACCCTGCGCTGGTAGACGAGGACAAGGTGGTGGTACGCAACCCTGGCGCGACCTTGGCCGGTGCGTCGTCCTTGATCGCGCCATTGCCGTAGATCTGCCGCAGGTATTTGGCCAGGTCGGCGGCCTTCATATTGCGCACGTCGTACACATACATCTGCGGCTCATTGCCGCCGCCTTCGTCGATGGTGCGGATCCAGTCACCCACCTCGCTGAGGTACTCGGGCTGAGACGAAATCGCGACTACCGAGTTGGTGCGCTCGACCGGCAAAAACCGCAACATGCCCGCCAGGGGGGTGCCGCTGTCGGCGCCGAACATGGCTTGCAGTTCTGGCATCAGTTCGGCTACCGAGGCGCGTTGCAGGCCGAAGACCGCCACCGACATGCCCTTGAGCCAGTCCACATCGAAGGTGTCGATGGTGTCCTGGTAGTTGGCCAGCTCTTCTGCGGTGCCGGCCAGGCTCAGTACATTGCGCGCCGGGTCGACCAGCAGAAACGCGTTCTCTCGGGCAAAGGGCTTGAGCAGTTTCTGCATCTCGGTGGCCGAGATGTAGCGCAGCGGGAAGAGTCGCGCCGAGAGGCCGCTGGAGGGCTGCGCCACGCGCATCTGCGGCACCAGCTTGCCCGCTACCGCCTGGCTGGCCGGCAGGATCACGTAGCGGTTGCCCTGCTTGATCATGGCGTTGTCGGTCCAGGACAGTAGGGTTTCGAGAATCGACAGGGCCTGCTGCTTGTCCACCGGTTTGGAGGTGGAGAAGCTGACATTGCCCTTCACGCCCTCGGCGATGCTGTAGTTCTCGTGCAGCAGGTCGCCCATCACGCTGTTGATCACCGCTTCGATGGGCTGGCCCTGAAAGTTGAAGACAATGTCGCCGCCCTCCTCACCGGATTTCACCGGCGCGTCAGGTTTACGTACGAACGTCTGATTGCCACGAATCAACTGGCGCTGCGGTGGCGACTTCGCCGCGGGCAAAGGGCTTTGCATCGCAGGCTCCTCATTGAGCGGGCGTTGCGAACCAGTGCCTTGCAGCGCCTCGTTCAGCAGTTGGTCGTCCGGATCAAGGCGGTCGGGTAAGGATCCACAGCCGCCCAGAGAAACGGCAGTGGCCAGGCAAAACAGCGAAGTGCGCATATCGATCAAGGGAGGGGCTCGCGGGGATGGGAAATCAGGGGTAACCGCTTGCCATAGAGGCTCAGGGTCTGGGTGCGCCCGTTGAGGGCGAAACGGGCGTATTGCGGGGTCAGGTGTTCCAGGCGCCAGCCGTTGGGCAGCGTCTGGCCCAGGCGCACCGTCAGGGGTGGGCCGCCAGCTTGTTTGAGCATGGCCATTTGCAGGTTGCCGGTGATCATGATGCCGCTGAGGGTCAGGTTGGCCAGGCTCGCCACCTGGGTCTTGCCGACCACGCTGTCCGGGCGTCGATCGGGACTGAACAGCGGCGTCTGCCAGGTGCTGGCGAGTGCTTGCAACGCTGGCACCGGTGCGGTCTGCACAGTGACGGCAGGCTGCGACGTCACAGGCGCTTGCGGCAACCATCGTGGTTGATCACCGATGCTGCTGAGGATCACCGCCATCAGCACGCCCAATAGCCCGGCCAAGCCGAGCAAGCCCCACTCCAGGGGGCGCAGTGCACCGATCATGGCGCCACCCGCGCCGGTTGCAGGTAGCCACGCACCAGCAGTTGGACCGCCAGCTTGCCCGCACCACCCGTGGCCGGTGCCTGTTTGCTGCGGCGAATGCGCAACTCATCAACAAACAGAAACGGCGGCTGGTATTCCAGCGCGTGCAAGATTGCGGTCAGCGGTTCGATGGCGCAGTTGAGCGTGAGGCTGACCTTGACCTGCCGATAGGGCTCGCTGTCGTCCTGTTCGGTGGTGATGGGCTTGCGCTGGGTGAGGGTGCAGCCGCCGCCAAGGTTGGCGTGGCTGTTGATCAGGTCGGCCAGGCGCTGCATCAGGTCGGCGGCGACCACATCGGGGTCATCGCCTGGCAACAGGCTGGCGCTGCTGGCCGGGTCTTGCCGCGCCTGCGCAAGCTGCTCGCGCAATGCATCGCCCTGGCGCAACACGCTGGCGTAGCGTTGCTGCTGTTCACGCAACTGTTGGGCCTGTTCGCCCATGGTGCGCAGCGGGCCGGCGAACCAGCTGTCGATCAACAGCCAGTAGGCCGCGCCGAGCACCACAGCCAGGAGCAACAAGGCTGCGCCGCGACGTTCACGGGGCGTCAGGGGTCGGTGCATCGGCGGCCTCCGGGCGTAAATGGGCGCGCAGGGCAAACTGGTCCTTGCCGGTGCGCGCATCGGGTTGAATGACCCCTTCGAATTGGGCATTGTCCAATCGTCGGCAGCCTTTGATGCGAGTAATCAGGCCGCTGGCCTTGGCGCTTTGGCCAGAGAGCGTCACCTCAGTGCCCTTGACGTCCAATTGGTCGAGCCAGGTGTCGGCGGGCAGGCAGGTGGTCAAGTCATTGAGCAGCGCAGCCAGGGGCGGTTGCGCGAGTTTGCGCTGGGTCAGGTACTGCGCCGCGCCGCGGGTATTGAGCAGTTGCTGGCGCAGGGCGTGCACCTGGGCGACCTGGGCTTTTTGCTCCTGCACGGTGGTGTGCATGGCGTCGAGTACGCGTTGGCGGTCGTTGAGCCACAGCAACATGGCGGCGATCAGCAAAGCGCCGCATAGCCATGGCAGGCTGCGCTGCAAATCCTTGCCGGTGCGGCGTTGGCGCGGGCGTAAGGGTGCCGGCAGCAGGTCAACGCCCAGGCCCGCCACATCGACGCGATGGGGGTGCAGCCCGAGGGCAGCGCAGTCGCTGAGAATCCGATCCAGACGCTCGCGCAGGATCGCCACCAGCGTGACCTCAAGATGGGTGGATGTGCGTTGCTCCTGCCGCGCCACGAAGTACAACTGCTCGGCATCGAACGGGGTGTAGCGGTCCAGTTCATAGCCGACCACCACCGTGAGGTTGCGCGCGGCAGCCAGGGGCAATTGCAAGCGTTGCTGCAGCACCACATCAGGGCCGAGCATCAGCACCTGGCGGGCGTTGCCGGGGACAACCGGCGCCGTCAACGGCCAGTGATGCACCTGTTCAGGCGCCTCTTGCAGGGCCAGCCAACTCGGCACACAGCCGCGCAGCTCCGTGAGCCACAGGCGCCAGCCTTGTTGCAACAGACTGCCGCGCCACTGGCGGGCGATAGGTTCAAGTCGATTCATTCTTGCCACCGCACCACCCGATAGGGCTGTGCACGGTCCTCCGCTGGGCTTAATAAGACGGTGAGTTGCAGGCGTGCCTGATAGCCGCCGGGGCGCTCGGCGCGGCTGTCGATTTCCAGCACCTGGCCGGGGTCGGCACCCTCGGCGTTTTGACGTGGCAGGTTTAACGCCTTGCGCATCAAGGGGCTGGCAAATGCCGGATCGGGTCGATCCAGGTCGCTCCACAAGGTGATTTCCGGCAGCAATTGGCTATACAGCGCCTGGGTCATACCGGGCAGTTGCCGCACTTCTTCCAGCACCCGAAACGGCGCCAGGCCCTGATGGCGCCGAGCCTCAAGCGCCTGCACCAGTTGCCGGGCCTGGGCCGGATCAGCGCCGCAAGCCAGGGCCAGGCGCAGCCAGTCTTCGGGGTCGGCGTTAACCAGGTACAGCTTGCCGCGCTCACTGCGCAGGCGCACCTGCAGGCGGGCGTCGTCGAAGGTCAGCCTGATGACACGTCCGTCCGCCACCCAGTGCCGATCAGCCATGACCTGGGCAATACCGGCTTCGGCGGCCAGGAGCGTCTGGGTGTGCTGGCGATACCACAGGGCCTGGCGACTTTGCAGTTGCACCCAGCCAGCCAAGCCGCCGAGCAACAGGCTGAGCAAGGCCAGTGCCCATAGCACCAGCAACAGCGCAGCTCCGCGTTGGCGCTTCACTGGTCACTGCTCGCGCTGCCGAGGTTCAGGCGCAGGGCAATCACTTGGGTCAGCCACGGCACCGGCCCGTTGACGCTGGCGTTGATGCGTACTGCGGCGGGCAAGCGCCTGGGCCAGGGCCATGCGCCCAACCAGCCGGTGGGCTGACCCAAGGGCGATACACCGCGATAGCTCAATTGCAGCGCTTGGACGTCACGCAGCAACACCTGCGGTTCAGCGAGCTGGGCGTTGGCAACTGACTCGGATTGCGAAAAAGTCACCTGAACATCCTGCTCTACCCGTTGCAGAGTAAAGCGCTGGATGCCACCGCCGAGCACCCCGGGCAAGGTCGCCACAAACTGCACGCGTTCAGCCGTGCCGATAAAAAACCCCTCGGCCTGGCTGTCGTCTTCAGTGATGTCCAGGGGCAACGCCTCGCTGATCGCGGTGCGTAAAAACTGTTGAGCGGCGCGCATTTCATCCAGGCTGGCGGTGTAACCCTGGGCTTTGGCCACCGCACGATTGGCACCCAGCAAAGCGGCGCTAACCAGCAGCAACAACATCGAAAGCAAGCTGAGCACCACGAGGATTTCCAGCAAGGTGAAGCCCTGCTCGCGGCGCTTCACAGGCGGGCCTTCAAGGTGCTGAAGCGGGCCTGATGCGCGCCTTCGCGCAGGCTCAGGTCCAGACGAAACAGATGGGGCTGTTGCCGGGTGCTGGTCAATTGCCAATGGATACCATCGAGTTCGCCCTGCCAGGCGCCTTCGCTGAATGGGCCGGCCGTTTCCTGGTCCAACAGCGTGAGCGCGGCCTGGGTCAGCCGGTCACTGTGGGCGACCTGGGCCAGCGAGCGCGCACTCTGGCCGAAGGCAACCAGCAACACACTGCTGCACACCGCCATCAGTGTCAGGGCCGCGAGCATTTCCAGCAGGGTAAAACCGGCCTGATGCTTCATGGCAGCGCCCTGAACTGCACACTACCGGTGAGCCAGCCGATGTCGATACGCCAACGCCGGGCGCCGCTGGCCAGCAGCAGGTTGCCGCCGGTGGAACTGCCATCGGGGTAGAACACCACGGCGGCGCCCGCCTGCTCGGCACTGTGCAACGTTACCTGCAACGGTGCCTGCCAGTGTTGCGGCGCGCGCCCCGGGGCGCGAAATGTCAGGCGTTGCAGGTCGAATTCGGTACGCGCCGCCTGGCCGTTGACGATCGCACCCGCCCGCGTGGCGTGCAGTGCCTCGACCATCTGCCCCACCACGCGCCGCTCCTGGGCCACTTGCAGCCCCTGGCGCACACCCAGCCCCAACAACGCGGCCGTAATGCCGATCAATACAATGACCACCAGCATTTCCAGCAAGGTAAAGCCGCGCTGGCTCATGGGCGGGTTATTCCCAGTTACCCAAGTCGGCACTGTAGCCCTCGCCGCCCGGTTGACCATCCTGGCCGTAGAAGATCAGGTCGAAGGCGCCGTGCTGGCCGGGGAAGCGATAACCGAACCCGTGGCCGAACGGGTCTTTCAACTCCGAAGGCTTGGCATAGGGGCCCGCCCAACTGGCCGCATTGGCGGGCTTTTCAAGCAACTGTTGCAGGGTGTTGGGCGGCGCTCCCACATCCAGGGCGTAGCTGTCGATCTTCATACTCAAGCTCGCCAACTGCGCCTTGCCCGCGCCGTATTTGCCCTTGTCCACATTGCCGCCGACCTGGCGCACCACAATGGTTGCGACAATGCCCAGCAGCACGATTACCGCGAGCATTTCCAGCAGGGTAAAGCCGTTTTGGCGGTGCCTGGTTCTCATTGATTCCACTCCATGAAGGTTCATATATGGCTGGTAAGGCTCATCAGCGGCAGCATGATCGCGAGCATGATGATCGCCACCAGCACCGCCATGATCACGGTCAGGCTCGGCACCAGCGCAGCGAGCAGGCGGTCGATAGCACGCTTGGCCTCGACGTCGAAAATGTCGGCGACCTTGAGCAACATGCCCGGCAGTTCACCGGCGTGTTCGCCGACTTCGATCATTTGCAGAGCCAGTTGCGGCAACAGCGGTTGGCTGCCAAACGCCTCCGCCAGGGTGCCGCCGCCTTTGACCTGTTGCGCCGCCGACGCCACTTGCGCCTGCAATGCATGGTTGCTGCAGACCTGCCGAGCGATCACCAGCGCGGGCAGCAATGCCACGCCATTGCTGAGCAAGGTGCCGAGGGTGCGGGTCAGGCGTGCGGCCTGCACCCGTTGCAGCAGCGGGCCGACCACACGGATGCCCAGCAGGTGGCGGTCGTAGCGTTCGCGGCGGCCGGGCTCGCGCAGGCGCGCCGTCAGGATCCCTGCACTGATCGCCAACCCGGCCAACAGCACCAGGCCGTAAGCCGACAAAAATTCGCCAAACCCCAGGATCACTTGGGTGATCAACGGAATCGGCACGCCCAGATCCTGAAAAATCGGCACAAATTGCGGCACCACATAGGCCAGCAACAGCGCCAGGGAACCCAGTACGCCCACCACCAGAAACGCCGGGTAGATCAACGCGTTGATTACTTCGCCGCGCAGTCGCTGGCTGCGCTCCAGGTAGTCGCTGAGTTGGCGCAGGGTGTCTTCCAGCGCACCACCGGCTTCACCGGCGCGCACCATGCTCAGGTACAGCGGTGAAAACGTGTCGCCCTCTTGCTCAAGCGCCGCCGACAGCGGTTTGCCGGCCTTGACTTGGTCGCGGACACGCTCGATCAAGGCCTGTACCTGAGGTTGGCCGGGTTGTTTGAGCAGCAGGTTCAACGAGCGTTCAAGGGGCTGACCGGCGCCGAGCAGCGTCGCCAGTTGCTGGGTGAAACTCACCAGCGCTGCGCCCTTCAACGGCCCGCGGACCCGACGTAGCGAGGCACTGCCCGCCGTTTCGATATGCAACAGCAACCAGCCACGCTGGTGCAAGACGGCGACAGCGGCAGCCTGGTCGGCAGCTTGCAGCGTACCGCTCTGAGCGGCGCCCTGGCTGTCCAGAGCACGGAACTTGAACAACCTCACGCGTCCTCTCCACGGGTAACACGCAGCACTTCTTCCAGGGACGTGACACCTGCCAGCGCCTGACGCAAGCCGTCTTCATACAAGGTGCGCAAACCGCCGCGGCGCGCGGCCTGCTCAAGGGTGGCGGCGTCGGCGTGGGCCATCAGCAGGCCGCGCAACTCGTCGTTCATCACCAGCAATTCGGTGAGGGCGCTACGGCCATGGTAGTCGCCGTGATACAGCAAAATCGGGCGCTGCTCGGTCAGGCGATCCAGGCCATGCTCCTTGATCAGCGCAGGCGGCGCCTGGAACGCAACCCGCGTGGCCGGGTCCAGGCGCCGCACCAGGCGCTGGGCGAGAATGCCGCTGACGGTGGAGGCGATCAGGTAGCTTTCCACGCCCATGTCCAGTAAGCGCGTGATGCTCGCGGCGGCGCTGTTGGTGTGCAGGGTTGAGAGCACCAAATGGCCGGTGAGTGAAGACTGAACGGCAATGCGGCACGTTTCCAGGTCGCGGATTTCACCGATCATGATCACGTCCGGGTCCTGACGCACGATGGCGCGCAGCGCTGCGGTAAAGTCCAGGCCGATGGCGGGCTTGACCTGGATCTGGTTGATGCCTTCAAGCTGGTATTCCACCGGGTCTTCCACGGTGATGATCTTGCGTTCAGCGGTATTGAGCCGCGACAAGGCGGTGTAAAGCGTGGTGGTTTTGCCCGAACCGGTGGGCCCGGTGACCAGCAGGATGCCGTGGGGCCGCTCCAGCAGATCAAGGAAGGCTGCCAGGCGCTCGCCGTCAAAACCCAGGCAGGGAAAGTCGAACTGCACGGTTTGCCGGTCCAACAGGCGCATCACCACCGACTCACCGAAGCTGGTGGGCACCGTGGACACCCGCAAATCCAAAGCCTTGCCCTGAATGCGCAGCATGATGCGCCCATCCTGGGGCAGGCGCCGCTCGGCGATATCCAGGCGCGCCATGATCTTCACCCGCGAGATCACCGCCGCCGACGAACTGGCGGGCGGCGCTTCGGCGTCGTACAGCACGCCGTCGATGCGGTAGCGCACCTTGAGCTGGTTTTCGAAAGGTTCGATATGAATATCCGACGCGCGTTGTTCCACGGCGCGTTGCAGGATCAGGTTGACCAGGCGAATCACCGGCGCTTCGGAAGCCATGTCTTTGAGGTGCTCGATATCTTCGAGGGCGCCGCCCTGCTCATCAAGGTTTTCGATCAGCGTGCCCATGGCCGAACGGCCCTGGCCGTAGTAACGCTCGATCAGGCTCTCGACATCGGTATGCGCGCCGATGGCCAGCCAGACAGGCGCTTGGCAGGCATAGGCCAGGGCCTGAAACGGATACAACTGCGTCGGGTTGGCAGCCAGCACGCGCAGGCCGCCCTCGTCCCAGCCCATGGGCACCAGGTGGTAGTGACGCAGGAAGCGCTCAGTCACGACGGGCAACGGGTCAAGCAACGGCGGCGCAGCGTCGACCGGCAGCAATGGCGCAGCCAGCAGATCGGCCCAGGCGCGGGCCAGTTCGATTTCCGACACCAGCCCCAGGCGCGTGAGTAAACCCAGCAGGTCGAGAGGGTCCCGGGATAAGCGTCGGGCGCGTTCCAGATCCAGCGTTTTCAGCCCGGCGTGCTGCATCAGCCACGCGCACACCTGGTCGGTGTGCGGGATGTGCATCTTGCAAGCATCAATGGGGGCTGGCGACATCATTGAGGAATATCTAACGTTGCGAAAAGTATGGCTATTTGGAACTACCGAACAATGCCATTAGTTCGCCACAGCCGATGCAGGAGTTAGCCGGGGGTATCGACTGGAAGTTATAGCTCTAGTTCCGGCTGGCGGGAAATTAAATACAAAACATTGCCAAATACATTGATTTATAGCGTTAGCAGCCAATAGCCACTAGTTGCACTTAGCCATACTCCGTAATGACTAGGTACTTTCCCTTTCAATTAACTGACAGTGCAAAAGATTCAAGCGTGCAACTTCGCCCTCAATCGGTAATACACCCAGACTTTGCAGAACGCGGGTGGCGGCTAATACACCAATCTGCAGGGCCGGTGGCTGGATCGTGCTGAGGCTGGGCAGCAACATCTGTGCGAAGGGGTAATCGCCAAAGCCTAATACGGCGCAGTCCCGGGGGATGCTTAGCCCGGCGCGTTGGCCGGCGAGCAAGCCGCCGGCAGCCAGGTTGTCGTTGGCAAAGAAAATCGCGTCGGGCCTGATCACCTCCCCCATCAGCGCCTCCATGGCCTGCTTGCCCGCCTCGAAAGGCGCACGGTCGGCGTCGGGGACGAAGACCCACGGCTGCACACCTAGCTCTCTGAGGGTCGCAGTAAAACCATCACGGCGCTCCAGCGCGCTGAAGTCGCCCGCCGCGCTGTTCTGCACGAAGGCGATACGCCGATAGCCCTTGCCATGCAGGTAGCGCCCAGCAGTGACCCCGACTTGGTAATGGGAAAACCCCACTTGTAGCGGCTCGCGCTCCGGCACGTAGTCCCAGGTTTCCACCACTGGGATATCCACTTCGGCGATCATCTTTTCCGTGCCTGGGCTATGGAAGCGGCTGGTCAGCACCAGCGCGGCCGGCGACCAACCGAGAAAGGCGCGCACTGCGCTTTCCTCTTGCTCGACGCTGAAATAGCTGGACGCCAGCAGCAGCTGGTAGCCATGGCGACTGAGGGTGTCGCTGAAGCCCTGCAAGGTATTGGCAAAGATCGGCCCCGAGATATTCGGAATCACCATCGCGACGATTTTGCCTCGCGCAGAGGCCAAGCCACCAGCCACCAGATTGGGCACATACCCCAATTGCGCCACCACCTCGGCGATACGCTCGCGGCGCTCGGGCGAGACCTGCTCCGGCTGGTTGAAGTAACGCGACACAGTAATCGCCGACACCCCGGCCTGGCGTGCCACGGTACTTAGGGTGACGCGTCCGGCGCCCCGGCGTTTGCGCGGTGGGAGTTCGCTCACGAAATAGACCTATGAAAAAGGAATATAAAACTAATTTTTTAGTATTTGACGCTCTAAAGCCGTGCCTTCAATAATGCCGATGTTAGCGCTAACAAGGCGCAGTGTCTGCTACTCGCTCGAGCGAATGCCCAAGACATTTTCACTAGCGCTGACGGTCGCAGAACCGCAGCGGACCAGGGTATTTTTTCGAGCGGGCACAGCATGCATAACTTTCCACGGCACACCCCTTTGTTGCTCCTGGCTGGCCTCTGCGTCTTGCCCGTGTGCGGCGCGGTTGCAGCTGACGAGCAAGAGCCCACGCTCCAATCCGTAACGGTTACCGCTACCCGCCGCGAAGAGTCGCTGCAAAAAGTCCCGGTGGCCGTCTCGGTGCTTGATGGCGAACAATTGGAGCGCGATAACCGCAACGGTTTGGCGAGCATCGCGCAGCAGGTACCGTCACTGAACTTTCGCACCGGCGCGTCGAACAAGGACACCTCACTGTTCGTGCGCGGCGTGGGCACCATTTCTACCTCGCCTGGGGTGGAGCCCACTGTGGCCACGGTGATCGACGGCGTGGTCTATGCACGCCCCGGCCAGGCCACCCTCGACCTGCTGGACCTTGAGCGCATCGAAGTACTGCGCGGCCCGCAAGGCACGCTGTTCGGCAAGAACGCCTCGGCCGGCGTGCTGAATATCACCAGCAAGGCGCCGACGGCCCAGACCCACGGGTTTATCGATCAATCGTTCTACAGCGGCAATGAAAGCCGCACGCGCTTCGGCATCGGCGGCAGCCTGGTACCGGAGGTACTCAAGGGCTCGATCAGCACCTTGTTCGGCAGCTACGACGGCAACGTCGACAACCGCCATAACGGCCAGGAGGTCAATGGCTACAACCACAAGGGCGTTCGCGGCAAGCTGGAGTTCACGCCCAACGACGACGTGAAGCTGACCCTGATCGCCGATTACATGCAGTCCCACGATGACGCGCCCAATGGTGTGGTCAGCAAGTCCCTGAACCCGGCGTTCAGCAATGCCTTGAGGCCGGTGCGCGCCTCAAGCGACAACCGCGATATCAACACCGATACCCGCAGCCATGTGCAAGACACCAACAAGGGCCTGTCGGCACAGTTGGACTGGAACCTGGGCGACTACACCCTGACCTCGATCACCGCCTGGCGCGGCTGGGACAACACCCAATACCAGGACGGCGACCGCCTCGGCACCGTCACCGCCGCCTTCCCCGGCACCGCCGACAAAGGCGACCTGGCGTTCGACCAGTATTCCCAGGAGCTGCGCCTGGCATCGCCCAAAGGTGAATTGCTTGAGTACGTCGGTGGCCTGTTCTACATGCATGGCAAGGACGAAGAAACCTATCAGCGCACCCTCACTTCCACCACGCGCACCGACCGTGGCATCGCCGACTACAGCACCACCAGCGACAGCTACGCGGCGTTCGGCGAGACCACACTCAACTTCACCTCGCGCTTTCGTGGCATCGCCGGCTTGCGTTATACCCATGACGATTTGAAGTACGACCACCGCCGCGTGTCCACCTCTGCCACCACCGTCAGCGGCATTCAACCGGGGACGTCGAGTTCCGGCTCGGTAGACGAGGACGGTTGGTCCGGTCGGCTGGGCGTGCAATACGACATCAGCGACACCGTCACCAGCTACCTCACCTACTCGCGGGGCTATAAAGGCCCGGCCTACAACGTGTTCTTCAACATGCAGCCGCGCGACACCGAGGCGCTCAAGCCGGAGACTTCCAACACCTGGGAAGCCGGGATCAAGGCCACCGCGTGGAACAACCGCCTGACCACCAACCTGGCGGTGTTCCACAGTGATTACGACAATTACCAGGCCAACTTTTTTGACACCGTCGCCGGCCAGGTGGTGACGCGCCTGATCAACGCCGGCAGCGTCAGCACCGAAGGCGTCGAGCTCGATTATGCGTTGCAGGCCACCCGGCAACTCAAGCTCTCCGGCGCCCTGGCCTATACCCGAGCGCGTATCGATGAATTTTCCTGCCCGGCGGGCGCGGCGGCGACCTGCAATGTCAATGGCAAGCCACTGCCATTCAGCCCGGACTGGAAAAGCTACGTGCGCGCCGACTACAGCATCCCCCTGGATAACGGCCTGGATGTCGAACTGGGCACCGACTACAGCTGGCAGAGCGAAGTGCAGTACGACATCAGCCAGAACCTGGACACCAAGCAAGGCGCCTACGGCATCTGGAACGCCAGCGTGGCCCTGGCCGATTACACCAACGGCTGGCGCGTGGCGCTGTTGGCGAAGAACCTCGCCGACAAATCCTACTCACCGCTGCTGGCCAGCGGCGGCAATTACATCTACCGCGCCGTGCCCCGTGACGATGAACGTTACTTCGGCGTGCAACTGCGCAAGGATTTCTAACATGAGCCGTCAACTCAAACTCGGCGCGTTCCTGATGGCTACCGGGCACCACGTGGCCGCCTGGCGCCACCCCGATGTACCGGCGAATGCCGGGCTGGATTTCGCCCACTACAAGCATGTGGCACGGGTGGCGGAGGCGGCGAAGTTCGACGCACTGTTCGTGGCCGACAGCATTGCCGCCGCCACCGGTGAGGTCGCCAGCCAGATGGCGCGCTCGGATCATTTCGAGCCGCTCACCCTGCTCTCGGCACTCAGTGCGGTGACCGAGCATATCGGCCTGATCGCCACCGCCACCACCAGCTACAACGAGCCCTACCATGTGGCGCGCAAATTTGCCTCGCTGGATCATCTGTCCGGTGGCCGTGCAGGCTGGAATCTGGTGACCTCGGACAATGCCGCCGAGGCGCTGAATTTCGGCCGCGACGAACACCTGGGCCACGCCGAACGCTACAGCCGCGCACGGGAGTTTCATCAGGTGGTGACGGGCCTGTGGGACAGCTGGGACGACGACGCGTTCGTGCGCGACAAGGCCAGCGGCCGTTATTACGACCCGCATAAACGCCATGTGCTGGATCATGTTGGCGAGCATTTCCAGGTCAAAGGCCCCCTGAACGTGGCGCGCTCGCCCCAGGGCCAGCCGGTGATCGTACAGGCCGGCTCTTCGCAGACCGGCCGCGAACTGGCGGCGCAGACTGCCGAGGTGGTGTTTACCGCACAGACTTCGCTGGCCGAGGCTCAAGCGTTTTACCGCGACCTCAAGGGGCGTCTGGGCCAATACGGACGCGAGGCCGATTCGCTGAAAATCATGCCGGGCATGTTCGTGGTGGTCGGGCAAACCGAAGCCTTGGCCCAAGCCAAATTCGAAGCGTTCCAGGCGCTGGTGGAACCCGAGGTGGGCGTCGCGTTGCTGGGACGCATGTTGGGTAATTTCGACCTGTCCGGCTACCCGCTGGATGGGCCGCTACCCGAATTACCCTTGACCGACAGCGGGCAACGCAGCCGCCAGCAACTGCTGAGCGAACTGGCCCAGCGCGAACAACTGACGCTGGCGCAACTGGGCCGACGCATTGCCGGTGGACGCGGTCATTACAGCGTGATCGGCACGCCCACGCAGATCGCCGATGAGTTGCAGCGCTGGTTCGAAGAAGGCGCGGCGGATGGCTTCAATATTCTGGTGCCGCACCTGCCGGGCGGGCTTGAGGATTTTGCCCGCCTCATCGTTCCCGAGCTACAGCGGCGTGGCTTGTTTCGGCGCGAATACACAGGCACCACACTGCGTGAAAACCTCGGGTTGGCGCGCCCGGTCAGCCGCTACAAGACGGCTCAATCATGAAGAACACGGTGCGCGCGCCGAGCAAAGGTGGCCTGGGCGATTACTGTTTTGTCGCCAACACGAACCGGTGCACGAGCCCACCAAACACACCACCGAGTAAAGGCACCACCCAGAACACCCACAACTGAGCCATCGCCCAATCGCCTTGAAACAGTGCTACGCCCGTACTGCGCGCCGGGTTAACCGATGTGTTGCTCACCGGAATACTGATCAGGTGAATCAAGACCAGCGCAAACCCAATGGCCAGCGGCGCAAAACCGGCCGGCGCCTTTTTATCGGTAACACCCAGGATAATCAGCAGGAAAAACGCCGTGAGTACAAACTCGCTCACCACCACTGACAGAAACGAGAAGCCACCTGGAGAGTGCTCGCCATAACCATTAGTGGCAAACCCCGCCGACACATCAAACCCGGCCTTGCCGCTGGCGATGAGGTACAACACCCCGGCCGCTGCAATCGCACCCAGAACCTGAGTGAGGATGTAGGGCAGTACGTCCTTGCCACCCATACGCCCCGCGGCGAGCAAACCCAGAGTGACCGCCGGATTGAAATGACCGCCGGAAATATGGCCGACGGCGTAGGCCATGGTTAATACCGTCAAGCCAAATGCCAATGCCACGCCGACAAAGCCAATGCCCAGCTCAGGGAAAGCGGCAGCCAGAACGGCACTGCCACAACCGCCCAGAACCAGCCAGAACGTGCCGAAGAACTCGGCGGCTAGACGTTTTGTCATCAGGAAACTCCTTGAAATAAGGTCGAAGAGTTGGAGCCTAACAACCGGGCATGGGTCTTGGATGTGGGAAATTTCCTTAGCGCATGTCACATATGAACACGCGCCAGCAAGGCACTCTCCCCTGTGCATATCTAGGCGGTTTCCAGCGCCCCTGTGGTAGCTGCCGCTTTCGGCGTTCTGCCGAGCATAGACACAGGGATCGCCAGGATCAGCCCACCACTGACGAACAGACACAGGGCCAACACATAGGTGCCATTGTTGATGTTGCCGGTGAGGTTCTCGGCCACGGCAGTGATCATCGCCCCGGTGAACCCCGACAGGTTGCCGATGGCGTTGATCATGCCGATGCCGGCTGCAGCCGCTACGCCCGACAACAAGGTCCCCGGCAGGGTCCAGAAAATCGGCATCAGGCTGAGAATCCCGGAGGCGGCGACGCTCAAAAAGAGTACGGACAACACCAGGTTGTCGGCAAAGAAGGCGCTGAAGATCAAGCCGACCCCACCGATAAAGGCAGGAATGGCCGCGTGCAAGCGCCGCTCGCCGGTACGGTTGGAGTGTCGAGCGTTGAGCAGCATCACCACCGTGGCGACCGCATAGGGTATGGCGGTCAGGAAGCCGATGTGCAAACTGTTGGTGATACCGCTGCTCTTGATAATCGAGGGCATCCAGAACGCCAGGCCGTAGAAGCCGGTGTTGAAAGTCAGCAAAATCAACACCAGCAACCACACCTTCGGGTTGAAGAACACCTCGCTCAAGCGCGTTGCCTTGCCGTGGTTATCGGTTTGCAGGTTGGCCTTGAGCAGGGCTTTTTCCGCCGCTGAAAGCCACTTGGCCTTGTCGATGTTGTCGGCCAGGCAAACGATCACGATGAAGGCCATGATGATCGACGGAAGCCCCTCGATGATCAGCATCCACTGCCAGCCCGACAGGCCGTGCACGCCCTGCATACTGTTCATCAGCCAACCGGACAACATGCCGCCCAGTGTCAGGCTGATCGGCATGGCCATCAGGAAGCCGGACATCACGCGACTTTGCCGGTGCGTTGGGAACCAATAATTGAGGTACAGAATCACGCCGGGGAAGAAGCCGGCCTCACACACCCCCAGAAGAAAGCGCAACACATAAAACATGCTGCTTGACTGGATACCGAAGAACCCAGCCAGTGGCACGGTGTAGGCCACCGCCATGGAGATCACTGCCCAACTGAGCATGATGCGGGCGATCCAGAACCGTGCCCCGAAGCGATGCAGCAGCAGATTGCTGGGGACTTCGAAGAGGAAATACCCCCAGAAAAACATACTGGCGCCCAACGCATAGACCGTATTGCTGAACTGCAGCTCATTGAGCATATCCAGCTTGGCAAAGCCGATGTTGACCCGGTCCAGGTAGGCCGCCACGTAGCACAAGAGCAGGACGGGAAGGATGCGCCGGATGACTTTGCGGTAGGTCTGGTTTTCAAAGTCGAGTTCGCGAGATGACGCCTGTGCGGGCAAATGCTCGGATATGGTTTGCATGAGGTAACCCCTGGGCATATGGATATGCCTGATTATTTTTATCGAATGGGTCAAGCCGAATGAGCACTCATCCGGCAGTGCTGCCGTTATTACAGTGGCTGGGCCGTGTGCTCTCCGTTGACCAGGCGCATCAGCCCCAAGGGATTGCTGTTCTTCAAGGCATCGGGAAGCGAGCCATCGGGGAAGTTCTGGTAGCACACCGGCCGCAGGAACCGATCGATGGCCAAGGTGCCTACCGAGGTGCCACGGGCATCGGACGTCGCCGGCCAAGGCCCGCCATGGACCATGGCATCGCAAACCTCTACCCCGGTCGGGTAACCGTTGATCAGCACTCGCCCAACTTTTTGCTCAAGCACGGCCACCAGGTCGGCGCACTGCTCAAGTTCAGCCGGCTCACCGATCAGGGTGGCTGTCAGTTGGCCCCGCAACCCCTGCAAGGCCGCCAACAGCTCGGCCCGATCAGCCACTTCCACCACCACAGTGGCCGGACCGAAGATTTCTTCCTGCAGCAAGACGCTGCCTGTCAGAAGCAGCTCGACATCGGCCTGGAACAACTGCGCCCGGGCCTGATTACCCTGCTGTACGTTCCCGGCCAAATGAGTGATCTGCGGATGCTCCAACAAGGCTTCACAGCCCTGGACATAGCTGCGCAGGCCATTGGCATTGAGCATGGTTTGCCCCGGCTGATCGGCCAGCAATGTACTGAGCGCTTGCACGAAGCGGCTGAATGCCGCCGAGCGAATACCGATGACCAAGCCAGGATTGGTACAGAACTGACCTGCCCCCATGACCACCGAAGCCGCCAGCTCGGTCGCGACACGCTCGCCACGTACCTGCAAGGCTTCTGGCAACACCACTACCGGATTGATGCTGCTCATCTCGGCAAACACCGGGATCGGTTGCGGGCGCGCGGCCGCCATGTCACACAGCGCCCTGCCGCCCTTGAGCGAACCGGTAAAGCCGACGGCTTGAATCATGGGGTGCTTGACCAGGGCTTCACCCACACCGGCACCGAAGATCATGTTGAACACGCCTTTGGGCATGTCGGTCTGCTCGGCGGCCCGGATAATGGCTTCGGCCACCCGTTCTGCAGTCGCCATGTGCCCGCTGTGGGCCTTGAACACAACAGGGCAGCCTGCGGCGAGCGCGGCAGCGGTATCGCCGCCTGCGGTGGAGAATGCCAGCGGAAAATTACTCGCGCCGAACACCGCTACCGGGCCCAGGCCCAAGCGGCACTGGCGCAGGTCGCTACGGGGCAGGGGCTGGCGGGCAGGCAGCGGCAAGTCGATACGCGCGCCGTAAAAGCTGCCGTGACGCAGGGCCTTGGCGAACAGGCGCATCTGACCACTGGTACGGGATCGTTCACCCTGAATACGTGCCGCCGGCAACGCAGTCTCCTGACAGACAAGGGCCACAAAGTCATCGCCCAAGGCGTCCAGTTCACTGGCGATGGCCTCCAGAAAGTGCGCGCGACGCAGGGCCGACAAGTTGCGAAAGGCGGGATAAGCCTGGGCGGCCGCCACGGCTGCGGCATCCACCTCTTCGACCGTGGCCTGGACGAAACCTGTGGGCAGTGGTTGCCCGGTTGTAGCGTCCACGCTGTGCAGCAACACCGACCCGGCTGCGCTGCGACCACCGGCGATAAAGTTGTGTCCGGACAGTTTGGGCATGACAGTCTCCTGACCCAGATGGGAATCTGGTCGGTACTCTACTGCCGCCAATCGATTCTTTCCCAATGGCATTTGTTGATTATCCGATAACGATACGTTATCGCAGCAATCATCAATTTGTGCCGCTCAATCGGGCTGATCCCTGGCCAGACGTGCGTTTTCCTTGAGTATTTCGGCGAACTCCAGCGCCGCCCCTATCAGTGGTTCGCCTTTGCGCGTGAGGATGCCGTAGTCCTGCGGCACCAAATGCAGCGGGGTATCGAGCGTCTTCAATTGGCCGCTTTCGAGCAGCGGGTTGACCATGGCGCTGGGCAGCATCCCGATCATGGGCCCGCGCTGCAAAACCTGAAGGAAGGTTTGCATGGAAATGGTGTCGATGGTGTTACGTGGCATCCCGACACCGGCTTCGGCAAAGGCATGTTCCATGCGGCCACGAATCGGCGTGCCGACCGGATAGAGAATCCACGGCAAGTCCACCAATTGCTGCAACGAGAGCGGGCCGGCGTCCGCCAGCGGATGACGACCGTTGACCACGATCGAGAACGGTTCGGGGGCCAAGGCCTCGAAGTCATAGCGTCGCTGCTGGCTTTGATCGGTAAACCGGGCCACCGCCAGATCCAACTGCTTCTCTTCAAGCATCTCCATCAGGCGGTTACTGGTCTGCTCCACCACTTCAATCGAAAGCAGCGGCCAGCGCTGTTTGATTTGCAGGACCGCTTCGGGCAAAGCCGCCGCCGTTGCGGCAAAAATCCCGCCGACCTTGAGGGAGCCGTGACCGCCCTCACGCAGGCTGCTGATTTGCTCGACAAACGAACGCGCGTCGTTCAAGGCTATCTGCGCATAACGCAGCACATGCTCACCAAGGGCCGTCGGCGGCATGCTGCGCGGCAATCGTTCGAACAAGGCGAAGCCGAGCAGGCTTTCGATTTCCTTGAGCATCTTGCTGATGGCCGGCTGACTGAGGTTCATCTGTTGCGCCGCCAAGTGCATGTTGCGCGTGCGTCCCAACGTATCGATCAACACAAGATGACGGAATTTCAGCCAGCTGCAGAAGCTGGAGAAGGACAGATCGGACATGACTATTCCCTGGGCGACCAATAACCTGGCGTTATCAAATACTGAATATATCTCATTGGAGTTTATCGACTCGCCGCCCTAGCGTGAAGGCTTTACGAACCAGGAAAATTCGCCATGCCGTTATTGCTGACTCCCGAAAACACCCTTCCGGTCGATGGTATGGCCGCCACCCTGATCGGCCGCGCGTGGGTGCCAGGCAGTATCGCCGGGCCCTCGCCGATAGTGCTGCGCAGCGACGGCGTGTTTGATCTGTCGGAGCGTTTTTCGACCCTGAGCGACCTGCTGGAAACGCAATCTCCATTGCAGGCCGTAAGGCAGACGCCCGGCACCTTCATCGCCAGTGTCGAAGCGCTGCTCGCCAACACGGGCCCCACTCCTGATCCGTCCAAACCCTACTTGCTGCCGCCCCTGGACTTGCAAGTGATCAAGGCCGCCGGGGTCACGTTCGCCGCCAGCATGATCGAGCGCGTGATCGAGGAGCAGGCCGGCGGTGACATGGCAAAAGCCGAAGCTGTGCGCGCCACCGTCCGCAGCGTAATTGGCGACAACCTGCGCTCGATCGTACCGGGCTCGGAGCAAGCCATGCGCCTCAAGGCTTTGCTGATTGAACGGGGGATGTGGTCGCAATACCTGGAAGTCGGCATTGGCCCGGATGCGGAGATCTTCACCAAGGCGCCTATCCTTGCGGCGGTGGGAAGCGCCAGCCACATCGGCATTCACCCCGGCTCGCAATGGAACAACCCGGAGCCCGAAGTGGTGCTGGCGGTGAACAGCCGTGGCCAGATCCACGGTGCCACCCTGGGCAACGACGTCAACCTGCGCGATTTCGAAGGCCGCAGCGCGCTGTTGCTGAGCAAGGCCAAGGACAACAATGCCTCCTGCGCCATTGGGCCGTTTATTCGCCTGTTCGACGAACACTTCGACCTGGATGATGTGCGGGCCTGCGTGGTCGATCTAGAGGTACAAGGCGAAGACGGTTATCGGCTGCACGGCTCAAGCTCCATGAGTCAGATCAGCCGCGACCCTCAGGACCTTGTGGGTCAGACGCTCAACGCCAATCACCAATACCCCGATGGTTTTCTGCTGTTTCTCGGTACGCTGTTCGCCCCCACTGAAGACCGCGATCAGGCCGGCAGCGGTTTCACCCACAAGCTGGGTGACCGCGTTCGCATCAGCAGCCCGTTGCTCGGTAGCCTGCATAACCAGGTGACCCACAGCTGTGCCGCCACCCCCTGGACATTTGGGGTAGGCGCCTTGTTGCGCAATCTGGCGTCCCGTGGCCTGCTCGCCCGCTGAATCCCAACCGATTGTCGATTCTGCCAATAATGACAAGAGAGAAAAGCATCATGAGTGAAATGCCAAAACGTCGCCTGCGCAGCGAGCAATGGTTCAATGACCCTGCCCACGCGGACATGACTGCCCTGTACGTCGAACGCTACATGAACTACGGGATGACCCGTGAAGAACTGCAATCGGGCCGCCCGATCATCGGCATCGCCCAGACCGGCAGCGACCTGACCCCCTGCAACCGTCATCACCTGGAGTTGGCGCAACGCGTCAAGGCCGGTATTCGGGATGCTGGCGGTATACCCATGGAGTTCCCGGTGCATCCGATCGCCGAGCAATCGCGTCGGCCCACCGCGGCATTGGACCGTAACCTGGCGTATCTGGGGTTGGTGGAGATCCTCCACGGCTACCCGTTGGACGGCGTAGTCCTCACCACCGGTTGCGACAAAACCACCCCCGCCTGCCTGATGGCTGCCGCAACCACCGACCTGCCGGCCATTGTCCTGTCCGGCGGCCCGATGCTCGACGGCCACCACAAGGGTGAATTGATCGGCTCCGGCACTGTGCTGTGGCACGCACGCAACCTGATGGCCGCCGGCGAGATCGATTACGAAGGCTTCATGGAGATGACCACAGCGGCCTCGCCATCCGTGGGGCACTGCAACACCATGGGCACCGCGCTGTCGATGAATGCGCTGGCCGAAGCACTGGGGATGTCATTGCCGGGCTGTGCGAGCATTCCGGCGCCCTACCGTGAGCGTGGGCAAATGGCTTACGCCACCGGCAAGCGCATTTGCGAACTGGTCCTGCAAGACATAAGGCCGTCGCAGATCATGACGCGTGAGGCATTCGAGAACGCGATCGCCGTCGCCTCGGCACTCGGTGCATCCAGCAATTGCCCTCCGCACCTGATTGCGATTGCCCGGCACATGGGCGTCGAACTGAGCCTGGATGACTGGCAACGGATTGGCGAGGACGTGCCGCTGCTGGTCAATTGTATGCCGGCGGGCAAGTACCTCGGCGAAGGCTTTCACCGCGCCGGCGGCGTGCCGGCCGTGATGCACGAACTGCAAAAAGCCGGGCGCCTGCATCAAGACTGCGCGACGGTCAGCGGCAAGACCATCGGCGAAATCGTTAGCAGTACCCTGACCAGTAACCCCGACGTGATCTACCCCTTTGAAACCCCGCTCAAGCACCGCGCCGGTTTCATCGTGCTCAGCGGCAACTTCTTCGACAGCGCCATCATGAAAATGTCGGTGGTAGGCGAAGCGTTTCGCAAGACCTACCTGTCCGAACCCGGCGCAGAGAACAGCTTCGAGGCCCAGGCGATTGTGTTTGAAGGTCCAGAGGACTATCACGCCCGCATCGACGACCCGGCGCTGGATATCGACGAGCGTTGCATCCTGGTCATCCGCGGGGTGGGCACCGTGGGCTACCCCGGCAGTGCAGAAGTGGTGAACATGGCGCCTCCGGCTGCGCTGATCAAACAAGGCATCGACTCCCTGCCCTGCCTGGGTGATGGGCGCCAAAGTGGCACGTCGGCAAGCCCGTCAATTCTCAACATGTCCCCCGAAGCAGCAGTAGGCGGTGGCTTGGCGTTGCTCAAAACCAACGACCGCCTGAAGGTGGACCTGAACACCCGCACGGTGAATCTGCTGATAGACGAGGCCGAGATGAGCCGACGTCGAGGCGAGTGGACGCCGAACATCCCACCCTCCCAGACACCCTGGCAGGAACTGTACCGGCAACTGGTGGGACAGCTTTCTACAGGTGGGTGCCTGGAGCCTGCAACGCTGCATCTGCGCGTGATTGCCCGCAGTGGTGAGCCGCGGCATTCGCATTGACGAGCGAGCGAGGGCATAGTCGCCCCGCTTGAGAAGCCAAAGCAGAAAAGCCCAGCAGACATGCCTAATGTTGTAGGAGCAAGCTTGCTCGTGAAAAACTCACAGGCGCCGTGTTCAATCAGGAAACACGCGTTATCGTTGACGTTTTTCGCGAGCGAGCTCGCTCCTACAGTAAGCGGAATGCTCCGGACATCGATCATTTTCGCGGCGCTCCACTTCCATTACCCCTTGCTCAATTGAGGTATGGCGATGCGGCTACCGGCCTTGATTTCGCGCAAAGCCAGGCTCGACTGAATAGACGCGATACCCACCTGCCGCCTCAGCACTTGCTCGATAAAGTCGCTGTAGCTATCAAGATCCTCTGCCAACACCTGGAGCACGTAGTCAGCGTCACCGGTGATCTTGTGGCAGGCCAATACCTCTGGCAATTGCGCAATCACTGCCTCGAAGGCGTCAGGAGCGTGATCGGCGTGGGTAGAAAAGCGGATGTGCACGAATGCCATGATATCCAGCCCCAGCATTCTTCGATCAAGGGTTGCCTGATACCCCTTTATCACCCCCGCCTCCTCCATTCTCTTGCGCCGTCGCCAGCAAGGCGTAAGGCTCAACGAAAGCCGCTCACTGAGTTCGGCGTTGGAAATGCTCGCGTCTTCCTGCAATAACTCAAGAATGGCCAGATCGGTCTCATCGAGGCTGATGCGCCTGGATATATTTTTCTTCATTACGCCGCTTCCGAGTTAAATCGCCCGATAAATATAGAAAAGCACGAAAACAAAGCAAAGAAATCGCACCCCGACCAGAACAGAATATTTCCACTGGCTCACATTAACGGATGCGCAGAATGTTTACAGTTTTCAGTGATTCCCACCGTCTGCACCATGGCACCGAATTGAAGGATGGCGTGCTCAAGCCGTCGTTCGAACAGCCCAGTCGGGCGGACACCGTTCACAACCGTGTCAAGCAAGTAGGCCTTGGCCAGATAGTCGAACCGCGCGTGTTTGACCGGTCGTGCTATGTCAACGCGCACAGCGAGCGCTACGTGAGCTTCCTGGAAAGCGCCTGGTCAGAATGGTGCGCGACAGGGCGCACTCATGATGCCTTGCCACTGGTATGGCCTGTGCGCGATTTGGCCAACGACCAGGTGCCAACGTTTATTGACGGCAAACTCGGCTTTTATGCGATGGATGCCGGTTCCCCCATCAGCGCCACCACCTGGCAGGCGGTCAAGACCAGTGCCGATATCGCACTGACAGGTCTGGCACTTATCGATGAAGGCCACGACAGTGCGTTTGCCCTTTGCCGTCCGCCGGGCCATCACGCGGCGCGTGAATACATGGGGGGTTACTGCTATCTCAACAATGCGGCCATTGCCGCACAGCAGGCGATCACCCGGGGCGCCAAACGTGCCGCGGTCCTCGACGTCGATTTTCATCACGGCAACGGCACCCAGAATATTTTTTACCCGCGCAATGACGTCATGTTCGTCTCGCTGCACGGCGAGCCGAGCGTGTCCTATCCGTACTACTCAGGGTTCAGCGGTGAGGTCGGCGCCGGCCGTGGCGAAGGGTACAACCTCAATTACCCGTTGCCGAAAAACACCGCCTGGGAAAGCTACCGCGACGCCCTGCTTCACGCCTGCAGAAAACTTCAGCAATTCGCGCCAGACGTATTGGTGATCTCATTGGGCGTCGACACCTTCAAGGACGACCCCATCAGTCATTTCCTGTTGGAAAGCGAGGATTTCATCGGGATTGGCGAGCTGATAGCGAGCGTTGGTTGCCCCACCCTCTTCGTGATGGAAGGCGGCTACATGGTCGATGAAATCGGAATCAATGCGGTGAACGTATTGCATGGCTTCGAGAGCAAGCGCGCCTGACGGTATTCGATTCCGTGGGCTTTGCCCTGGAGGATTTCTCGTCGCTTCGCTACCTGCCTGCGATGGCGCACGAACATCAGGTCGGCCGCACATCCACCGGGTGCTAACGCCTGAAAATATAAAAACCTGTTCCTGATGCTTGATCAGCAACCGACCCAGGCAGCCCATCTGCGCACGGCCAGTTGACCTGAGCCAATACCATCATCCGCCATTGCGTCCTGACAGTGGCGCTGGATACCCACTTTTCTGCCAAAACTCAAAAACATAAGATCAAGAGGTTTTGAAATGAAATCGAATTCATCAGAGCGGGTTGAACAGCCTGCGCTGCAGCGTACGCTCAGCAATCGTCACATCCAGTTAATGGCCATGGGCGGTGCCATTGGTACAGGTTTGTTCATGGGCTCCGGAAAGATCATCGCCCTCTCCGGCACCTCGATCATCCTCATCTACATGATCATTGGCCTGTTCGTTTACTTCGTCATGCGTGCCATGGGCGAAATGCTGCTTTCCAATTTGAATTTCAAAACCTTTGCCGATTTTGCCGGCGCTTACCTCGGGCCTCGCGCCGCATTTTTTCTCGGTTGGTCGTATTGGCTGAGCTGGAGCGTTGCAGTGATCGGCGATGCCGTCGTCGTTGGTGGCTTTTTCCAGTACTGGTTCCCCGATCTGCCTGCGTGGATACCGGCTATCGGGATGCTGGCGACACTGTTTGCCTTGAACGTGCTGACGGTCAGGCTTTTCGGTGAAGTCGAATTCTGGTTCGCGATCATTAAGATCATCGCCGTCGTGACGCTTATTGGGGTCAGCCTCGTGCTGATTGCCAGCTCGTTCGTATCCCCCAATGGCGTTACCGCGTCCCTGAGCCATCTGGTGGATAAGCAGGCTGCATTCCCTAACGGTTTGTTTGGTTTTTTTGCCGGTTTTCAGATGGCGATATTCTCATTTGCCGGCACCGAGCTGATCGGCACCGCTGCGGCAGAAACCCGCTCTCCGGAGAGGACCTTACCCAAGGCAATCAACTCGATTCCGTTGCGAATCATCCTGTTCTACGTATTGGCATTGGGCTGCATTATTGCCGTGACGTCCTGGCAACAGGTGTCACCTGTAAAAAGTCCTTTTGTCGAACTTTTCCTCGTCGCCGGCTTTCCCGCAGCTGCCGGCATCGTTAACTTCGTGGTCCTGACATCCGCCGCTTCATCAGCCAACAGTGGCGTATTCTCCTCCAGCCGTATGCTGTTCGGGCTGGCGAATCAGGACAACGCACCGGGTATTTTTCGGCGACTGTCGAGCAACAGCGTGCCTTTACTGAGCCTGGCCTTCACCACGCTGTTGATGCTGCTGGGTGTACTCGTGCTGTTTATCGTTCCGGAAGTCATGACGGCCTTCACCATCGTTTCTACAGTGTCAGCGATTCTGGTGATCTTCACGTGGTCGACCATCCTCGTGTCCTACATTGCCTATCGCAAAAAACGTCCTGAGCTTCACGCAAAATCTGCTTACAAGATGCCAGGCGGCGTGCCAATGGCATCGCTTTCCCTGGCTTTTATGGGCTTCGTTCTGTGCCTGCTGGCATTGAGACCTGACACCCGCGTTGCCTTGATGGTCATGCCGGGATGGTTCATATGGCTGGCCGTTGCTTATCAGCTAACGCGCAGCAGGAAGCCAAAAACCGACACCGCAGCTCAAGCACCGCTATCACATCGCCTGGGAAAACCAGAACAATGGTTTTAGCCAGCAGTCCTACTACAGCGTGAACTCGGCGATCAGCACCACCTGTGGCAATACTGACGACGATCACCACGCCCTGGCCATTGACGGTATTCCCTTGATATCGCAGAGCTGCCGATCACGCTATGCAGCTATGCACGCGACAACGCCGGGCAACCGTCGGACATTGCACTAACGTGATCAACGACGCAACGGTTTACTCGCAGGGTCATGCCAGTTGAGGTAGCGAGCTATCCTCAGCAACCTTTAATGACTTAAGCCGAGCACTGCCGTAGGTAATGCGCGGTGGGGGAGTCTTGACCGAGACAAACTGGATTCCCCCGCCGAACCGCAACGGGGGCCACCCAGCTACCATTGACCAGAGAGCCCTCCTGTTGACCGAAACCAATCCACAAACCTGACACAGACCGGAGTTCGCTTGTAGAATCCGGGCCGTTATCAATTTGCCCCCGGTCACCCGGAGAAAGGGAAGTCATGCAAGTCAAAACTCAAGCCTACAGGCCCGACATCGACGGCCTACGAGCTATCGCTGTGCTGCTCGTCGTCCTCTACCACGCGAAGTTTCCCGTCTTGGGCGGATTCGTCGGCGTAGACGTGTTCTTTGTTATTTCCGGCTACTTGATTACGTCGATTCTGCGCCGGGAAATACTGGCTGATAAGTTTTCGTTCAAATCGTTTTATGTCCGCCGCATCAAGCGCCTGTTGCCAGCCTATGCATTCATGATGATTTGACTGGCTCTCTACTGCTACAACTACCTCATGCCGGACGACTTGATATCGTTTGCCAAAAGCGCCGTTTACTCGCTCGTCGCCGTCAGCAACATCTATTTCTTTTCAGGGACAGGCTACTTTGGGTCAGCCAGCACCGAGCCTTTGCTGCATACCTGGTCAATTGCAGTCGAAGAACAGTTCTATATTGTTTGGCCGGTTGTATTGCTGGGCCTGGCCTGGATCAGCAACAACAAGATCGCTCGCTACGTCATCGCGGGCCTGTTCGTTGTGTCGCTGGTGGCATCCGAGTATTACGCGGTAAACCATAAAAACGCTGCTTATCTACTGCTGCCGTTCCGGTTCTTCGAATTGATGATTGGCTGCATCCTTGCTCTGTACCAGCACCGCATCACCCGATACGCCAAGTTGCCAGGTGTCATGTCTGTGGCGGGTATCGCGCTCATCATCGGCAGCGCATTGTTGCTTGATGAATCGTTTGCCTTTCCTGGCCTGAATGCCCTGCCGGTTTGCCTGGGCACTGCCTTGGTAATCGCCGCGGGCTTCCGGTCTCAATCAGGCATAGGAACCAAGCTACTGGGGTTCGCCCCTGTCCGCTACGTGGGCAAAGTGTCCTATTCCTTTTATCTGTGGCACTGGCCGGTACTGGTGTTGGCGGCGTATCGCGGCATAGAGCTGACCCACACTAACGCTGCGATCTTGATGGTTATCGCCTTTGCTGCATCGGCGATCAGCTATCACCTTGTGGAAACACCGTTTCGCAATGTTCGCCAAAAGCGTTTCGCTCCTATCTTCGCCAGCATGTACCTGGCGCCGCTCGCCGTTATTGCTGTCTTCACGTATGTGGTCATCGAGAACGACGGCTATCGCGCTCAGTCTGGTGCACTGGTTGCCGAACTGGATGAAGCCAACACGTCGCACGTACAGCGTGCGCAATGCATCGGCTCGATGATGGTGGGCAACGTGGAGGAATGCCACCTTGGCGTTGATAAGCCCGCTATGGACGGTATGTTGGTAGGCGACTCCTTTGCTAACGCCTATGCCCCGTTCGTTGCTGAGCTGGCCAAGGATGCCGGGTTGATGATCCACGACACCACAGCGGGCTCAACCCCGGCCATACCTGGCGTATTCATGATGGACATGCAAAACAAAATCTCCACCGAAGAAGCAATGAAGATTTCGAACTACAACACCGCACGGTTTGAGTTGGCGAAAAAGCAAAAGATGGTGATCCTTTCCAACTTCTGGAACAACTACGCCGACTGGCAAGTCAGGTTCAGAATTCATAATGAAAGAATGGAAGACGTCACAAGCGAAGCCGACAGCCTGCAAATGCAAACAGTCAAAGCGTACCTTGATGCCGGTGTAAAGGTAGTCGTGATCGTTCAGCCATTTGCTGAAATTGGCAGAACCACAGTCAGCAAACTACGCGGCATGAAGTTGAGGCACGCTGACGCATCCGAAGTAACGCTGCCGCCAGTAGAAAAAAATGCAGACCGTATTGAGTACAAAATAAAAGAGGCTTACCCGCAAGTCGTTCTGATTGACCCTAATGAGGTGATTTGCAACGAGACGTGCACATCGGTCGTGGACGGAAAAATCATATTCAGGCTTGATGGCTCTCATCTAAACGCCCCTGGCGCTGCTGCCCTTGGTGATGAGTACATAAAGCTCAAAGGCAACCCACTGAAAACTCTGTAATGAAAGGGGCGTGCCATGCACGCCCCATCCACGTTACGCCCTGATTCACCCAGTAAACGCTCCGATGGTCACGTATTGAAGCCTCAGCCCCTGCCAATCAACTTAATGAGCAGCGCTGCCTGGGCAGTTGGCTTGGACTTCGATTATTCCAAGCGCTTCAGCGTGCCCAGATTCATCCTGATCCGCCAGACAAACCCTGACTTTGCTAATTTCGTACTGACGAAGAGTAATATTTCCCTTTCGGTGCTCGCTCATATCCTCCACACCTTGCACCAGCTCGGCAAACAGGCTGCGTTTCAATTCCCACCTCACTTTTCAGCTTTACGTCAACGGATGCGCAAAACGAAAAAGCCCAGCAGACAAACCGGACTTTTACCGGCTACTCCAAACTAGGCGTCAGCCGTTTTATTCCTGCCAGAATCACCAGCGGAGAGTGAGCATTTGATTTTTGCCGCGTGCGCGACCACTTCACGCTGGGAAGCGCTTGCCTTGTGAAGCACCTCCTGGAAAACTTCACGTTTGGTCACGTAGGAGGCGCTACTGAAGAAATCGGCCAGTAGACTGGAGTCTTCGGTGTTAGTTTTACGCATGGCGATCTGCCTCAGTCAGTAGCTCGATAAGCTGCTGGTAGCCACAGGTCTCTGGAATCAGGGCGTCAATCTGCTCCACCCTTACCCCAGGATCGACGAACCAATACTGGATCCACGGCGCTCGATCATCGACGAGCTGAACCAGCAGATGGAAGTGTTCTTCGGCTCTGGCAAGAAAGCCCAGTTCATCCCGAACGCCTGCGCAAAGAACGCGACAAGCTCGCACCGTCCGTGCTCGCCGAAGTAGCTAAGAGCGTCGTAGCCAGCGCGGCAGCGAAGAACCTGGGTATGCACATCAAGCGCGTGACGCTGATCGCCCAGGAGAACGGCTTCAAGTTTGCCGACACCCCATGAGGCGCATCAGCAAGAGAGCTGCCGCACGGCGCAGACCGACCTGGCTGGCGTTGCCGGCAAGTGGAATAGAGGAATCAGGCCAGGGCCAAGGACAACGCGCAGATCCAGCGGGAAAAGCGCCCGAAAGAGAAGGCGCTGCTCGACAAGATCGGGGCCGAGAAGCGCTCGTTGATTGTCTCGAAAGCGCTCGATGATGCACTGCTGGGCGTGCGCCACGATTTCGAGGAATGGCATGAGACAGTAACCTTCCTGATCAACTTAGCGGCAGCACCTGCCGAAGAGACTGCACGCCTCGTAATCATGTCGCGACCGAGTTTCGAGATAACAGAAAAGCAGCCGCGACAGCTGGAAGAATTCAGCAAGACGGGCTTGATCCTCTCAGCTCAAGACCGACTCGGTCGAATTCAGCAGCTTAATCTGGAAAACAGAGTTTTTCTTCGACTTCCCAAGTAACACCCGCACTCTGATTGCTTTCGACGACGAGAAGGTCGCCTTTCAAGGCCTTAACCTGCCCAAAGCGTTCTGAGCCAGTAGTCGTATTGTAGTAGTCAACTTCAATTTCACGCCATACTGGACAATGGAACAAAAAAACCATATCTATCAAAAACTGCCTTACCCTGTGTTTATTTAAGCCCCTAGAATAACCGCGCAGCCAGAATGGCAATGGCCAATAGCAGAATAACAGCGCCAAAAAATTTATTAATAGAGACCCCTATGGCCGGACGCCTTTTTATTTTCATTGCAATTTCACCAGCCAGAAACATCAGAGGAGTTTCAATCAAGAACATAATGAAGATTAGCTCAACGCCCAAAATCAGCATCTGCATACCCGGCATACCCGCTTCAACCTGAATAAACTGCGGGATAAATACCAATGTAAAAATGATGGCCTTAGGGTTCAGCACGTTGGTCAGTAATCCTTGCGAATAAAGTTCACTAAGGCTTTTCTGCTCGCTGTTGTTTTGAAGGCTAATCGTGTTTTTGTTGTTAAAAATGCCAAGGCCTACCCACATGATATAGAGCGCGCCACCGATGACGAAAAACTCATATAACACAGGCGAAGAGGCGATCAGTGCCGTAACGCCGGCAATCGCAAGACCGATGTGACACATCACCCCAGTGACAGCGCCCAATACCGTAATCAGCCCCGCTTTCGTTCCCTGGGTTATGGCATTAGACAATGCGCAAAGCATGTCGGCACCAGGGATCAACGTTAACGCAGCAGCCGAAATAGCAAATAAACCCAGCGTAGAAATATCGATGAACACGTTTTCATCTCCTCGTCAAAAAGGCACATAGTCGGCCCCTCTTAGTCGGCGAGATAGAACGATATTGCTCACATGCGTCGGTTGCGATAGCTACATGGCGTGACGCCGTAAGTTGACTTAAATACCCTGCCCATGTGCGACTGATCGGCAAACCCGCAAGCGATAGCGATTTCCGCGATATCTCCGCCCCGGGAAAGCAATACCTTAGCCTGCTGCAATCTAAGCTGCCGCTGATAGCGACTCGGTGATAAACCGAATTTCGCCGAGAATTGACGGCAAAGGTGGAACTTCGATATGCCGACTTCCCGTGCCAGCATATCCAGACGCACTTCCTGGGTATTATGATCGTGCAGATATTCTCTTGCTCTTCGCAAGCTTGGCGTGATGTCGCTGGCCTCAGTTAATGATTGCCACGGAGAAAACACCTGGAGCAGCTCCGCCACACAGTCGCTCCATACCACTTCACGGTCAAAATGACTGGATTGCGTTTCAATCAGTACCGAAGCGGTTTCACACAACTTTCTGGCGAAAGCCGCATGTTCGATGTGCTTCCCCTTAATAGCCGGTAAATGCATTGCCATGCTTTCCGCTGCGCCGAGCAGCATCTCGTTGCTGGGATAAAACATAAAATAGTGGCAGCCCTCCTCACCCAGAGGTGTCCCGGCATGCATCTGCCCTGGCGAGATGATGCTGATTTGCCCACGGCGGACGATACCGTCGGAGTCTCCTTTGGCGCTGTTGTTATTGGCGCCACGCAGGACAACGCCAATCGACCAGGTATCATGCCAGTGCACGTCAAATCGTTGGTCCGAAAAGTCCGCTATCAGCAACTCAAGACCGCCCAACGCGTCAAAACGATGCATGAATGCCGAATTTCCCATTACATTTTTACCCGAACAATCGTTGCCACCGTAGGCCAAAATAACACACAACACGCAGCGTGAAAGCCCGCAGCTCAGCATTGAAAATGCTTGCGCAGCAACTTAAAAAAGGGGCCGCTGGGCCCCATAACATTATGTTGGCATTCGTTCCTTGTTAACTAGCATGCAGATTAATGTTTATTAATCACACCGTAGTTCAAAGGGTGCCAGTCATAGCCATCTCCCTTTTTACTGATGTAGCCCAGGCCAGGGAAGGACAAATGGGCGCCCGCGACAAGCGCTCTTTGCTGTGCAAGGTCATCAAACAGCCTCTTGCGCTGCGCAACGGCGGCAGAGGCGTCAATATCATAGGCGATGGCGACATTCGGGTCAGGGAATTGCACGGAGGCGACGTGGATCATATCCCCCAGTATCACCATCTTTTTCCCTTTGCTTTCGACGGCAAACACGCTGTGTCCTGGCGTGTGGCCGCGCGTTTCGATAGCCGAAATACCCGGGGTTAGTTCCTTTTCGCCCTCGAACGTCTTCAGTTTCCCCGCCGTTTCATAGGGTTTCAATGAGGCGATCGCGGCATCGAAGAAGCGCTTATCTTTCTCTTCCGCCTGCCGTTTTGTTTCTTCATTAAGCCAAAAAGCGACTTCTTCTTTTTCCACTCTGACAATGGCGTTCGGGAAAGCGATTTTATTCTGCGCCACCAGCCCCCCCACATGATCGGGGTGCAAATGGGTTAAATAAATCTCATCCACCTGCTCCGCCTTATAGCCCGAAGCATTCAAGTTTTTCATCATCTTGCCCAGCGTTTCACCATGCAGCGCGCCGGTGCCGACATCGACTAAAACTAACTTTTCTCCGGTGTTAATAAGATAGGCATTCACCGATGTCGGCAGCGGTAACGATAGGTTATTGACCTCCATCGCCTTTTCAAGCTGCTTCAGCTGAGTATTGATCAATATTTTATCTGCGGGCATGGGACTTATTCCGTCAGATAACGCCGTCACTTCGAAATCGCCAAGCATTATCCTGTAGAAACCCGGATTTTCTATTTTAGAAAAAGGCGCTGCGGCGGTTGAAGCGGTAGAAAAAATGGCGAGAAACGCGCCAATGAGTATATTGCGACGCATAGAGAACCTCGTAGATTGAAGAAGGAAATACCTAAAAATTCTATGTAACAAGGGACATGAACTAAGAATATCCCTCTAATCAATTAGAACTCCTGCACTGTCGGCCTGATAACGATTTCACTCACGTCAACGTCCAAAGGCTGCTCGATCGCATACGCTATGGCACGCGCGATCGCATCGGCAGAAATTGCCTGGCTCTGGTAAAGCTCGCTAACGGCCTTCGAACTCTCCGCGTGCGAGCTGCCCATCTTCAGTTCGGTATCTATCAGGCCCGGAGAAATGATCGTGGTTCTGATCTTCCCGCCGACCTCATGGCGTAAACCTTCGGTTATAGCGCTTACTGCGAATTTTGTGCCGCTATAGACCGTCCCTCCGGGACTAAACACTTTCTTGCCGGCGATAGAGGAAATAGTGATGTAATGACCGAATTGCTGTTTTTCGAACAGCTGCAACGTCGCGGCGATGCCGTAAAGCACCCCTTTAACATTGATATCGATCATCCGCTCCCACTCATCAACCTTCACGGCATTGAGCGGAGCAATCGACATCAGCCCCGCGTTGTTGATCAATACATCGATCTTACCAAATTGCCTAACAGCCATAGCGATGATCGCTTCGACATCCTGGCGGTTCGTCACATCCGCCTGCAGCGCCAATCCAATCCCCCCGGCATCAACGATTTCCCGGATTAAATCGTCAAGACGAGCTTTTCTACGCGCTGCGACGACCACCTTGGCCCCCTTCGCCGCCAGATGCCTTGCGGTGGCTTCTCCAAGACCGCTGCTTGCGCCGGTGATCACAACGACTTTTCCTGAGATAGTGTTCATCTTACTACCCTCATGTGTTTGTCTGTGGGAGTACTTTATCTACTGTTTAACATCAGTAAATGGGCGTATCGCAAACCGGCTTTTTAATACCTGGAATACATCCGATCAGCACAAACGACTTAGTCAGCTTAGCTGACGCTCACCACTGCCCTCTGATACCGGCGAAAACTCTCTCGCCAACGTCTCTGCATTACGGGCCAAGATGCCAACATCGACTCCAACCGCCACGAATGTAGCCCCCAGCATAAGGCATCTTCGGGCAAAGTTAACATCGAGTGTCAAAATGCCTGATGGCTTTCCAACTCGCTCCAAGCGCTTGATTGCATCTTCAATTGCATTAACAACCACAGCACAATTGGGCTCTCCGGGGAAACCAAGGCTGGCAGCAAGATCCGCTGGCCCGATAAATACGCCATCCACGCCTTCAATCAAGGCGATTTTTTCCAATCTTTCGAGAGACTCTGCCGTTTCTACTTGCACCAACAGACAAAGCTCCTCATGCGCACGCTTTGCATAATTGTCAATCCGACCAAACCGGGTCGCGCGCGTCAGGCCAGAAACACCTCGGATACCTGCAGGCGGATAATGCATGGCCGCGACAGCACGTTCAGCCTCTACCTCATTTTGGACGTAAGGAATCAACAAGGTCTGAGCACCAATATCCAGAAAACGCTTGATTAAAACCGGATCATTGCTCGCAGGCCTGACAATCGGATTTACTTGGTAAGGCGCCAGCGTCTGCAGTTGAGGAAGAACACTCAATACGTCAGACGGTGAATGTTCTGTATCTAAAAGAAGCCAGTCAAACCCTGTTGCGGCAACAATCTCCGCCGCGTAACTTCCGGGCAGGCTGCACCATAATCCAATCTGTTTGCGTCTTTGCGCAATAGCATACTTGAAGTGATTGACCGGAATTTGCATGTGGCGCCTCTCTATTTAAATGATACGCCAATAGCCCCAAGTGGACCGAAATCCGCATGAATCACATCTCCTTTAGAAATATCGACTGGTCGCGTAAACGAGCCGCAGAGCACAATCTGGCCCTTCTCCAGTTTCCCGCCAACGGCATGAAGTTTATTCACCAGCCATGCGATGCCAGCCGCCGGGTGCCCCATGATTGCGGCTGATACACCAGACTCTTCGATGATGCCATTCTTCGAAAGCGTGGCGCCTATCCACCGGATATCAACATCCATTGGGCGAATTGTGCGTCCGCCAATGACTATCGCTCCAAAGGCGGCATTGTCGGCAATAGTGTCGGTGATCGCCCGCGGCACCTCGGTCCGATAATCAATTATTTCCATGGCAGGTGTAACGAATTCGGTAGCACGCAAGACATCGTGAATTCGGATGCCTGGCCCTTCGAGATCCTCGCCCATAATGAATGCCAGCTCAACTTCAAGACGTGGTTTCAAGAATCCGGCAGCGTCGATGCAGGCACCATCGTTGTAAAGAGCATCGTCAAGAATGCGGCCGTAATCCGGCTCGGTCATGTTTGATGCCTGCTGCATAGCCCTGGATGTCAAACCGATCTTGTGCCCGATTACGCGGGCACCTTTAGCTATCCTGAAGTCCGTCCAAAGCGCTTGTATTTGATAGGCATCCTCGATTTCTATATGTGGGAAGGTCTTGCTCAATTGCGCAATTGGCTTTCGTTCAATCTCTGCTTGCATAAGTTGAACGGCGGCGCTATGGCGTTCTATTTCGCTCAGCATGTTAATCTCCCATTCAAATTGAAAACACACTATCAAATGACAGCATTCATTGATTTTTTACTATTGGCTGTCCGTCGAATGGAATAAGGCGTGCCTCAATCTTCGCTCGCAATTTTTTGCAGAATTAGCGCCAAGAGGCCTGCAATAAATAGACACGCCGCCATCACTGCGAGACCCGCCGTGAAGTTTCCCGTTTCCTCTTTCAACCATCCCATAATCCACGGGCCTAAAAACCCGCCAAGAGTGCCAATCGAATTGATTAACGCGAGCCCGCCCGCCGCCGCAACGCCTACGAGATAGCGCGATGGGATTGCCCAAAAAACGGCGCGGGCGGCGTTCACGCCTACCAATGCAATCGTCAACCCCGCTAATGAAAATACAAACGACTGAGTGAGGAAAGAAACAAAGAACCCTAAGCCCGCGATCACGCAGGTGAGCATTACATTTTTGATCCGACGGCCGTTCTTGTCGACGTACGCAGCCCAGGCGATCATTACAACGACAGCACATAGATAGGGGATGGCGGTCAGGAAGCCGACAGCGACGTTCGAAAAATTCTCCTGCTTGATAATCTGTGGCAACCAAACTTGCACGCCGTATGATCCGATAGAGAACCCCAGATATATACCGCTGAGTATCCAGACACGAATATCGGAAAGTACAGATCGCATATTGGTTGCGGGCTTTACACGTTGCTCGTTAGCTACCAGCCTGACTACGAGTTCCCGCTCGTGGGGCTTGAGCCATGACGCTTTGCCGGGAGAGTCTGCCAGTAGTTTTGCGACGAAGAATCCAAGTACAACGCAAGGGAGTGACTCTATTAAAAACATCCACTTCCACCCCGCGAGACCCAATACACCATCAAGATTGAGCAACAAAGCGGAGACGGGTGCGCCTATAAAAGAAGACGCAGGGATAGCGATTAAAAACCAGCCAATGATTTGAGCACGGTATTTCGATGGAAACCAACATGACAGATAATATGCAACACCGGGAAAGAATCCAGCTTCGGCGACCCCCAGCATAAAACGCAGTATATAAAAACTCATTGGCCCTGATGCAAATACCATGGCGGCAGATACCAGACCCCAGGATATCATTATCCTGGAGATCCACAGCCTGGCCCCTACGCGATAGAGAATTAGGTTACTGGGCACCTCAAAGAGACAATATCCCAAAAATAGAATGCCCGCGCCATAACCGAATTGAGATGACGTTAACCCGATATCTTCATTCATGGTTAACGCTGCGACTGAAATACTGGTGCGATCTATATAGTTGAAAACATAAGAAATCATGAGAATCGGAAGAAACCGCCACGCGATTTTTGCGAATAGCTTCTTTTCTATTTCATCAGTAATATTTTGCTGTGCAGGGGTGCTCACTTCTTGTATTAATGACATATTCCCTCCCGCTAAATGCTTGAATGCTGGCTTCTCGCATGTCTCCAGCACTACGCCACACGGATCGCCTTATTCAGAAAAGAAGCGCTCAGCATAGGTAATCTCGCTGAAGCCGCGCTTCTTGAACCAGGATGCCAACTCATCATGTCGGGGATACCAGACATCCGGAAACTGCTTAAAATGGTGAAGTATCTTATTGAAGACCGACGCAATTAATGGACGCGCACCAAATTGGCAATGAAGCGTCAGATTTATAAGTGAGCCGGGCTCGTGCCGATATAAATAATCAAATGTTTCCTGGTAGGCATTAAGATAATCCGATGGACTTTGCCGTAATACACGGTTGTCGGCAAAATCAGTATGGGGCAGCCCGACAATGGAGCCTTTGGGCGTTTCAACCATACGAGGAAGGTCGGCATCATTGTAATCCCCATGCCAAAGAAACCCCTCCTGAGCCAAGAATTCTGCGGTTCGATCGGTTGCCGCGACCACAGGAGATAACCACCCTAACGGAGAATGCCCCAACTGTTCTTCAAATATTCGCTTACAGTCGCGAATGTTTTGCTCCTCTTCCGCAGGCTCCATATAAGCGTGAACTTTATCCTGCGTATATGAATGAGCTGCAATTTCATGGCCGTACTCCAGAACTGTCTTCATCGCCTCTGGGTACATTTCAATCGACTTGATGTTGGCGCAGACTGTCGCGTTGATCCCGTGGTCATGGAGGATTCGAACCAATCGCCAAATGCCTTCTCTACCGCCGTATTGGGACCAGGTAACACCTGCACGGTCATAAGTCCCCGGCTTGAGTGAGGTTGTCATTGGACCGTAAGGCGGCGCCTTTCCTTCAGACCAATTCTCAAGTAATACAGTAACGATGACTGCAATGCGATTTCCATCCGGCCACGCAAATGCTGTAGCTGACATATTTTCTCCGGTTACCTTGCCGCCCCGACAAAAGTACCGGGGGGGGGTTGTGTAACCTAAAAGAACGGCGCTATATTCGTCCAATGGATTAATTGAATAGAATAATAAGCCATGCCAATAACTCCCACACTGCGACAACTGGAAATTTTTCGGACCCTTGGGCGCACTCAAAATTTTTCACGTGCCGCCGAAGCTTTGCACATGTCACAACCAGCACTTAGCCAAGCGGTTAGTCAGATGGAAATCGTAATTGGCACGGCGTTATTTGTAAGAACCAAACGGGCTGTAAGCATTACGCCTGCTGGCCAAAGATTTTTAATCCGAGTGGATGCAATACTTAATGAGCTTGGCGAGGCGCTCACTGAATTATCCAAAGACAGTGACCCGCGCAACGGGCGTGTTGACGTCGCATGCCTTTCTTCCGTTGCCACTCGGCTGTTGCCACGAGCAGTGTCATTATTTCGAAAATCATTTCCAGGGGCAGTGGTCAGGGTTCGTGATGAGGATCCAGATGGCATTATTAGTCGTGTGAAATCTGGAGCGGTTGATTTCGCATTTTCAGCGATGTTTGAAGAGGATGGCGGCGTCGTGTTTGAGCCTGTAATACAGGACGTTTTACATTTTGTATGCAGAGCTGATCACCCACTTGCTCAAAAAGAGAAAGTTGAATGGTCTGATATTGCATCATTTGACGTGGTTGCGTTGGCCCAAGGATCAGGCATTCGGAGGCTGATAGATAGGCAATTCCCCACTGGAGGAGTATTTTCGCACTCAACCTACGAAGTCTCCCGAATACCTTCAATTCTGGAAATATTGGAGCAAAGTGACTGCGTTTCAGTTTTGCCAGCGCTGGCGTTTGCTTATCCTGGCGCGTCGGAAAAATTCCATCATCGCCCGATGTGCGACCCGGTCATAATAAGAGATATTGGCTTCATATTGCCAAACACGCCTCTGTCGGCGACCGCTCAGGCGTTCAAAGTCACGTTAACACAGTCTCTGGAAGCGCAATCGCAACTACCATTTCGGGGCGTCACTTTTTGGAAAAGGTAACGCCTTAAAAGTAATTCACTCACTCAAAACGCTTGGACGATGACGAACAAAGTCCGGCGTTCCAAGCATATCGGTTCTCGCTTTCAGCTCCCATTATGCATCTGCTGCCTGATCCGGCGAGCTCATCAGGCGTCGTTGCGTGATCACTTAAAGCCCGCCCATAGGGTGTCAAGTCAATCAGCAGCAAGATATTTTCTACTTTCAGCAACAGTGCTAACGCATTTACCGGGTTTGAGGCCAAGATCCGCGGCAGATACCTTTTGCCACCGCCGTGACCTGGACCTTTACAAGACGCTCACCATCCGCCTTCACCTAAGGTCCGCCTGACGGGAGGGCAAGGAGATCTTTCATGCACGTCAAAACCTCAATCTCATGGGCCTTCTTGGCCTTAATGGCAGCGCTCAGCGTTCAAGCTGTTCAAGCGGCCGCGCCTGAAAATCTCCCAAAAGATAAGTCCCTGGGAGAAATTGAGCAGGTTTTTGCCTTCCACGACGCCATGCCGACGGGCGTAAGCGTCAGCGAAAAAGGCCGAGTTTTTGTCAACTTCCCTCGCTGGGGCGACAAGGTTCCATTCACTGTCGGGGAAATACGCGAGAATAGGGTATTCCCCTACCCCAACCTTGAGGTGAACCAGGCAGATCCCAAGCACCCAGGCAAAGGTTTTATCAGCGTTCAGAGCATCGTGGCCGATGGTTTAGGGAAGTTATGGATCCTGGATACAGCTTCGCCTAGCTTCTCCACACCGATTGCTGGCGGCGCCAAGTTGGTGGCGGTTGACCTGAAGACGAACAAAGTAGTCAAGACACTGGTTTTTCCAGACAATGTCATTTTGCCTAGTACCTACGTCAACGATATGCGTTTTGACTTCGGCGCGGGCGAGAAGGGCGTGATCTATATCACCGACTCTTCTCTCAACGGGCCGGGCGCAATCATTGTCATGGATATCGCTACTGGAAAAGCTGTACGTCGACTGAATGGCGCCACCTCGACTTCAGCAGATCGGGACTTCATACCGAAGGTTGAAGGTCAGATGCTCATGTTCCGCAATGCCGACGGTAGCAGTAAACCATTTACCGTCGCTTCTGACGGTATCGCTCTATCGGCGGATCGCCAAACCCTATACTTCTGCCCACTGTCCAGTCGACACCTGTACTCAGTGCCTACAAAGCTGTTGCGTGATCCGACCGTTTCCGAAGATCAGCTTGCTGCGGCGGTTCAGGACCTTGGTGAAAAAGGGGCGTCCGATGGGTTAGAGGCTGATGCTGAAGGCGCGATCTATGCTGGCGATTACGAAGACAACAGTATTCGTAAGCGACTCCCAGACGGGACCTGGCAGACCGTAGTTCACGACCCACGGATACTTTGGCCGGATACTCTGTCCGTAGGGCCAGACGGCTATCTCTACTTCATCGCTAACCAGGTGCATCGCCAAGCGGGGTTTCATCGAGGCAGAGACCTGCGGGAAAAACCCTACAGTCTGCTACGAGTGAAAATCAACGCAAAGCCGGCTCAGACTCGCTGAACAGTCAATGGCCAGCCCTGCTGGCCATTGAAAATCAAGCCTGCGCCCAGGCCGTTCCCCACAGACGTGCTCAATCCACTATTAAATGCGGCAAAAACCGGCTCGAATTCTTGGTAATCAAATGCACAGTTTCCTCGGCCATCGAAACCCGAATCTGAGTGACACCATTGCGGTGCCAAAAATTCGGAGAAATCCCGCGCTCCTAAGACAGACACCCTGTGCCAAACATCCTGCAAGGCGGTGCCAAATCCGACGCTTCCTTACAAAATCACCGGGTAGTTTTGCGCAAGTATTGCGCGGGTTTTGCGCAGGCACAAAAAAGCCGATCCATCTGATCGGCTTAAGTGTCTGATTTTACTCAGGAATAATGGTCGGGACGGAGTGATTCGAACACTCGACCCCTAGCACCCCATGCTAGTGCGCTACCGGACTGCGCTACGCCCCGACTAGGCGTGTTACTGGGTTCGCTTCTTAACGAAGCGAACCGGAATATACCGCAAGCTTTTGAAATGTGGAAGTATTTTTAAAGCTTGAATCATTTCTTCAGCACCACCAGTACATCTTCCAATTCGGAGATCATCTGGCGGATCAGTTGCTTGTACTGGGTGGTGTCGTCTTTGGCTTCATCACCGGACATACGCTGGCGTGCGCCGCTGATGGTGAACCCCTGGTCGTAGAGCAACGCGCGGATCTGTCGGATCATCAGCACGTCCTGGCGCTGATAATACCGACGGTTCCCGGTGCGTTTGACGGGGTTGAGTTGAGGAAACTCCTGCTCCCAATAGCGCAGCACGTGCGGTTTGACCGCACACAGCTCGCTGACTTCACCAATGGTGAAGTAGCGCTTGCCTGGGATGACGGGTAGCTCGTCGTTATGACTTGGTTCCAGCATAAGCCTCAACTCGGGCCTTCAACTTCTGCCCTGGACGAAAGGTGACCACACGGCGAGCCGTGATCGGGATTTCTTCTCCCGTTTTTGGATTGCGGCCAGGCCGCTGGCGTTTGTCTCGCAGGTCAAAATTGCCGAAACCGGACAATTTGACCTGTTCGTTGTCTTCCAGAGCGTGGCGGATCTCTTCAAAAAACAGCTCGACCAATTCCTTGGCCTCGCGCTTGTTCAGACCCAACTCTTCGTACAGACGTTCCGCCATCTCAGCTTTCGTCAAAGCCCCCATACGTCACTTCCTTAACGTGGCGTTCAACCTTTGTTCGAGCGAGGTGAGGATATTTTGCGTCGTGGTATTCACCTCATCGTCATTAAGAGTGCGCGATGGATGCTGCCAGGTCAAGCCGACTGCAAGGCTTTTTCTATGCGGATCAATGCCTTTACCCTGATAGACGTCAAATAGCCTGAGGTCTGTCAGCCATTCCCCTGCATTTTCACGGATTACATCCAGAACGGCAGTGGCGGCGACGTCACGGTCGGCGATCAGGGCCAGGTCGCGGCGCACTTCAGGGAAGCGCGACAACTCGCTGAATTTAGGCATCTTGCCCGACGCAACTTCAGCCAAGACTAGCTCAAATACGAAGACTGGACGGTCCAGCCCCAACGTTTTCGACAGTTCCGGGTGAATGGCGCCGACAAAACCTACCAGGCGACCTTCACGCTCGATGCGCGCAGTCTGGCCCGGATGCAAGGCTGGGTGGCTGCCCGGCATAAAGGTAAAGGCATCCAACGCGCCGGCAAAGCCCAGTATTGCTTCCACATCAGCCTTGACGTCGAAGAAGTCCACCACGTCGCGGCCCTGTGCCCAACCTTCCGGCAAGCGACTACCGCAAACCACGCCAGCCAGCATCGGCTCTTGCTTGAGGCCATCGAGTTGACCGACAAAACGCAGGCCGCTTTCGAACAGGCGCACGCGGTCTTGCTGGCGGTTCAGGTTGTGGGAAAGCGCCTTCACCAGGCCCGGCCACAACGACGAACGCATGGCGGCCATGTCGTTGGAAATCGGGTTGGCCAGCAGCAACGGTTCAACACCTGGGTTGAACAACTCGAACTGCTTTGGATCGATGAAGCTGTAAGTCACGGCTTCCTGGTACCCACGGGCCACCAGCAGGCGGCGCAGCTCAGGCAAATGCGCACGCGCTTCAGCCTTGGGTTGCGGCGCCAGGCGCGCTTGCGGGTAGCGAACCGGTAAGCGGTTGTAGCCATACAGGCGTGCCAGCTCTTCGATCAGGTCGACTTCCAGGCTGATGTCGAAGCGATGGCTAGGTACTGCAACCTGCCACTGCCCTTCCCCATTCGAGGAAATACCCAGTCCAAGAGCGGACAGCAGTTGCTCGATTTCAGCCGGCTCGATGACCAGGCCGAGCATTTGCTCAACGCTTTTGGCACGCAAGGTGATCGGCGCAATCGACGGCAGGTACTGTTCGCTGACGGTTTCGGTGATCGGGCCGGCTTCGCCGCCGGTGATGTCCAGCAGCAGGCCGGTGGCGCGCTCCATGGCTTCACGGGCGAGCTTCCAGTCTACGCCACGCTCGTAGCGGTGCGACGCATCGGTGTGCAGGCCATAGGAACGGGCCTTGCCAGCGATCGCGATCTGGTCGAAGAACGCGCTTTCAAGGAATACATCACGGGTGGTCGCGGATACACCGCTGTGCTCGCCCCCCATCACGCCGGCAATCGCCAGGGCGCGAGCGTGGTCGGCGATCACCAAGGTGTCGGCACGCAGGCTGACTTCCTGGCCATCGAGCAGCACCAGCTTCTCGCCTTCTTCGGCCATACGCACGCGGATGCCGCCGTTGATTTCGGCGAGATCGAAGGCGTGCAACGGCTGGCCGAGTTCCAGCATCACGTAGTTGGTGATGTCGACGGCGGCGTCGATGCTGCGCACGTCAGCGCGACGCAGGCGCTCGACCATCCACAGCGGGGTTGGCTTGGACAGGTCGACGTTACGGATCACACGCCCCAGGTAACGCGGGCAAGCGTTGGGCGCCAATACTTCAATCGAGCGGACTTCGTCGTGTACCGCCGGCACGGCAGCAACCACTGGACGAGTGACAGGCGCGTTGTACAGCGCACCCACTTCACGGGCCAGGCCAGCCAGGGACAGGCAGTCGCCGCGGTTGGGGGTCAGGTCGACCTCGATGCTGGCGTCTTCCAGCTCCAGGTAAACACGGATGTCCTGACCCACAGGCGCGTCAGCCGGCAACTCCATCAGGCCATCATTGCCCTCACCTACCTGCAACTCAGCCTGAGAGCACAACATGCCGTTGGACTCAACACCACGCAGCTTGGCCTTCTTGATCTTGAAGTCGCCAGGCAGTTGGGCACCAATCATGGCAAACGGGATCTTCAGGCCCGGGCGCACATTGGGCGCTCCGCACACGACCTGAAAGGTTTCCGCGCCATTGCTGACTTGGCACACACGCAATTTATCGGCATCCGGGTGTTGCTCGGTGTTCAGCACCTCGCCCACAACCACACCGCTGAAAACACCGGCGGCCGGGGTAACGCTATCGACCTCAAGACCGGCCATCGACAGACGCGCAACCAGCGCGTCGCGATCTACCTGCGGGCTTACCCAGCCACGCAGCCATTGTTCGCTGAATTTCATCCTGCTCTCCTAAAGATTCGTTACGACTAGCGAAATTGCGCGAGGAACCGCAAGTCGTTGTCGAAGAACAGACGCAAGTCGTTCACGCCGTAACGCAGCATGGCCAGACGCTCAACGCCCATGCCGAAGGCAAAGCCCGAGAACTCTTCCGGGTCGATGCCGGACATGCGCAGCACGTTAGGGTGGACCATGCCGCAACCCATGACTTCCAGCCAACCGGTCTGCTTGCAGACGCGGCAGCCTTTACCGCTGCACATCACGCATTCCATGTCGACTTCAGCCGATGGCTCGGTGAACGGGAAGAACGAAGGACGGAAACGCACGGCCAATTCTTTCTCGAAGAACACCCGCAGGAACTCTTCGATGGTGCCCTTGAGGTCGGCGAAATTGATATCGCGATCCACCAGCAGGCCTTCGACCTGGTGGAACATCGGCGAGTGGGTGATATCCGAGTCGCTGCGGTACACACGGCCTGGGCAGACGATGCGGATCGGCGGCTTGTTCGCTTCCATGGTGCGGACCTGTACCGGCGAGGTATGGGTGCGCAGCAGCATGTTCGCGTTGAAATAGAAGGTGTCGTGCATCGACCGGGCCGGGTGATGGCCTGGGATGTTGAGCGCCTCAAAGTTGTGATAGTCGTCTTCGACCTCAGGGCCTTCGGCAATGCCGTAGCCGATGTGAGTGAAGAACTGTTCGATACGTTCCAGAGTCCGGGTGATCGGATGCAGACCGCCCGAGGCCTGGCCACGGCCAGGCAAGGTCACGTCAATGGACTCGGCGGCGAGCTTGGCCGCTAGATCGGCCTCCTCGAGCGACGCCTTGCGCGCATTGAGCACCTCTGTGACACGCTCCTTGGCAACGTTGATCAGCGCACCGACTTGCGGACGCTCTTCAGCCGGTAAATTCCCCAGGGTCTTCATCACCTGAGTCAATTCACCTTTTTTGCCAAGGTAGTGAACCCGGATTTGCTCCAGGGCATTTACATCTTCAGCGCTTTGCACGGCCTCAAGGGCTTGGGCAACGAGCGCGTCCAGGTTTTCCATGTACAGACTCCAGATACAAAATAGGGGAAGAGCTTGAAGGCTCTTCCCCTATTTATGACGTTTACCACCTTGGGCTACAGGAGTAACCCAGGGTGACTGTCGGGGGTACTTAAGCCAAGGAGGCTTTAGCTTTCTCGACAATCGCAGCAAACACCGCTTTTTCGTTCACGGCCAGTTCAGCCAGAACCTTACGGTCGATTTCGATGGACGCTTTCTTCAGGCCAGCGATGAAACGGCTGTAGGACAGACCGTTAACACGTGCACCAGCGTTGATACGAGCGATCCACAGAGCGCGGAACTGACGTTTTTTCTGACGACGGTCACGGTAGGCGTATTGGCCTGCCTTGATTACCGCTTGCTTGGCAACACGGAATACGCGTGAACGCGCGCCGTAGTAACCTTTAGCAAGTTTCAGAATTTTTTTGTGACGCTTACGGGCCATGACGCCACGCTTAACACGAGCCATGAGTTACTTCCTCTATTCTTGATCCAAAATTAACGAAGGCGCAGCATGCGCTCGACTTTTGCCACGTCAGACGGATGCAGCAAGCTGCTACCGCGCAGTTGACGCTTACGCTTGGTCGACATTTTGGTCAGAATGTGGCTCTTGAAAGCGTGCTTGTGCTTGATACCGTTAGCGGTTTTCAGAAACCGCTTAGCAGCACCACTTTTAGTCTTCATCTTTGGCATGTTCGGATACTCCGCATTCAGTTGATAAACATAATCAGAAGGCCTGCCGTGCCCTGTTGATTACTTCTTCTTTTTCGGGGCGATGACCATGATCAGTTGGCGTCCTTCCATCTTAGGATGCTGTTCGACCGAACCGTACTCGAGCAGGTCAGCTTCAACCCGCTTGAGGAGTTCCATCCCCAACTCCTGGTGGGCCATCTCACGGCCGCGGAATCGCAAGGATACCTTGGCCCTGTCCCCATCACTCAGGAAACGTACCAGGTTGCGCAGTTTTACCTGGTAATCCCCTTCCTCCGTCCCTGGACGAAACTTGATTTCTTTAACCTGGATCTGCTTCTGGTTTTTCTTGGCTGCGGCAATCTGCTTCTTCTTCTCGAAGATCGATTTGCCGTAGTCCATCAGCTTGCAGACAGGTGGTACAGCATCGGCGGAAATTTCCACCAAATCGAGCTTGGCTTCTTCAGCCTTAAGAAGCGCGTCTTCAATTGACACAATCCCAAGCTGCTCACCCTCAGCCCCAATTAACCGAACCTCGCGTGCCGAGATATTCTCGTTGATCGGGGCTTTCGGTGCAGCTCGTTTATCTTGTCTCATTTCACGCTTAATAATAATTACTCCGAATCTGGGCGACCACGCCGGGAAACCGCTTGCGCGAGGAACTCCGCGAACTGGGCGACGGGCATCGAGCCCAGGTCAGCACCTTCACGAGTACGCACAGCGACAGTCTGCATCTCGACTTCCCGATCTCCGATAACCAAAAGATAGGGAACCTTGAGCAAAGTATGCTCGCGGATTTTAAAGCCGATCTTTTCATTTCTCAAGTCGGACTTGGCACGAAATCCGCTTTCGTTGAGAGTTTTTTCAACTTCGGCGGCAAAATCTGCCTGTTTATCAGTGATATTCATGATCACTGCCTGGGTCGGAGCCAGCCACGCAGGGAACGCGCCCTCGTAGTGCTCGATCAGGATACCGACGAACCGCTCGAACGAACCGAGGATCGCCCGGTGCAACATAACCGGGTGTTTACGGCTGTTGTCTTCGGAGACGTATTCGGCTCCCAGACGGATCGGCAGGTTAAAATCGAGCTGCAGGGTACCACACTGCCAGACGCGGCCAAGGCAATCTTTGAGCGAGAACTCGATCTTCGGACCGTAGAACGCGCCCTCCCCCGGCTGCAGATCGTACGCAAGGCCCGCACTGTCCAGCGCTGCGGCCAGTGCCGCTTCGGCGCGATCCCACAGTTCGTCGGAACCAACGCGTTTTTCCGGACGAGTGGACAGCTTCATTTCGACTTCGGTGAAGCCGAAATCGCGATAAACATCCATGGTCAGCTTGATGAACGCAGCGGATTCAGCCTGCATCTGCTCTTCAGTGCAGAAGATATGGGCGTCGTCCTGGGTAAAACCGCGCACACGCATGATGCCGTGCAGTGCACCGGATGGCTCGTTGCGGTGGCAGGCGCCGAATTCGGCCAGGCGCATCGGCAACTCGCGGTAGCTCTTCAGGCCCTGGTTGAACACCTGCACGTGGCATGGGCAGTTCATCGGCTTGATAGCGTAGTCGCGGTTTTCCGACTGGGTGGTGAACATGTTGTCGGCGTAGTTGGCCCAGTGCCCGGATTTCTCCCACAGGCTGCGATCAACGACCTGAGGGGTCTTGATCTCCAGGTAACCGTTGTCGCGCTGAACCTTGCGCATGTACTGCTCAAGCACCTGGTACAACGTCCAGCCGTTGGGGTGCCAGAACACCATGCCCGGCGCTTCTTCCTGGAGATGGAACAGGTTCAGGCGCTTGCCGATCTTGCGGTGGTCGCGTTTTTCGGCTTCTTCGATGCGTTGGATGTAGGCGGCCAGCTGTTTTTTGTCAGCCCACGCCGTGCCGTAGATCCGTTGCAGCTGTTCGTTCTTGGCATCACCGCGCCAGTAGGCACCGGACAGCTTGGTCAGCTTGAACGACTTGAGGAAGCGCGTGTTCGGCACGTGCGGGCCACGGCACATGTCGACGTATTCTTCATGGTAATACAGGCCCATGGCCTGCTCGTCCGGCATGTCTTCCACCAGACGCAGCTTGTAGTCTTCGCCACGCGCAGTAAACACGTCGATCACTTCGGCACGCGGGGTGACCTTCTTGATGACGTCGTAATCTTTTTCAATCAGCGCGTGCATGCGCTGCTCGATGGCCGCCAGGTCGTCCGGAGTAAAAGGACGCTCATAGGCGATGTCGTAATAGAAGCCTTCTTCGATTACCGGGCCGATCACCATCTTGGCGGTTGGGTACAGCTGCTTGACCGCGTGGCCAATCAGGTGCGCACAAGAGTGGCGAATGATCTCCAGCCCCTCTTGATCCTTGGGCGTGATGATTTGCAGGCTGGCATCGCGAGTGATCAGATCACTGGCGTCGACCAGTTTGCCGTCGACCTTGCCGGCCACAGTGGCCTTGGCCAGGCCTGCACCAATGGATGCGGCGACCTCGGCTACGGAAACCGAATGATCGAATGAACGTTGACTGCCGTCGGGTAGAGTAATAGTTGGCATGGCGCCTCCTCTCCTAGTGGTGACCCCTACCAAAGGTCACGTGGGTTGGGATGAGCCAGTACAAGATCCAACACCAGGCCGTTCAGCGATGAACGCCTGCCTTACAGCGGCAGGAGCCTTTCGGCCAACCGATAATCGAACCAGAGTGACTGGATTGAGCTAAAAAGAAACCTGGCAAGGCGGTAGTTGACGCGCCTGAAATTAGCCAAGCCCAGGATGCTAGCACAGATGAACGGTCATCGCGCCGACGAAGCTCTGTGTATAGCGCAATTCAAGGCTTTATAGCTGCGAAAGTGAACTTGAGCTGTACGTCAGGCCTCCAACCCACTGAGAATCGCCGTTCGTCCTCGACCCAAAGGAGCATCCCATGATGCGTTTTACCTCTACCCTCGCTGTCGCCGCTACCCTGAGCCTCCTTTCCCTCGGCGCGCAGGCTGCAGCCCCTTCCAACTGGCCAGCCGGTGCCCGTGACGCTTTCGTCAATGACTGCAGTGCGGCCGCCAGCCAGAACGTGGACGTCAAGACTGCCAAGGCCCATTGCGAATGTGGTGCCGACAAGATCAATGCCGAATTGAGCACTGCCGAGATCAAGGAACTGATGACCAATCAGAACGCCAGCCCCGAGCTTAAGAACAAAGCGGTAGCGGCTATTTCGTCCTGCAAAGTGGTGAAGAAAAAGTAAGTTTGACCACTGATCCGACGGCCATATCGCTGGAAAAACGGCCTGAAAACTGCCATTTCACACAAATTATGCAGGTTTTTCGGCTTTTTTTAACAGCTGATATTTCGGCGCAAAGCCCCGTAGATCGGGGCTTTGCGCCGAACCAGGGACCAGATGCAACGCGATTGATTAGCAAACAATGCCTTGGGGGGGCTCCCAAGTCGAACATTTCGACTATGATAGCCCAGTGTGCCCAGTTGGCCTGAGCAGCACAGCACTACTGAAAATATATGTTTCTTGGAGATACACCATGTCTAATCGCCAAACCGGCACCGTTAAATGGTTCAACGATGAAAAAGGCTTCGGCTTCATCACTCCTCAAGGTGGCGGTGACGACCTGTTCGTACACTTCAAAGCTATCGAAAGCGACGGTTTCAAAAGCCTGAAAGAAGGCCAAACCGTTTCCTTCGTGGCTGAGAAAGGCCAAAAGGGTATGCAAGCTGCACAGGTTCGCGGCGAGTAATTCTCCGCTGAGCTAAAAAAACCCCGTCCATGTGACGGGGTTTTTTATGGGCGATGCAAAAGCACAACGCTGTCAGCCGCAATTGACCCGCGTGATCACCAGGTTGTTGTCAGTGTTGAGGTTCAGGCGGTCAGAACGATATTCCAGGGTAATCATATCGTTGGGCTTGAGAATGCGTGCATTCTGCGCGCCAGCACGGGTACGAGCCTGTTCCAGCAGCTGAGGCGAGGCTTTCTGGCCGATTGCGAACTCGGCGGCCTTCGACTCACAGCGGCTATGACCGGCATCGGTCACGGTGGCGTCTTTGCCTGGCTCAGAGGCACCCGGGGTGCTGCAACCCGCCAATGCGAGTGCTGCCAACAAAGTACCGAATGAAGCGAGCTTCCAAGGCATGAAGCCTCCTATGATTAAAAATGGACAGAGATCGTGCGACAGCGATATGAACGATTGGTTTCAAGACGTTAATCGCCTGCGCGCAAGTCTGCCTGACTCGCGCGGGGCTATCGCCCGGTCAATCGTGACTAGATATGAACGCACTCAGTAGATGTCAATGTAGTCAGATGATGGGCGTGGCCAGTTCTGTTTCAACGCGTTGAAAATCTGCATGACCCAGACCTCATCGCTGGCCGCCACAATTCCGACATAGCCAGCCCCCTTGGCCCAGGTCTCCAGCCGAAACAGCAGGCCATCGATTTCAACGCCCCCGACTACGCCGGAAGAAATATAGGCAATACCGGCCCTGGATACCCGCAATTGGGTGTGTTCATCGTCACTGGCGCCAGCGAGCAGTTGGCGCACGGCATCCAGCGTCAGGTTCTCAGGCTTGTTCAGATCAATCTGCACGCGGTGTTTCCCGGCTGTTAAACAAGCCAACAGTGTCGCACACCCCCTCCCCCATGCCTAAGTAGCAGTGCCAAATGCCGCGCAAAATGGTTAACTGCGCCGCTGGAACCGCATTCCAGTGCATTGCCCAGTACTTTCAGCCGTGAGATTTCCATGACCACCGTAACGCTTCAAGCCGATATCAAAGCCAAGTGGCCCCAGGGGCAAAGCTCCTACAGCCCCGGCAGTCCCGAAGAACTGGCGATCATTGGTATCGACCTGCTGGTCAAGGAACTGGGGACCCAGGCGGCACAAGCGTTCATCGGCCAGATATTCGAGAAATACCCGGCCGACTACATGGGCGCACAAGAATAAGAACCGGCCGACGAACGCCGACCGGTAAACCGTATTACTTCAAACGCGCCAGGCGCTCGGTCAGCAGATCGAAGAAGCCCTGAGCGTCGCCGTTCTCAACCCAGAACACATTCTTCTCCTGCTTGAGGCCGTCGTACCAGTCGACGATGGTCTGGCCGAAGGTTGGGCCCTCGCGGCTGTCGACAACCATATTGGCCTGACGCCCGCTGAACAGCGATGGCTTGAGCAGGTAGGCAACCACGGTCGCGTCGTGAACCGGGCCGCCTGGAATGCCGTAATGCTCCATGTCGCCTTTGACGTACTCATTCAGAATACTGCTGACGACCTTGCTCGCGTTGTTGTTCAGGTCCGCAATCTTTTTCAGGCGGGCGTCGCTGGTGAGGACTTTATGAGTCACGTCCAACGGCAGGTAGGTCAACTTCACACCACTTTTGAGCACGATCTCAGCCGCCACCGGATCGGCGAACAGGTTGAACTCGGCCACTGGCGTGATATTGCCGCCATTGAAGTGCGCACCGCCCATGACCACCACTTCCTTGATGCCCTGAGTGATTTCGGGTGCCTGGGTCAGTGCCAGCGCCAGGTTTGTCTGCGGGCCGAGCATGGCGATGGTGATGCTGTGCGGTTTGGCGGTGCTCAGGGTCTTGATCAGGTAGTCAACGGCATTGCCTTCGGCCAGGCCTTTTTTCGGCTCGTGCACGGTGACGCCGGAGATGCCCTCTTTGCCATGGATATTCTCGGCGTAGATCGGCTTGCGCAGCAGAGGAGCGGGCGCACCTGCGTACACAGGAATATCCTCACGCCCTGCCCACTCGCGCGCCAGGCGCGCATTGCGGGAGGTTTTGTCCAGGCGCACGTTACCGGCGACGGTGGTCAGCGCACGAATACTCAACTCTTCTGGCGAGGCCATGGCGAACAACAGCGCCACCACGTCATCGGCCCCAGGGTCGGTATCGATGATCAGGTCGATTTTTTCCGCCGCCTGGGCGCTTGCAGCTGTGAGTGCGGACAAAAGCAGAACACTCCGGAACAGGTTTTTCAGGGTAGGTAGACCACGTTGCATAAAGCACTCCTTGTCATTGGGGGGACGCTAGAACGTTACGCCGGATACCAGCGCGATATTGCAGTAAGGCTGACACTCGCCGGTGCGCACAACCGCGCGGGCTGTGCGGCTCAGTTGCTTGAACTGGTCGTGACTGAGCAAGCGCCGCTCGCCCAACGCAGCCTGATCTGTGAGCGCATTGAGCGCGCTCAGCGCCGGCGGTTGCTTGAGCAGGATTTCTTCGGCGAGCACGTGGCTTTCAACCTGCATCTCGCTGAGCACAATGCGCAACGTGCTGATGAAATCCGGAATGCCCTGGGTCAGCGCCAGGTCAATCAACTCGACGCCGGGAGGTACCGGCAGGCCGGCATCGCCGATGACCAGCACATCACCATGGCCGAGGGACGCGATCACGCGGGACAGGGCGATATTGAGCAAAGGTGTCTTTTTCATGAGGGCACAAAACCTTGGACGTCGTGCAGCGTAGGAATGGAAGGCTGAGCACCGGCGCGGGTTACCGACAACGCCGCCGCCACCTGGCCAAAACGGATCGCCTCGGCTTCGCTCTTGCCTGCGGCCAGTGCAGCGGCAAAGCCACCGACAAAGGTATCGCCAGCGGCGGTGGTGTCCACTGCCTTGACCTTCGGCGCCAACAGATGCTCGAAGCTGCTGCCGTCGGCAAACAGGGCCCCCTGAGCGCCAAGCGTGATGATGACTTTACCCGCCCCCGCCTTGATCAACGCGGTTGCGGCAACCTTGGCGCTGTCGAGCGAATCGACTGTTATGCCGCTCAGTGCGGTGGCTTCACTTTCATTGGGGATCAGGTAATCGATCGAGGCATACCATTGAGCGGGCAAAGGCCCACTGGCGGGCGCCGGATTGAGGATGACCGTCTTGCCCAGTTCGCGGCCGCGCTTGAGCGCATGGCCAACGGTGTCCATCGGCACTTCCAGCTGGCAGATGATCACGTCTGCCGCCTGCAGCACAGCGTCACAGGTTTGCAGCGATGCAGGTGTCAGCTCGCCGTTGCTGCCGGCCACAATGACAATCGCATTCTGGCTGCTGTCATCCACCACGATCAAAGCCACACCGCTGGAGCCCTCTACGGTGCTCACCGCCTGGCAATCGATCCCCTCCACCAGCAGCGCATCACGTAACTGAGTGCCGTAAGCATCGGCGCCCACGCATCCGATCATCGCAACGCCGGCGCCCAGGCGCGCCGACGCCACCGCCTGATTGGCGCCCTTGCCACCGGGAACGGTGGAAAAGCTCTGGCCGATCAAGGTCTCACCGGCACGCGGCAAGCGACTGGCCCGGGTGACCAGGTCCATGTTCAAGCTGCCTATTACCACTACTTTTGCTGGCATACATCAGTACTCATCAATTCGGTTCAGCGGTATTGGGCGAACACACCGGCCAATGGCGCCGTCGACTCACGCAAAACGATACTTGGCGTCACGATGCGTTGATCGATCGACCGTTGGGGTGTTGCTATTCGTTGCAATAATAATTCGGCCGCCGTCTCGCCTAATTGCAGGATCGATTGCCCGACCGTGGTTAGCGCAGGATAAACGTAGCGCCCCATCTGAATGTCATCGAAACCGATCACCGACAACTCGCCCGGTACGCGAATACTACGTTCCGCGGCTGCGCGCAGCACACCGAAACCAATCATATCGTTGCTGGCGAAAATCGCGCTGGGCGGGTTTTGCGCCAACAACTGCACCGCTGCGGCGTACCCTCCTGTGCTGGTGAAGTCGCTTTCCAGGATACGACTGGCCAACACCTCGACACCCGCCTCGCGCAAGGCACGCTGGTAACCCGCCAGGCGCATTTGTGCCACGCGGGTATGCCCCGGGCCGCCGATACAGGCGATGTCCCGATGGCCCAACTCCAGCAAGTGCCGGGTCGCGAGGTAGGCGCCCTGTTCGTGATCGATGCGCACCAGGTCGACATCGATGCCATCCAGGGCCCGGTCGACAATCACCATGGGCGTGCGCACCGCACTCAAGCCAGCGGCCAGGCCACTGTCATCGCCGCCTACCGATGTCACGATCAAGCCGTCGACGCGCTTTTCGAGCAACACGCGCAAATAACTGCGCTGTTTTTCCGCGTCGTCGTCGGAGTTGCAAAGGATCACACAGTAGCCATTACGCTCGCAGTAATCCTCGATGCCCCGTGCCAGTTCGGCAAAATACGGGTTGAGACTATTGGGCACCAGCAGGCCGATGGTGGCCGTGGTCTTGGCCTTGAGCGAGCGCGCCACGGCGCTGGGCACGTAGTCCAGTTGCTTGATCGCCGCCTCGACCTTGATGCGGACCGGCTCGCTGACCGGGCGCGTCTTGTTCACCACATGGGACACGGTGGTGTAGGAAATACCTGCAAGCGCTGCCACATCCTTGATCGTTGCCATGGTTCAGCCCCGCCGACTGGCGCGCTGGCTGCGGTAAGTATCAAGGACCACGGCGATCACGATCACGGCACCGGTAATGATGCGTTTGGTCGGTTCCGTAGCGCCGATCTGTGCAAGCCCCGCTGCCAATACCGAAATGATCAACACGCCGAAGAACGTGCTGATGACCGAACCGCGCCCGCCCATCAGGCTGGTGCCGCCGATCACCACCGCGGCGATTACTTGCAGCTCCAGGCCCGAACCGGCATTCGGGTCTGCCGCCTCCAGGCGCGAGATCTGGAACAGCGCAGCTACACCGGCCAACAGGCCCATCAGGCTGAACACCAGAATCTTGTATGGCTTGGGGTTGATACCCGCCAGGCGCACCGCTTCTTCGTTGGTGCCGATGCCGATCAGGTAACGCCCGAACACGGTACGGGTCAGCACCAACTGGGCCGCAATAATCACCAGCAGCGCAATGATGAACGACGGGGAAATACCAAAAGCAATCGGGTTGGACAGCCAGGCAAACGAGTCACCGATATAAGCGGTACGCGAGCCAGTCATTTGATAGGCCACGCCCCGGGCCATCTCCAGCACACCCAACGACACGATAAATGAAGGAATGCGCCACGCCACGGTGATGGAGCCGGTGATGGTCCCTGCCAATGCGGCGCAGCCCATGCCCAGCAGCGCAGCCGGCAGCACACTCCAGCCCCAACCCAGAATGGCCACGCTGACCGCCGATGCCGCCAGTGCCAGCACCGAACCTACCGACAGGTCGATGCCGCCGATGATCAGGATGAAGGTCATGCCCACCGCCAGCACCATCAGGTCCGGAATCTGGTTGGCCAGGGTGCTGAAGGTGTCGTAGGACAGGAAGTGGTCGCTGAGCACCGAGAACAGCGCAATCATCGCCAGCAAGGCACCTGCCAGCCCGAGGTAAGTACCCAGGCCATAGAAGTTGCCGCCAGTTTTACCGGGGGAAATGTTTGTTTTCATGGGGTATTCCTAGGCGCTGCCTCATTGAGCAGCGCATCACGTTTCTGATAGCCGGCAAAGGCGGCGGCGAGCAATTCGTCCTGGGTCCAGCTGTCACGCTCAAAGGTCTCGATCAGGCGCCCCGCGGACAACACCCCGATGCGATCACAGATCAGCATCAGTTCACGCAGGTCGCTGGACACCACCACCAAGGCTTTGCCCTGGCGAGTCAATTCTCCGAGCAAGGCATAGATGTCGAACTTTGCGCCGACGTCGATCCCGCGAGTGGGCTCATCGAACAGCATCACGGCACAATCACGTTCCAGCCAGCGGCCAATCACCACTTTCTGCTGGTTGCCGCCCGACAACTCGGACACCAATTGCCCCGGGCTGGAACTGCGGATACGCATCGCATCGATCTGGCGTTTGGCCAGGGCGGTTTCGTTGTGGCTATTAACGACGCCGCCTGCGGAAATTTCCGGCATGTTGCCCAAGGCGATATTGGCGCTGATCGATTGGGTCAGCAGCAGGCCCTCGCCCTTGCGGTCTTCGGTGATCAGGGCGATGCCATGACCCACCGCATCCACTGGCGAACGAATGCTGACCACCCTCGCCGGCGAACCCAGGGCAACGGTGCCGCTGTCGGCCTGGTCGGCGCCGAAGATCAGGCGCAGCAACTCAGTGCGGCCAGCGCCGATCAGCCCGGAAATACCGTAGATCTCACCGGCGCGCACTTCAAAGGACACATCGCGAACCTTGTCCGAACGACAGAGGCCCCTCACCGTCAAGGCCGGTTCGCCGATGGTGCGCGGGCCCAGGTCAATGTGTTCGCCCAGCTCGCGGCCGACCATCAAGGTCACCAGTTGCTCGCTGTTGTAATTGGCCATCGGCTCGACGCAGACCAGCTTGCCATCGCGCAATACCGCAATGCGCTGGGCGACACGGGCCAGCTCTTCGAGCCGGTGTGAAATATAAATGATCGCCACGCCCCTGGCCTGCAGGCGGGTGATTTGCTCAAACAGCATCTCGACTTCACGGGCGGTGAGCATGGCGGTGGGTTCGTCGAGAATCAGGACGTGACAGTCGCCGATCAGGTTGCGCGCAATCTCGACCATTTGCTGGTGGCCAATGCCCAGGCTGCCAACCAGGGTGTCGGGGTCGATCGCGTCCAGGCCAACCTGGGCCATGGCCTCGATCGCAGCTTTGCGCAGTTGCTTGCGGCTGATCCAGCCGCAGCTGCTCGGCAGGTTATCCAGAAACAGGTTTTCAGCCACCGTCAGGGTCGGCAGCAGGTTGAGTTCCTGCATAACCATGCGCACGCCCAAAGCTTCGGCCTGGGTGCGGCTGGCGGGACAGTAATCCTGACCATTGAACTGCATGTGCCCGGTAGTCGGTGTGACCAGGCCGCCGATAATCTTCGACAAGGTACTTTTGCCTGCGCCGTTCTCACCGGTCAGCGCGAGCACTTCCCCACGATTGAGCGTCAGGGTGATGTCGGACAGAACCGGCTGGGCATAGGTCTTGCCGATACCGCTGACCGAGAGGACAGCGTTCGGGGCGGAAGATGACATAGGAAAATCTCCAGGCGCCCGCTCAGGACGAGCGAGCGCTGTTGGGTACTGCGGGATTACTGCTTGATGACGAGTTCGACCGGTGTTTCGATCACGCCATCTTTGGCATCGACCTTCTCACCCTTGACCAGCTTCAACGCGTTCTGGATGCCGAATACCGCTTGTTGCGCGGCCGCCTGGTCAGCAGTGGCCAACACACGACCGTCTTTTAACATTGGCTTGATCGCATCAATGTTGTCGTAGCCCACTACCAGTACCTTGCCGGCCTTGCCTGCCGCACGCACGGCGGAGACAGCGCCCAGCGCCATGTTGTCGTTACCGGCCAACAGCGCCTTGATATCCGGCGTTTCGCTCAGCATCGCCGCGGCAATCTTGTTGCCCTGGTCGATTTCCCAGTTACCGGATTGGGTGGAAACAATCTTCATGCCTGCGGCGTCCATCGCATCCTTGAAACCTGCGGTGCGCTGCTGGGCATTGGTGGTGGTGGGTACACCTTCGATGATGCCAACCTTGTCACCGGCGGCCAGTTGCTTGGCCAGGTAGTCGCCCACCAGTTTGGAGCCTTTGCGGTTGTCCGGACCTACAAACGGGATATCGAGGTTTTTGCTTTTGAGTACATCCGGGTCCAGACGGTTGTCGATGTTGACCACCTTGATACCGGCATCGGAAGCCTTCTTCAGCACACTGGCGAGTGCCTTGGAGTCGGCGGGCGCAATGACAAGCGCGTCAACCTTGGCGTTGATCATTTCGTTGACAATGGCGATCTGGGCGCTGGTGTCGGTTTCGTTCTTGATCCCGTTGGAGATCAACTTGAATTCTGTGGGGTGCGCTTTTTGGTAATCCTTGGCACCGTCGGTCATGGTGACGAAGAACTCATTGGCCAGGGACTTCATGACCAAACCCACGGTAGGTGTTTTGGCAGCGTCATCAGCAAATGCAGAAGAGAGAGGCAAAGCGGCGGATGCGGCAAGCACAGCGACAGCAAGAAGGCGTCCAGCGAATGGCAGCTTCATGGGTTCACTCCGATCTTATGATTATTGTGAGCAACGCTTGCACCGAAGGCATCTTCGGCAGCCTTCCCACCCGGGCGGCTCATACGAGCTGTCACGAGACTCAAGGAGTGCACGTGAAACATCTCGCAAACGTTTGCGTTGAGCAAACTATGAGAACCTTGTCGGGATTTGTCAACGGTAGAAAGCAGCCTTTCATGGACGCCGTCCAAGCACCCCAATCTGCTATCGACCGCTGATACGTTTAAGCAAACAGGCCTGCTCTGGCGCTCACCGAAACGACAGGCCGCATTGCGAACGTCACACGGAGGAGCCCGGACAATTCGTGATGGCTTTCGGACAACCGAACGCCACACCCCGTCCCGTTCGGAAAGCCGGACAGCGTGCAGCCCAAACAGATTGAGACCCTCATTTAAATTGTTTTAAATCAATAAGTTAATTTAAAAAAACCAACACACTCAGCCTGGTACAAATCCTGCTCTTTCTCAGCACCTCGCGGCGTTCAGAACCGCCCGGGTGTTCTAGATGAACCTGCTACAGCACTCATCAAAAACCAGAGAGAAAAATAATGAAATCTGCATTGAAGAACTTTGTCCCGGGCGCCATGGCCCTGCTGCTGCTGTTTCCCCTTGCCGCTCAGGCAAAAGAAGTCGAAAACAAAACCAAACTGTCCAACGTGGTGATCCTTGCCACCGGCGGCACCATTGCTGGCGCCGGCGCCAGTGCGGCCAACAGTGCTACGTACCAGGCAGCCAAAGTCGGCATCGAACAACTGATCGCCGGCGTTCCTGAGCTTAGCCAGATCGCCAATGTACGCGGCGAACAAGTGATGCAAATTGCTTCGGAAAGCATCAATAACGAAAACCTGCTGCAACTGGGTCGCCGCGTCGCCGATCTGGCAGACAGCAAGGACGTGGACGGCATCGTGATCACTCACGGCACCGACACCCTTGAAGAAACGGCCTACTTCCTGAACCTGGTAGAAAAAACCGACAAGCCTATCGTCGTGGTCGGCTCCATGCGTCCGGGTACCGCCATGTCGGCCGACGGCATGCTCAACCTGTACAACGCAGTCGCCGTAGCAGGCAGCAAGGATGCACGGGGCAAAGGCGTGCTGGTGACCATGAACGACGAGATCCAGTCGGGTCGCGACGTCAGCAAGATGATCAACATCAAGACCGAAGCATTCAAGAGCCCGTGGGGGCCGCTGGGCATGGTCGTTGAAGGCAAATCCTACTGGTTCCGCCTGCCTGCCAAGCGTCACACCATGGATTCTGAATTCGACATCAAGACCATCAAGAGCCTGCCTGACGTTGAAATTGCCTACGGCTATGGCAACGTGAGCGACACTGCCGTCAAGGCACTGGCCCAAGCTGGCGCCAAAGCCATCATCCATGCCGGCACTGGCAATGGTTCGGTATCGGCCAAGGTGGTCCCGGCCCTGCAGGAACTGCGCAAGCAAGGTGTGCAGATCATTCGTTCTTCCCACGTCAATGCCGGCGGTTTCGTTCTGCGTAACGCGGAACAACCGGACGACAAATACGACTGGGTTGCCGCCCATGACCTGAACCCGCAGAAAGCTCGCATCCTGGCCATGGTCGCCCTGACCAAGACTCAGGACAGCAAAGAGCTGCAACGCATGTTCTGGGAATACTGATACCTGTTGATCTACCTGTAGGTGCGAGCTTGCTCGCGAAGAACGCTAACGATAAAGCGCAAAGCCTGACTCACTGCGGCGCTATCAGGTTTTTCGCGAGCAAGCTCGCTCCTACAGTTCCTTTTTCCCGCCCTTAACAAACTTCCTGAATCGCTGTCAGACGAACTTCTTGAAATTTAAGCAGTTGCGAAATCGCCTACAGTTAAATACTGTATGTGCGTACAGCAAATTAAGGAATGCTCCGTGGCAAAGCCCTCTTCCGCAGCACCTGAAGCGCCTGACGCCTATCAGCGCCTGGCCATTCGCGTGCAAAAGATCATCAATTCGACCAACGCACAGAAAGCCAAAGCAGCCTTGATCTTCCGTTTACCCGATGAGCCGGAAGACGAGTGGCAACGTCTACTGGAAGAAATTGCAGAAAACGACAACGTCACCCTCGCCTATCGGGATGACGGTGGCGTGCAGATTTTTTGGGTTGTGCCGAAGGAAGATTGATTGTGAGTGCCCGTTTTATTGCTGTGTGCTGTCTGTTTTTAAGCGTAACCGCCAATGCCCAAGCCCCTCGCACCTTCAGCGAAGCCAAGAAAATCGCCTGGAAGCTTTACGCGCCGCAATCGACCGAATTCTATTGCGGCTGCAAATACACCGGTAACCGCGTGAATTTGAAAGCCTGCGGTTACATCCCGCGCAAGAACGCCAACCGCGCCGCGCGCATCGAGTGGGAACACATCGTGCCGGCCTGGCAAATCGGGCATCAGCGCCAATGCTGGCAGAACGGCGGGCGAAAAAACTGCACACGCCATGACGATGTGTTCAAGCGCGCCGAGGCCGACCTGCACAATCTGGTGCCGAGCATCGGTGAAGTGAACGGTGACCGTAACAATTTCAGCTTTGGCTGGCTGCCCGTGCAAAGCGGGCAGTACGGCTCATGCCTGACTCAAGTGGATTTCAAGGCAAAAAAGGTCATGCCGCGCCCGTCCATTCGAGGAATGATCGCACGGACGTATTTTTATATGAGCAAGCAATACGGCCTGCGCCTGTCAAAACAGGACCGGCAGCTGTATGAAGCCTGGAACAAGACCTACCCGGTGCAGACCTGGGAGCGTCAGCGCAACCAGACCGTGGCCTGTGTGATGGGGCGGGGCAACGAGTTTGTCGGCCCGGTGAATCTCAAAGCCTGCGGCTGAACGTGGGCGGGGTTGCCGCCCACTTGGCACGTCACTGCGCGGCGTTGTGTTCGATAATTTCAGACACGGTGTCGGTTTTCTTTGCGCGGGCCATCTTTTCGTTGAGCAAAGCCTGCCTGGCCTCGGCCTCTGCCCTGGTTGCGAACGGCCCCAACAGCACCTCATCCTTGCCGTCGACCTTCACGATATAAAAATTGAAACCATGCTCCAGCAACCAGGCGGTCAGGTCGGTGATCGCCTGCAGCTTGTGGTCTGGCGGGCCGACGCGCACGTCCCATTCCTGAGCGGCAATCGCGCCGGTTTGTGGCAGGCTTTCGGTCACGGCAGGCTTGGCCTTGGGCGCATCGACCGACTTGCCTTCACCGCATCCGGCCAACGCCAACACCACAATTGCCATCGCTACTTTACGCACTGCCCTGCTCCTTTGAGGATAAAGAGGCGACTTTACCATTCACTGTCTATTCTGGCCGTCATAAACGTTGGCTTAAACAATGCGAATCATGTATCGCGACCTGTATGATGCCGCCATGGGAATTAATGTCGCCTCTATGCGTCCTAAAAGAGGCAGCCACAGGGAAGCGCTTCGCAGTAAGCTACACACATCCGACACCTGCCCTGTCTGAAACATGTGTCCTTAAAAGTAATCAAGGAGAAGTCCATGCTTATACTCACCCGCAAAGTTGGTGAAAGCATAAACATCGGTGATGACATTACGATCACCATTCTGGGCGTTAGCGGCCAGCAAGTACGAATCGGCATCAACGCACCCAAGGACGTTGCCGTGCATCGCGAGGAGATTTACCAGCGCATCCAGGCTGGTCTGACTGCACCCGACAAAAACCAGACGCCTTGAAACGCCTCCAGTAGCCAGCCTTTTCGTTCACTGTAATGGCTGGCGAAAACCCAATCGGCCTGCTCGTGTCTTCCAGACTGACCAGTGCGCTTTGAGCACGCCTCTTCGCTGCAAGATGAAACTGTCTGGGCACCTGGAACTTGTTGAAGTATTCGCAGCCCAATTTTTGACACTTTCTCCTGCCATCCGAGTGCATTCAGGGATACGTCGATGAGGCCAGCCGCGACGCCACCTCTTGTTTCCAGATCCTGGATGATCGCCCTGCTGATCGGGGTGGCCTTCCTGGCGCTCGGGTATGGGCTGAGAGTCGAAGTGGAGGCGGCCGATTCCGACGCCCATTCCTGGCTGGACCTGGCGCTCCTTCTTTGCGCCTATCTACTGGTGTTCTGCCTCAAACCCATCCAGAAAGTTATCTTGCGCAAGCTGTGCCAGCGCGCAGCGCATCGCGAACGGCATAAAACCACACGCTGAAGGCCCACCGCGTATCACAGCGCCAGTTTGTGCAAAGACAACAAACCATCAGCGCCACGCTCGGCGTATAAATCGCCGTAGTCCTTGATGCAAGCGTGCGCAGTTACCATGGGTTCCAGGTGTGCCGAGGTGACAACTACAACATCCGCACCCGCTGCTTCACCCGCTCGAATGCCCACCGTGGCGTCCTCAAATACCAGGCAGTCCTCGATCGACACCCCCAGGCGTTTCGCGCCCAATAAATAGCACGCCGGATCGGGCTTACCGTTGGCCACATCTTCGGCCGTCACCCACACGGCCGGCACGGGAATGCCTGCAGCTTGCAGTCGACGTAACGCCAGCGCCTTGGGGGCAGACGTGACCAGCGCCCATTGATCAGTGGGCAAGCCTTTCAAAAACTCCACTGCGCCGGGAATCGCTACAACGCCATCGACATCGTTGAGTTCCGCGTCGGTAATCCACTGGGCTTCAACTTCTGGATCGACACCTGGCAACGCCTGGCGGGTGATCGTATCAACGGCACGCGCGCCATGAATGGTAGGCAGAAACGCGTCCACATCCAAACCATGGCGCTCAGCCCAGATACTCCATACACGTTCGGCCGCAGCGATGGAGTTGAGCAGGGTCCCGTCCATATCGAACAGGAAAGCGCCGTAGCGCCGGTTAAACACGGATGAAGTTGATATGGACACTGCGCGGCTTCCTCATGAGCTGGACCCGTGCAATCTACGGATCACCTCGACGCTTGTAAACGTAGAGCCCACCTCGAACGGATTCTCATCGCCCACGCACCAGGCTCGAACCAAGAATGACGAACTTGTCATGATCCTGTTGGTTGGCTGTTGGGGTCGCCTGGTTACTGTGAACTCACTGCCATCCCGGCAGCCACCCAATCACGAGACAGACCACCATGAAACTGTTTGCCCTCGGCTTTGCCGCCTTGCTCGCCACCGGTTCGGCCTTCGCTGCCGACGCAGCCTCCAGTCACGTCATCCATGACAAAACCGGCTTCTTCGTGCACCTGGATGTGGCCAAGGTGCTGTCGAGCACCGACATCTGCGGCCAATGCGGGATCGTCCCGGCGCAATTGCGCTACCTGGACCATCAGGGCCGCGAACACCTACTCGATTACCAGGTCCAGGGCATCGGTTGCGCCAGTGACAATTGATCGGGCTACACTTGCGCCACTTATTGAAGCAGGACACTTTCCATGAACATCCTCGTAGTCGAAGACGAACCCAAGGCCGGCAATTACCTGCTCAATGGCTTGCAGGAGCTGGGCCATTCGGTGAGCCTGGCACGCGACGGCGTAGAGGGTTTGCACCTGGCCCTGGAAACGCCATTCGACGTGATCGTATTGGACGTCATGATGCCGAAAATGGATGGCTGGGAAGTGCTGCGCCGCCTGCGCAAAGAGGCCGACACACCGGTGTTGTTCCTCACCGCGCGCGATGACATCGCCGACCGCATCAAGGGCCTTGAACTGGGAGCTGACGACTACCTGATCAAACCCTTCTCCTTCGCCGAACTGGTCGCACGCCTGCGCACCCTCAACCGCCGTGGCCCGAGCCGCGAAGAAGAACAACTGCACATCGCCGACCTGCACATTGACGTACTCAAGCGCCGTGTAACCCGCGCCGGTACGCGCATTACCCTGACCAACAAGGAATTCGCCTTGCTGCACCTGTTTGCCACCCACCAGGATCAGGTGCTGTCCCGCTCGCTGATCGCTTCACGGGTGTGGGACATGAACTTCGACAGCGACACCAATGTGGTGGATGTCGCCGTACGCCGCCTGCGCCTGAAAATCGACGACCCGTTCCAGCTCAAGCTGATCCATAGCGTGCGCGGCATTGGCTACCGCTTCGATACCCAACCATGAAGCGAGATCGCCATTATTCCCTGACCCTGCGCCTGGCATTGATCTTTGCCCTGCTCGCCTTCGCCCTGCTGGCAACGTTGGGCGTAACCCTGTACCACGAGCTGGAGCGTGAGCTGATCAAGCGTGACGACGCCGCACTGATCTCGCGCGCCAACCAACTGCGCAACGTGCTCAATGATGGCAATACCCTGGAGCTGATCAAAACCAAGCCGCAGCTGTTCCAGAACATGTTGGGCAACAGTGAGTCGGTACTGAGCATCGCAGCACCTGGGCAGACGCCTTTATTGCTGGTCAACCCGAGCAATATTCAAATTCCGGCCGTACCTGCCGTGGCAAAAGATCATGCCCTTGGGCTCGCCGATGTCCACCATTTGCCCGGCGTGAATGGCGTGCCCTTCGCCACGGTGGCGGCCTCCATCGACACCGGTGACCTGGGCAGCCTGCAAGTCACCGTCGGGCGCCTGATGGCCGAACGCACAGCCATGCTCGCCAGTTATCGCTTAAGTGTTTTTATCCTGGCCAGCATTGCGGCGGTCATTCTCGCGTTGGTCGGTTATGTGCTGGTACACCGTGGGCTGGTGCCCTTGCGGCGCCTGGCCGGCCACGCACAGGGCATCGGCGTGAACAACCTGGCCGAGCGTCTGGACAGTCAAGGGGCGCCCAAAGAGTTGCTGCCGATGATTGATGCGTTCAACACCATGCTTGAACGGCTGGCCAAAGGCTTTATTCAATTGGGCCAGGTGTCCACCGATATGGCCCATGAACTGCGGACCCCCATCAATAATTTGCTCGGTGAAACCCAGGTCGCGCTGCAACAGAGCCGCACTATTGAAGACTATCAGCAGCTGCTGGCCTCCAATGTTGAAGAGCTAGAACGCTTGGCGCGGATGCTCGACAACATGCTGTTCCTGGCCCGCACCGATCCTGCCAGCGCCCTGCGTCAGCGCCAGGAACTGGACGCCGCAGATGAAGTGGAGCGCATCGCCGATTATTTCGAGGGCTTGGCCGGTGACGTGGGCATGCACATTGTTGGCACGGGCGAAGGTGTCATCTGGGCGGAACCGATGCTGCTGCGCCGGGCCCTGGCGAACCTCTGCGCCAATGCCATCAAGTATGGCGCGCCGAACACCGAGCTGAGTATCCAGGCCATCCCGGCGCCCGAAGGCACTTGCATCAAGGTCATCAACCAGGGGGCAACCATTGCCGCAGAGCATTTGCCCCGGCTGTTCGAACGCTTTTACCGGGTGGATGAATCCCGTGAATGTTCATCCCAGTCCAATGGGCTGGGATTGTCGATCGTGGCGACCATCATGCAGCTGCATAACGGTCGGTATGGCGTCAGCAGTGCAGACGGCGTGACGTGCTTTGAGTTGTTCTTTCCGCGGTACTAATACGTAAAAACCGGGCTCTGCTCAAATTTTCATCCTTAAAACTGAGAAAAGCAGCCAAAAAAGCTCTAAAAAACTGTCAGTTTTGACAGTCGAAGGAAATCGTCGTTTGCGCCATAAATAAGTGGAGGTCGCAAAGACGCAGTAGCGTCCCAAGGATCGTATCTCAGCGCTCAGACAAGGATGGTGAATGATGCTGGCTCACTACAACTCTATAATTGAACACTACACTTATCACTGCAATGATCGATCAGCACTCGCACGCTGGATATCGGTGAAGATAGCGCCTCACGTTGACGCTTGGATACCGTCCACAATCACACCAAATCAAATCACTGCCAGCGCCGCATCCTTGGCAATAGCCATGACCGTCATCCTCTTCCTGGCGCCCTCAGATTGGTCGATCGCAGCACTCCCCAGTGGTGCATTCCTGATAATGACTTATTGCATCCTGGACCATGTCGACGGTCAAAGGGCACGCAGACTCAAACAGAGCACGCCATGGGGAGAGTTTCTCGATCACGGCGTCGACGCGGGAGTCGTCGGTCTGGTCGCGTCAGCCGTATTAATAAGTGGCCCCGCGAAGGATATTGCCCCCCAATACTCTGTCTACTTCATTAGTAGCCTCGGAATAGCTACAGTGACTCTGTGGGGCGAACAGTACATGACAGGTCAACTTAACCTACCCAGAATAGGGCCGGTAGAGGGGGTTTTCTTCAGTGCATTCTACATGCTTGCCTGCCTGCTCCCGGAGATCAATATTCTTTCATATCAAATAGTTGAGTACGTCTCAGGGATCGAAGCGCTACTTTTCGTTATCAGCACCGCGATTCTGGGCGCGGCTGTTTATCGACTGGTTACGATTACCGGAGTTGCAAGGCAGGTCTGGCCTTTCCTACTGACATTTGCGCTGGTTTCAATTGCCGCAGCTGTGCACCCGAAAATGCAGGCGTTATGGATGATTATCCTGGCGCTCAGCATTCTTAACCACGCATCCCTGATCATCTTCGCGCATTTGGCACGAGCACCCCAAGTATATAGACACGGGCTTTTAATAATCACCGCGGCTTTCTTGCTACCAGGCATATTGATCTTCAGCACAACGCAATTTTTTTGGGTGGCTTTAACTCCATGTTTTTTAGCTACGAGTACTGCTCGAACCTGGCATTCGGCTTGGCAAAATTTTCGTCCGGTAACGCGCTGAGCTTCTCGACCCATTTAGGACAACCACACCTATCGGCAAGTCAGGCGGGAAACTCCCGGCCCCAATCAACCGCACTTTGGGGTCTACTTAAAAAGTAACGCCTCAATCAAGAACCCCGTTGAGTACTTCGTAGATGATGCCGCTGGCGATAGCGACCAATATCAAATCAGTTCCCGCTTGCTGCCACTCATAACCGTCGTAGTGAGGCAGCCGCCCCAACAGGCGACCGTCAAGCTTCTTGGCGATACCGGGCGGCAGCGGCTTGCCGCGTGCCAGGTTCTTCTGGATGCCCGGCGGCAATGCAGGCCCTGGGCTCCAGTAATCGCGATAACCGCCGAGCACATTCAATACGCTCCCTCGGTCAACGCTGGGGCCGTGACCACCTGAGCCGCCCTTGCCTTTGGGCTTGTCGTAGCCCTGCCCTGCGGGGTTATTGCCTTTGTTATTGCCCTGCCCGCCCTGATTACCTTTGTTATTACCCTGACCCTGCCCTCCCTGGTTATTACCCTGGCCCTTGCCATTACCAGGATCAGCCAGGGCAAGACCGCTACCTGCAAACAGCGCGAGGGACAACGCGACAGACACGAACTTCGGGTACTTGATCATGATGGTTTTCCAAGGTTGATACGCTTGTGAACTATAGTCGAAGATGTCCCAGGAATGACCCCATTCGCATCCCGGCTGTCAGCTCACCTGCCCGCCTGTTTCTACCACATCTGCGTGAGTTAGCCAGGCCGTAAAGACCGCCAGGCGCAAGGCCTCAACCAGAGACGGCTGGTCGGCCGGTGGCGAACTCGGCACATGAATAAACCCACTGCGCACTTCGGACCCGGCGAGCCGGTGCTGCAAAAGGTAGAACACCTGATTGCACACGAACGTGCCCGCGGTTTGCGAAACGGCAGCCGCCACGCCCGCGTCACGCAGCGCCTTGACCATGGCCTTGATCGGCAACGTCGAAAAATAGGCCGCAGGGCCATCGACTGCCACTGGCGTATCAATCGGTTGCTGCCCGAGGTTGTCGGGGATGCGTGCGTCATTGATATTGATCGCTACCCGCTCGATAGACACCTCGCTGCGCCCTGGCGCCAGGCCGGTGGCAATCACCATCGCCGGGTTTAACTCGCTGATCAATCGGGTCAGGTGTTCGCCTGCTGTGGCAAATGCACAGGGCAGGCAACGCGCGACAATACGTGCACCCTCGCCCAGTGGCACACCCTCCAACTGGCGAGCCGCCTCCCACGAGGGGTTAATCAGAGCGTTATCAAAGGGCTCGAAACCCGTCAGCAGTACGGTTTGCATAATGACCTCACATCAACAGGTAAAGCAGCACGATATTGACCACCAACATCATCAGCGCCGTGGGGATTTGCGCCTTGATCACCGCGTTCTTGTCGGGCAACTCCAGCAACGCCGCCGGTACGATATTAAAATTAGCCGCCATCGGCGTCATCAACGTGCCGCAGTAACCGGAAAACATACCGATCGCCGCCATCACCGCAGGGTTGCCGCCGTAGATCCCCACCAGTACCGGCACGCCGACGCCGCCGGTCATTACAGGGAACGCCGCAAAACCATTGCCCATGATCACGGTAAACAAGGCCATGCCCAGCACATAGACCATCACCGCCACCAACTTGTAGTCCAGGTTGATATAGGTGGTGGTGACATGGGCAACCGCCGTGCCCACCCCCGCCTCGTTGAACAACAACCCGAGCATCGCCAGCATCTGCGGTAACACCATGGCCCAGCCCAGGGCTTCGGTCAGGCGACGGGATTCGCGCAGGGCTTGTACTGGCGTATCGCGGGTCAACCAGCAGGCCAGGCCCAACGCAATCAGGCAGCCGATGCCGAGGGAGACGAAGGTGGTGTTCTTCGGGTCCAGCAACGGTACACCGCCGATTTCGGTGTGTTTGAGCACTACCGAGCCAATCACCGTAGTCAGCGGAATCGCCAATGCCGGGATAAACAATTTGTGGCCCAGACGCCCGGCACTGGCGCGGGACGCCTTGTCATGCAACTCGGCGTGCTGGCCGCGCCCAACGCCGCCCAGGCCGGCGATCAACGCCATCACCACCACACCGATGCCGATGGCCACCGAGGGCAGACGCTCGCCCACCAGGAACGGAATGGCGAACAACAACCAGAACAGCGCGCTGGACCAGCGTTTGGGATGGGTTCGATCAAGCAGGATCATGCCCGCGGTGATCAGCAACAGCACGCCCGCCAGCCAGTAAAGGTATTGAATGGAAATAATCATTGAGCAGCCTCCACCGGGGTGGTGGCCGAGCTCATTTCGCGGGTTAAGCGCCGGTCGAAACGATGCAGCCGGATAGCGTGAATGATGAAGGCACAGATTGCCGTCGGGATGCCCCACACCGCAATGTGCAGCGGCTCCACATCAATCCCCGAGCCGAGCAGGAAGGTGTGCATCAACGCAATCGCACCGAAAGCAACGAAAATATCCTCACCAAAAAACAGCCCGACGTTATCGGTGGCCGCACACATGGCCAAGACCTTGTGGCGCAGCTTGTCGGGCAGCTTGCCGTAGCGTTTTTCCGCAGCACCTTCGGCCATCGGCGCCAACAGTGGTCGTACCATTTGCGGATGCCCACCCAGGCTGGTCAGCCCCATGGCTGCCGTGGACTCACGCACAAACAGATAAATGATCAGCAAGCGCCCCACCGTGGCCCGCTCAAAGCGCGCGATCCAGTTCTGCGCATGCAAGCGCAGGCCATGGCGCTCCAACAGGCCAATCACCGCCAGCGGCAACAACAGAATCAATTGCAGGGCACGGGTCTGAAGGAAGCCATCGCCCATGGTGGCCAGAATTTTTTCCAGCGGGAACTGAGCGGCAAGTCCGGTGGCGATGGCGGCGGCGGTGACCACCAACAGCGGATTGAAGCGCAATACAAAGCCGACCACGATGACAAGTACGCCGATCAACGGCCATAGGTTCACAACTGTTTGCATGGCGAAGAGGTCCTTTAGTGCGCGCTGCGGCGCCATAACAGCAGGATGTGGGCCAAGGGCTCACAGCTTGAAAGTGGCGTGCAGTCGGCTCGGTTTTTTATTGTTGACCTGGAAGGTCGAGCGTCAGTGGCGGCAACTTTGCTGTCTGGAGACCGAGGGTGTCCAACAAGAAAAATTGTTGCTGCAAACCAATAAATTTTGTGGGGGGATGGCGCCCACGGTCGGGCACCATGGGGAGATAGTCCAGGCTTTATGGGAGAAAGAGCGCAGGTAGCTTGCCGAAAAGCTCAAAATCGATGCAGGCGTGTGGATTCCCGATCAGAACCTATACTCCATCATGCAGCTGTGTGTACCTGCAGTTCGTTCACGGTGATATGCCGATAATGAGGGCTCGCGCTATGTATGCCGGACAAATGACTGATATGGCGACCACGTTTGGCGAGATACGCTGCCAGGTGTTCGTGCAAATAATTTGCCTGCTGTCGGTGGCTACGCTGTTCTGCTGATCGAGCATTCGAACCTGAAAAGCGTGCCGGGAGGCATGTTTGGATAGGTATTGCCCAAACTTCAGTGTCATCAAAAAAGGTTGGTGCTTCCAACCGATGCTGGTATTGAACAAAGGGCTTGAGCTGTTCATCCCGCAGTTGTTACTTGATGAAAAAACCACATGCTCGCGTGCCTTTGTCTGTGCACTCCAAAATGGTTTTCGATGAGAAGTCTTGTGACTGCCGCCATGACGCTGACCGGGCAATCCACATGATGTGACTATATTCGTTACCATCAAGCCTCATGCTCAGGTATCTACCCGCAGAAGTGCGATAAATACAGCTAGCCAGAAAACCTCGGGATTCGGAGTTTTGTTCAGCAAGAACAAAAATCGCTTTTGTAAACGCCAAGACATTCTCGCCCACGTCGCCCTGCGACATGCCCACCCAATCAACACCCTCGGATTTGGACGGTGCCCTAAACACCCCATGGCTGCTGTGTATGTTTCCAGGGGCAGGGCATGACTCTTCATCACCAGGCCAAGCCGGGATATCAAAGTATTTGCTACTGGCTTGGGCAGCCATAATCGAAAGTAGCGGCGACAGGATCACCCCACACCAGATAAAAAGACGCACAGAAAATACCATCAATAATTTTCAAGCAGCTTATTTAGCCGGTAAAGGCCTTGCTGTATGCAGGAGAGATCTGTAATCCCCAGAGAACTATCGTTATTTATTGGTCATCGATGGGGCCTATTACATGAAGAGACGCGTTCGGCGTTCACATTGCCCTCTGTGAGCGAACTCGATAGTGTCTGAACGTTCTGCAAAAATCCAAGACAACAAAAAAGGGCCCACCTTTCGGTGAGCCCTTCTAGACCGCCCAGCAGAGCGGATTTTGTTTGGTAGGCGCGATTGGACTCGAACCAACGACCCCCACCATGTCAAGGTGACCCCGGAACACTCGTAACCTATTGATGTATAAAGCAAACACACCAATTTACGGAGGTGCTAAAACCAGCGTTTCACCCTATAAGAATCAATAACTTAGCGTTGTATATTCCTACAGTAGTCACCCTCCCCGGCGTCCTGCCAAACGAACACAACTACCCAAAAAACACACCCGCTACTACTCTGTTCACTCTCCGGAGGAACACCGATGCCGAATTCAGATCTACTCCCTTCCCTGCTTTCTAAGCTCTACGAAAACCAGCTCGCCCTCGAAGCGTCCATCCTGGAATTGTCCAACTGGGTGGAGCAGCGTGGCTCCGCCGATGTAGCAGAAAATGTTCGCGGCGCTCTTCAAGCTATCGACGATAACGAGGAGTTCATCAAGCTGACCTTGGCCGTCCTGAGCGCTCCCGACTGATCGTCGGGTGAACCTGCATTTCGTCGGTCTTCAGTCCAGGCATCGTTGCATTCAGATTACTGTACACACATACAGTATCTGAGATTCACGCTATGAACGTTGACATGGACACCGATGATTGGCTCGGCTGCCCTACCCCACTTGAGATGTATCAGCACCAGTGCTCAATCCTCGTAGATGAACTGGCTGAAACCGAGCGCATGTTGAGTCGAGCGCGAGCGAACATAGCTGGCCTGGTTCAGATGAATGACGCGCTTTTGATAGGCAAGGCTCGCGCAGAAGCGGCGCTCAAGGGCGCCCTCGAACGCATGTCAGGTATGAATCAAGAGCCCGATGAGACCGGTAGTTTTCGAAGCATCGATCTAGTTACCGGTCAGCGTGACCACCTGTTCAGGGAGAACCAACGGCTGCTGGCGGAACTCAGGGCGCTGAAGGAGTTACAGCCCTGACGTACGCCTGGCACGCACGCAGGGCAATTATGGCGTTATCCCCGTCGTCGGTGATGCGGATAATTCGTTGAGAATGCGCTGGGTCAAGTTGGGCTCGACGGGCTGCATGAACCACGCCGACGGTGCTGGAGGTGGCAGGCAGGTTGCAGCCACTGGCTGGATCCTCGGCAAGGAGGACTGACAGCCGCAGATCAGAAGTGGCAAGGCGATCACGGATAACAGCCTGCTTGCGTTTCTCATCGGATAATTCCTCGGTGTGCTTTTGGTCCTGGCGCGCGAGCTTTTCCTCGGTGGCCAGGCGCTTGTCCCGCTCGGCCGATTGCTGACGCCAGGCCTCTCCAGTGATTGCATCCAGTTCCTTCTGGTGGCGGGCGCCCTGCTCCGCGATACGCTCAGCCATCTCCTTGCCCAGGCGCCAGTCCTGAACCTGCCATGCCCCGCCAAAGCCGATGCCCAGCGCCAGCAGGATTGTCAGCGCCAGGCCGATCAGCTTCTGTACCGACGTCATCACGGCACATCCTTGAAGAAGACATGGTGGCCCAGGCGCAGCGTCTGCGTGGCCTTTGCGGCCCAGGCTGGGGCCTTGGGCATTGTGGTTGCGTAATAGTGCGTGGCACCGCCAGTTGGATCCGGTACCGCACCAGACATCACCTGGTCAGCCGCACGCTGGGCCTGGGCGAACTGCGCGGCCGGGATCTGCTTGGCACCGCTCAGGTAGGCGTAGTTCGGGTCGTTCTGGTTCCAACAGCTGAACTGCCAGGGTTTCAGGCACACACCGGCGTAGCCCTCGCCCCACCACGACTTGGCCTTGCCGTCGAACACACGGTTGCGGATGGTCCAGGCCACGGCGATCTGCCCGTCCAGCCCCTCACCGCGGGCTTCGCCGTACAGCGTGCGCGCCAGGATGTCCCGGTCTTTCTCGGTTGCGTTCATGCTTTTCTCCAGACGAAAAAAAACCGCACAAGGCGGTGATGGTTTCCAGATCGGCGGTCAGGCCGGAACGACGGGCCACTCGATAGCGTCCGGGTAATGCTCTTGCTCGGGCACTCGGCTCAGCGCAACGCGGTACTTCTTCCAGCCCTTAAGCTGGGCAACCTCTGAATCTGTGGCCTCGTCGACGTCCACCGCATCCTGTAGTGGCGCAACGGCGTAATCTGCGATGGCCCGAAGACGGATGATCTCGGCCTGGGCAGCCTCCAGAGGATCAACGACAATCGACGGAAGCTCCGGCACTTCCTCCAGCGGAATATCGGGCACCAGGATGTGAAGCGTGACCATCGTTTTCAGATCGTAGGGTTCGCCGCTCATTGTGACCGTCACGGTCAGCAGATCATCAGCGAAAGCGATATCTACCTTGGCGGTGTTCTCGGACGGATGAAGCGAGTAGCCCCAGCCCTGATCTACCGGGGGAAAAGGAACCATGCCCTGGGTGCCCGTGACGCAGTACACGCCGACACCAGAACGGTAACTATCTACGTCCTTACCTCCGAGCGATGTAATGTCAAACAGGGCGCCGGTTTCGCCCACGATGTTGATTGCTGCTCTTGCCATGATTAGATAGCCTTCAATGTGCCATCTTGGGCACGGGTGGTGTTTCCGGTGTCGTAAATGGTTCTCCAGCCGTTCTGCACTCCCACTGAGTTAACTGTTCGCCAGTAAAGGTTGCCGTTCAGAATATTCCCGACAATATCAACAGCAAAAAAAGAGCCATCGTAGAATCTTGAACGGATGCCGGAGGCATAGGTAACGCCAGGTGGGCCACCTGTGGTCCCTTCCCCGTAGGATAGGAACCGACTACCCTCAACAATAAACGCTGAGTTTCCATCGACCAGTTGCGATGGTGAAATCTCCATTAAGTTTCCCGATGCGATGCCTACATTCCGAGTTGCCGCACTGCCCAGACTATTTGTCTTTGCATAAAGCTCAGCCGTCATCGCGTTGATTTTTACAGCGGTGCTTCGGGTAGTATCGCCTCCAGCACCTGTTGGCGCTGTGCCGATGTTAATTTCCTGTCTAGGCATTTTATATCCTCAAACTATTAGTTATTCAGAGCATCGGCTTTCCGAAGAGCAGCGAAAAGAAGAAATTATTTTGATTGAAGTCGCCTATATTTTGAAGCCCAATTGAAACTGTATTTGTTTCATAACTCCATCCACAGGTAAGCCATGAGTAGCTATTCCTTGCAGGCATATCCATTGCAACATTGTTAACCAATATATAGCCACCCTCAAGAATCGGAGCTGGCGAGGACCAAGAATACTGCCATCTGCCAGGAGATGTATTCACTACTCCCAAAAATGTCCATTGTGTAATCACAGTTGTAAACTGAGCACAGGGATTGCCATTATCAAAGAGTAGCTTTGAATTTGCACCCCATAACCTGAGCCCGTAACTTTCTGAGGGTTTGGCCTCATAAGCGGCTAGGAAATATGTTCCTGGCACATTTACAGAAGATCCATTTTGCCAACCGGTCCAATTACCGGGCCCCCCTAACAACTGGACTTCTTGAAAAGTAGCAGTAGCATCTGGCCTTGCAAAAATTAGTGGCGGTTCTTGTGAGGTAATTGGAGCTGGGAACATTGCACCTGATTGTGTATATCTTGCCGAATGCAGCACCACCAACCTAGCAAATTCAGAGTCCAAAGCAACAACATCAGAGTTATTTTTAAATACGAGTCCGTATGCCATTATTTGTACCTGAACACTAAAAGTCGCTGCGTGGAGAACCCCATTTTACCATCCGGCATGTTTCTATTCCCAAACCACACAGTAACTCCATCACTCATAATTTGTACATCAAATTGCGAGTTCCTAGGATCTTGAGAAAACCGCCATGGCTCATTGGGGAGACACACACCAACATGAGTACCAATAGCCACTCCGGGTATTGCGATATATATACTTCTCGAAGCAGCCCCAACAGAAGTTACCAGGGCCGAATAGACGACCCTCACAGTGAACGAGTTTTCGTCCATCTGTAGATTGCCCGCAGCCCCCCAAATTCTTATTCCGGAACTCATTCGGTAAGATCTCCGATTTGAACGCGTTTGACGTTGTTCACATCCCAGAACCGCAAAGATCGATTCGTCATTATCGAGCGCCCTTGCCCTGGAACGACGCCGTTAATTTCAAAGGTGCCGTCCTTTTTTAGAATCCAACCTTGTTGACCAGCGATGTAGTCTGTAGAGCTGATGTAAGCCCCGATCTTGGCGTTGGTGATAGTGCCGTCTTGGATGAATGCAGCATTGATAAACGTCTGCCCACCCTGCACTGCGAACGGCACAGATCCAGCCTGCCCGATGGCGAACCTGTCCGCATCGATGATGAACTGAGTCTGCAGCCCGCCAGGGCCGTTTTCTAACCCAAGGCCGATACCGGCATACTTGTATAGCCCGGTGGCGGTTTCGTACTGCATCCGAACCGACCAGTTCGCCGTTACCTTTCCATCGACCGTTTGAATGGCCGTGGTGTTGGTCTGAATGGCCAGGGTGTTGCCGTTGACCGAGTTCTTGACGGTTTCAATACTGGACGACAGAGCGCCAACGGCATTGATGCGGGCGGTTTGCTCAGCAGCGACCGCGGCGGCGTTGTTGGCCACCTTCACTTCAACTGTGTCGGTTCGCTGTCCCTGTACCAGGTCACCCTCGATCAGGGCAGACTGAGTGGACCAGACACCTACATAGCTGGCCTCAGAACCCATCAGCGCACTGTCATCCCCTTGGAGCGGCGGGTTGACCTGCAAGTAGATGCCGTCAACCCGCTGCGCCGTGGTGGTGACCTTGCCGTCGAGCGTGGTTACCGTGGCTTTGAGGGTGCTTAACCCGCTGGCTGTAGCGTTCACGCCGGTGACTGGGTCGTTGACCGTCACCTTCACCGCATTGAGCTGTTGCGCCTGAGCGGTGATGTCCTGGCCGTGCTGCGTAATGGTCGCGCTGTTTTGCTGTACCTGGATGGCCAACGCATCCACCGTCTGGGCTACAGTGCCGATATCGGTCCAGTAGGTCGCGTTCGGTGGAGGATTATTCGCCGGTACCGGGCCTTTCGCCTGATACAGGTGCTGGCCCATGCGCACGATCTCGTTAAGCGCGTACGCCTTCGCAGGGTCGTACTCAAGCGCGTCGACGATCTGATCAATCAGCCCTTCCAGCTCATCCTTGGCCGCTTCGATGCGCCCATTGACCGAGCCAGGGCCGTTGCCGTCGATAAGGTCAATGCGCTCCTTCAGCAGTTGCCCCAGGGACGTCTCGTCAATCTGCCCCTTGATCTGCTCAAGGATCGGCCCGGCATCCGAGCTGGCCTGGCCCATCACCCCACTCACCACCGGATAGAACGGACCGATGTTGCCGGTACGGTCCACCAGGCGCGCCCAGAAGAACAGCGTTGCGCCCGCCAGGAGAGACTGCATCCGATAGTCGGCCTGCGGGTATGCCAGGTCGGCCAGCTTCGTCGCGGCCGGCAGGTTGTTCGCCGGACCGTACCAAAGCTCGGTGCGCTGGGTGTCCTCGGCGCCAGCAGGGAAGCCCCACTTGATGCCGATGCCGAACAGTTCGCTGGTGGTGGTCAGGAACGACACCGCCGGCGGCAGGCCGGTCTTGCCTTCCAGGCTGGTCAGCGCAGAGGTTACCGGGATCGACGAAACGTTGAGCGCACTCACAGCCCGCACCCGGGCCATGTACTGGCCCGAGTAAATACCGCGGACGTCGACCATCTGCTCGGCGGTGCGCGGAACCCTGATCCACTCCCGGGCGCCCCACTTCCATTCCACGTCATAAGCGACAGCGTTTGGCGCTGCGTCCCAGGCGATCGACATCACCGTGACGGCTATGCCCTGCTCAATCACGACGTGCTGACTGAGCATGACGCGGGCCGGTGCGTCCTGGCTGCCAATCGGTATACCAGTGATTGGACGAGGATCCACTACGGCGCCGTTGTCGATAGCGTCAAACTTGCTCGGGTCGTGCTGGATCACCTCGAGCTGGAACTGGTGCCACTCCGGGCGCGTGACGTTGCGGACGTAAAACTGCATCAGTTTCAGGTCTTCGTAGTCGAGAATCCACCCGCACTCCGCCTGCGGCTGCTCGCTGAAGTCAGCCATGACGGTCACGTCTCGCCCTGCCACAGATTTGACCACGCGCCCTTCGGACTTGCCGCTGGGAAGGTTGACCATCAAGCGCGCGCCAACCGGCACCACTGTGTCGCGATCCAGACTGACCACCCGGCCAGCCGCTGCGGCAATACGTCCGCCGTTTTTTCGGCCCACCAACATTGGATCGGCCACAGCGATGACCTGCCCAGGCTTGGGAATGTCACCATCAAGGCCAACACGAAACACTCCGCCCTGGGTTTGTAGCTTCTCGGTGAGCGCCGCCCACTGACCTGCACGCTGTGCCTGGCCCAGGGATGTGCAGCCAATGGCGCCGACCGAGGTTTCCCGAACGATACCGCCCAGCTCGATCATGGCCTCATCGTCGAAGACAGGCTCCTTGTCCGTTTCAAAGCCCTGGTCTGGGTTGTCCCAGCCGACCATGTATAGCGTGTGCCGATCACGCGCTCGGGTGCCTTCGTACTTGATTGCGCCGTTGTTCAGGATCTGCGTCTGGTTGTAGGTGAACACCGGGTCGCCCGGCATATCGGCGTTGACCACGATCTGGCTGCCGTCCCAGTAGGCCAGGCCGTGGAAGATAGAGGCCAGGTCCTGGAGCACTGCATAAGCTTCGGCTTGCTTCTGGAAGTACAAGTTGCAGGTAAAGCGTGGCTCCATGCCCCCCTTTCCGTCCGGCACCATCTGGTCGCAGTACTGCGCGATTCGATAGAGCGACCAGCGATCAACCATTGTTGCGTCGATGCGGTCGCCGAGGCCGTAGTATGGGTGCAGCACCAGGTCATAGAAGATCCAGGCCGGGTTGTTGGTATAGGCCTCTTTGAATGTGCCATCCCAAATACCGTTGCTTGTACCCGCGCCAGATGTTGAGTACGTGCGTGTCTCCGGGTTGTAGTTGGCGGGAACTCGAATGATGCGACCGCGCATCAGCACGGCAATCTTGGCGATGTCGCCGCCGAAGGTCTGGGCGTCGTACTCGATGCTGCTGACTGCAGTGAGCGGGTATTCCTGATCGCTATCGACCACCTCTGCGATAGCCTTGACCACCATCTGGTCGGCCACCAGGTCGGAGTTGGCATTCGGGGTCAACCGGCGGACACGAACCGTCCACCGGGTGCCGGCGGGCAATTCAAGGCGATGGGCTCGTTCGTACTCGGTAACGTTCTTCCGATCGACAAATGAGACCAGAGCCTCCACATATGGGCCATTGTCCGTGGAGATGTCCACGGCGTAATCAATGCGCACGCCGTTGATGTTGCCAGCGGAATCCTGGCTGCGAAGCGTTGGCCAACTCAGGCGCAGCCGCACCGCGTCCAGAACCGGGTTGGTGATGCTGTGCAGCCAGGGAGTGCCAAAGATCAGCTCTTGCTTGACGTCGATCTCGTTGCTGGACTCGGTATTGCCCTCCAGACGAGCCTGATTCAGCTCACCGTTACGGAACTGCCATTTGACGCCAGGGTAGTTCAACGTGCCGTCCGGCCCCTGAATAGGCGTGCCGTCCAGCTTGATCGAGCGCAAACCGTCAACCGGCCCAACGATTGGCCCCCAGCTCCACATGTAGAGGATGCGCGCTGTAGAAATCGACGGAACGCTATTCTGCGCAATACTTGGCTTTTTCTCTTTGGCCTGGCCGCCTTTGCTGCCGATCACGGCGCGGCGGGTGCGAGCTGCGGCGCGGGACGTCTTCTTTGCTACTGCGCTCATGCGCCCTCCAGAATGCAAAAACCCGCCTGAGCGGGTTCATTGTTTAAGCTGAATCAGATGTTGTCTTGCGTGTACACCCCGCCAGATTCGACGGCGCCGCCCACCTCACGCTCACCGTAAAGCAGCGGGTAAGGGTTGCCCTGGGCAATGGTGGTTACCGCACTGCCGAAGCCGTAGCTCGGGTTGTTGCCGTCGTCGTTCTTCCCTTCGGCAGTAGCCTTTGTGGTTGGGGAAAGCATCTGCACCACCCCGCCCAGGCCCACAGCTGCGCCGGCGGCGAGCAAGCCCATACCCAGGGTCGAGGTGGTGCCGCCGGTGAACAAGCCGGCCACGATCAGCACCACGCCGAGCAATGTCTGAAACATACCCGCCTGCTTGCTGCCCTGGATAATCGGCTGTATCCGGATGTCGCCTTCGGCACGCCCAACAAGCTCAAGCTCCTGTGCACTGATGTTCCGCTCATCAACAAACACGGCGAACACGAGGCCCCGCTCGTGCGCGGTTCGCATGAACTTCTCAAAGCCTGGCTTCATAGCGCACAGCGCTGCGGTGGCATCATGAATACCATTCAGATCAAGGCAATACTCTTTGCCGAACTTCTTGCCCAGCACCCCGCCGAGCTTGATGGTGCGCATCGTCATGGGCGGTAGTCCTTGTGCCGGAGGATCAGCTTGACCCGGTTGGCCATTGACCAGCCGTAGATTTCACGGGCAGCCAGGCGGCCGGGCATGTGGTGGTAAATGAACGGGCCTGACCCGCCGAGCTTCGGTGTCGGCTCGCTGAGCAGCGCGGGTTCATCACCCAGATAAATCACCGCGTGGTTCGGGAAATAGCACTCCCGCCCTGGCGTAGGGATCTGCAACACGAGCATGTCGCCGCGCCTTGCCTCGTTGACCTGGTAGAAGCCGGTGGCTGCAAAGTTGTCCTCGTAGAGGCTCGGGCCGTCCTTGCACTCCCACCATAAGTCGGCACGTTCAAAGTTCGGTAACTGCAGGCCGGCCTCGCGTGCGTACCAATCCCGACAAGCTGCCCAACAATCAAGCAACCCATGGGAAAAGTCGCGGCCCAGCAGCGGCGCCTGGAAGCCGGACGGCTTGAACCACTCGATGTCGCCGCCGGGCCAGCCGACGATGCCCCAGGGCAGTTCGTGCAGTTCGCAGCTGACCCGGTCGGCCATGCTTGGCGCCGGTGCTTTATCCGGATGGCTGTGGATAATCGCCAGCACTTCCCCGCGATCTTCGGCGCGGGCCATATCCTTGTGATCGATCTGGAAGTGTTCTCGCGGTGTAGTCGCCAAGTTCGCACACGGCACGTACTCGCGGCCCTCGGCAGATTTGATTAAAACCCCGCAAGCCTCGGCCGGGTAAGCGCGCTCGGCGTGTGCGCGGATCTCGTCCTGCAATTTCTGATTGATGCGCATGACTACCTCGAACTTGCGATGAGGCTTGCGCCCATGGACCCACCGAACCGGCGGGTGTTACCCCTGATCTTGCAGCTGCTCCACCAGCCCCCGCAGCGGTCGAGCGCGGGGCTGTCCGTGGGTTGGTTCTTCTTGTCGAACATCGCGGCCCCTGTGTAGGCGCAGGCCTCCTGCCGGTAGCCGCCACGGCAGGCCCACCGGCAGAGCTTGGTGATCTGCTGACCAGGTAGCATTTGCCCCTCCATGTCAGTAGGGCTCGACAGCGAGAACGTGACCGAGATGCTGGGCAACGCCTCGGTTTTTTGCTCGATAAACCAGAGGTTCGTTTTCGACTGGTCGCTGGCCTCCGGGTTGCCGTCGGGAAAGTTGGCGGCATCCAGGAAGTGGCGAAACGTCTCGATCACTTTGACCCGGGCGCCAGCCAGGTCGCGGAACTGGAAGCACAGAGCGGTGATCGCACCGCGCACGCCGCCGAGCTCATCATCTACCTGCAGCGTTGGCGTAGCTGGGCGGCCGTCGCCACGGATGTCAAAGCCCTTGGCCTCAATCTGCAGCGGCGAGTAGAGCTGCCCCTGCCAGATGATGTCACCCTCATGGGCGTGACCATGGAAGCGCCAGACCGTAGCGCCGAGGCGTGTAGCGTCCAACTCGTAGAGCCTGATCTGGTTACCGGGCTCGAGCTTTTGAAGATCAGTGTTGTAATTCATAGGGCCCCAAAAACAAGAAATCCCGCACTTGGCGGGGCTTGGTGACGGTTAAGGTCGGGGGTTGAACACCTGCTTAACGGTGAAGGTGACGGTGTAGATTTCCTCGCCGAGCGCCTTCTTTTTGTAGCCGTTCGCCCGGTACCAGCCTTCCGGCTCGCCTGGCGGCGCATATCGAAAGGCCTTGTAGCCTTCGTGCCGATCCAGGAACGCTAGCAACTCGGGCAACTCCTCGCCCGGCAGATCCTCACCGGTGTGCACCAGGTTCCACACCTGGCTCTTGGTGTTGATGCCAATGCCCCCGGCCTGAACCATGCCGTCCCCGAACTCGTTCTCCCAAGTCCGCTGGCTGACGTCACCGTCGGCGCCGACCTCAACGTCAAACGTAAATGTCTCAGCCATCAACGCCTCCACAGCCGGCCGCCCTGCCGCATCTCTGCATCCAGGAACTTACCCATACGAGCCTCCAGTGCCGATCCGATGGAATCACCCTGCATCTGCGCCTCCTGGCTGCTCATGCCCGGCTGGGCCTGAACAGTGACGGGTGCGCTGAAGATGATTTGTGAAGGTCCGCTCGGCGACGAATCAGTTGAAGAACCCACCAGTGCAGCACGGCCATTGCCAGCCGACTCCAGGCTACCGACACCTATGCGCGCTTCGGGCTGCGCGCCGCTCAGGCTGTTGTCGATCCTAGACAGCATTGCATCAAGCTTCGCACTGGTTTGAGCAGTGGTGACCCGCTCGCCCTTTTGCAGGAACCAACTCCCGTCCTCTGGCACCGAGTCGATACCGTCGTGCGCCATACCAGCAAGCGCAGTCATACCAACAGCCGAAGCCAAAGGCCCGGTAACAGCCATGGCAGTGGCCATTGCCGCCGGCGCGGCCGCAGGGCCAATGATGGGAATGCCCGCAGTGGCGGCATAGGCGTTAAGGCCTGCCGTCAGGGACATGGCTTGCGCATTGGCACCCAAAGTTCCGGCAGCGCTCGCCTGAGTGGTCTTGCCCACAAGCAACTGTACGCCCTGGTAGATCAACCATTGCGCCGCCATGTCACCCAGCGTCTTGAGCATCGACTTGGCGAAGTTGCCGACCATGTCGCCGAGAGCGTCGTCGGCATCCTCGGCGCCGCTGGCCACGTCAGAGAAGAACGTGCCCAGCCCACTGGTGGCTTCGCTCAAAGCCGTGTTGGTGAAGTCTGCGGCCTGGGCCGAATAATCACGGGCGGCGTCGGCGTAGTTCGCCCACGCCTCATTGACGCCGTTCATCCAGTTGGCTTGTTGCTCATCGACAGCCTGGTAATACAGCTCTTGCGCAACGATCCGCTCGGCCAGCGCCTCCTCGAGGACAGTCGTTTCTTGATCGTAAAGCGACTTATCAATGCTTTTCGCCTGCAACTGTTCGTTGAGGCTGGCGACATCGGCAGCGTACTTTTGCTGAAGCGCCAAATCAGCGCGCATACGGTCCCGGGCTTTATCGCCCATTCCTACGCCTTTCAGCTCCTGGTCAAACCCATCTTTCATGGTTTGAGTACCGACGCCCTGGGCATTCCTAAACGCCGTCAGCTTTAGATCGTCCTCGTTGGCTTTCTTCAGCTTGTTCAGCGCATCCAGCTCGGCAGCCATGCCCATAAGCTTTTTCTTTTGAGCCTCGCTCAGCTTGCCGAGCTTCCCCTCTTGCAGCTCAAAGGAAAGCTTCATCACCTCGGTCGCGTCTTTCTGCTTGTCGCCAGTGGTGTTGATCAGCTCGATCTGGCGCTTATAGCCTTCCTCGGCGGTATCGAACGACTTTAGCTGTTGCTTAGCGGCGGACTGTCCTTCGCTGGCATTCTTCCGCGTGGCCTTGGTGGCAGCCTCATCGGCCTCTTTTTGCGCGTCCTTTGCTGCAGCAGCTGAACGGATCGCGACAATATCAGCCTCTGTAAGCAACTTGTGCTCGGCGATATATCGATTCGCGGCCGCGAGACTTGTCTTGTCTTGGGCAGAAGCAAGCTCCTTCAGGAGCTGGTCAAGATACTTTTTCCCATCCTGAGCAGCGCTTGCCTTCGCTGATGCGTTCTCACGCTGGGCCTTGGTATTGGCATCCGTCTCGCCCGTAAGGGCTGCAATGACTTCCTTCTGCTTAACCAGCTCGCCAGACAGCTTCGAAACAGACTTCTCACTCTGCTCTATGGACTGGGCCATTGCCTCTGTGACGCCAGGAATAAGGCGCAACTGGTCGGCCACCGCTTGCCAGTCAACCGTTATACCCGACGACTGTTCTTTCGAGGCTTTGCGAACCAGATCCAGTGCTTTCTGAGCTTCAGCCGGCAACGGGGCAAGCCCCGCCATGAGGCCGTCGGCACCGGCCGCACCCATTCCGCGCAAGTCGCTTTCAAACTTATCGGCAATTGCTCCGGACATTTGCCCAAGATCTGATTGCAGATCCTCGACTTGAGACCTCAGCTCGCGAAGTGTTACAGACTGGGTTGCACGTCCAAGCTCGTTGAACTTCTTGATCAGCTCAGTAATCGGCTTTGACAAATCGCCAAGTTTTTCTTCAAGGACGCTCGTGTTGTCTCGCAATGTTAGGAATGCTGTAGCGGCACCAATTGCTAAAGCTGCAATACCCAAGGGGCCGCCCATCATCCCGATGAGACCAACACCAGCACGGCTCACGCCGACCTGCGCGACAGCCACAGCATTGGTCGCGCGAGCCTCGACCATTCGAGCCTCTGCAAGCTGAAGCGACATCTGCGTCTGAACTGCTGTACCGCGAGCCGCAATGGCCTCCTTCTCGGCTAGGAAAACAGATGTTTGGGCCTTCTGTAGCTCTGCCTGCGCGACCAGCAAAACCGACGTCGCTTGGGTTTTTCTTGCCGCCACATCTTTGAGCGCCGAATAAGCAGCCGTCGCACCCGATGAGGCAGCCATTGCACCGTATCGAGAAAGCGCAGCCACGGCAGCGATGATCGATACATCCGCCAAGGTAGAGAAGTTGTCGCCAACCGCGCCGATAGCCTTCCCTAGAGCGCCAGTAAAACTGGTGCTCTCGTCCAGACGACCGACATAAACATCGAAAGCGTTGGTCAAGTTTTGCAGAGCATCACGGACAGCGACTGTCATGCTGTCGGCGAGCTTTCCATTGGCCTCGGCGGTGTTCTGCAAGCCTTTGGTAAGCACATCGAGACCAAGCTTACCCTCGGCACCAAGCGCCCGAATTTCTTCGGCGGTCTTGCCGGTGGCTTTAGCTACGGTCTCGACAATAGAAGGCATTGCGGCAAGCATTGCCTGCCAACCATCAGCATCGACCTTCCCCGTTTGCAAGGCCTTTGAATAACCATCAATCGCCGATTTAGCTCTGTCAGCGGATGCCGAGTTGGTCACCAACAGGAAACTGAAGCTGTCCATAACATCCAGCGCCTGGCTGGTGTTATAGCCCATGGACTTCAGGCTGCCAGAGGTCCGGATGTAGAGTTCTTGTGCTTCAGCAAGTGGGCGATACGTGCGCTTGGCGGTATCCAGTAAGCGCTGCTGAACTAGATCGTATTCACCAACGCTGGATGTGGCCATGCCGATACGGTCGGACATCTGCCCGTATGAGTCGGCCGCCTCAATGATCTTCCCGATACCGACCGCGCCAATAGCTCCGGCCAATGCGCTCTTGATCAGCCCGGATGCGTGAAGCGCCCGCTCCCCCGCACGATCAAAAGCAGTGTCGATACGCCCAAGGCTCTTATCAATCTTTCCTGATGCCTGACCTACGCTGGAGTCGGCTCGCGCCATTTCCTGACGCAACTGGGCGGTGGTCGCCTCAATGCGAACAAGCATCCCCTGTACGTCAGTGTCGGCCATGTTTTTCTCCAGAAAGCAAAAAACCGCCAGGAGGCGGCTTTAAATGTTGGTAGGTGATCTAAATCTTGCAGTCGGCGCGAAGTTTCTGCGTTTCCTTCAAAACTTGAGACGTATCAAACTTAGCGGTGATCTCACCGGATGATGTTGAAGTCCTGGCGACATAAGACTTGCTGGCTGCCAATCTATCGAGAAAGGCGGAAGTCAAAAAAGGATAAAAGGATGACGTTCTATCTCCTGACGATCCCCACTTGTTCGGCTCATGTGAATCGCTATCTACTCTGGTATCGACCAATGAATTTGGATCTATACGCCGATTCCAGCTTAGGTAGAAGTCCATTTTACCCGCAGAACACCTGAAGTGCATCTCGACCGGAGCGGCGTTACCATCCGAAATCGGGCCTGAATTAAGAACAGAGGATCTAGAAATCGCATCGGTGAGTTCATCTTTGCTTTCAAAGTGAGTCCACTTCCAGTATGGCAACCCGGCAAGCACATCCTGATCCTTTTCTTTCTCGCAGCCCATTACGAAAATAGCGAGCACCATCACTGCATACATTCTCATCAGATTTCCTCCTAGGAAATCCAAAACTATATCAAGCTAACTCACCTGGCGTCCCGTAAGCGCCTGGCGCAGCTTATCCGCCACGGTCGACGGCGAAGGCTTCTCGGCCTTGGTTTTTGTCTTGCCGGTGCCGAACGGGTTGGTCATCTGCGCCCATTCGATCTTGGCGTCCATGGCCAGGAACAGTTCAGGCATCGGCGTGCGCCAAGCCATATCAGGGGGCCAACCGAGCCAGCCCGTGGCCACCGCGTAAAGCCGGTCGACGTAGCTGCCGTCCTCGACAGCACTTACGCCGCCGCCGGCTTTTCCTTTCCCGCATCGGGGCCTTTCGGGTTGTACAGCGCCACCAGGTAGGCGTTCAGCTGCACGGACACATCCAGCACGCCCGCCTGCCACACCTGCTCAGCCACGGCCTCGGCCGCCTTGCCATTCAAGCCAGCGCCGCCGGCGATGATCACGGCGCAACCGTCGATGCTCAATGCATTGATGGCCTGGGACGCACCACGCAGGCCGCCGAAGTGGGCCTCAATCGCACGCACGGCGCCGAGCGTGGGTGTCAGGGTATAGGTCTCGTCGCCAAGCTTGATGTCGACGGTTCCGTAAAGGGTTTTGCTCATGTGGCGAATCCTTTGGGTTCGGGGCCGGAGCCCCTATGTTTAAGGGGTGACGGGCGCCGGGAGGATTTCCAGGATATCGGAGTTGATGCCGATGGTGACGTTGCGGCGAACCACGTTGTCAGCAGCGCCGGCGGCGACGGTGTTGTTCATCACCTTGCCGCGCAGGTAGAACGTGGTCGGCAGCACGGCCGGGGCGGCATCTGGATCGCCATCGTTCAAGGTGATCTTGATGTTGTAATCGCCCTTGCTGCGATCCCGGTGAGCGATCTTCAGCTTGGCCTGGCCCAGGTCGCCGTTGTCCAGGCCGACAGCCAGGGTCAGGTCGCCGGCGTCAGCGGTGCCCTTGTATTTGCGCACGCGGCCATCGCGCAACGACGTGAAGGTCACAGAGCTGAACGTGTCGCCAAACTCGCCCAGGTCTTCCACCTCGCCAATATCGACATAGGTGTCCGCCTTGTAGAGCGCTTCAGTGTCCGCGCCGTTCTTGCTGCCGATACCGATCCGGCAGCCGGCGGCTGTATTGAGGTTGTCTTCGGCCATGGGGGTTCCTCCAAGGGCACATTGGATAAAGCCGCGGTGCGGCCGGGTGTTGGGTTTAGTGGGTGGTAATAACGCGGACCGTGAGCGATCCTTGATACGTGACGCCGTCAGGCTCGCGCTGGGCGTCTGCTTGCTCGACCCTGACCGACACAGCGCGTCCGACTGTCATCGGCAAGCGGCGCTCGTCCAGGGCGGCCACAACCTCGCCGAGGATGCGTTTTACCTCGGCCTGGCCGTGGGCATCTGACCAGACCGACAGGTAGACCAGGCGCTGCTCGCGCTTCCTGCCCGAGATGGGCGAGGCGTTGACGGATATCTCCCGGTCAATAGAGACGTAAGGCATTGGAGAATCCAAGGGGGCACCATCGTAGATTGGGCATGAAACCTCAGCCGCAAGCCTGGTGAACAGCGCCTCCTGCAGCGCAACAGATGGATCAGCCATTGGATAGCCCCTTGCTTGCCTTGCTGAGTGTCCGACTTATTGCGGCCTGGATGTTGGCGATTACATATTCCCGGTTCACGTCCTTCGCGGGCCGAAGCCATGGATGTGCCGGGCGTGCCGGGATATCCGGATATTTGCCGAAGAAGTCGGCACCATCGCTTTTGTTGGTCGACCGCCGGTTTCTCCCGCCAGACCGCTTGGTGCCTGAATATCCCTTGGTGCCGTATTCAACGAACTTCAGGTAGAAAAACCGGTTGCTGTCCTTCTTCCCACGGATGCCGATCTGCGCATCAAGCCCGCTTTTGGACACAAACACCTTCAGAGCAGCAGCAGCCGCACCCGTGTCTTTCGGGATAAGGGTCTTCATGGTGGAAAGAATACGTTCAGCACTGTCGCGCATCACCGGCGCCAGCTCGTTATCCATGGTCGCGTGGATGTTGCGTAGCGTCCGCCGCAGTTTGAAGTCGCCGGACATGCGCGAGCGGCGCGCAGCCATGGCCTACTCCTTGGCCTTGGCGGCCTTTTCAGCAGCTGGGGCGGGAACAGACACTTCCTCTACCAGGCCGCGCGCCACCAGGTCAGCGCCAAGCTTGGCGTCGACCACAAAGTCTTCACCTTTCTCCCGATCGCCTGTGGCGCCGGAAAGGGTTCCCAGGGCAATTACTTTCATGATTCACCTCTATGGATTGGGTACGTTCGAACACAGCAACCGGAGCATAGTGTTCTCGTTGTCGACCAGCGCCGCCTCGATCAGGTAAGTGGTGCTGACCCCTTTCGAAACGTGCACCAGGCGATTACCGGCGATCGCGTCCACCCGCGGGCGGATGCGGATCTCGGCGGTTACGACCCTGGTGAGCTTCTCAGCAACCGGAGCAACCCGGCCGGTGGGCATCGTGATCTCTGCCCACAGCTTGCCTACCTCGGGCCAGGTGACGGTGAAACCTCCAGAACCGTTTGGCGCTCGCTCTGGCTTCTGCATAGTGCAGCGGTGACGCATTGGACCTGCTCTCATATATTCACCCAGCGATGCGGCTTCCAGAGGGCATTCGTTGCCATTGGCAGTTCCGCAGTGATCGTTCCGATCACCACCGTCTCGCGACTGCTATACCAGTGCCCGATCAGCAATAGCGCTCCTTGCTTAATCGCCTTGGTCATCAACAGCGCATTGCCGACTGGATCTGGCAAAGCCGTCTCAGGATCGACTAGCGTGCGATTGGTCCAGGTCTCAAACGCGCTGAAGGCTGCATCCGTGTAGCCCTGAATCAACGCATCCTCATCGTCATGGTCGACCTTTAAGTGAGCCTTGACGATGGGAAGATCAATCACTCTTTGGCACCAGCGCCTGAAGTGCCTCTTTGTTGGCAGATGGATCGAACTCGATCCCTTTACCAGCGAGCCAGGCCTTAAGATCGGCAACCTTCATCTTGAGCGGATCGGTTTCTTTCTGCGCATCGATCGCAGCGTCGATTTCTTCCTGAGAGCTGCGCGATGCGTAACCCTCGGGCGGGTAATTCACTGCCAGGTAGCCGGCTGCTAAAAAATCAGCAATGGTCGGGCCGTCCAGTTTCAGACCATTGGCGTCCAGTTGATTGGGGTAAGACGCCACCCCCAGGTGCTCGACCGCCACCAGCGCGCACCGATCCGAGACTTCCTGCTCGCCAGCAGGAACCTCAACCACATGGTTGCCGTCCGCAGAGAATGGGAACGGCTTCTTCACAAGAATAATCGGCATAAATCCTCCGGTAGGCTGGGCGCCCGTAGGCGCCCGCCGATTTAGGCAGCGGCGCTCAGGGTGAGAATCTTCACGGCCTGGGAGTCGACCAGCATGCCGCCGACGCGCTTGGTGGTGTAGAAGCCAACAAACGGCTTGTTGGTGTAGGGGTCGCGCAGCACGCGGGTGCCGATACGGTCGACAACAGTGTAAGCCCGCTTGAAGTCGCCAAATGCAATGGCATTGGCATCGGCGGCGACATCCGGCATGTCTTCGTTTTCGGTGATGCCGTAGCCCAGAAGGACCGAAGGAGCGCCCGCTTCCAGGCCTGGGCGCCACAGGTAGTTGCCCTCGCTGTCCTTCAGCTTGCGGACATAAGCAACGGTCAGGTTGCCCATCATCCAGGTGCCGTTAGCGCGGTAGCCTGCCTTGAGGGCGTGAATCAGGTTGATCAGGCTGTCGCCAGTGATCGCGCCAGCGGTGCCAGATACGAGCTTTTGCAGAACACCGAACGCACGTTCGTCGTCGGCCTTCAAATCCAGACCGTAAGCCAGCAGACCTTTGGGTTTGTTAACGCCATCGCCCACCAGGAAGGCATTCCCTTCTTTCTCGGCGAAGTCGCGGGCAACCTCGCCATTCAGCCAGCCCTCGGCATCGAAGAAGATGTCGTCAAGGCTGGTCTGAGTCGCTTGTGGGTTGGCGTACAGCTCACCCATAAAGGCAGAGATGTTACCCAGCTTCGGAGTATTGGTAGCTGGGCGCGGATCGGTTTCACCAACCCAGCCAGCACCGTTACCGCCGAGGTTTACCAGGCGCTTGTAGTCCGGGCTGCCAACGGTGATTTGGTTGCACACTTGGCGCATCGGAGACGTATCGCGCAGCAGCTCAATGATGCTGCGATCCAGCTCTTCAGGAACCGCGAAACCGCCATCGGCATCAACGCCTACTTGCAATGCCTTGGCCTGCAGTTCGCCAAGGCCGGTTTCGATACCCTTGCGCACGAACTGCATGAAAGCAGCCTTGTGCTCGCTGGCAGCTTTGGTGCCGGTACCGTCTGGACGCTTGAGGGCCAGCAGCTCTTTTTCCAGATTGCTTTTCAGCTCATCCAGTTCGCTCAACTTTTCATTGAGGGTGTCGACCTGTCCGGACAGCTTGCCCTTTTCTTCTTCCAGGCCATCAATGCGTTTGTCATTGGTCTTTTTGAATTCGTCGAACTTCTTGCCCAGGGCTTCAGCGACGTCATCGATATCTTTCTTTTCAACAGCCATGAGAGGCTCCTTAAATGCGGGTCAATAGTGATTTGAGGGATTGCATTGCATCGTCGGCATCCGCCTCTCGCGGTGACACTGCGCCGTAGCCCTTAGCCATAAAGGCCTTGGCTTGTGAGCCAGAAAACCCAACCTCTCGAAGGGCTCGCTCCACTTTGCTGGGCGGCGGTGTTTCGCCGCGAGCCAGCAGAGATTTCACATCAGTAATACGGGCCTCGTCGTTCGCCGGAAAGGTGACCAGGGATACTTCCCACAGGTCGATTGCCTTCAAGATCCAGACGCCCTTTTCCTTGTCGTATTCGTAGTCATCGAGCATGTAGCCGATGGACATGCCGGTCAGGCTGCCGGCCTTCATATGGCCGTGGGCTCGCTTGGCCAGCGGGTCCGCATCAACGAGTAACTGACCTTTGACGTACAGGCCAACGTCGTCCTCGCGCATCTCGGTGTAGATGCCGATCGGCTCGCTCATGTTGTGCTGCCAGAGCATCGCCGGGAGACGCCCCTTCTCTTTCCATTTGGCCAAACTGGCTGCGAATGCGCCGCGAATTACCACGTCGCCGTAGCTGTCTTCGACTCCGAACACCGAGCCATAGCCTTCGAACTCACCGCTGTCGCTGACTGATTTAATGGTCAGCGGCAGATCAAGACGCTGTTTTGTCTGCATCGTCGGCAGCCTCTGGGTTGGTGGTCATATTCATTGGGGTGAGGTATATGTCGCCGCCTTCGCGGGGGTTTTCGTCTTCCAGTTCTCGACAGTCGTTGGGGCTCAAAATCCCCCACTGGATGCCCTTGCCGTAAGACTCGTACCGCCCCTTCAGGTCGCCGCGCATCAGGGCGCCGGCATTGAACTTGGCGTAGTGAGTTAGGCGATCTTTCTCGTTGAGCAGTCCGACCTGAATGCGATGCTCAATGCGGGTCATGATCGGAACCAGCGAGTAGTTCACGAAGCTCATGCCCATATGCTCAATGTTGTTAAGCGTCATCTTTTCCATGCTGGCCACCAGGTGCGGTGGCACGCGAAACAAGCCACAGATCTGCGCCTCGGTTAGCTTCTTGGATTCGATGAACTGGGTGTCTTGGGCATTGAGGCTGATCGGCTTCCAGTCCAACCCCATCTCCAGGATCATGGGCTTGTAGGCGTTTGCCACCCCCATGTGTTGTCCCTGGAAATCCTCTTTCAGTCGACCGAACGCCTCGTCTGTAAGCTGTTGCTCGGTCCGCAGGACACCACTAGTTACGGCGCCGTTGGTGAACAGCTTGGCGGCGTGAGCGTCCATCGCCTGGCCCAGCCCCAGCGCCTGACGCGCATAGGCAATCGGATTCAGCCCGTTGAGCCCATCCAGCGTGAACAAACGAACATGCCAAATCTCATCCTGGGTTAGCGTTTGAACGCCCGATTTGAAATTGACCTTATATTCAACTGTCCAGTCATCCTTGAGCTTTGGCGTAGCGATGTCCGGGTTGAGCGGTAGAAGCTCAACCACGTTGCCCAGCGCCTTCACCTTATAGGCGTAGAAATTACCGCGAAGACAAAGGCACGCCACCAACATCTCCCAGAACTCCTGGGCGGTCATGTAGCTGTTGGGAGCCATGGTGATCAGGGGGTAGAGCCGGTGCCCTGTAGCAGGCAATCGGACGCGGCCCGTTTGCTTCAAAAGCCTACAAGGCAGCATCCCCATCGACTCGGCCAGCACCCGCACGCAGTTGAATACAACAAGTTGCTGCATAGCGCTGGTGGTTGTTACCCGTTGGCCGGCATTGCTTTCATAGCCAGCGCCCAGCGCCTGGGCAAGCTTCTCCGGCGTATCAATGACCTGTGTGTCGTTTTTCCTCCCAAGAAGTGAACGAAGCATCAGCGTCCACCTCGCACGATTGAGTACACAGACAGGGTGATCAGTAGCGCCCCACATACAGTCAATGCCAAAGGCTCACCCATCCACACCCACAACCCTCGAGTCAGCAAGGCCAGGCCAAGCACGCCGACGAGATCGGGCAAGGCCTCTTTCAGCGCCTCCAGCTTTGGCTGCTTGATTTCTTCGGTCATAGGGTTCGAATTCCGTGTTTTGTGATGTGATCAGAAAGACTTTCGGCAACCTTTTCTGTCGCGTTTGCAGCCCCCACAGCCATAGCCATGGCGACAGCGCCGTCGATACGGCCCGTCTTCTTGCGCTTAGAAAAGATCCTGTTCTCCTGGGCGTCGGCCTCCATCACAGCGGAAGCGACGTTCCAGGTAAGGCATGGGTTTGCCAGAACCTGAATCTGGCCGGTGAGGATCAAGTCCTCCACCAGGTCAATGGAATGAGTCATCCAGAGATTCGACTCGCGCGCCGGGCGGAAGCCTTGGCCGTGGGGTACCAGGTTCAACTCGATGCCCTGAGCCTCAAGCTCAACTTCCAGGTAGGTCATGTGATACGGGTCAAAGGCCAACGCCTTTATTTCGTATTTCGCAGCCAGTTCGCCCAGACGCTTTGCGACGAAGGCATAGTTGATCGCCTTCCCTGGCGGCGCGTGGATGTGGCCATCCTCAAGCCAGATGTCATACGGCACGCCATCAATCGCAGCGCGGTCGAGTAGCGTGTCCTTGGGCGTCCAGAACTCAGCAATTGATTTGCCCTGCTCGGGGAAGTACAGATTTAACGCGGTGAGGTCTCGCTTGCCTGAAAGGTCGAGCCCCCCATAGCAGATCTGACCGGCCAGTTTCTCGGGGTCAAACTTCGCGCAGCAAGACAGCCAGGTATCGATATCAACCCATGGGTTTGCCGCATCCACCCACTGACAGAAGTTCAGGCGGCGAACAGTGCTCGCCTTCGCCGGCATCCCCTTCGCGTCAGTGACCTGCTCCCGCAGATACTTCGGCTGGAACGTATGGCCCAGCGATGGGTTGGCCTTGCCCCAGCACTTCTCATCCTTGAACGGGTCATCGCCCTTATCCAAGGAGCAGATAAACGAGAAGAAACCGTCGTTGAAGTGGCGGTGCCGTTTTGTCACGCCCTTGGCGCCGGCCTCACAGACGTTCACACCGAGTTGGTGATAGCTGTAGCAGACCGAGTTACGATCGTGACCGCTGTTGGTGATCATCAGGATCAGCGCCTGGCGGCGACCTTTGGTGCCAGCCCGCATGAACTCGACGGTCTTGTTGTTCTTGTGTTCGTGAACTTCGTCGATCAGTGCGCAGTGGGGCCGCGGGCCAGACTGCCCATCGTCGGAACTGATCGGGCGGAAGAACGAACCGGTTGCCAGGTAGGCCAGGTTCCAGACCTTCTCATCGCGGCCCGACTTCTTGATTTTCTTCTTCAGCGTGGGCGACTGATCAACCATCGCCACCGCATCGCGGAACAGGATCATTGCCTGGTCACGCTTCGTCGCTGCGGCATACACCTCAGCCCGCGGCTCATTGTCAGAGGTCAGGCAATAGAGGCCTATGCCAGCCGCCAGAGGCGACTTGCCGGAGCCCTTACCCGACTCGATGTACACGGTACGGAAACGACGGAACCCATCCGGGGCCATCCAGCCAAAGATCGATCCGACGATGAACGCCTGCCAGGGCAGAAGAACGAACGGCAGGCCTTCGTGCTCGCCACCGTTGAGTTTGAGCACGGTCTTGAAATATCGGATCGCCCGGTTGGCTTTGTCGAGATCCCAGGTAAGCCCGCGCTTCGGCCCGTCTTCCAGGTCTCGCAAATGGCGACCGCAGGCGTTTCGAATATCGGGACCGGCCAGCACCTTGCCGGAGTAAACCTCTTGAGCCCAGGCCGTTACTGGGTCGACCGCATAGGAAACCTTCTTGACCTCAATTGAAGAACTCGTCTTCCGGGTCTTTGCTTGGAGGTTCGCCAATGGCCTGGACCTTGGATCGGGCGGCGGGTGTCATGCCGAAATGGGTAAGGTAAGAGAGCAACCGGCGGTCGGCGTCAGCCGCCATCGCGACGGCCGGGTGCGCTTTTATCAGCCCGGCATCGGTCGAATAGGTATGGCCCTCTTCGGAAATAACTTTGGTCAAGCGGCGAACCTCGGCGGCGACCTCGCATAGACGCTCAAGCGTTTGCAGATCGGCCTCAGTGAGTACGCCCATCGATGCAGCGAGCGGGCAGAATATTTTCCACACTGCCTTACCTTCGGCTGTCATCGATGCGGGCGCCGACTGGTACGATGCGACCGCGAGCTGAGGCTCCCGCTTATTTTCCCGACTGGCACGCAATGTGCCGGTGACCCTTTTCTGGGTCGTCGGGGCGGGGGTTCTTCCCTTCAAAAAAAACTCTCCAATTCTGGCTTTATGCGTAAAGAGGGTCGAGGGCGGTCCTATACAGCGGATTCCCGAACTTTTGACCCTCCCCCTAGGGGCAATGGCGTGCCACACCAGAACGACGCAAGGATCGTGAAAACCATTCTCATTTCCGAGACTTCGAACGATTCCAGTGATGGTTCGGATCGATGGGCAGCCCATTGACGTCACACCCGACCACTACGCCCGACTTCTCCTCTCGCTGCTTCGCGCTGTCATGGCAAAGCTTGCAGAGGCTTTGCAGGTTCATCGCGTCAAAGAACAGCGTCACGTCACCACGGTGTGGCTTGATGTGGTCAGCGATGTTGGCGGCTACCACGCGGCCCTGTGAAGCGCAGCGGCGGCACAGCGGCTCTGCCTGGAGCTGGCTCCATCTGAGCCGGTACCATTCCTTCGTCTTGTAGAGGTGGTGCCAGGCAGACGTGCTAGCCATCACTCCACCTTACGGCTGGGCAGCTTGAAGTCAGTGACCCGATCCGCGATGTTTCGGATCTTCTCGACACCCAGGAAGCCAACCCAGCCACCTGCGAAGGTGGCCATGCTCTGAGGCAACCCGAAGAAGTCCAGACCGCTGATGATGGTTAGCGTCAGGCCGCCGCAGATCGCGCCCTCCACCAACATCTGGCGCCGCGTACCTCCGCCGTAGGTGATACGCAGGACAGCCATAGCGCAGGACAGCAGAGCCGCATAGATGATTGGCGAATGCTGGCTCAGCCACGCAAGCATCAACGCCCAGGTGTCTGGCTTATCTGGCATGTTCGGCATCTCAGGTTCCTCCCTTTAGGGGAGTGATGAATAAAAATGCCCGCTCAGGGCGGGCAGTAGCTGCGTGCTATCGTTGTCTCGCAATCTCAACCAACAAGGAAGAACCAATGAAAACTCGGCAACAACAGACTGATGCTTTCCAAGTTAAAACCGAATCCGGGAAGGTCTATGGCATAACTGAGTTCACAGAACAGATGTATCAGGAGCTTCTAAACTCTGCCGACAACGGCTGGGCGGATGGCATGAAGGAATATCGGGTGTCCGGTGGTGGCCATGCGAACAAGAAAAGCACAACAGAGTTCGAAATTGTAGCCACAGGAGAGATAGCGACTCGCATCTGATTGAGTAGTACAGAAACTAAAAAGCCCCGCACATTGGCGGGGCTTCTTTATTGCTTACTGTCTCTCATAACGCGCAAGATCGACATGATGGGATTAATTTACGGCCAGTCGGCCAACAGGTCAAGCGGCATCTACAAAGATTTGTTCGCTGTCGAATATCTCGGTCGCATGGATCACGGCCTGCTCTTCGAGTTTCTCCAAGCGCTTGTGGATTCCGCCTCTCCAGTTGCGGCGCGTGCGCTCCGGAGAGCCGGCCAAGTCCCAGGTATTCATGTCGTAGAACTCAGCTGGCAGCACGATCATGTCGGTGGAACGCTTGCCAACCTGTACACCCTTCAGCTTCGGTATAGCCCAGGCAGTCAGCGCCTTATAGATGAACAGCTGTGGGGCCGGTGACACCATGCGAGCCACCAGTCTGCCTATGGCACCGACCTTGTTGGCCTTGTGCGTGGAGTACTTGGCCACCAGCACATCCCACTGCGCTGGGTCGAGCTGACGATGCAACAGTGCGTAGAGGCAGCAGTCGTAATCGAACTTGTCCCGGACCGACAGCGTGCTACCCGTTCCGCCCTGGCGCAGATCAGCGTCGATCAGCTTCTGCCATGACTGCTTGGTGCTGTTGTCGATGTTGTCTGCTGCCAGCACCCGCACCAGGGTGCCCATCACGTCCTTATACATAGCCATGGCTCAATCCCCTGTGTAGTTGGTGCCGCCGGCGCCGCGGCGGTTGTTCTCGTTGTACTGCGCTTCAGCACCCCCAGGCTTGAAGCAGTTGAGCTGCGCGATCTGTTGCTCGGCAGCCTGGAGACGGATGCTCAGCTGCGTCACCAGCACCTCCAGCGGCAGCGCCTCGCCGTTTTCGGCAGTGACCCAGCCCGACGCATTGCACTGCACGCATGGCAGCTGATGGAAAACGCCTTCGATCACCGCCTTGCCGCGACATGTCAGGCACTTGGCCAGGTCGAGCTGGGCTGCTCGAAATGCGGGGCCGTGGGACTTCTTGAGGTGACCTTTCATTACTGCTCACCCCTTCCCATTTCGGCGTCGAGCAGTTCGTCCAGGTCTTCACCAGTCATAGCTGTCGCGTGCGGGCCAATCCACTCCACAACCTCGATTTGGCCGCGGCGCGGGTTGCGCAGACACCGATAGCGCGCGGAATCCTTCCGAAAAGCCTGGGCTTCAGCGATCAGCTTCAGAACCACGGCAGGAGTAGCAGCCTCGAAGAACTCGATCAGTGAGCCCTCGGCGGTGTACATAGCGCATGTATCACCGAGGATTTCGCGAAGCTCGCATCCGCTGGCATTGGCCGCTTCGGCCAACTGTTGCAGGCGGGCCAGATCGAGAATTTGCGCTTGATTGTCCATTTTTAAACCTCGCCTATGGTTGAATATTGATTGGCCTCGCAGGCCTTATGCTCTGTGGCTTTCAGCGAAGTACCGGAATCTTCAAATCTAAAGCCGGTCAATCCGTGAATCGCTGTAAAGCCTTTCCGATCTAGATGTGCGTGCCACTGTTCGAGGGCATCACGCTTGCGACTCATCACGTCCGACTGGATGTACACCTTCACGTTGTGGCCCATCGCGTGGTTGATCAGCAGCTCGCCAATCAGGTGGTCAATGCCGAGGTCTGCCCAGCCAGTGCGAGCCACCTTGCGCAGGTCGTGGCTGGTCCACTCGCCCTGACCCAACCGACGGAACACGGCGCAACCTTGAGCCTCGCCCAGCGCCTTGCCGTTGCGCGCCGGGAACAGGTATTGACCCTCATAGCCTCGGGCGAACTGGCCTTCGCGGTACCGGGCCAGCAGCGTACAAACCTGCTCGGTCAGTGGCAGTTGATGCTCAACGCCGGTTTTCGTGTTCTCAGCCGGGATGAACCACTCCCGTTCGGCCAGGCTGATGTGCGACCAGCGCGCCATCCGGGTCTCGCCGATCCGCGTGCCATGACAGAGCATCATCAGCGCGAGCATCGAATCCATCGGCGCCTTGGCCATCACATCGGCGAGTTGTGCAAGCAGGCCTTCCAACTGAACGCCGCGCAGCCGTGACGGCTTGATGCCGACCTTCGCCTTGGAGAAGTCGTTGAATCGGATCGTCGCCATCGGATTGGACGTGATCATCCCTAGCTTGGCCGCCTGCCGGAATGCCAGGGCCAGCAACTGGAACGCCGAACGCACGTAGTCGATGGAAACCGTCTCCTGGAGCGGCCACATCAGCAGTGTGTCGAGGGCAGCCTTGTTGATGCCGATCAGCGGCAGTTCGCCGAGTCGCGGTTTCAGGTGGCACTTGATGATCGATGCGCCGGTGTTCTTGCGCTTAGTCGACAGATTGCGATCGCGCGACATGCGATCCGCGAACCACTCAAGCAGCTCGCCCACGGTGATCCACTTCGACAAGCTCGCGCCTTCGCCAGCGGACAGGCGCAGGCGAATCGACGGAAGCGCCGCCACCACCTGCTTATGCGTCAGCTCGGGGAAGGTGCCGATCTGGTTCCACTCGCCTTTTAGTACCAGGTACCACGAGCCACCGGTTCGGGCCTTGTTGAAGCGCAGATACAGGCCCTTGTTTTCGAGGTCACGCACGTCCTGCACGGTGCCGACGGCCTGACGCTTGATCTCAGCTTCGGTGATCTTCACTGCGGCGGTAGTCATTTGCCCACCGCTGCCGGTTGGGCGTCGATGGGATAATCCCGGATGTGCACGTGCACCGCACCGCCCGGGACCGGCTCTCCGACGTTGATGGTGGTGACGAAGTTCTTGTCGTCGATGCCCAAGCCATCGGCGATACCATCCCGGCCGGCCTTGAAGCGCGCCAGCAGGTTGTCATCGTCGTATGAGCGGCGATTCGGCGGGCAGAACGTCACCCAGAAGTACTTCTTGCCGCTGAGGTGCGGTGCATCCAGCGCCAGCGCGATAAGGCCGCAGGTGCGGCGGTACGCCTTCGCGTGTTTGTGCTTTTGCCGCCAGTGCACGCGCGCGTTTGGACTCAACTCCTTCGGCGGCCATGGCAGCGTCATGTCGATCATGCAGCCCCCTTCACGGTCAGAATTCCAGCCCGAATCAGGCCTTCATGGGTTTCAGCAATGGCGCGCGGCATGTCCTGCCAGTCGATGTCGCCGGCGGCGCGGCCGTCGATGACGTCGTGGCAGGCGCTGCAGGCGTACACCGCAACGGTGTCGAAGCCCTTCATGCCAATGCCCTTTTGCCCGCACGGCAGATGCGCGAGAACAGTGGTTTCTGGATTGTGGTTACAGATGGCCGGGATCCGGACCGTGCACTCTTGGCCATTGGCCGAAGCTCGGAGTTTCTTTGAGGTCACGCGCATACCGGCTGCCCCGTGAGGACGTCGACGACTTCGTAGGTACCCGGCCACATCCACGCCCCATAACGTCTGGCCATAGCCTCGTCGGCGAACAGCGCCAGTGCGTGATCAGGTGGAGAGCTCAAATCAACCTTGAACGAGCAGCAGAACACCGCGAATCGGTAGGTATCGATCTCGGGAACAGCCAGGCGCCGGTCAGCCATCAGAAACCCTCCTTGCCGCGCTGGGATTCCCATTCAAATGGGACGGCAATCGCGCCGCCTTCCCTCAGTCGATCAAAGCAACGTTCACCCATAGCCCCTGGGAGCATGGCGGCGTCGAGGTTTGAAATGACTACCGTGGGGCGCATCTGCTCGTACCGGCCGTTGATGATCGAGAACAAAGTCGTCAACTCGAAATCGCTTGGGGTTTCCTTGCTCACGCCAATTTCGTCAAGGATCAACAACGATGGACCGATCAGCCCAGAAAGAATCTGGCTTTCGGTGCGCTCGCTGCCCTTCGAGTAGGTTGAGCGGATCTCCTGCAACACGGTGCCGAGGGTTCGGTATACGGCTGTCGCGTCTGTTTTCTTCATGATTTCGGCAGCGATAGCGACGCCCAGGTGCGTCTTGCCCGTGCCCGGCTTCCCCAGCAGCAACAAACAGCGGCCCGTTGGGGCGATCTCGGAAAACTTGTCTGCGTACTTCGTGCAGATCCTGAGCGCCTCCTTTTGAGCCGGGGAAGTAGCGCGATACCCAGCGAGGGTTTTCCCGGAGAACCGCTTGGGGATCAGCGCAGACCCAAGTTTGAGCGCCAGCTCCTGCCGCGCCTGAGCCCTGATGCGCTCCTGCTCTTCTGCCTTCGCAATGACCTGGCACTGAGGGCACGCGGTCTTGAATTCACGACCAAAGATGACATTGATGGTCTGAGGGTACTGACCGTGCTCGTCGCAGATTCCTGTTGACTTGTGCGGCGCCGGGGACCCGCTAGGCATGGTGATTACGTTTTCAGATGCCATAGGTACCGTCCTCTCGCATGGTCAGGCCAGCGGTGTAGTTACGTTCGGCGAACCCGCTGTGTCGCGAAGGCTGAAGAGGTTTCAGTTGACGAACGTTGCTGGCCTTGGCCCTGTCCGACTTCACCCAGCCGACCAGCAGCGATACCCATTTGGCTTGGGTGTTCAGGCCACCGATGGACTCGTGGTGAGCTGTGAACGAGGCCATGGCTTCGTGCGTGAATAGGTCCGGCGAAACGCCGAAGTGCACGCAATAGGTTTTCAGGAGATTGACGTCAGGCACCCAGTCCAGCGTCATCTCCACAGGTGCCTTTGGGTCGACAGGATCAACCGCTGGGCTTGGGACGTTTTCCAGAATCTGCTCGGCTGAATCCGAATTGCCCTCGCCCGCTGAGAGAGAGTGGTGTTGATCTTGATTCAGTGAATCAGGAATCAGGAATCCACAATCAGGAATCAGGGCGTTATCGTTTGGTGTGTTAACAGGCTCTAACGGTGGCTTAACGTTAAAACCGTGTTCAGATACATGGACTTTGCGTTGCGCACCTGCGACTACAACGTTCTTTTTCCGTTCGTTAACAGTCAGATAGCCGTTAACATCTGGCAACGTGCTGTCCTTCTCCGAACCATGAGGACTCTGGTGCTTTTGGAAGTTGACGATCTCGATTACTGACTGACCAGCTACTTGATAGCGGGAAATGAAGCCCGCAGAAGCCAGCCGGTTCAGCCCGGCATCAACGTCATAATCGTCGCATGGAAGCAGCTCGATCTTGATACGCTTCACACGATCTTCGAGGCGCCCCTCGCGATCCGCAAGGCACCACAACCCGATAAACATCAGCCGGTCGAACGCAGGGAGCTCTACGAGAAGTTCATTGCTGAACAGCCCAGGTTTCACATTACGAGCGCGGGCCATTACGCCTCCTCCCGGTAGTTCGCAGGGAGTGGACGAGCCACATGCGCATGATTGAAGTGTCGCGACACGTTTTGTTCATGCCGAAAAAGTGTCGCGACATGGGGGGTATTGCCTGGAGCGGTATTGGTGTTCATAATGGCCCCACTGTGTTTTACAAGTTGTTGAAAGGACCGCCCTGCCAGGCGGTTTTTTTATGCCTGCGATTCAGGCGTTATGGGTGTCCGGCGCATCCGTGGTAGCTTTTTGCTTCCACACGAAAAGGTCACGGAGACCGGACATGAAAAAGATCAAAGCGCTCTGGGCGCGCTGGAAGGTCAAGCATTGGGACAAGAGCGTGTACACGTACGATGGCGGTGACTTCGGGATGCTTGGGTTCAACAGCCCTCCGCTGAGAGCGTTCTGGGAAAAGCACGGACCAAGCATCAAGAAGGCATTCATTTGGCTATTCCTTGTCATTGCTGGTGGCGTTATCACCAAGCTTGTCGGGCTGGCCTAAGGCACCCTTCCGCACCAATTCAGCAGCCATATCGAGAAATCGAAGTTTTTCCAGCCTGGACATTCCGGAGTCGAAAGACACATGTGTCAGCGGGAAAACTTCAGCTCGAGGTGCCTTCGCGCTGGAAGTGAAAAACCCTACGAAAAAGCCAAACGCACCTGCGCCGAAGACGGCACAAGCGATCAGGACTCCGGAGGAAATCATTTGAATCTCCGCGAATCGAGGACGCCCTGGCAGAGCATTGCCACGTAAAACTCAGCACGGCTCCGCACGTCCGTCTTGATCAAGGTGTTCTCGTCTGCCATCTCTATTCCCTTCCTATGCACTGTATGAATTAACAGCTGATCCAAAATCTCTATTCGCCCTCCCCGCTTCAGCGGAAAATGGCCACATCGAACGGTTAAGCGGCAGATTTGTTGGGATGAGCCTCGGTAAGCAGCCATGCTGGATCGAAGGGCCTACCTCTGGCCGCGGCAAGCTCAGCAATCTTCTTGGCGTAATTTGTTTCGCCCGTGTACTCGGTACGTGGTAACGCGTCGGCAGCCAGCCACTTGTAAATGGCGCGAGGGGTTTTTCCGCACGCCAAAGCCACGCTTGGAACGCCACCTGCGTCGTCGATCGTTTTCTTGAGCGGCCGCATTTGGCCTCCAATTCAAATATGAACTTACGGTACATCTTAATTCGGAACTGAAAGTACATGCAAGCCCGTGAGAACATGAACCCATGGTTCAAATAGAAGAAATCCGCAATTCTTTCGTGGCTCGCTTAAAGCAATCCCTCGCCGATGCAGGGATTCCTGAGTGGGGGGCGGGAGTGCGCTTGGCAAAAATGGCAAAAGTGACTCCGAAGGCTTGTAGTAAGTGGCTCAACGGAGAATCAATGCCTGGGGGAGCCAAGATGCTTGCCTTAGCTGCCGCGCTGAACGTGAGAGTTGAGTGGCTGGAATACGGTCGGGGTGAAATGCGTGAATCAGCAGCCCTCACGCCTGAAGATCCTCGCGCCCCACCGCGAGGCTTCGATTTAAACAATGAGCCCGGCTACACGGGCGTCCTGCAACTCACAGCGCGCGGCTCAACAGGTGACGGTGATGACAATCCGCATGTTGAGATACGCGGCGTCATGGCGTTCAAGTCGGCGTGGCTGCGAGCCAATAACCTCAACCAGAAGCATCTGGACGTGATCTACGCTAGCGGCAATAGCATGGAGCCGACGATCAATGACGGCGACGTACTGCTGGTGGATGAGTCGAAGATTGAACCGAAGGACGGCCAGATATTCGCTATGCAGAGCGAATCGAAAGGTACCATCGTGAAGCGCCTGGTGAAGTCAGACTTTGATGGATGGATTGTCCGTAGTGACAACCCGGACAAAGCGCGCTATGGCGACGAGACGCTCCGGGACGGTGAGATTCACGAGGTTCGAGTAATTGGACGTGTGGTTTGGCGTGGCGGGATGCTTTGATGCGTAAATTCTCGAACTTTGGATAGTGGCGCCAAGAGGCATTCCTGACTCAAACGGAGTAACGATGAAACAGCTACCACCCGAAATCGCCAGTAAGAATGTTACCCATGGCGAACTGTTCGAGCTTTTCAGCCCATTGGAGGATGCAATCGTTAAGCTAACGAGCGCCGCGTTAGACCTTGCGGTCGTCCATAGAAATCACTCAGATGACGAGCAAATACAAGCCCTGGGCGAGTCCGCGTTTGAGGAGCTTAAAGGTGTCATTGAGTTGCTGAAAACGTACGGGGATACCAAAGGTCGTATACTCTTGAATGCTGGAGCGCAAAAAAATGAGTGACAATATTCATTACCTAGAAGAGCGCTTCAAAAATGCCGAAAAATTTCTTCCCCATCCAGACAAGCATGGCGGGAGCGGCGGAGGGGGCAGCGGTACTGGTGGCGGTGATTTTATGGAAAAGAGAATTGAGTCTATTGAGAAGTCACTCCCTGAAATAAAGGAGCGGTTGGCGCGCGTCGAGACAAAAATTGATTCGATTGAAAAGCATATGGTTACCAAGGCCGACCTTCTGGAAGAGACTGGCGGGCTGAACCAAGCCATAGCCAATTTCAGAACAGACATTCAATCGCTTGAAACCAGGCTACTTAAGTGGTTTGTAGGCACTGCGGCCGCGCTTTCTGCGGTCGCCTTTGGAGTGGCGCGGCTGATCCACTGATCATTAAGCCGCCATAGTAGGCCCGGCCCAAGATGGGCTTTTTTCTTACCTCATCGATCTGAACGCATAGCCCGCCACCGAGCGGGCTTTTTGTTGCCTCCAAACAAAATATGTACTTTTGGTACTTGACCAATATGAACCATTGGTACATATTTGCTCCGTCGCCGGATAACAACCGGCCAGATGGAAGGCAGCGATGAATCGGCCTCAACGGTTCAGAGGGTTGGCAACTGACCCGGGTGTGCAGCGTAAAACACCGAAACGAGTTATCCAGCGGGAGAACAAGCCGAAAGGCCCGCGGCTGGAGTAACAACTTGATTGAGCCGGTGACCGACGCCAGTAGCGGGTCACGGCCAGCTCCAAACGATTTGAATTAGCGGGCCCGATAGCTTCGGCTGGGCGCGCCGGACCTCATGCACCCTGCCCCACTCAATCAGGGCATTCAGAGCTGTAGCGTGCATGTTGTAAGGACCTGTGATCCACGGCGAAAAGATGCTGTTTGACGCTGTGCGTAGGAAGCTCGAAGCCCACCCACGAAGACGAACGGCCAGCCCTGCAATCAGCGGCGGGTAACTGGCCAACACCGATGACGCAACAACCCCGGTCTGACGCCAGTAGCGTGACCGGGGGTTTCACCGATAGGCCTTGGCAGCAGGGCCTAACGGGAAACCAACCGGGAGTCACATTGATGGAAGCAACAATCGTCAGCGGCGCATGGAAGGGTCATCTCGGACGCGGCCTTGCGCCAAAGGAAGTTCAGTACCTGCTGGGCACCGCCCAGGGCAAGACAGCAAAAGAGATAGCCCGCCAGTTCGACGTGGCGGCCTGCACAGTGGCCAAGCGTCTTTCCTGCGCCATGTTCAAGCTTGGCGTGACCCGCCAGACAGCGGCGGTCGCCGAAGCCATGCGCCGGCACATCATCTCGCCGATGTGCTTCGTCCTGGCGAGCCTGATCGCCATACACGCAATGATCGGTGATGACGCAATGCGCCGTGATCGCCGGGCACCAGAGCGGCGCACCGCCCAGGTTCGAGTGCTTCGCCAGGCGGAACGGCCAAGCCTTACCGCCTAAACAGAGCATCATTTAGCAGGTTGGAAAAAAGGAGTATTAACATGCACCACCCACACCCCAACTCACCTGGCAAGCCGACGGTTAGTGCGCCAAGCCTTGTAGGCAGAATCGAAGCAGCTTTGATGACACTGGCGTGTCAAGGAAACCCTGGGCTAGCGACAAAAATGTCTTTAATGCACCCCAGCCCAGAGCTTGGCTCGTCAGGGTGCAATAAGTTCGCGACGATAGTTCTTACTCGGACAATTGCTGCCTTAGTAGAAGCTCTGCCTGCTGAGCGCTCTGGCCAGATTCAGAAAGAACTAGCTGATTACCTTTCTGAGTTTTTCGAATCTGCCTGACACCGTGCCACATCCCGTTTTCTAGCTCGATCACATCTCCTTCTGATACTGCGCGTGCGGCCTCGTAAGCTTTTGGCAGACCATCACCCATGTCTCGATCGTATTTGATGCTGTAAGTCGGCATTAGATCGCCCTCCTTTGCAGGCTGCGTTGTGTGAGAGCGATCAGCCTATCGCAAAGCCCGTCACCTGGGCAGTGGTGACTTGGCCGGGAGCCTTAACCCACCCAGCACGGAGGATTGGCAGCTATGTGAACCACAACGAACCCTAGACGCTACAGCGTCGACCGCGTGACGTAGGGAGGTCTACGAAGCGCACTGAAAGCCCAGTTTCGATTGGGCTTTTTTACGCCTTGCCTTTACCCGTCAGCACCCTCCCCTGGGCCCACCTGCACATACCAGGCGGTCAGGGTGCTGACGAATAAACGCAACCCACTGAGGTATCCACCATGCACGCATCAATTCAACAGCGCGTAGACGGGGTTGCGGCCCTGCACATGCGCTCTCGTCTGGCCACTGCCGAGCTCTACGCCATAATCGGCAAAGAGCCGCCGGCGCAGAAAATTCGATTCCAGATCCGCAATGTCGGCAACGCTTACCACATCGTGGAGATTGCCACCGACAAGGTGAAGGGCTTCCGCTGGACATGGAAAGAGGCCAGCAACTTCGCCCAGGCCCTGGAATCTCGTGCAGACGGCGTGAAGGTGACGCTGTCAGGCGGTGCTCAATGATCGGCGTACCGATGCCAAACCCGAAAGACGCTGTGATTGCCGACCTTAACCGCCAGATGGATGCATTCTTCGGCGCGGGCAAGTCAGTTGAAGAGATCGCCAGCGGCGTATCAGGCGAGAAAGGCGGACCAATCAAAAGCACTCGTAGCGAGAAGCTGCGCGCCGTGCGGGACAAGATAGCGCCGCGGTTAAAGCGCCTTGTCGATGAGGGGTATTCGCTGCACGAGGCTTGCCTGGAAGCCGGCGTTGACTACAAGCGCGCCAGGCTCATTGCCAGCGAAAACAACTTCAAGCTGCCCAGCAACCCATGAGGCGGATCAACAACCAGGTGCGACAACGCCGGCGCCAGGCATGGCTTGATTTGCCAGCACATGAAATCGAAGAGGTAGGCCATGGCCGAGGAAGAGCAGCAGCCGACGGCGGAAGCCTTGAAGCAACGCCGCAAGCGCGAGAAAGCGGCAGCGAAGGATGCTGCATTGGGCGTCGAGAAATTTACGATTGAGTTGGCCGGCATCTTCAAGGCCGACCTCAAACGCCTGATGAAGCAGCACGGCTTCAACAACCAGCAGGAGGTACACCAGACACTGCTGCGCAACGTAATCGCCGCCGACTTCGAAACTGCGGCGCAGATGCTCACGTGTGTCACGACACCTTTTGTCGTTACTGAAAAGGTGTCGCGCATTATTCAGGCAGCCGGCCTGAAGTCGCTCGCCGACGACCCGCCCGAGCCCGACGACGAAATCTTGCAGAGCTCATAGCCCTGTGGTCTTTCTCTTGCGATCTACATCCTTAATGATCCCTCCCAGGATGGTGTTAGAACGATATAGATCTGTCATGGTTTTCTCGGTTAGATCTCCGCTCTCAATCAGTCGAAAAAGCTCGGCATGATAGTGAGCAAAAAGCGCAATCGGTGCGATGGCGCCCTGGGCCTGGCCCAGTTCTTTTGCCAAACGAATTGTATCGTTACGGTCCTGGACGGCGATGTCCATCACAAGCTTCAGGCGTTCGCGCCGAGTTTGAAAGTAACTCTGAATCCAGACACCCGCCACGGATCCCGTTGCGCCAACAAGCGTACCAATCAACCCAGCTATCCATGCTTCCAAGCGTCACCTCAAAAAGTTTTCGACCTTCCGGCCCATGCCGGTCACCCGTAATACCCCATATCACTGGACAGCGCCAGCCAGAACCTAAATGCCGAAAATCTTGAAAGGCAGATCGCCATAGGCCCAGATCAGCGTCCCCGCAATTACTAAACTAAACAGTGCCCTATCGGACTTGTTGAAATAAGGCACGAACTTATCTCTCTGTTCATTCAGGCCTTCCCAGCCAAAACCAGCAGGCGTTATTGACAGTCTTGCTCTGACCAATACGGCTTCGGCCAAAAGAGCAAACACGGTGGTAACTGCCCCGCTTCTGCTAAACCACCCCCCAAGATCAACCCCGGGAAGTGGTGGGTAGGGAGCTATCAAAGAGAGCACGGGGGCGAGGATAGCCAATGCGATCAAGCACCAAGCGACCTTCAAGCTATTTTGCAAATCATCATCCACTGGTTCTTTGAACGACATCGAAATATTTCCGGCTTAACAAAAATTCAATATACCGGCGAGGAGCCATCATGCCCATCACTTATGGAAGCGTGTGCAGCGGCATCGAGGCCGCGACACAAGCGTGGCACCCGCTGGGCATGAAGGCCGCCTGGTTCGCCGAGATTGAGCCGTTCCCCTCGTCGGTCCTGGCTCACCACTACCCCGAAGTGCCGAACCACGGCGACATGACCAAGCTGGCAGCGCTGGTGCTGGCCGGCAAGATCCCAGCGCCCGACGTGCTGGTCGGCGGCACACCATGCCAGGCCTTCTCGGTCGCCGGTATGCGGGAAGGCCTCACCGACCCGCGCGGCGCCCTCACCATCAAATACGTGGAGCTTGCAGATGCAGTTGACTATGTTCGCGCCGGTCAGCGAAAGCCCGCCAGCGTCATCGTCTGGGAGAACGTCCCTGGCGTCCTCAGTGACAAAGGGAACGCCTTCGGATGCTTTCTTGGCGCGCTTGCTGGGGAAGACTGCGAGCTGCAGCCTCCAGGGAAAAAATGGCAGGACGCTGGTTGTGTGTATGGACCCAAAAGAACAATCGCGTGGCGGGTCTTGGACGCCCAATATTTCGGCCTGGCCCAACGACGCCGTCGTGTGTTCGTTGTCGCAAGTGCTCGTGACGGATTCGATCCCACCGAGGTACTTTTTGAGCGAGAAGGCGTGCGCCGGGATACTGCGCCGCGCCGAGGTGAGGGGCAAGATGTTACCGGAACAGCTCCTTTCGGCCCTGCGCTCCAGTGTGGATGTGGATATGTCTACGCCGAATCCTTAGGGCAGTACGGTTGCCCGAACTGCGAAGGCGATGAAGGTCCGGCGGTCGATATGTTCGGGGGCATTCCTGCATTCGGCGGCCACAGCCTGGGAGGATCGATCGAGCGAGCGGCGACGCTCACCGCAAAGGACAGCCGGCTGGATGTTGAGAGCGAGACTTTTGCGGTTTACAGCACGAAGCTGCACCACACTGCGGCTCTCGGTGCTGGAAAGTGGTACGAAGAATACACGGCGTCTCTGGATGCCTGCAGCCCGCCACCTGCCCTGCTTGCGCCCACCCAGGTTCGGCGTCTGGTTCCCGTCGAGTGCGAACGCCTCCAGGGCATGGCCGACGACTACACGCTGATCCCCTGGCGGGGCAAGCCTGCCAGCGAATGCCCGGACGGTCCCCGCTACAAGGCGATCGGCAACAGCAAGGCCGTCACCGTGGTTCGCTGGATCGGGCGGCGCCTCCTGATGCAACTCAAAACCAGCCCGTACGGATAATCAAATCGACCAGCCGAATAATGGCGATGACCAGGTCTATCACTTTGGTAAGTTTTTTCATCTTGAGCTTCCTTGGAAGACTCAAAGCCAACGATATGGCTTCGTAGTCTATAAGTGCCCAATTAATTCAAAGCTCGGCCTGCCCTTCCTCTTGGGTTCTTTCCAACTCCCCCACTCCACCGCCCGGGCATGGCCCGGCAAGGACTCCCCATGCCTACAGAAAACCAAAACGCTGAGCCCGCGCCGAGCTTGGCAAGCGGCCACGGCCTGGACGCCGCTACCTGGGCCGATTTCGTGACCCGTCTTCGCCATGACTGCAACGGCGCCGGCGTTAAATGGCACCACACAGCGGCAGCGCTGTTCACCGTGCAGACCAAGCGCATTGATTACGGCTATGAGCCGGACTACGCGGAAGGCCTGGTGGTTTGCCGCGAGGACTGCTCGTGGTTCAGCCCTGAAGAATACTGGGAGGACTGCGACGAGGAAGACCAGGCCGAACTGAACGCCAGGGTGCAACAAGACTTCGAGTGCGACTTCCTGGAGCTCAGTGTCGACGATCAGTGGGAGTTGATCGGAGAGCTTGACGATCACACCGTCACTGGCTGGAACAAGCGCTGGGAGATCGTGAACAGCCATTTCACGAAAGACGCGGCCGAGGCATTCATCCGCCGCAAGCAGCACGACTACGGCGAGATGCGCGTCTACGTGGAGTCGCAGTATTACGCCTGGGAGTTCGAAGCCATCAAGGAAGCGATCATTGCCGGCACGCTGACCTACACACCGAAGGTGGCAGCATGAAGCGCATCTACCTCAGCGGGCCCATGAGCGGCTTGCCCGGGCTGAACTTCCCCACCTTCCACAGCATGACCGCCAGCCTCCGCGCCAGCGGCCACACAGTCACCAACCCCGCCGAGATAAACCCAGAAGGCGGAACCTGGACCGACTGTATGCGCCGCGACATTGCCGCCCTGATGGACTGCGACACCGTGGCCACCCTGCCCGGCTGGGAGAATTCAAAGGGCGCAAAGCTGGAAGTACTGATCGCCGAGAAACTCGGCATGACCGTTTTGGATGCCCATGATCTGGTAACGAGGGAGGCTGTATGAGCGACTTCAAGCGCGAAGACCGCTACATCGTCGTCAAGCTGAAGCACCTGGCAGGCCTTCAGCAGGCACCGTTGCGCAACTTCCTAAGGGAAAACCGTGTTCCCCAGATCGAGTGCGTGGTGGTGGAGCACGACTGGCCGGAGTACCACCTTGTCTGGGCCATGATTGAGCACCGCATGGCGGGCAAGCCCGTGCCGAACTTTAACGACTGGCGACGTGCAGATGAGCTGCAACAACGCCTAACCGTGACAGATGAGCGAGCGGATGTGCTGGAGGGGCTGTTGTTCCGGACCAACGATCTGCTCTATGCGATCCAGGGTGACCCGGGTGCGGTGCCGTCTTCGTCGATTGATGCGATGCGCGGAAGAGTTTTTGAAGCACTAAAGCGCACCAAGCCACCAACCTGCACCTGGACTGAAGGCGGATTCTCCTGGCACACCGGCTGCGGCAAAGAATGGCAGTTCACCGATGGCGGGTTGCCGGCTGAAAACGGCATGCACTTCTGCCACTCCTGCGGGATGGCTCTGGTGGTGGACGAGGATCAACCAGAGAGCGAGCGGGAATCGTGAACGGATTATGGATGATCAACATCCGGATGCGACGAGTTGAGGAAATTGAGCTGCATGCCCGGGCGAACCTGGCGCGGCTGAATGGGCCGAAGTGCTACCAAGGACCAGGCCGGACGTACATGCTCCACGCAAGCCAGGTTTACATCTCACGCGCATCGGCGCTGGCGGCCTTGAGTCGCAACTTGAAGGCGATCTACCAAGAACGAAACCTGAAGCAGCAGAAGCTGTTCGCCGAGATTGAATCGATAACCTCTGAGCTGGAGCATGAGCAAAATTCAGCGCCAGCCGCATAGGAGTACATTCGTACTCCACCCGCAAAACCTGTAACCCCTCCCCCTTCAAAGTCAGCCGCTATAGCGGCAAGGAACCCGGCATGCCTGAAGAAAGCCAAGTCGCCAAGCCTCTCCAGGTGGAGCGATCGACAGTAACGAAACTGGTGATCACCGGTGCCCCACACCTCGATCCGATTACCGTGTTCCTTGAGGACTTCGGGCGGCGCGACTGCCCTACCGAATCCGATCCGAACTACCAGACGGCCCAGGGCAAGATCACCATCACCTGCTGGGACAACAGCTGGAATGCGTACTGGGGCGGCATGGGCCCACGTACCGTCGCCGAGTTCGTCACGAACTGCGGTTGGGACTATGTCCTGAATTGCTTGGATCGCGGCATCAGCCCCACGGTTTTCAGCGGAAACGCGCTGCATACCTTGGCCAAGAAGTGCATCGTCCAGCGCCGCCGGCAACAGACAGGGCGACACGACTGGGAGCTGGGCGAGCTGAGCAAGGACGAGGCCCGCGAGCTTTGGCATGACATCGACTCATTGCGCGGTATCGAGAGCTCGAATGAGTGCTGGCATCAGAGCAGGCTGCTGACCGAGTTATTCGGTGATGAATGGCATTACCCGCTCGAAGGTAAGGCTGTGGAAGAAAACCACAAGTTCACCTACCTACGGCGGATTGTCGAATCCGTGCAGCAGGCATTGCGCCAGGAACAGCAGGCGGTGACGCCATGATCGCCACCCTATGGTTCGCCTACGTCTTCATCTACCGAGGGCCCAAGCCATGATGCAGACAGCGCAGGAAAAGTTCGAGGCGTGGCATTTGACCCGGTACCCGGGAGCAAGTCTGTCGAAACGGACAAATGGTGAGTACATCAATCTGTACGTAGGCATGTGCTGGATTGGCTGGAGCGCATCCCGCGAGACGCTGGTGGTTGAGCTGCCAGCCGTCGAGGCCTGGGACAACGACGGGCGCCTGGACCGCGAGAAAGACGACACGGCGGATTGTGCAATCGGGCTGGTGCCGGTGATTGATGTACGCAATGCACTTACTGAGCTCGGCATCCCCTTCAAAGCAACAGCCTAACCCCAATCCCCCTACATGCCTGCCGGTGAGCGGCGGGCGAGGTATGCGCGTGAATATTTATCGACACACCTTCGCGGCCGTCTGCCCGTCCGACGGCGAAACGATCATCTACCGGCTTGAGTTGCGGTCGAACGCCATGATTCACGTCGAGCACATCAAGGCGGCGACGGCACTGATCAAAAAGGGCTGGCATGAGCAGATCGCCGACCGCCTAGCTGAATCCCTGGGCGGCGATCAAACCATCATCGCCACGCACCAGGGCATCGAGATCGAAACAACGAGGCTTAGCGGATGATCCACTACCACGGCACGCCTGTTGGAGGTAAGCGAGAGGATGCAGCAAAGTTCCTGGCCGGCCGGCACGCACTGGTTCCATTCCCACGCAAGGACGATCTTGGGATTGTCGCCGATGTATGCAAATCGTTTGTTTTCGATAACGGCGCGTTCACGGTGTGGAAAAAGGGAGGGCAAGTAGACGTAGAGGGCTACACACGCTGGGTAGAAGACTGGCACCGACACCCCGGATTCACTTGGGCGCTCATCCCGGATGTCATCGATGGCGACGAAGAGGCCAACGATGACCTCGTTCGGCAGTGGCCAGAGGAGCTTCGCGGGGTGCCGGTCTGGCACTTGCACGAATCGCTAGAGAGGCTGCAGAGGCTGGCCAGGTGCTGGCGTACGGTTGCTCTAGGCAGTTCTGGACAATGGGCTTCTCCAGGCACAGGAGCATGGTGGAAGCGGATGGGCGTCGCGATGGACGCGATCTGTGATGACCAAGGCCGCCCTGCATGCAAGCTTCACGGCCTTCGAATGCTAGACCCCGCGATATTCCAGCATCTGCCATTCGCATCAGCCGACAGCACGAACGCCGCTGTGAACGGCGGAAGCATCAGCAGGTTCGGCATGTACGCCCCGCCAACTGCCGGCCAGCGCGCCAACGTAATCGCCGATCGCATCGAATCGCACAACAGTTCGCCGATCTGGCAACGAGAGACTCAGGCCGAGATGGCCATCTAACCCACCTTCTGCCGCCCAGCGCGGCAAGGACACCCCATGTTCGCTATGAAACTCACCCTGATACTGCTGGGCGCTTTGCTGTACCTGGTAGGAACACTCGGCTGGTTCTTCTGGGTCGGGCCCGGGCTCGTCGGCACGGGCACCACCGAGGCACTGCTCTACGCCTTCGCCGGCACATGCGCTTGGCTGCTGATCAGCTTCGGCCTGGCAATTCACATAATCAAGACAGCGCGGCCCACGGTGGGCGGGAGGTAGCTATGGCAAAAGTCCTGGCGCAAATTACGGTCAAGCTGCCGCGCCTCATGGAGGCGGGGGAATACAGGAAGTTGCGGTACGTCGGTGGAAAGCCGAGCCTGCAGCAGTTGAAGAAATGGATTGAGGAAGGCGAAGTGATTGGAGAGGTAAAGGGCGGGATGTATTTCGTCGACGTGCAGGCGGCGGTCATGGGATCAAGTGACCCGCTGCTGGCCAAGATGCTGGAGATTGGGTGATGGCTGCCCGCCCCCGCACGCTGCAAAACAGAAAGCTGCCCCCAAACCTTTACCCGAACGGTAAGTATTGGCGGTACCGCAACCCGGTCACCGGCGTGATGACCAGCATCAACCGCCCACTGGAGGAAGCAATTAAGCTGGCCCGGGCGGCCAACCTCAAGTTCGCCGAGTTGGTAGTCGATGACGGCTCGCTACTGGCCGTGCTGACCGGAGACCGGCTTCCCATGGTGAGCAACCTGCTGACGCGCTTCGAAGAGGAATGGCTACCTGACCGGTCATACGCGGCCCGCACACTGGAGGAAATCAAGTTCAAGCTTGAGCGGTACCGGCAGGACCTGGGCGACCGACTGATAGGTCAACTGGACGTGCTGGCGATGGCCGAGTATCTCGACAACTTCAGCAACAACGCCTACACGAAGCACCGCGGGCTATGGGTGCAGATCTTCGCCTTTGCGGTGGCCAAGGGCCTGGCCGAGCGCAACAACGCAGAGCTGACCCTGATCAAGAAGGAGGCCGAGAAGAAGCGCCAGCGCCACACGCTCGACGGATTGAAGCTGATCATCGATGCCGCGACAACGCCGCCATGGCTGAAGCGCGCAATCCGCCTGGCTTTGGCCAGTCTTCAGCGCCGGGACGACATCGTCACTTGGCTAAAATCAGCAGCCGACATGGAAAAGAACACGCTGACCGTCTCCCCCGGAAAGACCCAGGGTTATGAAAACCCTGTGCACCTAAAAATCACCATGGGCGCTGCGCTGCGGGAGGTGGTTGGGGAGTGCCTGCGGTCGCCGCTCGCCTCGCCCTACCTGATCCACTACAAGCCCAAGGCCCGCCGGCGGGAACAGATAGACGCCAAGGATCACTGGACATCCGTGACGCCGGACTACTTGACCAAAGAGTTCAGCAAGGCCAGGGACGCCGCGCACGCCTACGACCATGTGCCGGCTGGTGAGCGCCCCACTTTTCACGAGATCCGCGCATTGGGCGCGTGGCTGTACGAGCAGCAGAACTTCCCACAGGAGTACATCCAGGCGCTCATGGGCCACGCGGACGAGAAGATGACGAAGCATTATCAGGAGGGGCACGACGAAAAGAAGATCGAGTATGTCGAGGTGGGCGCCGAGTTGGCGTTTTGAGGTGGGGGTTTTGCAAAAGTTTTGCAAAAGTTTTGCAAATCTCAGAAAGCAAAAAGGGGTCACCGTTTCCGATGACCCCTCTAGACCGCCCAGCAGAGCGGATTTTGTTTGGTAGGCGCGATTGGACTCGAACCAACGACCCCCACCATGTCAAGGTGGTGCTCTAACCAACTGAGCTACGTGCCTGCTGTGAGGCGGCATTCTACGGAATTCCGAAGGGGTGTCAACATCTTTTTTGCAGCTAACCCTATGAATATGCGAATTTTTTATTTGTGCCGGGTACACCTGGGAGTTTCGGGTGGCTGGCAGGCAATTTTCAACTCAGGTAGGATCGCCGCACTCGTAAAAAATATAAAACAGAGGTTCCAGGATGGCGAACACCCCCTACCCCCAGTCGTATTACGCCGCGTCCGCGAATGCAGCCCCACTCCGTCCAACCCTGCAAGGTGAAGTCGAAACCGATGTGTGTGTGATTGGCGCCGGCTATACCGGGCTTTCCAGCGCGCTGTTTTTGTTGGAGAACGGCTTTCGCGTCACGGTGCTGGAAGCCGCCAAGGTGGGTTTCGGTGCGTCGGGGCGTAATGGCGGGCAGATCGTCAACAGCTATAGCCGCGATATCGATGTGATCGAGCGCAGTGTCGGCCCCAAACAAGCTCAGTTGCTGGGGCAAATGGCCTTTGAGGGCGGCAAGATCATTCGTGAGCGCGTGGCGAAATACCAGATCCAGTGCGACTTGAAGGACGGCGGTGTGTTTGCCGCACTCAACAGCAAGCACATGGGTCATCTGGAATCGCAGAAGCGCCTGTGGGAGCGCTACGGCCATACGCAGCTGGAGTTGCTCGACGAGCGCCGCATCCGCGAGGTGGTGGCCTGTGACAACTATGTCGGCGGCTTGCTGGACATGAGCGGCGGGCATATCCACCCCCTCAACCTGGCACTGGGCGAAGCGGCGGCGGTGGAATCCCTGGGCGGTACGATTTATGAGCAATCGGCAGCGGTGCGCATCGAGCGCGGCGCCAACCCTGTGGTACACACCGCCGAAGGCAGGGTCCGGGCCAAATTCATTATCGTTGCCGGTAACGCTTACTTGGGGAACCTGGTACCAGAGCTGGCGGCCAAGTCGATGCCGTGTGGCACCCAAGTGATCACTACCGCACCACTGGGCGATGATCTGGCCAAGACGCTGTTGCCGCAGGATTACTGCGTCGAGGATTGCAACTACCTGCTCGACTACTACCGCCTCACCAGCGACAAGCGCCTGATCTTCGGCGGCGGCGTGGTGTATGGCGCACGAGACCCGGCGAATATCGAAGCGATCATCCGGCCGAAAATGCTCAAGGCATTTCCACAACTCAAAGACGTGAAGATCGACTACGCCTGGACCGGCAATTTCCTGCTGACCCTGTCGCGACTGCCTCAAGTCGGCCGTCTTGGCGACAACATCTACTACTCGCAAGGCTGTAGCGGCCATGGCGTGACGTACACGCACCTGGCAGGCAAAGTACTGGCTGAGGCATTGCGAGGGCAGGCTGAGCGTTTTGATGCGTTTGCGGATTTGCCGCATTACCCGTTCCCGGGTGGGCAAATGTTGCGCACGCCGTTTGCGGCGCTGGGGGCTTGGTACTACGGATTGCGCGATAAATTCGGCATGTAAACACATACCCGAGTGGGAGCGAATTGCTCGTTCCCACTTGGGCTGTGCTCTTCATACGCTGCCGTCAATGCGCCTTATGTTCGACGGACGGCGCCTCGGCTTGCAGCTTTTGCACGTCGCTTACGGCCAGCTCAGCCGATTGACCGCCCCAGCCTTGACGCAGGTAATTAAGCAAATCCGTCAGCTGTTGCGCACTGAGCTTGTCGGAAAAACCCGGCATCGGCTGCATGTGCTCGAACCCGGAAAATTTCTGCTCACCAATACCGTCCTCGATCACGCGCAGCAGGTTGCGCGAGTCTTCCAGTCGCAGCGTGGTGTTGCCGCGCATGGCCACCGCGATGTGCGGCTTGCCTTCGCCACCCACGGCGTGGCAACCGGCACAGACGTTCAGGTATTCCTGACGGCCGCGCTGAGCGCTCTGGCTAAGTTGATCCACCGGCACTTCAACCAGCGCCTTGGCTGTCGGCGGGTTATCGCCCAGCAAAAACGTGGCCATCGCAGCCAGATCCGGATCGCTCAGGCCCTGGGTGCTGTTATGGAACACCGGGAACATCTCATTGAACATCGTGCCTTGGGCGCTCATGCCGTGCTTGAGGAACGTGGCCAGGTCTTGCTCATTCCAGCCGCGGGCTGCCAGGTCAGTGGCGAGCAGGCTGGGCGCCAGGTAACCATTGAGGATGCCGCCGGTCAGGCGCTTGTCCAGTTCCATCGCACCCGGCAGGCCGCGTGGCGTGTGGCATTCGCCGCAGTGGCCGAGCACTTCGACCATGTACTGGCCGCGCTTCCAGGCTTCGCTTTTGCCTTGGGCCGGTTCCAGTTTCAGCGCTTTGCCGTACAGCACATTCCAGCCCATCAGGCCCAGGCGCACGTTGAACGGAAAGCTCAGGCTCGTGACCGGCGCTGCGCGTTCGATTGGCTCGATGGTTTTGAGGTACGCATGAATCGCATCCGAGTCTTCGCGCGGCATCAGGTGATAGGAGGTGTACGGCATCGCCGGGTACAGGTTCGCCCCGTCGCGACGCTTGCCTTGCGTCAGCGCAGCGAAGAACTCGTCATCGTTGTACAAGCCGATGCCGTGTTCTTTGCTTGGCGTGATATTGGTGCCATAGATGGTGCCGAACGGCGAGACAATCGGCAGACCGCCCGCAAACGGCGCGCCGCCCGGTGCCGTGTGGCACGCCATGCAGTCAGCGGCGCGGGCGAGGTATTCGCCGCGTTTGACCTGATCGTCAGCTTGGGCAAATGCCACCGGCGCAGCCAGGCCGACCGCCAGGGCCAGACGGGTCAGAAATAGCTTCATGCTCAACCCTCCTTGACCAGGCCGAGATCGGTCAGCACGTTGCGGGTAGCGTTGTAATAACGCACGTACCCGGTGCAACGGCAAACGTGATGCCCGAGGCTGTCCTCAATGACTTGTTCCAGCTTGCTGTGCACGGTCGGCTGGCGTTGCAGTTTCTCCACCAACACGGTGGCCGCATTGACGAAGCCCGGCGCGCAGTAACTGCACTGAAACGCGAACTCATCCACGAAGCGCTGCTGGATCGGGTTGAGCTCAGTGAGCTGGCCCGACTCATCGCGCTTGGCGTGGCCTTCGATGGTGCGCACTTGCTTGCCTTCAAAGTAATGCGCGCCGGTGATGCAGGTGCGCACTTCTTCGCTGGTGCCGTCCGGGTTGTCGACGATCACCACGCAAGCGTGGCAAATGCCTTGGCCGCAGCCCAACCGCGAGCCGGTGAGGTTCTTGTACTCGTGCAGGTAGTCGATCATCGGCAGGTCATCAGGGATGTCCACCGGGCCGACGGATTGACCATTAAGGGTCAGTTGAAGCGGACGGTTAGCCATTGAGGGCCTCCTTGATGCGGGCAGCCGTGATTGGCAGGTCGCGAACACGTTTACCGATGGCGTGCGCCACGGCATTACCGATGGCCCCGACGATCGGGATCATCACCACTTCGGCGATACCCTTGGATGGATCGCTTGGCGACAGCGCCGGCAAAATTTCCGAAGTCTGTTTCCACACGGCAACATGACGCGCCATCGGCAGACGGTAACGGTTGAAGTTCCAGTCACCCTCCCCCGGCCCACCTTCGTACAGCGGCATTTCCTCCATCAAGGCGTGGCCGATGCCCATAGCGACACCGCCCTCAAGCTGGCCTTTGACCAACTCCTCAACCAACACGCGACCGCACTCGACCCAGGAATGGTGATTGAGCACCTCCACCTGCGCCGAGCCCTTGTTGACCTTCAGCTCGACCAAGGTGGCGACCGGGCTGTAATACGTCACGGCAGCGTTGTTCAACTGCGTCGCGGGGTAGCTGATGTTCTGCCGATCCAGCAGATGGAAGCCGGCAGTGCTCATCAGCGCCTGCTTGGCTTTCGGCGCGCCGTCGCCGTACTTCACGGCCAGGCCGTCAAGCGGCAGGCGCTCGCGTACGCCGTCAATGCTGTATTCAGCCTCGGCCCAACTCCAGCGGTTGAAACCGTGCACAGTGGCCGCAGTGACCAGACCGCGTGCGTGGGCGTGCTTGGCCAGTTCTTCAAAGCTCAGCGGCTGCATACCGTTGGCGGTGAGCTTGCCATCGACCCAGTGCGCATCTTCGCGGCGCACCACATATGGGTTGGCCTGGCCGCCGAACGGGCCCTGACGCCAGATCTCCAGCGCCGCCGGCCACAGGCCGTGGTTGAACAGCACGCGCGCCGCTTCACGGGTGGCGTGGCTAAAGTAGTAAGCCGAGTTGGTCGCCGAAGACGCCGAAGCGAGCTTGCCCACCCAACGCGGGTTGCGCAGCAGGTTGTCCTGCTCGGCCTGACTCATGGTGTAAGGGTTGCTGCTGGTGATCAGCTGCATTTCCTTCCACTCTGTTTCGCCGGTCTTCACTTCGTGTGCCGGGCTGCCAAGGAAATCGGCGACGACCAGCGATTGCGAGGTAGACATACCGGTGCCGATTTCGATACCGATATGACGCAGGCTGATGCGACCGTCAGCGCTGAATTCGATACTGGCCATCGGTGCTTCGGAACCAGTGCCGAAGTCTTTCTGGCAGATAGCGAAACCCACGCCGTACCAGTTATCCGGGTCTGCGGCTTCACGCTGCTGCTTGATCGCATCGCGGTTTTTCCACACGTCGTGCACCGCGGCCTTGTCGAGAATTTCGTGCAGGCGCAACGCACCGGCAGGAATGGCGCCCTGGGTGTTTTTCATGCCCGAACGCAGTGCGTTCTTGCGGCGCAGCTCAATGGCATCAATGCCCAGGCGATCGGCGATTTCATCGACCATCATTTCGGTGGCGGCCATGCTTTGCAGGGTGCCGTAGCCACGCATCGAACCCGCCTCGACGCCACGGGAGTGATACGCGGTGACTTGCAGGTCGTTCTGCGGCATGTAGTAGATCGACTGCGCGGCCGTGGCGCCGACGGCGGCTACCGAGGGGCTGTAGTTGATCCGGCCACCACCGTCGACGCTCATGTCCGCGAGGAAGATTTTGAAGCTGTGATCGTTTTTGTCGACAGCCAGTTGGTAGCGAATGTCGAACGGGTGACGCTTGATACCGCTCTGGAACTGCTCGTAACGGTCATTGGCCAGACGCACCGGCACGCCGGCGCCGTACAACGCAGCGAGGGCAGCGTAGTAAACAAAGATGTTGTGGTCTTTGGAGCCGTAACCCACGGTGTAACCCGGATGCATGTTCAGGTTGGCCAGGCCGAAGCGCGACGGCGAGATCATTTTCGCGGTCTCGGTCGCAACCTCCAATGGGCACTGAGTGGCCACCACGAAGTGCAGGGTCTTGGTTGCCGGATCGTACCAACCGTTGCCGTTGTCCGGCTCCATGGCCGCGGGCTCGATCGACGGGGTCTTGTAGCGCTCGTCGAACACCAGCCAGTTGTCCGGCGGCGTGCTGATCTGGCTCTTCATACGGTCGGCGTAGAACAGCCCGCGCTCGGTCAGGTTGCCGTGCAGGTTCGGTTGGGAATTCCATACCGGGCGACGGTTTTTCAGCATCGGAAACAGAATCGAGTCCTTGAGGCTGGCAAATTCGTCTGCATCCGCCGAGGTCGGGCCGCCAACGCGCACATAGCGGAAGCTACCGTAAGGGTCGCCTTCGTAGTACGGCACTTTGGCGCCGTAACGAATCGCTTTGTCGTTGAATTTGAGTTTGTTCTTGGCCTGGCGGAAACGCTCGAAATCGTTCCAGATCAGGATCGCCACCGGGTGACCGATAAACATCGGCACCTTGCCTTCAGGCAGCAGCGGATCCGGCGCATGCTCCTCGGGAAACACGATACCGTCCTTGTCCAGGTCGGCAGCGGTGACGATACGATCCGGCTGCAACTCGGCGCCCAGCCACGACAGGTCGTAGCCCGCATAAATATGGTCGGCCTTGATGGTTTTGAGCAGCATGGCGTGGCCTTGCTGCGCAGGCCAGCCGGGCATGTCCCTGGAGCGGATGTCGCGGGCGAAGACTTTGCTGCCGCACACTTTGGACAACGCATCGTTACGCTGGCGCGCCTTGCCGTTATTGCCCAGCCATTTTTCAGACGGCACGGTCACGCTGTTTTCCATCAGGGCGGCCAGCGCCTGAGTGCTCAGCGGTGTCAGCGTAACGCTCACACCCGCCACCAGGCCGCCCTGGAGGAACGAGCGCCGGGTTATTTCACGGTTGGACATGGATCATCCTCTGAGCGGTTATAAATCCGCCCTTATGGTTAAGTACACCGAATATCGAGACTTGCAGAAGCCTTTTTCGACGAATCAAAAGGCCATGTTGACAGTGCAAAGTTGACCGAAGGGTTAACTTTAAAGGTTTCTGCGCCTGCGGCAAATAACCACATTGAAATTTTTTGACACAACAACGCAAAACGGCCGACAAGATCGAGACGATTTGTCGGCCGTTTGCCTATTAATGAGGGCGATGTTGAGCGTCCGCTACCACGAACGCCACGACGTTTTTTCAAACGCCAGACACAAAAAACCCCGGTCTTTCGACCAGGGTCTTTGCTATCGGATCAAGTCAGCCAGTGGCTTTCCTTGTGCTTCAAGGCGTTCAGTGGGCCTTGAGGCAGATATGGCGCAGCGGACGGGACTCGAACCCGCGACCCCCGGCGTGACAGGCCGGTATTCTAACCGACTGAACTACCGCTGCGTATCGCTTGGCTGATTGAGCATAAACCCTCAACCACCTTTAAACATCTGATCGATCAACCTGGGTTGTTCAATCTCAAGCCCGACTTATCGAACCTGGAAAATATGGCGCAGCGGACGGGACTCGAACCCGCGACCCCCGGCGTGACAGGCCGGTATTCTAACCGACTGAACTACCGCTGCGCGTCGGTGCAACCTTTAACGTTGCGTCTTGCCACAAGGGCAAAACTCTCAAGAAGTGGTGGGTGATGACGGGATCGAACCGCCGACCCTCTGCTTGTAAGGCAGATGCTCTCCCAGCTGAGCTAATCACCCTTTGCTTCGTTGAGGCCGCGAAATTTACGCAGGTAGCGGACCTAAGTCAATAGCCCGCTTGAAGTTTTTCTGAAAAAGACAAAATGACTTCAACGCGGCTGCTTGCCCTACTCGCTGTAAATCATCTTCTTGCTCATGCCACCGTCCACGACAAACTCTTGCCCGGTGACGAACCCGGCCTGACGCGACAGCAACCAGGCCACCATTGCCGCCACGTCCTCTACCGTACCGACCCTGCCCGCCGGATGCTGGGCATGATCAGCATCGGTGAGCGGCTCAGCACGCCGTGCAGCAGGATCACGCGCATCAATCCAGCCAGGGCTGACCGCATTGACCCGAACCTCTGGCCCCAGGCTCATGGCCAAGGCGTGAGTCAGGGCCAACAACCCGCCCTTGCTGGCTGCATAGGCTTCGGTGTCGGGTTCGGATTGTCGCGCCCGAGTCGAGGCCAGGTTGACGATCGCACCGCCGTGGGCGCGCAGGTACGGCGCGCAATGCTTGGCCAACAGCATCGGCCCGCCGAGGTTCACCGCCAGCACGCGATTCCAGTACGCCAGGTCGAGGCTTTCCAGGGTGATATTGCGCGGGTCAGCCACGGCAGCATTGCAAACCAGCGCGTCGAGTCGCCCGAACTGCCCCAACACCTCTGCAACCCCCTGGGCCACTTGCTTCTCGTCGGCCACGTCCATGGTGATGAACCAGGCGTTATCACCCAGCACCTTGGACACCTTGGCGCCGCGCTCGCGGTCAAGGTCGGTCAACACCACCTGCCAGCCTTCGCTGATCAGCCACGCGGCAATCCCGAGGCCGATGCCTCGCGCCGCCCCCGTCACCAGCGCAACGCGCCCGTTACCGGCCGCTGCGGCCTCCATGGACCACTCGATCACAAGGCCGCCAGCCCGCGGGCCAGGTCTGCCTGCAAGTCTGCTACATCTTCCAGGCCCACCGCGATGCGGATCAGGCTGTCACGGATACCGGCCGCTTCACGCTCCTGCGGCGCCAGGCGCCCGTGGGAGGTGGTGCTCGGGTGGGTGATGGTGGTTTTGCTGTCACCCAGGTTGGCGGTAATGGAGATCAACCGCGTCGCATCGATAAAGCGCCAGGCACCGTCTTTGCCGCCCTTGACTTCGAAACTCACCACCGCGCCGAAGCCACGCTGCTGACGCTGGGCCAAGGCGTGTTGCGGGTGGCTTTTGAGGCCGGCGTAATGCACCTTCTCGATACCGTCCTGCTGCTCCAGCCACTCGGCCAGGGCCTGGGCGTTGGCACAATGGGCTTTCATACGCAGGCTGAGGGTTTCCAGGCCTTTGAGGAAGATCCAGGCGTTGAACGGGCTCAGGGTCGGGCCGGCGGTGCGCAGGAAGCCCACCACTTCCTTCATCTGCTCGCTGCGTCCAGCCACCACGCCGCCCATGCAACGGCCCTGGCCGTCGATGAACTTGGTCGCCGAGTGCACCACGATGTCCGCACCCAGCTTCAGCGGTTGCTGCAAGGCCGGGGTGCAGAAGCAGTTATCCACCACCAGCATTGCACCCTTGGCGTGAGCGACTTCGGACAACGCAGCAATATCAACCAGCTCGGCCAATGGGTTGGACGGTGATTCGACGAACAGCAGTTTGGTATTGGCTTTGATCGCCGCATCCCAGCCGGACAAATCCGCCAGGGGCACGTAATCCACTTCGATACCGAAGCGCTTGAAGTACTTCTCAAACAGGCTGATGGTCGAACCGAACACACTGCGCGACACCAGTACATGGTCGCCAGCACTGCACAGGCTCATCACCACCGCCAGGATGGCCGCCATGCCGGTCGCGGTCGCCACGGCCTGCTCGGCACCTTCCAGCGCCGCGATGCGCTCTTCGAACGCCCGCACGGTCGGGTTGGTGTAGCGCGAGTAGACGTTGCCCGGCACTTCACCGGCAAAACGCGCCGCAGCGTCGGCCGCCGTGCGGAACACGTAGCTTGAAGTGAAGAACATCGGGTCACCGTGCTCCCCTTCCGGGGTGCGGTGCTGGCCGGCGCGCACAGCCAGGGTATCGAAAGCTACGCCATCGAGGTCGCTGTCCAACCGACCGGCATCCCATTCCTGACTCATGCTGCGACTCCTTACTCAATCATTATTTAAGATACAAAACCGGCCCCTCAGGGCCGGTGTCTACTCAGTTGTTGTACAGGTCGATAATCGCACTGACCGCCTGGGTCTTGATCTTGGACGAGTCGTTACGCGCCTGCTCGATCTTGTTCAGGTAGGCCTCGTCGACATCCCCGGTCACGTACTTGCCGTCGAACACGGCGCAGTCGAACTGCTCGATCTTGATCTTGCCTCCGCCAACCGCTTCGATCAGGTCCGGCAGGTCCTGGTAGATCAGCCAGTCGGCGCCGATCAGGTCGGCCACGTCCTGGGTCGAACGATTATGCGCGATCAGCTCATGGGCGCTCGGCATGTCGATACCGTACACGTTCGGGTAACGCACCGCAGGCGCAGCGGAACAGAAGTACACGTTCTTCGCCCCGGCTTCGCGGGCCATCTGGATGATCTGCTTGCAGGTGGTGCCGCGCACGATGGAGTCGTCCACCAGCATCACGTTCTTGCCGCGGAACTCCAGTTCGATGGCGTTGAGCTTCTGGCGCACCGATTTCTTGCGCGCGGCCTGGCCGGGCATGATGAAGGTACGGCCGATGTAACGGTTCTTGACGAAGCCTTCGCGGAACTTGACGCCCAGGTGGTTGGCCAGTTCCAGCGCAGCGGTACGGCTGGTGTCCGGAATCGGGATAACCACATCGATATCGTGCTCGGGGCGCTCGCGCAGGATCTTCTCGGCCAGCTTCTCGCCCATGCGCAGACGCGCCTTGTAGACCGAGACGCCGTCGATGATCGAATCCGGACGCGCCAGGTAGACGTGTTCGAAGATGCATGGGGTCAGTTTCGGCGCCACGGCGCACTGGCGGGTGTGCAGCTTGCCGTCTTCAGTGATGTAAACAGCCTCGCCCGGGGCCAGGTCGCGGATAAGGGTGAAGCCCAGTACATCCAGGGACACGCTTTCGGACGCGATCATGTACTCGACGCCTTCGTCGGTGTGACGCTGGCCGAACACGATCGGGCGGATGCCGTGGGGGTCGCGGAAACCGACGATGCCGTAACCAGTGATCATCGCCACCACCGCATAACCACCGACGCAACGGTTGTGCACGTCGATCACGGCAGCAAACACGTCTTCTTCGGTCGGCTGCAGCTTGCCGCGCTGGGCCAGCTCGTGGGCGAACACGTTGAGCAGCACTTCCGAGTCGGAACTGGTGTTGACGTGGCGCAGATCAGATTCGTAGATCTCCTTGGCCAGCTGTTCAACGTTGGTCAGGTTACCGTTGTGCGCCAGGGTGATGCCGTAAGGCGAGTTGACGTAGAACGGTTGAGCTTCGGCCGAGGTCGAGCTACCGGCAGTCGGGTAACGCACATGACCAATGCCCATGTGCCCGACGAGGCGCTGCATGTGACGCTGATGGAACACGTCACGCACCAGACCATTGTCCTTGCGCAGGAATAACCGGCCGTCGTGGCTGGTCACAATACCGGCAGCGTCCTGGCCGCGGTGCTGGAGGACGGTTAGCGCGTCATACAGCGCCTGATTGACGTTCGACTTACCGACGATACCGACGATGCCACACATGCGACGCAACCCCTACTTAATGAATCTTGACTGAACACAGCTTACTGAGGCGTTTGCGCCGGCAAGAGGTGTTCCTTGAACGGAAGATCAGCGGGTACGCTGATTCCGCTGGCCAGCCACTGACTGCTCCACCCCAATATGAGGTTCTTGGACCAATCTGCAACCAATAGAAATTTTGGCACGAGTACCGACTCTTGCCACCACGAATCCTGCTGTACCGGCCCCAGGCTCAACAGCCCGACCGCCACGACCACCAGCAACGCGCCACGCGCGGCGCCGAAGGCCATGCCGAGAAATCGATCGGTTCCGGAGAGGCCGGTGACACGTATCAACTCGCCAATAAGATAATTGACCATTGCCCCCACCAGCAGCGTGGCGATGAACATGATGGCGCAGCCCGCGATGACGCGAGCCGAAGGTGTCTCTATGTACCCGGCCAGGTAGACCGACAGTGAACCACCGAACATCCAGGCTACGACTCCTGCGATGATCCAGGTCAGCAACGACAGTGCTTCTTTTACGAAGCCGCGGCTCAGACTGATCAAAGCGGAGATGGCGACGATTGCAACGATCGCCCAATCAACCCAGGTAAATGGCACAGTGCAGCCTACGTACGGATAAGGCGGCGCATTTTAGCAGAGCGTCGGGCTATCGGTAAGCGATGATTGCGGCTGCTTTGCAAATCAATAGATTGGGCGGTGTGAACGCCATTTCAAGCCCACCATAAACCAATGTGGGAGCTGGCTTGCCTGCGATGAGGGCGGCACGTTCGACATCGCTGTCGATTGAACCACCGCCATCGCAGGCAAGCCAGCTCCCACATTTAGAGCGTATTGCCAGTTCAGCCGCGCTCCGGCTGGAAGCGCACCACAAACCCATTGAGGTTTTGCTGGCGGCCCAACAAGTCCCGCAGGCGATCAGCCTCGGCACGCTCGATCAAGGGCCCGACAAACACACGGTTCTTGCCATCGGCACTGCGGATGTAGGCGTTATACCCCTGGGCACGCAGCTTTTTCTGCAAGGCGTCGGCGCTTTCGCGATTGGCCAGGCTGGCCAGCTGGATCGACCAACTGATCGGCAGACCATTGGGGTCGATGCGGCTCTGACCCACATCCGGCTTACCCGGTGCGGCAGGCTGCGGGGCCACAGGCTTGGGCGCTGGCGCCGGTGCAGCCGGTTTGGCGGCGACAGCCGGGGCCGGCGCTGGCTTGACCACCGGCACACTTGGCTGCACCGGCATCGAAGGAGCCTGCGAAGGTGCCTGTTGGGTGATGACCTCCTCCTCGACGGGCACAGGTTCTTCCGGCAACACCTGAGGCTCAGGCACCACCACCGGTTCGACTTGAACCTGGGGCACCACCGGCGCCTGGGGCGCAGCGGGAGCTTCAACCACCACCTGGCGCTGCTCGTCCTGACGGGAAAACAGCATCGGCAGGAAGATGACTGCCAACGCCACCAACACCAGGGCTCCAACCATTCGCTGCTTGTATGCGCTATCCAGTAATGCCATGTGCAGCTTCCTCCGTGGAGCGCCGGGCCAGCCATTCGAGCGCCTCGGCAACACAATAAAATGATCCGAACAACAGGATTTCGTCTTCGGCCGTAGCCAGCGCACATTGCGCCTCAAGGGCGGCAGTGATGCTTGCATACGACGTCACGGGTGCGCCAAGGTTCTGCAAGGCGGCTTGCAGCTCAACCGCCGGCCGGCTGCGCGGCGTATCCAGCGGCGCAACGGCCCACGACTGTACGCTGCCAAGCAACGGCGCTACTACGCCATCCAGATCCTTGTCGGCCAGCAACCCGAACACCGCCAGGCGGCGGCCGGCCGGTGGTGTGCGCGCCAGGCGCTGAGCCAGATAGTGAGCTGCATGGGGGTTATGCCCCACATCCAGCAACAGGTTCAGGCGCTTGCCTTGCCAGTCCAGCACCCGGCGATCCAGGCGCCCCACCACTTTCGTCGCTCGCAGGGTTGCGCCGATCTGCTCGGCATCCCACGGCAGATCCAGCAGCAAATAGGCTTGCAGCGCGAGCGCAGCGTTTTCCATCGGCAGGTTCAGCAGCGGCAAATCAAGCAGCTCTACCACCTTGCCACGGGCATCACGCCCGCGCCATTGCCAATGGGTTGCACCGATGTCGAGATTGAATTCACGACCGCGCAGGTAGAACGGGCAATCCAGCTCGCGCACCTTGTCCAGCAAAGGTTGCGGCGGATCCAGGTCGCCACACAGCGCAGGCCTGCTCTGGCGGAAGATCCCGGCCTTTTCATAGGCCACAGACTCGCGGGTATTGCCCAGATAGTCGGCGTGATCAACACCAATGCTGGTGACCAGCGCCAGGTCGGCATCCACCACGTTGACCGTATCCAGACGCCCGCCAAGGCCAACCTCCAGCACGACCACATCCAGTTGCGCACGCTCGAACAGCCAGAACGCCGCCAGGGTGCCCATCTCGAAATAGGTCAGGGAAGTATCGCCACGCCCGGCATCCAGGGCAGCGAAGGCTGCGCACAACTGCTCGTCCGTGGCTTCGACGCCATTGAGCTGCACCCGCTCGTTGTAGCGAAGCAGGTGCGGCGAGCTGTATACGCCGACTTTGAGGCCCTGGGCCTGCAACAGCGCGGCGACAAAGGCGCAGGTAGAGCCCTTGCCGTTGGTGCCGGTCACCGTGATCACACGCGGTGCCGGCTGGCCCAACCCGAGGCGGGCCGCTACCTGTTGCGAGCGCTCCAGGCCCATGTCGATGGCGGACGGATGCAACTGCTCAAGGTAGGCGAGCCATTCGCCCAGGGTACGTTGGGTCATAGGTTTGCAGGCACCGGCGGCACGACGATTGGCTCGACTTTAGGCGCGACGTACACAGGCGTCGGCAGGCCCATCATTTGCGCCAGCAGGCTGCCCAGACGTGGGCGCAGTTCGCCACGCGCAATGATCAAATCGATTGCACCGTGCTCCAGCTGGAACTCGCTGCGCTGGAAGCCTTCCGGCAGTTTCTCGCGCACGGTTTGCTCGATCACGCGCGGGCCGGCAAAACCGATCAGGGCTTTTGGCTCGCCGACGATCACATCACCGAGCATCGCCAGGCTGGCGGATACGCCGCCGTAGACCGGGTCGGTCAGTACGGAGATGAACGGAATGCCTTCTTCGCGCAGACGCGCCAGTACCGCCGAGGTCTTGGCCATTTGCATCAGGGAAATCAGCGCTTCCTGCATACGCGCACCACCGGAGGCGGCGAAGCAGATCATCGGGCAGCGGTTTTCCAGGGCGTAGTTGGCAGCACGCACAAAGCGCTCACCGACGATGGCACCCATGGAGCCGCCCATGAAGGAAAACTCGAAGGCCGAGACCACCACCGGCATACCCAGCAGCTTGCCGCTGACCGAGATCAGCGCGTCCTTCTCGCCGGTCTGCTTCTGCGCACCGACCAGACGGTCCTTGTACTTCTTGCTGTCGCGGAACTTGAGACGGTCGACCGGCTCCAGGTCAGCGCCCAGTTCGTTACGGCCGTCGGCATCCAGAAAGATGTCAATGCGCGCACGTGCGCCGATACGCATGTGGTGATTGCACTTGGGGCAAACATCCAGGGTCTTTTCCAGCTCCGGGCGGTACAGCACCGCATCGCAGGACGGGCACTTGTGCCACAGACCTTCAGGAACCGAGCTTTTCTTCACCTCGGAACGCATGATCGAAGGGATCAGTTTGTCTACTAACCAGTTGCTCATGCTTTCTTTCTCCAGTACCGGTGGCTTGAACACAGCCCCGCGTATGCCCTTGAGCTAAATTCATATGTGGCGATGATACCTGCGGGACGGGGTCAGACGTTGGACCTGCCATTTCCCGCCTGTATCCTCAGCCTTCCAGACAACCTGCCAGCGCAGGGTTGCCACTTCATGTCCGGGCCACCTACAGGCGGCGCCGGGCTGTTTTACACAGTGGTAGTTATGGACGGCGGCAGACTGCCAGCCGTCACATCCCGCCACTGCTGTTGCGCACGGCCTGCATGAACGCGCGAATCCTGCTGTGATCCTTGATGCCCTTGCCCTGCTCTACCCCACCGCTGACGTCCACGGCATAGGGCCGCACCTGCTCGATGGCGGCCCCGACATTCGCTGGGTTGAGCCCACCGGCCAGGATGATCGGCTTGCTCAGCCCCTCGGGAATCAGCGACCAGTCGAACGCCTCACCCGTACCACCCGGTACGCCTTCGACGTAGGTGTCGAGCAGGATCCCGCGAGCATTGGCATACGCTGCACACGCGGCAGCGATATCGTCGCCCGCCTTGACCCGCAACGCCTTGATGTACGGGCGCTGGAAGCTTTCGCATTCTTCCGGGGTTTCGTCGCCGTGAAACTGCAACAGGTCCAGCGGCACCGCATCGAGGGTTTCATTGAGCTCGCAGCGGCTGGCGTTGACGAACAGTCCCACGGTGGTCACGAACGGCGGCAGCGCGGCGATGATCGCCCGCGCCTGCAACACATTCACCGCCCGCGGGCTTTTGGCATAAAACACCAGACCGATGGCATCGGCCCCTGCCTCGACTGCCGCCAGCGCGTCTTCTATGCGGGTAATCCCGCAAATCTTGCTGCGAACGGCTGACATGTCGTAGGAACCTCAGGGTTGGACCGAGAAAGTCCCGGATGTTAACAAATGCTTTTCCGGGCGTCAGCCGCCAAGTTCGCTGAAACCTGTGAGGAAGTGCGGCCCGATAAAGCGTTCCGGCAATTGGAACTCGTCGCGGTACTCCACATCCACCAAATACAGGCCAAACGGGTGCGCCGTGACACCGCCGGTACGTCGAATACGGCTTTCCAGCACTTCCCTGGCCCACTCCACCGGGCGCTCGCCGGCGCCGATGGTCATCAGCACGCCCGCAATGTTGCGCACCATGTGATGCAGGAAAGCCCCGGCGCGAATATCCAGCACGATCATCTTGCCGTGGCGGGTGACTCGCAGGTGATGAACTTCCTTGATCGGCGACTTGGCTTGGCACTGACCGGCACGGAAGGCGCTGAAGTCATGCACGCCCACCAGATGCTGCGCGGCCTCGGCCATGCGCTCGGCGTCCAGCGGGCGGTGGTTCCAGGTGATTTCTTCGTTCAGGTGCGCCGGACGGATCTGATCGTTATAGATCACATAGCGATAACGCCGGGCGATGGCCTTGAAACGCGCATGAAAATGCGCAGGCATGACCTTGGCCCAGCTCACACTCACGTCGTGCGGCAAATTGATATTCGCCCCCATCACCCACGCCTTCATCGACCGCTCGGCCTGGGTGTCGAAGTGCACCACCTGACCACACGCGTGTACGCCAGCGTCGGTACGCCCGGCGCACATCAGCGACACCGGCGAGTCCGCCACTTTGGAGAGGGCATTTTCCAGGGTTTCCTGCACCGTCAGCACACCGGAGGCTTGACGCTGCCAGCCGCGATAGCGCGAGCCTTTGTATTCCACGCCCAGGGCGATGCGGTAAAAGCCGGCGGCCGCCATTTCGGCGGCTGCGTTATCTATATTTGCCAAGAACTGAGAGCCTGATGAGTTGCGCAAAGGCGGGCATTATAAAGGCGCCGGATGCCTGACGGGCGTTTTGTTATGGATCGATGCCAAACAAATGCGGGAGGGGCGGTGCGACAATTCGACTTGCTCCCGCTATCGGGGCATAGGTATCTACACAACTTGTTGGGGCGACGCCGGACCTGTGGGAGGGGGCTTGCCCCCGATGGCGGCCTGAGAGCCGACCGGGATGCTGGACTTTGATCGAGTACATATCCGTTATTTGGGTAACGGCTGCTATGGGTTCCGCTTTTACAGCGGGTCACTTTTGAAAGAGCCCAAAAGTAACCAAAAGGCTCTTGCCCCACCACTCGGCACCTCGCTTAGGCTCGGTGTGCCCGTAATCCGCCATGGATTTGGGGGGCCGCCGCCACGCGCCATCCATGGCGCGGGGCGGCTAAACCGGCATCCCTGCCGGTTTACCCCCCAAATCCATGGCGAATTCCGGCCAGCGTGGTTTGACGGGGCGCCTAAGATCAAAAGCAGATCAAGAGCAAGAGCGGCTCGCTTCGCATCGTGGTTAGCGTGGGCAGTGACTACAAAAGTTGTGTAGATACCCATGGCTATCGGGGGGGCAAGCCCCCTCCCACACTGTTACAACGCCCGGCTTTAGATGCGACCGAGCATTTCCTTGGCTTCGCCACGCTGACCTTCGTTGCCTTCTACCAAGACTTCGTTAAGGATGTCTTTAGCACCATCGGCATCACCCATGTCGATGTAAGCCTGGGCCAGGTCGAGCTTGGTGGCGACCTCATCGGTGCCGGAGAGGAAATCGAAATCCGGCTCGTCATCACCGCCCAGCGCTGCATCCTCAGCCGTGAAGCTCGGCTCGATCGGCGGATGCTCCAGGCTCTGGGACAAACGATCCAACTCGGCGTTGACGTCATCGAGCTCCGAGGCAAACGCATCGGGCTTGGCTGCCGGAGCCGTCGGCTCATCAGCCAGGGACAGGTCAAAGTCTTCCGGCAACTCGAATTCGTCCAGCGCGGCCGGCGTCAGGGTGGGCGGCTCGACGGGCGGCACGTCCTTCATCTGCTCTTCAAGGCCCGAAAGAAAATCGTCATCGGATTTCGACGCTGGCGGATCCAGTTGCAGGTCCAGGTCAAAGTCCGAAAGATCCTGCGCATCGGCCTTGGCTTCAGTCTGTTGTTGCAGCAGCGCCTCAAAGGTTTGCTGGTCCTGCGCGATCTCGGCCGGCGAGGCAGCTTCCAGCTCGTCCAGGCTAAGGTCAAAATCGTTGTCGAAGGCGTCCGCAGGTTCAGGCGCGGCCGGCTTGTCATCGAGCAAGTCCTTGACGTATTGCGCATCCAGGGCCGCAGCCGCCACCGCGGCGCTGACGCCCGCCGCCAGCACGGCCATGGCCGGGAAGCGGCTCTTGAGCTGCTCGACCTGGGCATGGTTCTCACCGTTGGCGACCAATTGGCGCTCCTGGGTGACGAAGCCGTCCTTGTCGTTCTGCAAGCCGTAGACTTCCATCAACTTCAAACGCAGGTCGCTGCGCTTGGGCTCATGCTTGATCGCTTGCTCAAGCACGTCAGCCGCCTGGTTCAGGTGACCACGGTCGATATGGGACTGAGCCTGGGCCAGCGCATCGCTGGAGTTCTCCTGAGCAACGGCAACGGCCAGCGGCGCGAGTACGGAGGCGACAGTCGGCACGACAACCGGCTCAACCACCGGGGCTGGCGCTGGTGCGGCTGCCAGCTTGACGCTCGGCGGCGGCACTTCAAGGCCTTCGAAGCTGTCGGGCGGCAGGTCCTGGTCAATATTGGACGCGAACTCAGGCTCTTCGGCCAACGCCCGCGCCATGCGCAGATGCTTTTCCTCTTCGCGACGGGCATTACGATGACGCGCCCACAGCAACAGAAGCAGCAGCACCACCAGGATGCCTGCCCCGCCAATGATGCCGAGGATAATAGGGTTGGTCAGCAAGTCATTGAACTTGCCTTCGGTGGTAGCAGGTGCGGCGACCGGCTTGGGCGGCTCAGCGACGGGCGCCGGGGCTGCAACGGGCTGCGCAGGCTCTGCTGCGGGCTCACCCGGCAGCTGCGCGGGGATTGCCGCCGTAGCCGGCTCACCTTTCTCCGCCTGCAAGCGCGCCAATTGGTCATTCTTCAGCTGAATCAGCTTTTGCAACTTGTCCAACTGGCTCTGCAAGTCGGCGGCGCGACTTTTCAGTTCTTCGTTATCGCGGCGGGTGGTGTCCAGTTCTTCCTGGGTCATCGCCAGCTTGTCGCTCAACGCACGGTTATCGCCGGCCTTGCCGTTCACGCCTTTTTTGGCGGCCTCGGCCGACACCAGGCTCAAGTTGTCCTTGGTCTGAGTGCTCGACGGTGCATTGCCGGCCTGGGTGCGCTTGGTCGCGTCCAACTGCGCCTTGCCGGCCACTTGGCTCTTGGGAGTACGACGCCCCTGACGCCAGGCGGCGTTCTGCGCGCTCACTTCGGCGATCGCTTGAGGCTGCGCCAGCGCGGTACTTTGCGTGGTATCCGGCAGGCGCAGGACCTGGCCGGTTTTCAAGCGGTTGATATTGCCATCGACAAAGGCGTCAGGGTTGAGCGCCTGGATCGCCAGCATCGTCTGCTGGACCGAAGCGCCGTTACGATTCTTCGCGGCAATTTCCCATAAGGTGTCGCGGGACGTGGTGGTGTGCTGAGCAGCCGTGCTGGCGGCAGGCGCGGTGCTGACAGGCGCGCTGGCAGTCGGTGCCGGCTGGTCGAACTTGGCCGGGTCGAGCAGTACGCTGTAGTCACGCATCAAACGGCCATTGGGCCATTGCACCTGCAGCAGGAAGCGCACATAGGAATCGGGCAGCGGCTTGCTGGAGGTCACGCGCACCACGCTGCGACCTTCGGGGTTGATCACCGGGGTGAACGTCAGGTCATCGAGAAACGCCTGGCGGTCAACGCCCGCATCCACAAAAGCCTGGGCAGAAGCCAGGCTCGGCGTGATCTCGGCCGCCGTGAGGCCGCCCACATCACGCAATTCGATTTCCACCGACAGCGGCTGGTTCAACTTCGACTTGAGGGTCATCTCCCCAAGTTGCAGCGCCTGCGCCATACCGGAGGACAGCGCCGAGGCGGCCGCTATTGCTAACACCAGTTTGCGAACTTGAACCATAGCCTCATCCTTTGTTTGAACGCTCCCCGCCCTGCGAGAAGGTTGGTAACCGCTGCCATAAGGCATGGCGAGCCGATAGGTCACCGACGCGCTTGTGTTTCACTTGGGACCAAGCATAGCGCCTGGCTAGAATCAATCTACAAATTGCCGCCAAGTATCTTTTACACAAGGCCTTTTATCAACAACTGCGCCAGTTCCACAGCGTTCAGGGCCGAGCCCTTGCGTACGTTATCTGACGTCAACCACAGATTTAGTTCCGCAGGGTCGTCGACACCTGCACGTACGCGTCCTACGTAAACCACATCCTGGCCGACCGCATCGCCTACAGCCGTTGGGTAATCGCCCTCCTCAACCAGCTCGATACCCGGCGCAGCATCGAGTGCACGGTTTACTGCGGCCAGATCGACCGGCGCGGCCAATTGCAGCGACACTGTCAGGCTATCGCCGAAAAACACCGGGGCTTGAACGCAGGTTGCGGAAATCTTCAGCAAAGGTGTTTCCAGCACCGCACGCAGTTCGTGTACGAGGCGTTTCTCCAGGGCTGTATGACCTTGGGCGTCTGGCGTACCGACTTGAGCCAGCAGGTTGAAGGCCATTTGCCGGTCGAAGAATTTAGGTTCCAGGGGGCGCACGTTCAACAGCTCAGCGGTCTGGCGCGCCAACTCGCTGACAGCCTCCCGACCCTGGGCAGAGACCGCCAGGTTGGCGGTGACGTTCACGCGCTGGATATCCACCAAACCCCGCAACGGCGCGAGGACTACCGCCAGGTAGGTGGCAGACGGGCTTGGGCTGCCGAGCTGGAACGGCTTTTTCAAACCGCTCAACACCTGGGCGTTGGCCTGCGGCACCACTGGCGGCGCCTGTTCGGCGGGCAATGCACCGGACAAGTCGATCACCGAACAACCAGCGGCTGTAGCGCGCGGGGCGAAACTGAGGGTCACCGCCGGGCCGGCGGCGAAGAACGCCAACTGCGCCTTGCTGAAATCAAACTCGTCGACCTCTTTGACCCGCACGTTCTTGCCACGAAACGGCACCGAAGCCCCTGCCGAGTTGCTGCCCGCCAGCAAATACAGGGTGCCCACCGGAAAATCCAGCTCTTCGAGGATCTGCACCAGGGTTTCACCGACGGTGCCGGTGGCGCCGATCACGGCGATTTCAAAGGTCTGGGTCATGGGAACTGCCTCGGGCATTGCGGGGGGAGCGGCACTTTACCGGGTGGCTGGGGGTGAGGCAATTAACCTGGGCTATGTGGTGTGGCTGATGGCCCTATCGGGGCATGGGTATCTACACAACTTTTGTAGCCACTGCCAACCGTAACCACGATGCGAAGCGAGCCGCTCTTGCTCTGCTTTTGATCTGCTTTTGATCTTGATCTCAGGCGCCCCGTTAAACCACGCTGGCCGGAATTCGCCAGGGATTTGGGGGGTAAACCGGCAGGGATGCCGGTTTAGCCGCCCCGCGCCATGGATGGCGCGTGGCGGCGGCCCCCCAAATCCATGGCGGATTACGGGCACACCGAGCCTAAGCGAGGTGCCGAGTGGTGGGGCAAGAGCGCTTTGGTTACTTTCGCGCTTTTCGAAAGTGACCCGCTGTAAAAGCGGAACCCTAAGTGGCCGTTACCGCAGGAATGGATATGTACTCGGTCTGATCCAGCATCCTGGTCGGTTCTTAGGCCGCCATCGGGGGCAAGCCCCCTCCCACACTTGAATGCGTTCACCTATCAACATGTGGGAGGAGGCTTGCCCCCGATAAGGCCCGGAAGACCAACAAAAAACCCGCGCCTGTCACCAGAACGCGGGTTTCTCTTATTGCCTTATGCGATCAACGCTCCAGCAAAATCCGCAACATGCGACGCAACGGCTCAGCCGCGCCCCACAGCAACTGGTCGCCCACGGTAAACGCACCGAGGAACTGGCTGCCCATGTTCAGCTTACGCAGACGCCCCACCGGTACATTCAAGGTGCCGGTGACCTTGGTTGGGCTCAGCTCCTGCATGCTGATATCGCGGTTGTTCGGCACCAGCTTGACCCATGGGTTGTGCTGGCTGATCAAGCCTTCGATATCGGCGATCGGCACGTCTTTGTTCAGCTTGATGGTCAACGCCTGGCTGTGGCAACGCATGGCGCCAATGCGCACGCAGATGCCGTCTACCGGGATCGGGTTCTTGAAGCGACCGAGGATCTTGTTGGTCTCGGCCTGTGCCTTCCACTCCTCGCGGCTCTGACCGTTGGGCAGTTCCTTGTCGATCCACGGGATCAGGCTACCGGCCAATGGCACGCCGAAGTTCTCGGTCGGGTAGGCCTCGCTGCGCATGGCTTCGGCCACACGACGGTCGATGTCGAGAATCGCGCTGGCCGGGTCAGCCAGTTGATCGGCGACAGCGGCATGGGTCGCGCCCATCTGCTTGATCAGCTCGCGCATGTTCTGCGCACCGGCGCCGGAGGCCGCCTGATAGGTCATGGCGCTCATCCACTCGACCAGGCCAGCTTCGAACAGGCCACCCAGGCCCATCAGCATCAGGCTGACGGTGCAGTTGCCGCCCACGTAGTTCTTGGTGCCGGCATCCAGTTGCTGGTCGATGACCTTGCGGTTGACCGGGTCAAGGATGATCACCGCGTCATCCTGCATGCGCAGGCTGGAAGCAGCGTCGATCCAGTAACCCTGCCAGCCGGCTTCGCGCAGCTTGGGGAAGACTTCGCTGGTGTAGTCGCCACCCTGGCACGTCAGGATCACGTCGAGGGTCTTCAACTCTTCAATGCTGTAGGCGTCCTTGAGCGGGGCAATATCCTTGCCCACGGACGGCCCTTGGCCACCTACGTTCGAAGTGGTGAAAAACACCGGCTCAATAAGATCGAAATCCTGCTCTTCCAGCATCCGCTGCATGAGCACGGAACCGACCATACCGCGCCAACCGATCAGACCTACACGTTTCATCGCAACTACACCTTGTTAAAAAGTGGGCCGCCTTGCAGCAACAACTGCAAGTGGGCCCGAGAGATTACAGATTCCGCAGCGCGGCGACTACTGCGTCGCCCATTTCTTGCGTTCCGACCTTGGTGCAGCCCTGGGACCAGATGTCACCGGTACGCAGGCCCTGATCCAGTACGAGGCTGACGGCTTTCTCGATCGCGTCTGCCGCATCACTCAGGTTGAAGCTGTAACGCAGCATCATCGACACCGACAAAATCGTCGCCAGCGGGTTGGCAATGCCCTGCCCCGCGATGTCTGGCGCCGAACCGTGGCACGGCTCGTACATGCCTTTGTTATTGGTGTCCAGGGACGCCGAAGGCAACATGCCGATGGAACCGGTGAGCATCGACGCCTGGTCGGACAGAATGTCGCCGAACAGGTTATCCGTGACGATCACGTCGAACTGCTTGGGCGCACGCACCAGCTGCATGGCGGCGTTGTCGACGTACATATGGCTCAGTTCGACGTCCGGGTAGTCCTTGGCCACTTCTTCGACGATTTCGCGCCACAGTTGGCTGGAAGCCAGCACGTTGGCCTTGTCCACCGAGCAGACTTTTTTGCCGCGCACGCGCGCCATGTCGAAACCGACACGGGCGATACGGCGGATTTCGCTCTCGCTGTATGGCAGCGTGTCATAGGCCTGACGCTCACCATTTTCCAACTCGCGCACGCCCCGTGGCGAGCCGAAGTAGATACCGCCGGTCAGCTCACGCACGATGAGGATATCCAGGCCTGCCACCACTTCCGGCTTGAGGCTCGACGCGTCAGCCAGTTGCGGGTAGAGGATGGCCGGACGCAGGTTGCCGAACAGGCCCAGTTGCGCACGAATTTTCAGCAGGCCGCGCTCAGGGCGGATGTCACGCTCGATCTTGTCCCACTTCGGGCCACCCACCGCGCCGAGCAACACCGCATCGGCGGCGCGGGCACGGTCCAGGGTTTCGTCGGCCAGCGGCACGCCGTACTTGTCGATGGCGGCGCCGCCGATCACGTCGTGGCTCAGTTCGAAGCCCAGGCTGTACTTGCTGTTGGCAAGCTCAAGGACCTTGACCGCTTCGGCCATGATTTCCGGACCAATACCGTCGCCAGGGAGAATCAGAATCTGCTTGCTCATGGGTTCCTCATTTCATCAAGCGACCCGCCCGTGGGCAGGTCGGGAAAAATCAATCAGCGTTCGGCGAAGACCACCAGCACATCGGTGCTGAAGGTGCCGTCGGCCTGAATTTGGTAATAATCGCGCACTTCCTGGCCCATCGCCTTTTGCAGCTCAAGGATTGCTGCACGCAGTACCTGCGGCGTGCGCATACGCTCGACCCACGAGGTGTATTCCAGGCGCAGGCGCTGACGCAGGCTGTTACGCACATGCAGGCCCGACTCGCTGAGTTGCTGCATCCACTCGGCGCCGGAGTAATCACGCACATGGCTGGTGTCGCGCAGCACTTCGACGGTTTGCAGGTAAGTGTCCAGCAATGGGCTGCCCGGTGACAAGACATCCACAAACGCAGCGACCCCGCCGGGCTTGAGCACGCGGCGCACTTCACGCAGGGCCAGGCCCAGGTCGCTCCAGTGGTGGGCCGAATAACGGCTGAACACGAAGTCGAACTCGCCATCGGCGAACGGCAGGCGCTCGGCGGCGCCCTGGACGGTGCGGATATTGTTCAGGCCACGATCTTTCGCGGCGGCGGTGACCACGTCGAGCATAGGCTGGGACAAGTCATAGGCCACCACCTCTTTGACCAGAGGCGCCACCTGGAAGCTGACATGACCGGCGCCGCAGCCCAGGTCCAGCAGGCGTGCAGCGCCCTGCCCGGCCAGTTCGGCCTGTAGCAGCGCGAATTCGGTGCCCTGGGCGTGCACGGCACTGCTCAGGTAGGCCGAGGCTTGCTCGCCGAATTGTTTTTGCACGACTTGGGTGTGGGCGGTGGTGGTCATGGTGGCTTTCCTTGGGGTTTGTGGTGGTTGCACTGGCGCTATCGCAGGCAAGCCAGCTCCCACCGTTGACCGAGGTGCTCAGGCGAACCTCGATCCCTGTGGGAGCGGGCTTGCCCGCGATGGGGCCCGCACGGTTACCGCAAATCAGGCATCGCGAAACAGCCAGGGCTGGCTCGCCCGGTGCCTGGTTTCAAACGCGGCAATCGCATCACCGTCCTGCAAGGTCAGGCCGATGTCGTCCAGGCCGTTGATCAAGCAGTGCTTACGGAAGGCATCCACTTCAAAGTGGTACACCTTGCCATCCGGTCGGGTCACGGTCTGCGCGGCCAGGTCCACCGTCAGTTGGTAGCCCACATTGGCTTGCACTTGCTGGAACAGCTCGTCCACTTCGGCATCGCTCAAGATGATCGGTAACAGGCCGTTCTTGAAGCTGTTGTTAAAGAAGATGTCGGCATAGCTGGGCGCGATGATGCTGCGAAAGCCGTACTCTTCCAGGGCCCACGGCGCGTGTTCACGGCTGGAGCCGCAACCGAAGTTTTCCCGGGCCAGCAACACACTGGCGCCTTGATAACGCTCGGCGTTGAGCACAAAGTCCTTGTTCAGCGGGCGCTTGGAGTTGTCTTGATAGGCGTAGCCCACGTCCAGGTAGCGCCACTCATCGAACAGGTTGGGGCCAAAACCGGTGCGCTTGATCGACTTCAAGAACTGCTTGGGGATGATCTGGTCGGTGTCCACGTTGGCACGGTCCAACGGCGCTACAAGACCTGTGTGTTGGGTAAAAGCTCTCATCGGATTTTCCTTCAGATCAATTCGCGAACGTCGATGAAACGACCGTTGACGGCAGCGGCGGCGGCCATGGCCGGGCTGACAAGGTGGGTGCGGCCACCGGCGCCCTGACGCCCTTCGAAGTTACGGTTGGAGGTGGACGCGCAATGCTCGCCCGACTCCAGGCGGTCCGGGTTCATCGCCAGGCACATCGAACAGCCCGGTTCACGCCACTCAAAACCGGCTTCGAGGAAGATCTTGTCCAGGCCTTCAGCTTCGGCTTGCGCCTTCACCAGGCCCGAACCTGGCACCACAATGGCTTGCTTGATGGTCGAGGCCACCTTGCGGCCCTTGGCGATCACCGCCGCGGCGCGCAGGTCTTCGATCCGCGAGTTGGTGCAGGAGCCGATAAACACACGATCCAACTGGATGTCGGTGATCGCCTGGTTGGCTTTCAAGCCCATGTACTTCAAGGCGCGCTCGATGGAGCCGCGCTTGACCAGGTCGGCTTCTTTGGCCGGGTCCGGTACGTTCTGGTCAACGGCCAAGACCATTTCCGGCGAAGTGCCCCAGCTGACTTGCGGCTTGATCTGTGCAGCGTCGAGTTCAACCACGGTGTCGAACACCGCATCGGCGTCGGACACCAGATCTTTCCAGGCTTCGACGGCGGCGTCCCAATCGGCACCTTGCGGCGCGAAGGGGCGGCCCTTGACGTATTCGACGGTTTTTTCGTCCGCCGCCACCATGCCCACACGGGCACCGGCTTCGATGGACATGTTGCAAATGGTCATGCGGCCTTCAATGGACAGGTCACGGATTGCACTGCCGGCGAACTCGATGGCATGGCCGTTACCGCCGGCGGTGCCGATCTTGCCGATCACGGCGAGCACGATGTCCTTGGCGGTTACGCCAAACGGCAATTGGCCTTCGACGCGCACCAGCATGTTCTTCATTTTCTTGGCGACCAGGCACTGGGTGGCGAACACATGTTCCACCTCGGAGGTGCCGATGCCATGGGCCAGGGCGCCGAACGCACCGTGGGTAGAGGTGTGGGAGTCACCGCAGACCACGGTCATGCCCGGCAAGGTCGCACCCTGCTCCGGGCCGATCACGTGGACGATGCCTTGGCGCACGTCATTCATTTTGAATTCGGTGATGCCATATTCGTCGCAATAGTCGTCGAGGGTCTGCACCTGCAAACGCGAGACCTGATCGGCAATGGCTTCAATACCGCCCTTGCGCTCAGGGGTGGTCGGCACGTTGTGGTCCGGCGTGGCGATGATGGAATCGACGCGCCAAGGCTTGCGCCCGGCCAGTCGCAGGCCTTCGAACGCTTGGGGCGAGGTCACTTCATGGATGATGTGACGGTCGATGTAGATCAGCGACGATCCATCATCGCGACGTTTCACTTCATGGGAATCCCAAAGTTTGTCGTAAAGCGTTTTGCCGGCCATCAGTCGGTCCTCATCAGCGGTGTTTCTATGCGCCGGGCTTTTCAATAACCCTTTGGCTTGTGAGGCTGATGGTATGGCGCTACATTAAATAACTCAAATTCATATTTTTTATGCTTTGGATTACCAACTGGAATAGCACCATGGACCTGGCCAACCTTAATGCCTTTATCGCCATCGCCGAGACTGGCAGCTTCTCGGGTGCCGGCGAACGCCTGCACCTGACCCAGCCCGCCATCAGCAAACGCATCGCTGGTCTGGAGCAGCAATTGAAGGTGCGCTTGTTCGATCGTTTGGGCCGTGAAGTCGGCTTGACCGAAGCCGGCCGGGCCTTGCTGCCGCGCGCCTATCAAATCCTCAACGTGCTGGACGATACCCGCCGCGCCCTGACCAACCTCACCGGCGAAGTCAGCGGGCGCCTCACTCTGGCCACCAGCCACCATATCGGCCTGCATCGCCTGCCACCGATCCTGCGCACCTTCACGCGGCAGTACCCAAACGTGGCACTGGATATTCAGTTTCTGGATTCAGAAGTGGCCTACGAAGAAATCCTCCATGGCCGTGCGGAAGTCGCGGTAATCACCCTGGCGCCTGAGCCCCACAACCTGGTATGTGCTACCCGGGTGTGGGACGACCCGCTGGATTTTGTGGTGGCGCCGGAACACAGCCTGATCAGCAACGGATCCGTCAGCCTGGCCGATATCGCCGGGCATCCGGCCGTGTTTCCCGGCGGCAACACCTTTACGCACCATATTGTCAGCCGCCTGTTCGAGGCCCAGGGGCTTGCGCCGAATATCGCGATGAGCACTAACTACCTGGAAACCATCAAGATGATGGTGTCCATCGGCCTGGCCTGGAGCGTTTTACCGCGCACCATGCTCGATGAACAGGTGGCAAGTATCGCTTTGCCGGGCATACAGCTCAGTCGCCAGCTAGGCTATATCGTGCATACAGAAAGGACGCTATCGAACGCTGCGCGGGCTTTCATGAGCCTGCTGGATGCACAAGTCGATCTGCCAGGGTTACCGGCATGACACTGTGCGGCCTCGGGTTTCAAGGAAAACCGCGCTGTCTTCTCAACGAGCCAAGGCCCATTGACAATGCGCAACCCCGGCGACCCCGTACCGCCCCTGCCCCGCATCTACGCCCTGGACCCCCAAGCGGCGGAACAAAGCTGGGACAGTGCCCCGCAATTGCTGGCAGCCCTCAATGCCGCCCGGCTGGGGGCCTGGTGCTGGGAAATCGACACGGGAAGAATCAGTTGGTCACGGGGGACTCAAGCGCTATTCGGCTTTGACCCTCACCAACCTTTGCCCAAGGACCTCGATTATCTCGACCTGCTGGCCCCGCAGGACAGCGCGCGGGTGTTGCGCGGTTTTCACGCGGTCCTGGCCGGAGAGCCGTTCGAACGCGCCATGCACCACCGCATCCAGTGGCCCGACGGCAGCCTGCACTGGCTGGAAATCAGCGGCAGCCTGGCGCCGGAAAAAGCCGGACGGCGTCGCATGATCGGGGTAATCCGCGAGATCACCCATCAGCGCGATCGCGAGCACGCCCTCAGCCACTCTGAAAAGCGCTTCGCCACGCTGTTCCACTTGTGCCCGAACATGGTGCTGCTGACGCGCCAGGCCGACGGGTTGATCAGCGAAGCCAACCAGTATTTTGAAATGCTGTTCGGCTGGCCGGTGGCCGATGTCATTGGCCGTACCACCCTGGAACTGGGCCTGTGGCGCCATCCGGAACAGCGTACGCTGCTGGTCAAGGCCACCCAGCGCAAAGGCGAACCCATCACCATGGAGGTGCAGTTCTGCGCCAGCAACGGCCAGATCCACGACGGTACGCTCAGTGCTCAAAAGGTAGAACTGGACGGCGAGGCTTACCTGATCAGCACGTTCCTGGACACCACAGAGCGTAAAAACGCCGAACAAGCGCTCAAGGACAGCCAGGAGCGCCTGGACCTGGCCCTGGATTCCGCGCAACTGGGCACCTGGGACTGGCACATCCCCAGCGGCATGCTCTACGGCTCGGCCCGGGCCGCCCAACTGCACGGGCTCGAACCCGCGCCTTTTCATGAATCCTTCGATGCGTTTTTCGAAGGCATATCCGACCAGGACCGCGAGGGCATGCGCAACGCTTACCGCAGCTTGCGTGAAGGCCCGGACGGCAATTACCAATTGACCTACCGCGTGCAGTTGGAGGACGGCAGCCCACGTTACCTGGAAAGCCGTGCGCGCCTGTACCGCGACGAAACCGGCAAGCCCCTGCGCATGGCCGGCACCTTGCTGGATATCACCGATCAGGTCGAACGCGAGCAACGCCTCACCGCCTCCGAGGAAAAGTTTGCCAGCCTGTTCCAGGCCAGCCCCGACCCGATCTGCGTGACCTGCCTTCAAAGCGGTGCCTTTATCGAGATCAACCCGGCGTTTACCCAGACCTTCGGCTGGACGGCCGCCGAAGTACTGGACAAAAGCGCCGAACAAATCGGCCTGTGGGACGACTCCAGCAAGCGTCTGCAACGCATCGAGCAGGTGATTCGCGAGCAGGCCCTGAGCAATGTGGCCATCACGGTGCATAACAAGGAAGGCCAAAGCCTGACGTGCGTAATCTCCAGCCGCTTGATCAAGGTCAGCGACCAGCCCTGCATCGTCACCACCCTGCGCGATATCACTCAGCAGCAACGCTCGGAAGCCGCCCTCAAGGCCAGTGAAGAGAAGTTCGCCAAAGCGTTCCATTCCAGCCCCGACGCAATTTCCATCACCGAGCGCGACACCGGTCGTTATGTGGAGGTCAATGAAGGCTTTTGCCGCCTGACCGGTTATCGCACCGAAGAGGCCATCGGCCTGACCCTGTATCAGATCGGCATCTGGGCTGATGAAAACCAGCGCGCGGCATTGCTGGCCGAATTGCAGCTCAAGGGCCGCATCCACCACCTGGAAATGCTCTGGCACAACAAACGGGGCGAGGTGCTGGCGGTGGAGGTTTCGGTCGAGCCGATCACCCTGAATGAAACCCCCTGCCTGCTGCTGACCGCGCGGGACGTGAGCCTGTTGAAAAACGCCCAGGCGCAGATCCGTCACCTGGCCTATCACGACCCGCTCACCAACCTGCCCAATCGTGCGCTGCTGATGGACCGTCTGAGCCAGCAGATCGCCCTGCTCAAACGCCACAACCTGCGCGGCGCCCTGCTGTTTCTTGACCTTGACCACTTCAAGCACATCAACGACTCCCTCGGCCACCCGGTGGGCGATACCGTGTTGAAAATCGTCACCGCACGCCTGGAAGCCAGCGTGCGCATGGAGGACACCGTGGCACGCCTGGGTGGCGATGAGTTTGTGGTACTGCTCAGCGGTCTTGAGGGTAAGCGCCAGGAAGTCAGCGACCAGGTGCAAATCCTGGCCGATACATTGCGCGAGTTGCTGTCGGAGCCGATGTTCCTTGACGGCCATCGCTTGCAGGTTACGCCCAGCATCGGCGTGGCGCTGATTCCCGACCACGGCACCACGCCAGCCGATTTGCTCAAGCGTGCCGACATCGCCCTGTATCGCGCCAAGGATTCAGGGCGCAATACCACGCAGATGTTCCACAACAGCATGCAAAAAACCGCCAGTGAGCGCCTGCGCATGGAGACCGACCTGCGCCTGGCCCTGTCACGCGGCGAGTTCAGCGTGCATTACCAACCCCAGGTGGATGCACGCGGCAACCGGATTATCGGGGCCGAAGCCTTGGTCCGCTGGCATCATCCGCAGTTGGGCGCGCAGTCGCCGACGGAATTTATCAAGGTATTGGAAGACAGCGGCCTGATTCTGGAAGTTGGCACCTGGATTCTCGATGAAGCCTGTGGCGCGTTTGCCCAGCTGATTGCCGACGGTCTGGTGGACCCGCTCACTTTCAGCCTGTGCGTGAATATCAGCCCGCGGCAGTTTCGCCAGAATGATTTTGTGGAACGGGTAGAACACTGCCTCAAACAACATCAACTGCCCTCCAGCCTGCTGAAACTGGAGATTACCGAAGGCATCGTGATCCAGAATCTGGACGATACCGTGGCGAAAATGCGTCGCCTGAAACGACTTGGGGTGAGCTTCGCAATGGATGACTTCGGCACCGGCTACTCATCCCTGACCTACCTCAAGCGCCTGCCGGTGGATGCGTTGAAAATCGATCAGTCGTTCGTGCGTGATGCCACTCACGACCCCAATGATGCAGAAATCATCCGCGCTATCGTGGCCATGGCGAGCAGTTTGAATCTGGAAGTGATCGCCGAAGGCGTGGAAACCCCGGAACAACTGGCGTTCCTGCAAAAGCTGGGCTGCCATTTATTCCAGGGTTATCTGCACAGCCGTCCGCTGCCGATAGAGGGGTTCAGGCGGTTGCTGGAATAGGGTCAAGCGGGGCCGGATGCTGCATGCCCAGCAGACGGCTGACGCATTGCAGGTCGGTTTCGCGGCGCAGGGCCGTGAACAGCTCCACCGCCTGCGGGTAGTTGCGCGTCAACATTGCCAGCCATTGCTTCAAGCGGCCGGGGGCCTGCTTTTCAGTCAGTTGCGCCACCGATTGGCGCCAGAACTCCTGAAGCATCGGCTGCATCTGCGCCCAGGTCATCTCGACCACTTCCTCACCGGCCTTTGCCGCCACGATCTGCCGCGCCAGGTCAGGACGCGCCACCAGGCCACGGCCCAGCATGATGTCTTCGGCGCCACTGATTTCACGGCAACGCCGCCAATCCTCGACGCTCCAGATATCACCATTGGCAAATACCGGCACCTTGACCACGTCCTGAACCCGCGGGATCCACTCCCAATGGGCTGGCGGCTTGTAGCCATCAGCCTTGGTGCGTGCATGCACGACGATATGCGCAGCGCCGCCCTCGGCCAGCGCAGTGGCGCATACCAGCGCGCCATCCGGGCTATCGAAGCCCAGGCGCATCTTGGCAGTCACGGGAATATGGGCAGGTACCGCGCGACGCACGTGCTCGACGATCTGATTGAGCAACTCCGGCTCCTTGAGCAGCACCGCGCCACCCCGGGATTTGTTGACGGTCTTGGCCGGGCAACCAAAGTTGAGGTCAATCACCTCAGAGCCCAACTCGCAGGCCAGGGCGGCATTTTCGGCCAGGCACACCGGGTCGGAGCCGAGCAATTGCACGCGCAAAGGCACACCCGCTGCGGTGTGGGCACCGTGCAGCAGTTCCGGAGCGAGCTTGTGGAAATAGGCCGGGGTGAGCAGGCGGTCGTTGACGCGAATGAACTCGGTCACGCACCAATCGATACCGCCCACGTGGGTCAGCACGTCCCGCAGGATGTTGTCGACCAACCCCTCCATGGGCGCCAAAGCAATTTGCATGGAAAACACTCAACAAAAATCGTGGCGCAGTTTACTGGGTTTCCTGCGACAACCGTTAACCCCCTGTCAGGGCGGGACCGTAACCTTCGATAAACTCGGCGGGCATGCGCTTGGGTTTGCCGCTGGACAGCTCGATGCACACAAAGGTGGTTTGCGCGCGCAGCAGCGTCGCGCCGTCGCGAGGGCGTACAAGCTGGAATCGACGGGTCATTTTCAGGCGCTGGTCCCAGTCGACGATCCAGGTGGCCAGTTGCAACTCATCGCCTTCATAACCGGCCGCCAGGTAGTCGATCTCATGGCGCACAACCGCCATGGCACGGTCCAGGCGACGGTATTCGGTGAGGTCCAGCCCCAGGCGCTGGGAGTGGCGCCAGGCGCAACGCTCCAGCCAGGACACGTACACCGCGTTGTTGGCGTGCCCCAGGCCGTCGATGTCTTCAGGCGCGACCTGCAGATCAATGATAAACGGCGTTGCCAAATCCCAGCCCATGCCTTGCTCCAGTCGATTGATGTCGGCGGGGCAGTGTATCAGCAAGATAAGACCCGTCTTCAGCGTACCGCCGATTTGGCCGCACGTATCACGCGATCCGACAATTCGCCCGGCCCAAGTGCACGGGCCAGTGTCAGCCCCCCCACCATCAAGGCCAGGTCCGCCAGCGCTTTGTCGATGTCTTCCGGGCTGTCGGCCAATTGCGCAATCATCAGCTCCACATGCTCGCCCAAGACCTCGCGAAAGGCGTCGGGCAAGCGGCCCATCTCGCCAACCGTGGCTGGCAAGGGGCAGGCCTGGGAGGTGGAATCTCGATGTTTGCGCGACAGATAGAAAGCCGCCACCAACGCCCGACGTTCTTCGCCGGTGAGCTGGGTGTCCAGATCGTCGATAGAGGCGCGACGCTGCGCCAGCAACTGGCTGAAAGCCTCCAGCATCAACGCGTCCTTGCTTTCAAAGTGCGCGTAGAAACCACCGACGGTCAGCCCTGCGGCCCCCATGACCTCGCCCACACTCGGCTCGGCGGGGCCGCGCTGGATCAATGCAGCGCTGGCAGCCTGCAAAATTCGTTCGCGGGTTTGCGCTTTTTTATCGCTCATCGAGGCCTCCGACTTTCATGGGTTGGATATTATTACCACAATAATATTGCGCAAGCGAAAGGCACGACCGCCGGTCAGAACAAAAAAATGGAATCAATCAGGGAAATGGCCAAACGCCAGACAAACAAAAGGGCCATTCAATAATTGAATGACCCTTAAAAATCCCGCAGAGCGGGTAATCGTGGCGTCCCCTAGGGGACTCGAACCCCTGTTACCGCCGTGAAAGGGCGGTGTCCTAGGCCACTAGACGAAGGGGACACAAACCTTCTATACAACTGATCAGCGCTGAGAACTGATCGATTCAAGGACGGTGTGGCCGGAACCTTGAACCTGTAAAATTGGTGGAGCTAAACGGGATCGAACCGTTGACCTCTTGCATGCCATGCAAGCGCTCTCCCAGCTGAGCTATAGCCCCGGATTTTTCGTCTCGCGACGCAGCAGACCTTTCGAGCTGCTTGTTGAAACTGGCGTCCCCTAGGGGACTCGAACCCCTGTTACCGCCGTGAAAGGGCGGTGTCCTAGGCCACTAGACGAAGGGGACAAAACCTTCTGTACATCTGATCAGAGCTGAGACCTGATCAATTCAAGGACGGTGTGGCCGGAACCTTGAACCTGTAAATTGGTGGAGCTAAACGGGATCGAACCGTTGACCTCTTGCATGCCATGCAAGCGCTCTCCCAGCTGAGCTATAGCCCCTCATCGGTGAGGACGGGGCGAATCTTAATGGCGGTTTGGAAACGTGTCAAATTTATTTTCAACAATTTCCAAAATTTTTTGCCGGGATAACAATCACTTACCGACGAAACCCCGGAAAACCGGGGTTTCGTCGCTGCAACGGCCTGCTTAAGCGATAGCGCCCAGCAGCTTTTCCCATTCCTTGTTTTCTTTCTTCGACACACCACCAAGCAAATCAAGGGCTTGGCGCAGACGGAAACGGGTCAGGTCCGGACCGAGGATTTCCATCGCATCAAGCACAGACACCGAACTGGCTTGCCCGGTGATCGCGGCAAACATCAGCGGCATGGCATCGCGCAGTTTCAGCTCAAGGGATTCCACCACCGCCTGGATCGTGGCCGTGATCGCATCCTTCTCCCACTGACGCAGGCTTTCAAGCTTCCACAGGATCAACTGCATCAGCTGGCGCACCTGGTCACCGGAAAGCTTCTTGGACTCGAACAGCTTGGGATCGGGATTCACACCACCGGCAAAGAAGAAATTGGCCAAGGGTGCGACCTGGCTGAACGTCTCTACCCTGCCCTGCACCAGTGGCGCGATCTTCATCATGTACTCGGGGTTCAACGCCCACTGCTGCACACGGGAGGCAAACTCCTCCACGGGCAAGTCACGCAGCCACTGGCCGTTGAGCCACGACAGCTTCTCGATATCGAAGATCGGCCCACCGAGGGAGACGCGGGACAGGTCGAAGTTGTCGACCATTTCCTGCAACGAGAACTTCTCGCGCTCGTCCGGCATCGACCAGCCCATGCGGCCCAGGTAGTTGAGCATCGCCTCAGGCATAAAGCCCATGCGCTCGTAGAACGTCACCGACGTGGGGTTCTTGCGCTTGGACAGCTTGCTCTTGTCCGGATTACGCAGCAGCGGCATGTAGCACAGCTGCGGTTGCTCCCAGCCGAAGTATTCATACAGCAGGATCAGTTTCGGCGCCGATGGCAGCCACTCTTCGCCGCGCAGCACATGGGTGATGCCCATCAGATGGTCATCGACCACGTTGGCCAGGAAGTACGTCGGCAAGCCGTCGGTCTTCATCAGCACTTGCATGTCCATGCGGTCCCACGGGATTTCGACGTCACCGCGCAGCATGTCCGGCACCACGCACACGCCTTCGCTTGGCACCTTCATACGGATAACGTGAGGCTCACCGGCCGCCAGGCGCGCAGCCACTTCTTCCTTGGACAACAGCAGCGCGCGGCCATCGTAGCGCGGGGTTTCGCCACGGGCCTGTTGCTCGGCGCGCATCTGGTCCAGTTCTTCGGCGGTGCAGAAGCACGGGAAGGCATGGCCCATATCGACCAGTTGCTGGGTGTACTGCTTGTAGATGTCGCTGCGCTCGCTCTGGCGATACGGGCCATGCGGGCCGCCAACGTCCGGGCCTTCAGCCCAGGTAATGCCCAACCAGCGCAAGGCATCGAAAATCTGCTGTTCGGACTCACGGGTGGAACGCAGTTGATCGGTATCTTCGATCCGCAGGATGAATTCACCACCATGCTGCTTGGCAAAGCAGTAGTTGAACAAGGCGATGTAAGCAGTACCGACGTGGGGATCCCCAGTAGGCGATGGCGCAATGCGCGTGCGGACGGTGGTCATGGCAGGTCTCGAATGGGCGATAAAACTGAAAATTGAAACAAGGGGCGAATGGTAACAGCCTGGGGGATTTCTGGAAAACCGAGGCGCGACCATCGCAGGCAAGCCAGCTCCCACATTTTGACCGCGTTCACAGATCAATGTGGGAGCCGGGCTTGCCCGCGATGGGGCCTGCCCAATCAACGCAAATCAAACAGCCAACAGGCGCTCGCGCAACTTGCCAATCTCATCACGCGTCTGCGCCGCCGCTTCAAACTCCAGATCCCGTGCCAACTGGTACATCTTCTCTTCCAACTGCCGAATCCGCTTGGTGATCTCACTCGGCGAGCGCAGTTCGTTTTCGTACTTGGCGCTCTCTTCGGCCGCCTTGGCCATGCCCTTGCGCTTCTTGCTGCGCGAGCCGGGCACGGTGGCGCCTTCCATGATGTCGGCAACGTCCTTGAACACGCCCTTGGGGGTGATGCCGTGTTCCAGGTTGAACGCGATCTGCTTGTCGCGACGACGCTGGGTCTCGCCAATTGCACGCTCCATGGAGCCGGTGATGCGGTCCGCATACAGGATCGCCCGCCCATTGAGGTTACGCGCCGCTCGGCCGATGGTCTGGATCAGCGAGCGTTCGGAGCGCAGGAAGCCCTCCTTGTCCGCATCCAGAATCGCCACCAGCGATACTTCCGGCATGTCCAGGCCTTCGCGCAGCAGGTTGATCCCCACCAGCACATCAAAGGTACCCAGGCGCAGGTCGCGGATGATTTCCACACGCTCCACGGTGTCGATGTCCGAGTGCAGGTAGCGCACGCGTACGCCGTGGTCGGCCAGGTAATCAGTCAAGTCTTCGGACATGCGCTTGGTGAGCGTGGTGACCAGCACCCGCTCTTCCAGGGCCACACGCTTGTTGATCTCCGACAGCAGATCGTCGACCTGGGTCAGCGCGGGGCGGATTTCGATTTCCGGGTCCACCAAACCAGTCGGTCGCACCAGCTGCTCGATCACGCGACCGGCATGTTCGGCTTCATAGTTGCCGGGCGTCGCCGACACGAAGATGGTCTGCGGGCTGATGGCTTCCCACTCGTCAAAGCGCATTGGTCGGTTGTCCAGCGCCGACGGCAGGCGGAAGCCATACTCCACCAGGGTTTCCTTACGCGAGCGGTCGCCCTTATACATGGCCCCCACCTGCGGCACGCTGACGTGGGATTCGTCAATGACCAACAACGCGTCCGGCGGCAGGTAATCATAAAGCGTCGGCGGTGGCGCCCCGGATTCGCGGCCCGACAGGTAGCGCGAGTAGTTTTCGATGCCGTTGCAGTAGCCCAGCTCCAGGATCATCTCCAGGTCAAAACGGGTGCGCTGCTCCAGGCGCTGGGCTTCCACCAGCTTATTGTTGGAACGCAGGTATTCCAGGCGTTCGGCCAACTCGACCTTGATGCCCTCGATGGCGCCCATCAGGGTTTCACGCGGGGTCACGTAGTGGCTTTTCGGGTAGAAGGTAAAGCGCGGCAGCTTGCGGATCACCTCGCCGGTCAACGGGTCGAAGGCCGACAGGCTTTCAACTTCATCATCGAACAGCTCGATGCGGATCGCTTCCAGGTCGGATTCGGCCGGGTAGATGTCGATCACATCACCGCGCACCCGGAAGGTGGCGCGGGCAAAGTCCATGTCATTACGGGTGTACTGCAGGCTCGCCAGACGGCGCAGCAGTTCGCGCTGGTCGAGTTTATCGCCGCGATCAACGTGCAACACCATCTTCAAATAGGTTTCCGGGCTACCCAGACCATAGATGCACGACACCGTGGTGACGATGATCGCGTCCTTGCGCTCCAGCAACGCCTTGGTCGCCGACAGGCGCATCTGCTCGATATGGTCGTTGATCGAAGCATCCTTCTCGATAAAGGTATCGGACGACGGCACATAGGCTTCGGGCTGGTAGTAGTCGTAGTAGGAAACGAAGTACTCCACCGCGTTATTGGGGAAGAACGCCTTGAACTCGCCGTAGAGCTGCGCGGCCAGGGTCTTGTTCGGCGCCAGCACCAGGGTCGGGCGGTTGGTCTGGGCGATCACGTTGGCGATGCTGAAGGTCTTGCCGGAACCGGTCACCCCAAGCAGCGTCTGGTGCGCCAGGCCGGCTTCAATGCCTTCGACCATCTGACGAATGGCTTCCGGTTGATCGCCGGCGGGTTCAAAACGGGTAACGAGCTGGAAATCCGACATAACGTACCTCGTGAAGTCACCCCAGACTCGACACCGCCAGGGACGAAATAGCTCAGCAACCCGCGAATGATCATCGCAGGTTGCAGGAAAAAACCATGATAGCTGTAGAAGTGGTGTCGAATGTGACGGGTTTCAAGGCCGTCTTCCTACACGACCTTTCTCGTCAATGTTGCAATAAGACTAACGGTCAGCAAATAAACCGAAAAACTTGGCCGAAAAGCCGTTTCCGTTGTCGCTCTCAGCCGTGATGGCCTCTATACTAGCTCCCCGTTTGTGCACCGCTCTAGTGCATTCGGCTGGAGCGCGACACGTCCCTCCTACCCCCCATAGAGCTGCCGCAAAAATGAGCCTGTTCTCCGCTGTCGAAATGGCACCACGCGATCCAATCCTGGGCCTCAACGAAGCATTCAACGCCGATACACGAACCACCAAGGTGAACCTTGGCGTGGGCGTTTACTGCAACGAGGAGGGGAAAATTCCACTCTTGCGTGCCGTTGCCGAAGCGGAAGCCATTCGCGTGGCGCAACACGCCGCCCGTGGCTACTTGCCGATCGACGGCATCGTGGCCTACGACCAGGCCGTGCAAAAGCTGCTGTTTGGCGCTGAGTCGCCGCTGTTGAGCGCCGGCCGTGTGATTACCGCCCAGGCCGTGGGCGGCACTGGCGCGCTGAAAATCGGCGCCGACTTCCTCAAACAACTGCTGCCCAACGCCGTCGTCGCCATCAGCGACCCGAGCTGGGAAAACCACCAGGCGCTGTTCGAAAAAGCCGGTTTCCCGGTGCAGACCTACCGCTACTACGACGCCGCCACCCATGACGTGAACCGTGCCGGCCTGCTCGAAGACCTCAACGCCCTGCCGCCACAGTCCATCGTGGTACTGCACGCCTGCTGCCACAACCCGACCGGCGTCGACCTGAGCCCGGCCGACTGGCAAGACGTGCTGAACGTGGTCAAGGCGAAAAACCTGGTACCGTTCCTCGACATGGCCTACCAGGGTTTTGGCGACGGCATCGACGAAGACGCCGCTGCGGTGCGCCTGTTCGCTGAGTCGGGCCTGACCTTCTTTGTGTCCAGCTCGTTCTCCAAGTCGTTCTCCTTGTATGGCGAACGCGTAGGCGCGCTGTCGATCGTCAGCGAGTCCAAGGAAGAAAGCGCGCGCATCCTGTCCCAGGTCAAGCGTGTGATCCGCACCAACTACTCCAACCCGCCCACCCACGGCGCAGCCATCGTTGCCGCGGTACTCAACAACCCGGAACTGCGCGCCCAGTGGGAAGCCGAACTGGCCGAGATGCGCCTGCGTATCCGCGGTATGCGCGAGCAGATGGTCGCCGAACTGGCCAAGGCCGCGCCAGGTCACGACTTCAGCTTCGTTGGCCGCCAGCGCGGGATGTTCTCCTACTCCGGCCTGACCGTTGAGCAAGTCACCCGTCTGCGCAGCGAGTTTGGTATCTACGCACTGGATACCGGCCGTATCTGCGTAGCGGCGCTGAACCAATCGAACATTGGTGCCGTGACCAAGGCGATTGTCGAGGTGCTGTAAGCAAGCCGGTAAACGTAAGACGAAGGGGGAAGCCATTGGCTTCCCCCTTTTTATTGGCGAACACACTAGACTGAACGCCGACTGCCTCCTTGCTGCGAGAACCCTATGAGAAACGATGACCTGGACCTGCGCGCCGACCGCGACGAACTGCACGACTACGCCCCACGCGCACCGCAAGCCAAGCGCCAGAAGAGCTTGGTGCTGCAGGTAGCGCTGGGAGTATTCCTCGGTGGGTTGGCGTTATGGCTGGTACAACTGGGCGCCACGGCAATCATGGCCAAGCTGGCCATGGGCACCCTCCAGTTCGGCGGCTGATGTAAGACACCTGTGGGAGCTGGCTTGCCTGCGATAGCGGCGGTTCAGTTAAAGACTCATTGACTGACACACCGCTATCGCAGGCAAGCCAGCTCCCACATTTGATCTAGGATGCTGGCAGATTGCGTTCTTCCAGCAGTTTTACGAAGCTGTTCAAACTCTGCGACACCGTGCCCCGCCGCCAGATCAGCCAGGTATTCAAGATACGGAATGTGTCGGGCAGCGGCCACACGCTCACCGCCGCACACCCCGGCATACTCTCCAGCATACTGCGCGGCATCAGCGCCAGCCCGGCCCCGGCGCTGACACAGGCCAACATGCCATGGTACGACTCGATCTCGAAGATCCTGCCCGGTACCGCGCCATCCTCTGAAAACCAGCGTTCGAAGTGATGCCGGTACGAACAGTTCGAACGGAACGTATAGATGTTCTCGCCATTCACATCCTGGCCGCGGGTGATCGGCGCATGGTGCAGCGGCGCAATCACCACCATCTCTTCCTCGAAGACCGCCACACCCTCCAGCGTGGAATGCAGCACCGGCCCGTCGACAAAGGCCGCCGTCAACCGCCCGGACAGCACACCCTCAATCATGGTGCCCGACGGTCCCGTGCTCAGGTCCAGCTCGACCTTGGTGTACTGCTGGTTATACGCCGCGAGCAACGCGGGGATGCGCACCGCTGCCGTGCTTTCCAGCGAGCCCAAGGCAAACGCGCCCTGGGGCTCCTCCCCCGCCACCGTGGCGCGGGCTTCCTGCACCAGGTCGAGAATACGCCGCGTATAGCCGAGGAAATTCCACCCGGCCGGGGACAACCGCAAGCGGCTTTTTTCGCGGATAAACAACTCCACGCCCAAATCCTGCTCCAGCTGCTTGATGCGCGTGGTGAGGTTCGACGGCACCCGATGAATCAACTGGGCGGCAGCGCTGATGCTGCCTTGCTCGGCAACGGCCTTGAAGATTTCCAGCTGCACCAGATCCAAGTCATTCTCCAATCGTGAATGTATCGATCAATATTATTCAGTTTCCAGAAAAGGTACAACCCCGTACGCTCACCGTCATCCACTCATTCATCCGGACGGTGCCATGAACGCTATTTCCCACCAGACCCACGCCTTATCGATCAACCCGGCCAACGGTGAAACGGTCGGCAGCTACCCCTATGAAAGCGCGGCACAACTGGATGCCGCCCTCGCCCGCGCGACCACTGCCTTCCGTACCTGGCGCCGCACGCCTGTGAGCCAGCGCGCCGACTACCTGCTGGCCCTGGCCACCGCCCTGCGTGAGCAAGCCGAAGACATGGCGCAAATGATCACCCTGGAAATGGGCAAACCCATCGCCCAGGCCCGCGCCGAAATCGAAAAGTGCGCGCAACTGAGCGAATGGTACGCCGCCCACGGCCCGGCCATGCTCGCCCCGGAGCCCACCCTGGTGGACAACGGCAGCGCCCGGATCGAATACCGCCCACTGGGCCCGATTCTCGCGGTGATGCCGTGGAACTTCCCGGTGTGGCAAGTGCTGCGCGGCGCCGTGCCGACCCTGCTCGCCGGCAATACCTACGTGCTCAAACATGCGCCCAACGTGATGGGCAGCGCCTACCTCATCCAGCAAGCATTGCGCAAAGCCGGTTTTGCCGAAGGCGTGTTTGAAGTGATCAACGTAACCCAGGACGGCGTGTCCACCGCCATCGCCGACCCGCGCATCGCCGCCGTGACCCTCACCGGCAGCGTGCGCGCCGGTATTGCCATCGGCTCACAGGCCGGGGCCGCATTGAAAAAATGCGTGCTGGAACTGGGTGGCTCCGACCCGTTTATCGTGCTCAACGACGCCGACCTCGACGCCGCCGTGCAAGCCGCCGTCATCGGCCGCTTCCAGAACAGCGGCCAAGTTTGCGCCGCCGCCAAGCGCTTGATCATCGAAGCAGGCGTGGCTGAAGCCTTCACCGCCAAATTCCTTGAAGCCAGCCGCGCTCTGGTGATGGGCGAGCCCACCTCGGACACCACCTATATCGGCCCCATGGCGCGCTTTGATCTGCGTGACGAACTGCACGGTCAGGTCCAGGCGACCCTGGAAGAAGGCGCCACGCTGCTGCTGGGCGGCCATAAAGTCGCGGGCGCGGGCAATTACTACGAACCGACCGTACTGGCTGACGTCACCGACCAAATGACGTCGTTCAAACAGGAACTGTTCGGCCCCGTGGCCTCGATCATCACCGCCCGCGACGCCGACCACGCCGTGGCCCTGGCCAATGACAGCGAGTTTGGCCTGACCGCGAGTATCTTCACAGCCGATTCCGCAAAGGCGCGGGCGATTGCCGACCAGTTGGAAACCGGCGGGATATTCGTCAACGCGTTCAGCGTCTCAGACCCGCGGGTGGCGTTTGGCGGCGTGAAGAAGAGCGGGTTCGGCCGCGAGCTGTCGCACTTCGGTGTACGCGAGTTCTGCAATGCGCAGACGGTGTGGCTGGATCGTAAGTAGCCTGCCAGCATTGGCGCTTCAACAATTAATATGCCGTCGCACGCACTGCACCAACCCGTCCAGTGCCGGGGGATTCACCGGCGCGAGTACACAGACTGTGTGCTCGCGCTTGCCCTCCGCAACTGTCAGGGTGTAATGCACCCGGCCTGGGTTGCCAGGCTCGGGATCGGTGCTTTGCGGCAACTGGAAAAAATCCGACGCTTCAATCAGTTGCCGCAACTCCTGCTGATCAGGCTCGGGCAGCGCGTCCAGCTCTACCGTGCGCGCCTTGGCCAACCCGGGGAAAAACGCCGGTCCGCCGCTTTCCTTGATTGAAATTCGCATGGTTTTTCCTCGCCGCTCAGGCGGCTTTGTCAAACGTTTATGCCTACCGCTTTCCAGCCTTCCTTGACTGCCTTGTGCTCAGCTTTGTTCACACCATAAAGCTGACCGGCAATATCTTGGGTAATGCGCGCAAAACGCAAAAACCCGGAATTGGGTCGCAACCGCGAATCGCGCAGTGCGTCATACCAGATACGCCCGGCACGCTCCCAGGCGAACCCGCCAATCCGGGTGGCCACCTGATAGAACGCATGGTTGGGAATGCCGGAATTGATATGCACGCCACCATTGTCCTCGTAAGTGTGCACAAAATCATCCATGTGCCCAGGCTGTGGGTCTTTGCCCAGCAGCTTGTCATCAAACGCAGTGCCTGGCGCCTTCATCGAGCGCAGCGCCGTGCCCTTGATCTTTTTGGTAAACAGCCCCTTGCCGATCAACCAGTCGGCGTCCTCGGCCGTTTGCTTCAGCGCGTACTGCTTGATCAACGAGCCAAACACATCCGACAACGACTCGTTCAGCGCGCCGGACTGGTTGAAGTACATCAGCTTGGCCTCATCTTCGGTCACGCCATGGGCCAACTCATGGCCGATAACGTCGAGTGCCACGGTGAAGCGGTTGAACAACTGCTGATCGCCATCGCCGAACACCATCTGGGTCGAATTCCAGAAGGCATTGTTATAGTCCTGGCCGAAGTGCACCGTGGCGTCCAGCGCCATACCTGCATCGTCGATGGAGTTGCGATCGAATACCTGTTCAAAAAAATCGAACGTCGCACCCAGGCCGTCATAGGCTTCATCCACCGCGGCATCACCACTGGCGGGCTGCCCTTCACCGCGGATCAGCTTGCCGGGCAGGCTGTCGGTGTTTTCGGCGCTGTAGATCGAGCGTTGCTTCTCGGCGCCCACGGCCAGTGCCATGCGGGCCGGGCCCTTGGCGGGTACCGCGACCATGCGCAACGAGCGGAACGTGCTGTCCTTGGCGCGCGTGCGAAGGGCGACCTCCCGTTGGGCTTTGTCGCCGTGGCGGGCGATCTGGTCGAGCATGTACGGCGGGATCAGGCAAAAAATTGGATTGCGTGGCGGGTGAACACACATGAGCTGGCTCCTTTTTGGCGTGTGATGAACGTCCGGGTAACGGTTTTCAGGATAGCCCTGCGTTCGCCACCTGGGCCAAATTGTCATGAGTTTGTGTTTCAGTGGTGTTTATCCGAGGCCCATAAGGAACATGCCCATGCCCGCCCGCACAACCAACATCGACCTTTCCCATCGCCCAAGGCTTGCCGACCTGCGCCCATTGGTCGCGGCCAGCCCCACCCTGCTGGAAGCCAGAGCCGCGACGCCGCGCGTCACCCCCGCCAAGGACCTCAAAAACCGCGCGGGCTATGCCGACGACTTCCTCAGCGACTTCGTGGTGCCATGGCCCACGGTTGACCAGCCACTGGCGGGCGACGTGCAACCCAAGCGCCTGGACTACACGCATTTCTCCATCACAATGTCGCGCGCTCGACGACTGGCGCTGTACGTGGGGGTAAATATCGACGGCGCCAAGCATGTGGACATCACCCGCAACAATGACACCTGGGCCTACGATGGTCGCTTGCCCCTGGAGGCGCAGGTAGGTGAAGACCTTTATGCCGGCAATGGCCTGGACCGCGGCCACCTGGTACGGCGCCAGGATCCCAATTGGGGCGACGAGGCGACCACCGCCAACTTCGACACCTTTCACTTCACCAATTGCTCACCCCAAATGAGCGGCTTCAACCAGAAGACCTGGCTGGAACTCGAAGACTACATTCTCGACAACACCCAGCGCTGGAAAGCTCGGGCCACGGTGTTCAGCGGCCCGGTGTTCAGCGACAACGACCGCGTTTATCGCGGGGTAAAAATCCCCCAGGCATTCTGGAAAGTGGTGGCCTACCTCAGCGACGACGGCAAACCGTCCGCCAGTGCCTACATGATCGACCAGCGCCGCGAGCTGGATCAGTTGGACCTGGTGTTCGGCCAACTCAGAACCTACCAGCGCAGCGTGATCGCGATCGAACAATTGACCGGCATCCGCTTCGCCAACCTGGCCGACTACGACGGGTTCAGCAATGAAGAGCGCGCCACAGGCACCCGGATCGAAGCGCTGATCCGCGGCCCCCAGGATATTCGGCTCTGACGCTTCTTTTGTAGGAGCGAGCTTGCTCGCGAAGAACAGGAAAGCGCCGCGGGGCATCAGGTGCCCAGCGTTATCGTTGACGACCTTCGCAAGCAAGCTCGCTCCTACAGGGGGTGATCGCTTACCATACGGCCGCCGGTTCCCGTATGGGACTAACAGGGAATTCGAAACGCCGCACGCGGCGTGAACCGAAACTGCCCCCGCAACTGTAGATGCCGAGCCTGCCCTTGAATGCCACTGGACCACGTCCGGGAAGGCGGGGCATGGCGACGACGCATCAGTCAGGAGACCTGCCGGCCCAGCTAACTCACTAACCGGCGGGGTGTCCGGGAAGGACATCCTGGCCCTGCGCTTCAGCAGCCTCCATGGGCGTATTTCCGAGCCGTACCTCCCCTGCTGCACCTACGGTTCACAAGGAGATCGCCTCATGCTGCCACGCGTTACCGCCCTGATCGCAGGCTTGAGTGTGTGTGCCCTGGCGCAAGCCGCGCCCACTCAGTACCCGCTGACCCTGCAAAACTGCGGCAGCACCCTGACCTTCCAGCACGCCCCCGCCCGCAGCGTCACCATCGGCCAGGCCGCCACCGAGATGCTCTACGCCCTGGGCGTGGGCGACAAGGTGGTCGGCACTTCGCTGTGGTTCAACAACGTGGCGGCGCAGTACAAGGCCCAGGACGACCGCATCGAGCGCCTGGCCAACAACGAGCCCAGCTTCGAAGCCGTACTCGCCAAGCGCCCGCAACTGGTGGCCGCCGAGCTGGAATGGGTGGTGGGCCCCCAAGGCGTGGTTGGTACCCGTGAGCAGTTTCATGAACTGAAGATCCCCACCTACCTGTTGCCGTCCGACTGCGAAGGCAAGGACAACCTGGTGGGTGCCGACGGCACGCGATTGGAGCCCTTTCGCATCGAGACGATCTACCAGAGCCTTCACCAACTGGCGCAGATTTTCGACGTGCAGGATCGCGGCCAACAACTGACCGACGAACTCAAGGCGCGCCTGGCCAAATCCGTCGCCACGGCCCAGGGCAAGGGCTTGCAGCAAGCCAGCGCACTGGTGTGGTTCTCCAGCGCCGAAATGGCCAGCGACCCTTACGTAGCTGGTCATAAGGGTGTGCCGCAATTCATGCTGCAAACCCTTGGCCTGCGTAACGTGGTGCAGTCCGATGAGGAGTGGCCCGCTGTCGGCTGGGAAACCATCGCCAAGGCCAATCCCACCTTCCTGGTGATCGCACGCATGGACCGCCGTCGCTACCCGGCCGACGACCATGAAAAGAAACTCGCCTTCCTGCGCAGCGACCCCGTGACCCGCAATATGGACGCGGTGAAAAACAACCGCATCATCATCCTCGACGCTCTGGCCTTGCAGGCGAGCCTGCGCACCTTCGAAGGCCTTGAACAACTGGCCGCCGCCATCGACGGCTACCACCTGGGCCAATGATGCGTACCCTCCTTGCCCTGGCGCTGCTGTTGCTCGCCCTGCTCGCTGGCGTTGCCATCGGTGAAACCGCCATCGAACCGCAGGTGGTGCTGCAGGTGCTCGCCAATAAACTCTGGAGCGCCGGCTACGTACTGGACCCCATCGACGAAGGCGTGGTGTGGAACTACCGCCTCACCCGTGCATTGGTGGCCGCAGCCTGCGGCGCAGGGTTGGCGACGTGCGGGGTGATCCTGCAATCGCTGCTGCGTAACCCGCTGGCCGACCCGTACCTGCTGGGCATCAGCGCCGGCGCGTCAACCGGCGCGGTACTCGTGGCCTTGATTGGCGTGGGCGGTGGCCTGGTGTCGTTGTCGGCCGGCGCGTTTGTGGGGGCGATGGCGGCCTTTGCGCTGCTGACGCTGCTGGCGCGGGCCAGCGGATCGTCCAGCGGTACCGGGCAGATCATCCTCGCGGGCATCGCCGGTTCGCAGTTGTTCAATGCCCTGACGGCCTTCCTGATCACCAAGTCGGCCAGCTCCGAACAAGCCCGCGGCATTATGTTCTGGCTGCTGGGCAACCTCAGCGGCGTGCGCTGGCCGTCGGTGTGGTTGGCGGTGCCGGTGGCGGTCGTGGGGCTCGCGGTGTGCCTGTGGCACCGGCGTGCACTGGATGCGTTCACCTTCGGCAGCGACTCGGCGGCCTCCCTCGGCATCCCGGTGCGCCGCGTGCAATTTGTGCTGGTGGCCTGCGCCGCGCTGGTGACGGCGGTGATGGTGTCCATCGTCGGCTCCATCGGGTTTGTCGGCTTGGTGATTCCCCATGCGGTGCGCCTGTTGCTTGGCACCGGGCATTCGCGCTTGCTGCCGGCCAGCGCCTTGGGGGGCGCGCTGTTTTTGATCGCTGCGGACGTGCTGTCGCGCACCTTGATCAAGGGCCAGGTGATTCCGGTGGGTGTGGTGACGGCATTGGTGGGCGCGCCAGTGTTTGCGCTGATCCTGATTGGCCGGAGGAATGCGCGATGAGCGTACTCAGTTGCCGCGGCCTGGGCTTCAAAGTGCGTGACGCGCAGTTGCTGCGTGACATTGACCTGGACGTGCAGTTGGGTGAAACCCTCGGCATCGTCGGGCCCAATGGTTCGGGCAAATCCACCCTGCTCAAATTGCTGGCTGGTTTGCGTGTGCCGGCCAGCGGTGAGGTTCGCCTGGGTGGCAAGCGGCTGGGTGAGTTGTCGCGCCGCACCATCGCGCAGCAATTGGCGGTTGTGGAGCAACAGGCCGACACCGACGACGCCATCCGCGTGTTCGATGCCGTGGCCCTGGGTCGCACGCCGTGGCTGTCGGCGCTGAGCCCGTGGTCGCGTGAAGACGACGCCATCGTGCACCAGGCCCTGCATGACGTAGACGCCACCCACCTGAGCCAACGCGCCTGGCGCAGCCTCTCCGGTGGCGAGCGCCAGCGCGTACACATCGCCCGCGCCCTGGCGCAACGCCCGCAGATTTTATTGCTGGATGAGCCGACCAATCACCTGGATATCCAGCATCAACTGGCGATCCTCAAAGGTGTGCAAGGCTTGCCGGTGACCACCTTGATTGCCCTGCATGATCTGAATCAGGCATTGACCTGTGATCGCCTGGCCGTGCTGGATCGCGGGCAACTGGTGGCGCTGGGCGCGCCGCTGGAGGTGCTGACGCCGCAGCGTTTGCAGGAGACATTCGGGGTGCAGGGGCATTACCTGACAGACCCGTTCGACGGCGCGCAAATCCTGCGCCTGCGCTCCAACTGAATCCGTACGTTGGGGCAGCTTGCTCTGGTGACGGTCTGACGGCCAACTGTGGTCCAAATGTGGGAGGGGGCTTGCCCCCGATGAGCATAGGTATCTACACAACTTCGGTACGACGCTAAACCTGTGGCGAGGGAGCTTGCTCCCGCGACGGCCTGGCAGCCGACGCAGATCTAACTGACGCACCGCGATCCAAATGTGGGAGCTGGCTTGCCTGCGAAGACGGCTTGACAGTCAACACAGTTGGACCGTGTACATATCCATTCCTGCGGTAACGGCCACTGGGGGCAAGCCCCCTCCCACATTGGTTCTACAGAGGCAGGTGCATGTGGGTGGTTTGCCAAATCGGGTCGGCCTCGACATCCACCACCTCAAACCCCTGCCTGCGCCAGAAATCAATCGCGCCGGGCAGAAACGGATGGGTGTGCAGGTACATCACCTCTACGCCATCGGCCCGCGCCAGCGCTTCCAGCGAGCGGTATAACCGGCCCGCCAGGCCCAAGCGTCGCACAGCCGGGAGCACATACAGGCGCACCACTTCCACTGTCTTGCGCCCCTGGTAGTTCAACTGCGGGAAGCGGCCGTCGTAGGGCCGATAAGCCACCGAGGCAACGATCCGGCCTTCGGCACGAGCAATCAAAAATCGCCCGCCGCCCTCAAGGTAGATGGCTTCAAACTGCGCCAGATCGTGGGGGACACCGGTGGCACTGAGCGTAGGAAACAGTTCATCCCGCGCCTGCAAAGCGAAGCTCAGCACCTGGGGAATGTCAGCGGCCTGCACCGCCTCGATACTAACGCTCATCGCCAAGGATGCGGCTCGTTATCCACTGGCGCGCGTAAGCCAACACGCGATCGGCCATCGCCACCGGAAAGTGAATAAACCCATGGGCCGCTTCCGGCAGCAAATGAGCCTCCACCGTTGGCCATCGCTCGGCAATCAGCAGGGTGTCATCCTTGAGCGGGTCCAGTTCGCCCACGAACATCAACGCTGGCGGCAGCCCCTCAAAGTCCCCATACAAGGGCGACAACGGCGGCTGTCGGCGCGTCTCGTCGCTGATCCCCGGCGTCAGCAGGCGCAGCGCCTGAACCATGCCCGGCCCGTCCAGCAACAAGGTGTCCGGCCCGGCCGTGCGCACACTGGGGGTGCCGGTCAAATCGTAGACGCCGTAATACAACACCGCGCCGCTGACCCGCTGGAGCAACTCCGGCCATTGCTTGAGCGCCAACAAAGTGGCCGCCGCCAGGTGCCCGCCGGCCGACTCACCGACAAAAAACACCGGCAGGCCGGCAAACTCCGGGCAGTCCGCCAAAAGCCAGCGCGCAGCCGTCAGGCAGTCTTCCAGCAGCCCTTCAATCGGCGTATCCACCGCCAGCCGATAATCCACCGACACCACCGCCACATCGCACGCGTTGACCATGCCGAGGTTAAGGTCGTCATCCATTTGCGCATTGCCAATCACCCAGCCACCGCCGTGGATATCCAGCACCACGCCTTTGGGCTTGCCACTGGGGCGCAAGATGCGCACGGGGACTGTGCCCAGCCTTTTCAGCTCAACCACGGGCGCCTTCTTGAACGTCTGGCTGGCGCGTAGCAGTGCCTGGATCATGCGCGGCGTCACGCGGTTGCGGATTTTAAAGCGCGGCATCCACGCCAGTTTCTGATTGAAGCGGCGCATCTGGGCCAGTTCGGGCTCGCTGGCGGGCCAATGCTGGTAAGCCATCAGCGATTATTACGCAGGATCGAGAAGTTCAACGCCGCGGCCACGCACAGCCACGCCAGGTACGGGAACAGGATCAGGCCGGTGATCAAATCCAGGCGCACGGCCAGCACCACCATCGCCGCGACGGTGAGCCACAAGAGCACGATAATTACCATCCCGGCGAACAACCGATGGGCACCAAAGAACACCGGCGTCCACAGCGTGTTCAACGCAATCTGCGCCGCCCACAAGGCCAACACCATTTCGCTGCCGGGGATCAGGGTCAAGCGGTAACCGGCCCAGGCCAGCAGCAGGTAGATGATCGTCCATGCCACCGGGAACAGCCAATTAGGCGGGGTGAAGCTGGGCTTGACCAGGGATTCGTACCAGGCGCCGGGTTTGAAGATCACGCCAGTGCTGGCGGCGGCGGCGCAGGCAAGCAGGAAGATGAAAAAGGTCATGGTCGGTCCTTGAGGTCCAGTGGATGGAAAACAGTACACTGCTTTTAAGTGACTCAAGCAACCGCGGATAAATTCAATGGTGGCGGCAAAATACCCACGCTTCTACGCGTCATGAAAATTGGTTATGGTCGGTAACATCCAGCACCGTTGCCCGAGACATCCCCTTGCCCCAGCTTGCCGATCACCGCAGCCGCCCCTGGTCAGTGTTCCTGATTTTCCTGCGCCTGGGCCTTACCTCCTTCGGCGGGCCGATTGCGCACCTGGGCTATTTTCGCCAAGAGTTCGTCACCCGCCGCCGCTGGCTCAGCGAGCGCAGCTATGCCGAACTGGTCGCCCTGTGCCAGTTCCTCCCAGGCCCGGCCAGCAGCCAGGTCGGTATCGCGTTGGGCCTGTCCCAAGCAGGTTACCGGGGCGCGGCGGCAGCCTGGGCCGGGTTCACCTTGCCGTCGGCCATCGCCCTGATCCTGTTTGCCCTGGGGCTGGCCCACTACGGCAGCGCCCTGCCCCCTGGCGCGCTGCACGGGCTCAAGGTTGTCGCCGTAGCGGTGGTGGCCCAGGCCGTGTGGGGCATGGCGCGCAACCTGTGCCGAGGTGTTTTGCGGGTGGCGTTGATGTTGACCGCCGCCTGCGTGGTGCTGTTGGCGCCCTCCGCCTGGGCTCAGGTCGGAGTCATGGTGGTCGCAGGCGTGGCCGGCCTGCTGCTGTTCAAGCCCGAGAGCAGCGCCGAACCCGACGCCCTGCCCATCGCCATCAGCCGCCGCGCCGGAGCCCTGTGGTTGATGCTGTTTTTGTTGTTGCTGGTGGGTTTGCCAATCCTCGCCACATGGGCGCTCAACCCCACACTGGCGCTGGTGGACGCCTTCTACCGCACCGGTGCCCTGGTATTCGGCGGCGGCCACGTGGTGCTGCCGTTGCTGCAAGCCGAAGTGGTGCCCAGCCAATGGGTCAGCAACGACGTCTTCCTCGCCGGCTACGGCGCCACCCAGGCCGTGCCCGGCCCGCTGTTCACCTTCGCCGCCTTCCTCGGCGCCTCGATGACCCACGCCCCGAGCGGTTGGCTTGGCGGGGTGCTCGCGCTGCTGGCGATCTTCGCCCCGTCGTTCCTGCTGATCTTCGGCGCCTTGCCCTTCTGGGCCAACCTGCGCAGCAGCCCGCGTACCCAGGCGGCGCTGGCCGGAGTAAACGCGGCAGTGGTTGGCCTGTTGTTGGCGGCGCTGTACCAGCCGGTGTGGACCAGTGCGATTTTCAATGGGTATGACCTCGCCCTGGCGTTGCTGGCACTGGTCGCGTTGATGGTGTGGAAGCTGCCGCCATGGCTGGTGGTGATAAGTTGCGGCCTACTCGGCGCGGCACTTTTGTAGGAGCGAGCTTGCTCGCGAAAAACTCACAGGCGCCGCGTTTATTCAGGAAGCACGCGTTATTGTTAACGATTTTCGCGAGCAAGCTCGCTCCTACAGCATTGGGGCTCAGCCTGGCTCGACAATCTTGAGCCATGGCCAACGCGCCTGATAACTCCGGGCCTTGTGCAAAAACAGCTCGGGCTCCGCGTGCAGCGGATTGATGCGCAGCACGCCCTGCTCCACATCTTCCAATCCATAAGGCGCATACAGCTCGCCCGAGGCAATATCCAGCGCAATGCACGTACCCGCCACCAGGTAACGGTCAACCCCCTGCCGAGCCGAATGCAACTGCGGGTAAGGCCGGCCAAACCGCTGACCATACCAAAGGTGCACCCGCGCCTGATTCCTGACCTCCACATTCACCCCCAGGTCTTGGAACAGCCCCTGCGCCGCACGAATTACCGCGTCTTCCGCCTCGTAGGACAGGTCCTCGTCAAAGTAAAAAACGTCGTAGTCCTTCACGCCCTGAGCCGCCGGCAGATTCGCCTGATGGTTCCACACCGCCTGGAACAAACAGCCCGCCGTGAGCATGCACTGCTGCACACCAAGATCCGGCAGGCGCGCGGTGAGTTGCGCATTGATAGGGTTGGCCATGGCCAATTCGAGCAGGGTGTCGACCGTCAATGTCATGTTCAGTCCTCCATCGTCAGCGCCAACCATAACATCTGAATATGGCACTCCTGTAGGAGCAAGCTTGCCCGCCAAGCGCCCTGCCCTGGCTGATGATTATCCCTTCACTCAATAGCTCGGCCACTCGCCGTGTCTTCCTAATCCACGTAAAACGACTCCGCGAGTTGGATGTTGATGAAGTGGGGCGGGTGGTTACCGTGCGGTTGCCGGCAGCTCCTGGCACCACTTGATAGAACGCAGCGCTTCCTCGGCAGGCACAAGCGCGTAGCGCGAGTAAAACATTGTTCCGCTGAAACGACGGCCGTCGACTTCACCCAAGGTCTGCCCATCCTTGTAGTCAGAAGTACTGAGTTGATCGGCGATGTAATACACCTTGCCATTCTCGACGGTGATATCGAAACGCTGGTTAACCATACCGCTGATGATAGGTGGCGAGGTGGAGGCGACGCTGTGCTTACCGGCGGGAATGCCGGCCTTGAAAAAACTACCGGAAGGCAAGCTGCCGATGGTGCGGCCATCGACCTGAATAGTCGGGGCGACCCCGCCACCGATGCTCGCCGCCGTGCGATAAAAGTAAACCGTGGCCTCATCCGCACGCGGTTCAGCCGGTGACGTGAAGAACGGTTGGCCTTTGAGGTCCGGACCGCTGATGCAACCGGTCAGTGAGACCAGGGCTGCGAACAGGCTGGCCCAGAGTAGCGTAGAGCGCTTCATGCATGAATTCCTTGAACGTGGATCAATGGGCGTCGGGTTTGATGACTGTCACCGGTACCGGCTTCAAATCGTGCACAACCCTTTACCGAAGTCAGTGGCATCAGAACTCGGCCAAGGCGCAAAACCGCTCTTCGGCGTCAGATTCACGATGTTCCGGTCCTTGAGCATCGGGTACTTGCGCTTGAGCGCCTGCACCGTGTCCTCGGCATTGTTCACGTTGGACAGGCAAAAGCGCAGGGCATCGACGCGCAGATCGCCGATATAGAGAGTTTCCCCGGCCTTCACCGAGAAAACCGCAGGCACCGGGCGCGGCATCGACTTACCCGCGTAATACACGTAATGCCACTGCGTGTACTCATACTCACCCGGCGGCACTTCATACATGAAGTAATGGCCCAGCAAATGGAGTGATGGCTGATCATCTTCATTGCCCAACGTCGTCAGCCGTAATGCGGTACCGGGTGCTCCCTGTTGGTCGATTTCAACCACCAGCCCATGGGGCTGCGTCAGATAGCTCTCACCAATCGAACCGACGATGATCGCCTTACTCGGGTCCGGTGCGTGCTTGCCGTCGTAGCGTGACGTCGCGCACCCGGATAGAAGCGTCGCGCAAAGTGCGACTGCGGCCCAGACGAGATGTTTACTGCTGACTTTCCCTAGCATTGGTTTTTTTCCGATCAGTAATCTTGCAGTTCGTAGAACCCAGCCGAGCGAACCAAAAGTTCGCACATCTGGTGCTTCGTTGCTGGCTCGTCGGCCTCTATTGTCCAGCTACCCGCACCTTGATAACAACCCACTCCTGTAGGAGCGAGCTTGCTCGCGAAAAACTCAAACGATCACGCAGCGCCTGAAGGCAAAATCCGATTCCCCTGCCGCACCTTGCTCCATTGCCTACGCCTGCGTCAGAATCCGCCGGCTTGTGCGCTGGGGTGGCCGTCTCTAAGGTGGCTCGGTCGCTGAATTGTTCAGTGATTCGGGTTTAGTAGCCTGAGCTTGGGTATCTATTAGTGCATGAGTTTCATCAATCAGACATTGCGTCTGTGCTTGATGGCGGCTGTGCGTAGGGCGTCTTCGGGCGCGCCGGCTTTAGATATCCACCGGTCTACTAACCTGCGTACAGCTGCCACCCACTGTTTAGTAGCGGAAAGGTGGTGGCATCACTCAGCGCGGGACGGTTACGCTGACGTTTTTCGCATGACGGGAAAAGCGAATGACAACGGTGTATCAGGGAAGCTGCTTATGCGCAGCCGTCACTTACGAGCTATCCGCCACGCCAAAGTCAGTGAGCCACTGCCATTGCCGCCAGTGCCGCAAAAGTCACGGGGCCGCATTCGCTTCTTACGGCAGTGTTCCCCGTAACGCACTACGCCTACTTTCCGGCGCCAACAGCATCAAAACCTATGCATCCTCAGAGGCAGTGTTGCGCGAATTTTGCACGCACTGCGGCTCGGCATTGTTCTGGTCGCGGTCTCAAGGGGAATTCGCCGACTGGGTGTCGATAGCGCTGGGCACGCTCGATACGCCCTTCATAGCTGAAAAGCAAAAACACGTTCATGTCGACTCCGCAGTCCACTGGTGCGGCTACCCCCCTCAGAAACCTCCAAGCTGCATGATATGAGTCGCCTGGGCCTCATCTGTTCGCTTGAAGCCACAGCGCTCATAAAAGGCGCTTCCTTCAGCCGTATCCGTGAAAAGACGCACGACCTGAAACCTGAGAGCGGCACGTTCAACAAGCGCCTTTACCAGCGCCTGCCCGACGTGTTGCCCCCTTGACGAAGCTGCGACGTACACCCGTCGCAGTCTGGCCACATTATCTTCAGCATAGGGATCAACTGAAAGACCGCCGATGCCTATCACTTGCTGATTCAAATAGGCCGCCATCAGACACTCGCCGGGTGCATCAAAGCGGTTTGCTCCAGAGTGCCATTCGTTAATCAGACGAGTGAGGAACCTGAAACCCTCGCCAACGGCTTCCTTTTCCAGCGCTAGTATCTGGCGCGGAAGGTGTGTGATCCGTTGAACCTCATATCGTTTCATCCATCCCTGCCTCCAATATGAAACGCGTTCAATGCTAACAATTTCGTCTGAGGTGATGAACACTCCTGTAGGAGCGAGCTTGCTCGCGAAAACCCCAAACAATCACGCAGCGACTGAAGGCAAAATCCGATTCCCCTGCCGCACCTTGCTCCATTGCCTACGCATGCGTCAGAATCCGCCGGCTTGTGCGCTGGAGTGCCCGTCTCTAAGGTGGCTCGGTCGCTGAATTGTTCAGTGATCGGGTTTAGTAGCCCACCTTAGACCTAACAAGTGCACACGCTTCATCCATCAGACGCTCCCGTCTGTGCTTGATGGTGGCTGTGCGTAGGGCGTCCTCGGACGCGCCGGTTTTGTTAGGTTCCACCGGTCTACTAACCTGCGTACAGCTACCGCCCTTATTGTTTAGTAGCGATGGGGAAGTGGCCCAAGCAAGGAACTTAACCATGGTTAACGATTCAACCACCCTCTTCACCGTCGCCCCCAACGCCAGCAACGAAACCCTCATCACCAACAGCTACGAAACATTCACCAGCGTCAGCACCCTGCTGCTCGACCTGTCCGAAGACCTCAACGGCAAACACCGCGACATCGCCCTGGCCATCCACCAACTGAGCGAACTGGGTGTACTCCTCACCGCCAGACTCCTGGATCGCGAAGCGCCCTGCCCTGGGTGATGAGCAGCTCTTCAACTCGTTAGGCCGATGACTCGCCGCGTCGTTGTAAGCCACATACAACGACTCGGCGATTTGGCGTTTGATGGCTTTGGTGGATTCAGCCTCGGCACAAAGCCCTCTGCGATGACGAGAGCGGCGACTACTTTCGGCCGAGAGTGTGTAAATTCTTAGCAGGAACGTGCGGCACTGAGGTAAAGCTAGTCTGTAGATCTCAAACCGAAGGGATGCCCTCGAATGACGGGATCTTCTAGAACCAGTGTTCGTGCATTTTCGAAAGAAATACAGCGGTAATCGGCAGAATGGATGCTGAACCGATGACCGAGTCGATCCCGCACCTCGGACACAGAGCGGTGCTATCTAGATCAACCCACTCAGTGATTTCTGAGGGCGAAAACACACTTAAACAGTAAAAACAGCCACAGTGATCGCTTGCTTCAATTTGAGTACGGTGATTTGTAGAAAATAGGTGCGCTGAAATCACATCCATGGGCAGGTCCTTAAACTCCAAATTTACTAGCATTACTTTCTTGCATCAGAGTACATCAAGAGTCTTCCAACGTTGCTACGATTGCCCAAAGTGATAACGCAGGATTGCCTATGAAACGTTTCATCCAAGGTGACTATCGCGAACAAAGCACCCTGCTTCCCGAAAGCCTTGACGACTACGTCAGTGATACCAATCCGGTCCGCGTAGTCGACGTCTTTGTCGACGAGCGGGCCGGTTAGCGACGGTCTAACTTCGACCGTCGCTATGCATGGTCAAACCTCAGTCTGTTCCGCCATCTCCAGGGCGTCATCGACCTCAATCCCCAGGTATCGAACAGTGCTCTCCAGCTTCGTATGGCCGAGCAGCAACTGAACCGCCCGCAGGTTCTTCGTCCTGCGATAGATCAGTGATGCCTTCGTACGTCTCATTGTGTGTGTGCAATACATGGCTGGATCAAGACCCACGGCTTTCACCCAGCCTTTGACGATACGAGCGTATTGACGAGTAGATAGATGGTCTGAAGTATGCAGCCGGCTAGGAAAACGGTAGTCCTCGCTGCGAAGCTGGGCCCGATGTATCCAGGCCCCGGAGAGCAGGTCGTGTTTGATCAGTGATCTCAAACTGCACAGGCAGCTGCGTTTTCTGCTACATCACCATGGCTCGTGATGATAAGTGCTCGCCATAAGCAACATCGCACACGCGGAGCTTGTTTAAGTCGTAGGAGCGAAGCTTGCTGTCGATGGCCAGATCGAAGAGAGCCAGATCTCGGGGTCTTTCCGCAATTTGAAGCCTTACTCGGATGGCCCAGATATCTCTCAGTCGGAGTGGGGTTTTCTGCCCGACCAGTTTTCCTTTGTTCCAGGGCTGACGTCTGCAGGTAGCGATGATGTTCATGACAAGTCCTCCACGTGTGGAAGGACAAGGATGGCTAATCGGAGCAACGTTAGCTAACCGGCCAAAAGCGTACGCTCAAGACTGGTCAGCTTTCTGCCATAAGCGGCCTCTGAAGATCGTCTGCAATTATCATGCAGTGAAGATTGAGGCTCCTCGCCGCGATTGGTGGTACCGAATCGCCCCCCCCCCACACTCGTTGGCGCCCCCCCGCTACAAGTCGTCCTTTACCCGCGTTATTCCCGTAGCATACCCATGAAAAATAGGTACAGCCTGCAACGCGTATGGAATGTGAATGCATGCGACAGGCGATCTGCTACTGTCGAACTTTGCGACTCATTTGCCAAGGACCGCACGCATGCACCTTTCCAAGGTTTCCCTCGTTAATTACAGGAATTTCGAATTCGCGAAATTCGTGTTTAAACCGGGTGTTAACACGATTATCGGGGAAAACGGTTCTGGAAAGAGCAATCTGTTCAGAGCTATTAGACTGCTCCTTGACTCCAATATCTACAGGGCGGCACACGAGCTCTCTGAGGGCGACTTCTTCAGAAAGAAGACATCATGGAAAGGACATTGGATAGTCATCAGCCTCGAGTTTGATGACATTAGCACCGACGAATCCCTTCAATCGTTGTTTGTCCATCACGGTGCAATTGTCTCCGGAAACGCGGTTAAAAAGGCGACGTACAACCTGATTTTCCGTCCGAACTCGCACATCAGAACTAAATTGTCAGCACTCCCAGCGGGTGACAAAGCCGGACTCGCTACTTTGCAAGAATCAATGACCATTGACGACTATGAAGTTTGGTTTACAGGACGAAGCGACGTCGATTTCACTGACCCAGCGCGTTATCGGGAGATCGTCGGTGACTTCGACGCCGTCTGGTTTCCCGCTCTCGACTCGAAGCTGATCGGTAGCAAGATTCCTCACCAGCTTTCGGTTGCCAAGGAGGTTTCTTTCACTTTCGTCAAAGCGTTGAGGGATGTGGTGTCCGACTTCAACGGTAACCGTCAAAACCCGCTTCTTAACTTGCTGACACGCAAAAGCCAAGAAATTGACAAAACCAAATATGAGAGCATAACCAATACCGTAAAAACATTGAACTTAGATATTGAGGCACTCCAAGATGTTCAAGATGTCAGGGGTGATATTAGGGCGACAATAAGCGAAACCGCCGGTGGCGCATACGCTCCGGCGAGTCTCCATATCAGATCGGATTTACCAAGCGAAGCAGAAAAGCTACTTCAATCATTGAAACTTTTTGTCGGCGAAACAGATGAGAATTATGCTGGGGACATTTCAGAGCTGAGCTTGGGCGGAGCCAACCTCATCTATCTGACCCTGAAACTTCTGGAGTTTAAGTATCAAAAACAACGTGAAACCGCCGCCAACTTTCTATTGGTAGAAGAGCCAGAAGCCCACATTCATACACACATTCAGAAAACCTTGTTTGACAATATAAGCTACAGCAACACCCAGATCATTTATTCGACTCACTCGACCCAAATAGCAGAAGTCAGTAACATCGAAAGCGTAAATATCCTTGCTCGTAAGGGCGTCCGTTGCGAATCCTATCAACCTTCAGTTTCACTCACACATCCAGAAATTGTCCATCTTCAACGCTACCTTGATGCGACACGTAGCAGCCTCTTATTCGCACGCGGAGTTATATTAATTGAGGGTGATGCCGAGGAGTTTATGATTCCGGCTTTAGTAAAGAAGGTGATCGGCGTGAGCCTCGACGAGCTGGGCATAAGCTTGATTAATATCCGTAGTACAGGCTTTGAAAACATTGCCTGCGTATTCCACCCCTCTCGAATCCGTCGCAGGTGCAGTATCGTTACTGATCTGGACATGGCTATCACTGGGACGGACATATTTGAGACTGACAGTAGCTCCGTTAGGGCATATAAATTGAAAGTAGCGGGATCAGCAGAGTCAGGCCGTACGAGAAGGACACGTCTGGAAAATTTCGGCCGAGACAACCCCTACCTGAATACATACTACGCACAACATACTTTTGAAGTCGATTTCCTGATGACTGACAACACTCATGAGGTTAAAAGCGTTGTCGACCGTGTTTATACTGACCTGCCTACGCGTAACACCGCGAAAATCGAACTAGAGGAGGCTGACATTGGGGTGGCTGGAAAAAGAATCCTGACGATGGCCAATCACCTCGGCAAAGGTTGGTTCGCCATATTGTTAGCGGACAGTATTACCCGGGCGACGAATATTCCTGAGTACATTCTCGAGTCTGTCTTAGGCGCATGTGAAGAACTGCCGCAAAAGACAAAAATCAAGATACTGAAGTATCGAATCGTTACCCTGACCACAGAAAATTACTATGAGGAATTTTATAACTACGCCCTTCAAGCTAAGGAGTTATTAGTCCAGTATGAAGCAGGTAGCCTGTCGTTTTCCACTTTGACGGACTCACTTGGCGATCTGCTAAGTGAGGACTCAGTCTTAGCAACTTTCTTGGGCATTTAAAATGATGGACCTTTCAAGTGCGGGCCTTGACGACAAACAGCTTGCGGCCATCAACCATCCGGGCAGCGTGTTTTTAACAGCTTGCCCGGGAAGCGGAAAGACGAAAACGCTTACCTATAAAGTTGCCACAGAGCTCTGGAAAATTGATGACCACCGCAAATTCGTCGTAGCCATCACCTATACTCATCGGGCTGCAGACGAAATCCTTGAACGCGTGGAGCGTTTGGGCCTAGTAACTGCACAGCTCTGGATAGGTACAATACACTCGTTTTGCCTGGAATGGATTATCCGGCCTTACGCGATCTATGAGCCCCGGTTGGAGAGCGGATTCACAATCATCAATCAGCCGGATGCAGAGGCGTTACTGGAGGAGCTTTGTAAGTCTACAAACTATCCAAAAATAAAAACGTATGACTGTGGCTATCACTTTATTGACGGAAAAATAGCGCTTTTATGCTCTGATATCAAAAAGCACGCAAACGTGCGCGATGTCTTAAGACGCTACTTTGCAATTTTGAAGCAAGAAAGGAAAATTGATTTTGAGCTGATTCTGTTTTTTGCGCACAAATTAATCTCCAGTTTTCCTCTGATCGCCAAAAACCTTAACAACTTGTTTAGTATCGTATTGCTCGATGAGTATCAAGACACTAAAGAAATACAATATCTCATTTTGTTCTGTATATTTTCTTCCCGCCCTGACCAGACACGAGCATTTATTGTGGGCGATCAAGATCAAGCCATTTTTAATAGCCTCGGTGGATATGCCATCGCGTTCGATGACTTTAAACAAAAATCGCTCCTTTCGATTAAGAGCTTCTCGCTTTCCTACAATTACCGCTCATCGACAAAAATTGTTAAGTACTTTACCAACTATAGATTGCACCCCGGGCCGATAACCGCCTGTTCCGAGCATAAGGAGTATCACAGTGTGGTTTGCTATGATCACACGATCTCTGCGAACAATCTGGAGGACGAAGTTGAGCGGTTGATTCGCCATAGCCTGTACGAGCAAAGGATTCGCCCGGAGGAAATTTGCATTATCGGTCCGCAGTGGCAGTCATTGGCAGCCATGACCCGGCGGCTAATGAGCAGGCTTCCTGAATGTAGTTTCGATGGTCCAGGCATGATTCCATTTGGAAGGGAACTTGACAATTTTTGGTATAAAGTAAGCCGTATATGTTTATCAGATCCTGCACCGGACATGTATCTGAGAAGGGTTCGTTGGGCTACAGAGGTGGTAGATGCTCTCGCTGACGAGGGAATCAAGTGCGGTCACACTCCGAAAAGCCTGTTGAAGGAGCTTAACGCTATTCAACTCACCGAACAGAACGGGATGCAGTATCTCGAACAGTACTTCCAGAAATTTCTTGAGCTGATTCGAATACCTCTACTTGATACTTATCCAAGCCTGCACAATCATTATCTGTCATTTTTTGAAACGGCCCATAAAAAGATAGCGCGCGCTAAAAGTGACGGTTTAGAGCTGATCGAGGGCATTGATAACTTTAAACGAGCTTTTCGGCCTAGGTCGGGCATCACAATTTCAACAATTCATGGCATCAAAGGCGCTGAGTTTGACAATGTTATCGCTTTTTCCCTGCTCGAGGGCTTGGTTCCGCATTGGGCAGATCCCAAGCCGATCGACAGCGCAAAAAAGCTACTTTATGTAATTTGTTCCAGGGCTCGGAAGAATCTTTTTTTGATATCTGAGACAGCGCGAGGAAAAGCGGGCACTCGCGAACTCGTAAAGACTAATTACTTATATGACACCGTGCCATAAGATTGAGTTGATCGATTGCTGCCCCACGCTAGGGTAACTGAATAAAAAGTGGCGGAATTCCCGCTGGATTAAGACATGCTGACCAGTAGTTTTGGGCCGTTAGCAGCCTGTTGAGAGGGGCTGCTTTTAGCCGGTTCCAGTCTTTCGCGATCCGCTACAGTCGACCAAAAGAGGACGTCAGGGTCCAGATTTGACGTGCCCACTACAACGCGCCTTTTCTAGAACTACCTAGTAAAGCTCACACCGGGTATGCATAATATTTCTAGAAAACTGAGCTGCACGAAGAATTGCTCGCTCATTCACCTCAGAGTTTCTCAGCAAAGAAGGCTCATACGAATAACGTAAACTTGCGAGATCGTATAGCTCCCTATAAGTTTCGGCCCCCATATCCTGATTGCAACTTTCACACAGTGTCACTAAATTCCTAAAGCTGGTTTCGCCACCCTGTGAGTATGGTCGTACATGCTGCAAAGTTAGCCCATCCGTTTCGGGGCAATTAATGCACTTGTTCCCATCTCTATCTAATATTCTTTTTTTGAACTTTCCTCGAAAACTTCTTTTTCGAATAGATGCTGAAGCCAGCTCGATATCTGTGAAAGACCCGTAAGGAGAAATCAGGCACCTTCTTTTTTTTATCCAGTGTGGCATGTATTCCCTTACGAACTTCTCATCTGCAATCGCCCACCCCTGGATACAAGTCCAGTCGTAGTAGCTATTTTCATTATTGACTGTGATGTAACTTACGCCTAATTCTTCAAGGGCGGCAGGAAACACTTCGCTGTTGACCAATGATGGCTTGCGAACCTCAAGGCCGGTTGAATCCGGTGCGCTACCTAATGTTAGCGTTGAAAAGTAACCATAGCCACCACAGACCAACTTAAGATCAAAGGCATATGCTGAGCTCAAATGTTATTCCTCACAGGTAATGAATGGGCGGATTAAAGTGGTCAACGTTAGCAGAATCTAGATCGCGCAATGCTGTTTCAAGGTGCTTAATTCATGAACCGCCCTGACCTCATAGGCTCGCCCCTTGGCTCGTTTTGTCCGTTTTCGGCCGATCACCACAGGCAGAAAACGACCCAAAGCGGACACTTTGGCTCAATGTTGGCTCAGGCATCCGGCCCTTCTTGCTGTGTACGCCTGGCGATCACTAGCCATTTCTCTCTATCAGGCCAGTGTGTTGAATGAAGGAGTGGCAGAGGTACGGCCTGTACCGTAACGAATTTGTGAGCCTTCGCAGTCATCTGGCAGTATCGATCATCCCCCAAAATCGCCATACTCGCATACGCCTTGAGCCCACTCCAGGCGTCACTTTGAATATAGGAAAGCAGGTCATACGGAATGAAATTTCTCGACGATATAATGCAGTCAATCTCTGGAAACACGAAAACAAAGGTTGAAGATCCATTTATTGGCGCATTCATAGGGGCATGGATACTCTGCAACTGGAGTCATTTGGCAATCCTAATATGGGGCGACGGAACCGCCACAGAACGGATTAATGCTCTTGGTAAGTACTTTAAGGAGACCGACATAATTGGATTAAATACAATATTTATAATCCCTTTATGTATGGCGCTGCTATTCTTGTTTGCTTTCCCTTGGGCATCACTCGTGCTGAAATCGATACAAAAATTTGCAAATGAACGTTTGCACCAGCAAGCCATATCAATCGAAGTCGGCAAGGTTAAGCAACAGGAAATATTGAATAAACAAAAGCTGCTAGCAAATCCTGACAAGAAATTTTTAGAGCAAAACGTCCAATTAGACATTGACCGCCGAAAAGAAACAATCGAACAATTGAGGCTCAGGAGTGTAAGGCTAAAAGAAAAAGCCGAAGCGGCAATAGCGGTATCGGAAGCGGCTACAGCCTCAGCGGCGGAAGCCAAAAGCCGAGCGAATCAAGCTGAGCTAGAAGAAGAGAAAAAACAGAAAAATGCTGCACTCGAACGACAACGATTCAATGTGGCAAGTGCTCAGCTAAAATCAGCAGAGGCATCAAATCGTTTCCCATCATCTTACAGCTTCATGCTGGCAATCGAAGAAAGCCTGAAAGCAGATGGTGTTCAACTATCTCTAGCTGGACTAGGTGAGATCGTAGCGATGATTTTTGGCTACGAAGACTTTCACTCCTTAGTCCGCGACGAAAATTTTAACAATGAAAAGCTATCACAAGTGTCATACATCTACTACGACCCTAAAGAGTTTGCGTCAAGCCTCGAAACCATTGTGCAAGACGAAGGAACCGACAACGAGAACCTAGGGCCCGACCTTCTATTTGATCATGTGATATCAGTCTTCGAAGATCTAGAATATAAATTACTCACCGAGGAGCAAGTAGAAGAGGTTTGTAGAGATATCTGCGAAAGTCTTAAGTATGATTTGCTTAATGGTGATGAGTTCTCAGGGCCCATCGCAGAATCTGACACTATCTTTGACGAAATTGAAATCGGCGAATTAGACTCTATTACATTTGATGATGGCTTGAATGTTACTTTTACTGGTTCAGCAAGCGGCTCTCATAGACGGGATGATGATGTTCCCGGTCGCGATATTGGATTCAATATCGAAATTAAAAATACTGTGCTGCTCGGCACCAGAGCTTTAGGTAAATTTGAGCTTGGTGAAGTGTCAGCAAGCTTGATTGACTACGATTATGAGGGCGAAGACGAAGGCGATGCACCTTAGATAACACGCAATTCACTCAAGGCAGCCAGGGCAGCCAGGGCAGCCAGGGGCATTCCGTGAGAATCCCCTGCGACTTTGCCTTCGGTAAGTGACCGCTTTTGGCCGAAAACAGGCCTCCGACCAACCTGATACCCAGAGTTAAACCACCGGTATCTGATACACAACCGACTCATATTTTTCCGACATCCGCCTCTCAATGACAACTCCCCCCAAAGCTTCAGCAATACGTCGACTCGCACGATTCTGCGTCGCAACAGGATAGATGAAGCTCTCTGCCGCCACCCACTGGCTAGCCCACTGAACAACCGCCCGCACCGCTTCACCACCAAACCCCAACCCATGTTTATCTTCACGAACCCAGATCCCCAACTCCGGTGTTTCACTGCCGGTATGGTGCAGCCCGACCAAGCCGATAAAACGAGCACCTACCCGCTCCCTGATCGTGAACACGATGTCGCTGCCATCCGCTATCGCAGGCAGCCACCGCCCCCAGACTTGCGCGTACTCTTCTGGCGAGGCAGACGGTTCCCAGGACATGTAGCGAGTCAAAGATGCAGTGATACAAGCGAAAGACTCAACAGCGTCCTGCTCGCAGAATGGCTCAATGCTAAGGCGTTGCGAGAGAATGCGGATTGCGTGGGTGTCCACTGGCATGGCCATTTCCTTCCTGGGGTCCGTTACTCCATGTACGCCGTGAACATACCATGCGAGTCGCTTCATCAGCATCAGGCTCTCTATACTGAGCCCCCAGGATGGTAGTTGGAGCACCCAATATGCCCGTCGCACCCAATCAAAATTCCCCCATCATTTTGGTCCCGGTTCAACAAAGCGACTTGGATAATCTGGTAGCCATTCGAATTGAGGCCATGCGCGAAAGTCTGGAGCGTGTTGGGCGATTTGATCCAGCCCGTGCGCGGGAGCGGTTTGTTGGAGGCTTTGAAGCTCGCGACACACGCTATATCGAGGCGTCTGGAGAGAGGGTGGGTTTCGTAGTGGTCAAACATCACTCCAATGAACTCTTGCTCGACCACTTGTATGTAAGGCCGGGCGCGCAAGGGTCAGGGGTAGGGTCTGCTGTTCTCACTCAGATTTTCAAAGAGGCGGATGCGGCTGCGCTTCCTATCAAAGTAGGGGCTCTCAAAGAAAGCGCTTCGAATCGCTTTTATACCCGCCATGGCTTTCAATTCATCGAAAGCAGTGACTTCGACAACTATTATGTTCGTCAGCCTAGTCCGGCGATTGGCGCTCATTCCGGAACCATGGGCTGACGTGCACTAGCCCTTCAGTTCACCAGCCCGATTGCTCGCCGCGTCGTCATACGCCACATACAGCGACTCTGCGATTTGGCTTTTGATCGCCTTGGTGGCCTCCAGCCCCAGCACAAAACCCTCGGCTTTACCGCCAGCACGGTTGAGTTCTTCATGGGTGGAGGCGCCAGTAATGGCGTCAAGCAGCTTGGCGGCGTGGGGGCCGACGCCTTTGGGGAGGGAGATCTGGTCGATGGACATTATCGCTACCTTGAAAAATGGAGTTCGGGAGCGAGTGAAACCACTGCCGGGGCTGGCATGGTAGACCTGTTTGCCATGAAAGGGGTCGCTTTACGCGCAGCGGCGCTATTCTTTGCGGCTACGCAGTCAGGTTGGGCCATTGATAAATCTGGAGGGGTTTATGGAGTATTGCGTTGAGGGCTACTGCCTTCGGCCATTGGCATGTGACGATTTCGAGAGGGTCAGCCGTTACGAGCGCATCAACCGCAGGCATCTGCAACCCTGGGAGCCGCTCAGGGATGAGGAATACTTCACCATGGGCAACGCCAAGGCCAGGGTCGAGCAACAGGTGAACAATATGCACGCTGGCAACGCTCTGTGTTTCCTCTTGCTTGAACCTGAGAGCGGAGAGGTTCTAGCGCGGTGTAACTACACGAACATTGTGAGGGGCGTTTTTCAGGCCTGTCATCTTGGCTTCTCGCTGGCGGAATCTGCCCAGGGTCGCGGCCTGATGAAAAAAACGCTTCAGGTCACTAACCGTCATTGCTTTGAGCAGTTGGGGCTTCATCGGATCATGGCCAATCATTTGCCCCGTAATGTGCGAAGTGAACGACTTCTGGAGTCGCTGGGGTTTGAGAAGGAAGGACATGCGCGGGCCTATCTGAAAATCGCTGGCGTTTGGGAGGACCATACGTTGAGATCGTTGATCAACCCTGAACAATAAGCGCCCCACCCCACTCAGGAATAAGCTGATGTCTACCGAGCCCCTCTGCCTGGTTTTCGTACCCGCCCTGGCAGCCGTGCTGACCGCCGCCGAATCGAAAAAAGGCGCCCCTCTCAGCGAAGTCGAAGTGTGCAATATCCGCGACCAGGCCACTTGCATTGCGGTAACCTTCTCCACCGCGTTGGCGATGGAACAAGAACGGGGTTACCCGGATATCGTTGCCGAGGATTGCTGGAATGAGTGGCAACGCTTGCGTCCCTCGCTTCAATAGCGCCCGCTCTGATCAGCAGAGGTATCTATACAACTCTGTAGCGCTCAACGGTAACCACGATGCGAAGCGAGCCGCTGTTGATCTTGATCTGCTTTTGATCTTGATCTCAGGCGCCCCGTTAAACCACGCTGGCCGGAATTCGATAGGGATTTGGGGGGTAAACCGGCAGGGATGCCGGTTTAGCCGCCCCGCGCCATGGATGGCGCGTGGCGGCGGCCCCCCAAATCACTGGCGGATTACGGGCACACCGAGCCTAGGCGAGGTGCCGAGTGGTGGGGCAAGAGCGTTTTGCTTACTTTGCCGCTTTTGCAAAGTGAGCCGCCGTCAGGGCGGAACCCTAAGTGGCCGTTACCGCAGGAATGGATATGTACTCGGTATAGCTGTGTCGCCTATAAGGCCGCCTTCGCGAGCAAGCCCGCTCCCACAGTTTGATTGCGGGGTGTCAGGTAGATTGGCGTCGGCTGGCAGGCCGCCATCGCAGGCAAGCCAGCTCCCACAGTTGGATCGCTGAGTGTCAGGTAGATTGGCGTCGGCTGGCAGGCCGCCATCGCAGGCAAGCCAGCTCCCACAGTTGGATCGCTGAGTGTCAGGTAGATTGGCGTCGGCTGGCAGGCCGTCTTCGCAGGCCAGCTCCCACATTTGGATTTCGGAGCGTCAGATGGATATGCGCCGGCCGTCAGGCCGTCACGGGAGCAAGCTCCCTCGCCACAGATTTAGCGTCGTGCCGAAGTTGTGTAGATATCTATGCTCTGATCAGCCTATCGGCTGAAGCCCCAACCCACTCCCAGGACTCACAGACTTCCTTTATGCCGCCAGCCTCACGCGACCACGCCCGTATCGAACGCCGCCTCATCGCAGCCCTGACCGACGCCTGCGAGATCGCAAAAACCGAAATCCCGGGCTTCGACTGGTTGACCCACACCGTCGACTACCGCGCCTTCCCCCAAAGTCTGCGGGTGATCTGGGTGTTCGACAGCGTTGCGAGCAAGGCTCACGCCCTCGCGACCGGCGCGGACGCCCGTATGCGCGAGCTGACTACCGCCGCGCTGGATGACGCTGACGTGCACGTCCCGAACATCGCCCGCTGCGTCAGTTTCGACTCCGAAGAGGAATGCCACCTTCGGCATGGCGGCGATTGGCGTCGGCGGCTGGCTACTCTCCGGGCGATCTGAATCGTGCCACGGGTTGCTGACTTCGCTATTGCACCTTACACGTCAACCAAGCCCCCCAGAACAGGCTGCTGAAGAAACGGGTCGCGTCGCCGAAGCCGGCGTCATGCAACAGCTTCTGAACCGCGGCCTCGGAATGGGGCGGGTCAGCGCCTTGAAGGATTTTGCCGAGCTTGGCCTTCACTTCGTCCGGGGTGGCGCCATGCTGGCGCCAGCGTTGGCCCCATGCCGTCAGCAGCAACGGCTGGCTGGCATACGCATAGTGATTGCCCGCGACGATCAGCGGTGCCCCCGGTTTCAGGTGCGCCCGAATCGATTGCAGCATCCGGCCCTTGGCGTCGTCACCCTCCAGATGGTGAAGCACACCGATCAAGGTGGCGGCGTCGTATGACGCGTCTGCTGCCAGATCTTCGAGCGTCCCGAGATGCAGGGTGGTTCTATCAAGCAAGTGGTTGGCTTCCAACTGCTGCCTTGCCGCTTCCAGCATCGGCTGGGAGGGATCAACCGCCATGAAGCGCCAGCCCGGTTCAAGGTTGGCCATGGCGATTATTTCCTGCGCCGTACCGCCGGCGCCGACCACAAGTATCTTGGCAGATGGGACATCGCCAAGGCTCGCCGCGATCATGCAGGCTGCCAGATCCTGGCACGCGTCATAGCCCGCCAGCGCGATACGACTTTGTCGCGCGTACTCGTTGGCTCTTGAGGTATCGAATTTGTCAGCAGAGTTGGGTGAGGATGAGTTCAAGGCGGTTCTCCGTGGCCTTGACGCAAATTACGTTAACCGTGGCAGTAAGAAAAATGCATTAATTTTATGTGCTGCATTCCCATAGGGAATGCGGGAGCGTACGAGTGGAGAGGTTGCAGGATCGTACAAGCCTCTGACCTGTCGACCCAGATAGTCTGGCCTTCTCATCGACAGGAAGATCCCGCATGACTCAAGCACAGCCTGTAAACCTTGCTCAAAAAGCCTCGCTCATCGACCAGCAATGGAGCCCAAGAGTGGTCGCCGAAATGAACGACTACCAGTTCAAAGTCGTGCGCATCGAGGGCGAATTCATTTGGCACTCGCACCCGGAAACCGATGAAGCGTTCCTGGTGCTTGAAGGCACGCTGCGTATCGACCTGCCGGATGGCCCGGTGTATGTGAAGCCGGGTGAGTTGTATGTGGTGCCGCGTGGCATTGAGCACAGGACGGCGGCCGAGGGAGAAGCCAAGCTGATGATGATCGAGCCAAGGGGCATCTTGAACACCGGACACGAAGGCGGAGAGCGGACGGCAGTCAACGATCAGTGGATTTGAGCGCAAGCGTACGCTGCTTAGCGCTGTACAACCCTTAACCAAAACCCATAAGATGAGAAGAGTTATCATTTAAGCCAAGCGAATCTCACATGTTCAACGACAGCACCGCCTCGCCGGTCGAGCAGTTATATACCCGCCACCGCACCTGGTTGCGGGGCTGGTTGCATCGACGCCTGGGGCACCGTGCCGATGCCGAGGACCTGGCCCACGACACCTTCGTACGCGTGCTGTGTTCGCGCCAGGAGGTGGGCGAGCTGCGCCAGCCCATGGCGTTTCTGGCCAAGATTGCCAACGATCTGTTGATCAACCGCTGGCGGCGCCAGGCGATTGAACGCGCTTACCTGGAGGCATTGGCCGCGCGGCCCGAAGCGCTGGAGCCTTCGCCGGAGGAGCGGCTGCTGACCATCGAGACCCTGCTGCAACTCGACTCATTGCTGGTGGGGCTGTCGATGCCGGTGCGGCGGATTTTCTTTTTGTCCCAGCTCGACGGCTTGACCTACCCGCAAATCGCCGCGCAGTTGCACCTCAGCGTGGCTCAGGTGCAGCGGGCCATGGGCAAGGCGTTCAGCGTGTGTTACGCGAGTCGTTTTGAATGAGCCTGCCGGTTGATCCGCAGGTCCGCGACAGCGCTATCGACTGGCTGGTGAAAAGCCAATCCGGGCTGATGAACGCTGCCGATTGTTTGGCTTTGCAGCAATGGCGCCAAGCCAATACCGAACATGAATACGCCTGGCAGCGCGTCAGCAGCTTGCCGTTGTCGTTGCAGCCGGGGGCGACGCTGTTGGCGGATGCCACCACGCGACGGGCGCTGGAAGCTGCCGGCAATGATCCACACCAACGCCGCCAGGTGCTCAAGGCCTTGCTCGCCGTCGGCCTGCTCGGCGGGTTGTCGTGGCAAGGTGCGCAGTCCACTGTGGTGCGTTCGGCGTTGGCCACGTATAGCACCAGCACCGGCGAGCGGCGCCAATGGCGATTGGCGGACGGCAGTTCGTTATGGCTGAACACTGCCAGCGCGGTCAACCTGGACTTCAACGCCGCACAGCGCAGCGTGCAGTTGGTCGAGGGCGAGATGGCCCTGGACGCGCCCGTCGAATCGCGAGCACTGCAACTGAAGACACCCGACGCGACGCTGCACAGCCCGGGAGCTCATCTGCTGGTGCGCCATGACCGCCAGAGCACTCAGGTGACGGTCCTGCGCGGCTTGGTGCAGGTGCATACGCGGGGCCACCCACTGCCCCTGCGGCTGGAAGCAGGTTGGCGCACCCAGGTGAACAGCCAGGGGGTCGCCGCGCCGGTCCCTGTCGATGGGTTCCTTGCTCAGGCCTGGCTGCGAGGTTTGCTGCCTGCCGAACGCATGCGCCTGGACGCGCTGCTGGCCGAACTCTCGCGCTATCGCCCAGGGATTTTGCGCTGTGGCGAAACCGTTGCGGGCTTGCGCGTCACCGGCAGTTTCCAGCTCGACGATACCGATGCCGCCCTGGCCCTGCTCGCCCAAGCGCTGCCGGTGCGCATTGAGCGGCGCACGCGCTATTGGGTGACCGTGGTACCGGCCTGAAAATATTTTCGTAATACAGCGCAGTTTTTTCCACGTCGCTTGGCCTATGGGAATAACCCATCGAAACAGGTGGGCCTTCACCCTCAGGAGCCCTGCATGACCTCCCCCCTCCATGTTCTGCGCAGCCGCACAGTCGGCCTGCTGTTCCTTGCCTTGCAACCGCTGTGCGGCGCGGCGGCGTTGGCAGCCGATGAGCGCCAGCACTTCAACATCGACGCCGGCACGCTGGATCAGGTGCTCTCGCGCTTTGGCGTGCAGGCGGGCATCAGCATGGCGGGGCGTGCCACGCTGACTGCCGGCAAGAACAGCCAGGGCCTGACCGGCGACTTCACCACCGACGCCGCGTTGACAAAGCTGCTGGAAGGCACGCGCTTGAGTTATCAGCGCCTGGCCGATGGCAGCTACGAGCTGTACCAGGGCGGCACGGCCCTTGCGCTGCCCACGCAGAAAGTCATCGGCGAAGACCCGCAAAAACAGCAAGTGTATGCGGCGCCGCGTTCCTCCGTGTATATCTCCGGCGAGGACATGCAGCGCTTTGGCGTGATCTCCGCCGGCGACCTGCTCAAAGGCCAGCCCGGCGTACAGGTGGGTGACAGCCGCAACGGCGGCGGCCTGGATGTAAACATCCGCGGCATCCAGGGCCAGAGCCGCGTGGCGGTTACGGTGGATGGCGCGCAGCAAGCACTGGATGTGTATCGCGGCTACGCCGGCACCCAGCAGCGCAGTTACATCGACCCGGATTTGATCAGCGACGTGACCATCGACAAGGGCCCCAGCATTGACTCCAGCGCCATCGGCGGCACGGTTAAAATGCGTACCCTGGGAGTTGAAGACATTCTGCGCGATGGGCAAAACATCGGCCTGCGCCTCAAGGGCGAGACGTGGAACAACGGCGTTGCGCCCGCCTACCGCGACGGTCACTCATCAGAGGGCAGCCTGTACGCCGAACCGCACCGAAACCGTGGCGGGTTGTTCGGCTCCCAATCCGAATCCGGCAGCGCCGCGTTTGCCTACACCCATGACCTGTTCGATGTAGTCGCAGCCTACGCTCACCGCAATCAAGGCAACTATTTTGCGGGCAAGAAGGGCCAGGATCGCTACCGTACCTACGACCGCTATGGCGACGAAGAAAGCACGGTGGCCAGCACTTATAACGCCGGCGAAGAAGTACTCAATTCGTCGGCCGAGACCGAATCCTGGTTGCTCAAGACCACCCTCCGCCCCACCGACGAACACACCTTTGACTTGGGTTACCAGCGCTACAACGGGCACATCGGCGAGATCATGCCGTCGGACATTTTTCGGTTCGGCACCGGCGGCATCTACCAGTACCCACTGGGCCATACCCAGATCGACACCTATACCGCGCGCTACCATTACCTGCCCACCAACAACCCGCTGGTGGACCTTACCACCAGCCTGTGGATGACCGATGCGCAAACCAGCCAACTGACTTCAGTGCTCGCGCCCGCGTCCCAAGCCTACCGTTCGGACCGCAACTGGAGCCGCCAGGCCAACCGTCGCATCGGCGGCGACCTGGCCAATACTTCGCGGTTCACCAGCGACTATGGTGACCTCAAGCTGGACCTGGGCGGTGGCTTCCAGATCGAAGAGCTGCGCCCGCAAAAAGGCGTGGTCACCACCCAGCATGACATCAACGCCAACCGCAGTTTGCGCGATGGTTCACGCCAGGAATTCAACCTCAACGGCAAGCTCGAATACCAACCCGTGGACCGCCTTACACTATGGGGCGGTGGCCGCTATACCTATTACCGCACACAAGACCATGTGCCGCTTTCAACGGCGCGCTGGGAAGAGCGCCCGTTGCGCTACGTGTCAGCCACGAAGGCCGGGACCTACGGCAACATGCTCTGGTTCCCCGACATGAACGGGGACTACACCGACGCTACCGACCCGCGCCTGAACAACGGCATCGTTTTCAGTAATACCAACTTCCCATTTGAAGGCTCGCGCTATAACGATTTCGGGGCCACGGAGACCTCGGTGTATGAGCCCCAGGTGGGCGAAGTGGTCAGCGGTTATGACTACTCCGGAAAAAACCGCAACAGCGGCGGCGCGTTTGCGCCTGCCTTCGGCATCAACCTGGAGGTGGCGCCCGACACCTTCGTCTACGCCTCTTACACTCAGGGCCTGCGGATGCCGTCGCTGTTCGAGACCAGCCAGGGCGTATTACAAACTCTACCCGGCAAAGGCTTGAAGCCCGAGCGTTCGAGTAACTGGGAAATCGGCGCCAGCACCCTCCAAAAAGGCCTGTTTGTGGCTGACGATGAGGCGGCGATCAAACTGGCGTACTTCAACAACACCATCAAAAACTACATCACCCGTTACTACGACCCCAGCCCAGGCCTGATGGGCCTGATGCAATTCAGCAACACCGACAGCTTCAAGACCAGCGGCCTGGAGCTGCAGTCCCATTACGATGCCGGCCGTGTGTTTGCCGACCTGTCATCCACCTACTACCTCAAGACCCAAACCTGCGACTCGGCGTTCGCCGCTCGCCTGCGTGCCAGCAGCAACCGCTATCGCGACACCAGCCAGACGCCCAACTGTACGCCCGGCAGTTTCATGGGCTCCTACACCAACACCCAGAACCCGCCACGCTTTGCCGCCAACCTGACCACCGGCCTGCGCTTTTTCGACCAGTCGCTGACGCTCGGCACGCGCATCACCTACACCTCCGGCCCCACGGTGACCGCCGATAAACCTTGGCAGACAGGCGCCACCACGCCGCAATTGATCTATCGCGAAGTGACGCTGGTGGATCTGTTCCTCAACTACAAATTGCAGGACCACACCCAACTGAACGTCTCGCTGCAAAACCTCACCGACCGCTACTACCTGGACCCGCTGGCGCAAAGCTTTATGCCGGCGCCGGGCCGAACCCTCAGGGTGGGTCTACAGACAACGTTCTGACGCTAAGCTGAGCATCGCCCTATCGCCGTTGAATCTGCACCGTCGCAAACGTCGGCTCGTCGCGCGCCTGCTCCAGTGCATTTCTGGGCCTTTGCGGGGCCCGGGCTTGCACCTCGGGCCGTAGCTCAGGCGGCGGATGCAGGCGCATGTCCGAGCGCTCATCGCTGGGCGCAACGCCGAAGAAATCCCGGTAGCACTTGGAAAAATGCGGCGTAGACACAAAGCCGCAAATCACCGCCAGTTCGACAATCGAAATGGGCGTCTGCATCAGCAACTGGCGGGCACGGGTCAGGCGCAGTTTGAGGTAATAGCGCGATGGTGTGCAGTACAGGTGCTTCTGGAACATGCGCTCCAACTGGCGGCGGGACACGTGCACGTAGGCGGCCAGTTCGTCGAGGTCGATGGGTTCTTCCAGGTTGGCTTCCATCAGGGCGACCACTTCTTGCAGCTTGGGCTGTTGCGTGCCGAGCAGGTGCTTGAGCGGCACGCGTTGGTGGTCGCGCTCGTTGCGAATGCGCTCGTACACGAACATCTGGGAAATCGCCGCCGACAGCGTGTGCCCGTGATCGCGGCCGATCAGGTGCAGCATCATGTCCAGCGGGGCAGTGCCGCCAGAGCTGGTAAAGCGGTTGCCATCGAGGGTGAACACGCTGGAGCTGACCTTGACGCGGGTAAACGCCTCCTGCATCGACGCCATCAGCTCCCAATGCACGCTGCACTGGAAGCCATCGAGCAACCCCGCCTGGGCCAGCGCCCAACTGCCGGTGCACACCGCGCCGAGGCGTTTGCAGTACAGGCGCGCCTGGCTGCGCAACCAGGCGATGAGCGCAGGGCTGATAGCCTGTTGAATGCCCACGCCGCCGCACACAATCACCGCATCGAAGCCGCGCTGGTCCTGCGCGCAGGCATCCGGGGTCACCGACACGCCATCGCTGGCCCACACCGGCTGGCCGTCCAGGCTCAGGGTTTGCCAACGGTAGAGTTCTTCGCCCGCCAATTGGTTGGCCATGCGCAGCGGCTCGACCGCACACGACAGCGATATCAGCGTGAATTGGTCCAGCAGCAAAAAGCCGATGGTCTGGCAAACAGGTGCCTCGGTTTCCATCACCGCTACCCCACAGGCGTGATCAGGACTGTTCCAGCGCCACCGGCTTGGGTGCCCGGTTGTGCTGGCGCGATGTGACCAGGCCGATAAAGGAAATCACCAACGCCAGGCCAATGGTCGAGGACACTTCGGTGCGGTGCTCGGGCGTCACCATCATCACCCCCAGGGCCAGGCAGATGAACACGATCACCAGGTAAGTCAGCCAGGGAAACAGCCACATGCGAAAGGTCAGCTCGACGTTTTGCCGAAGCAGCAACCGACGCATACGCAGTTGCGAGATAGCGATCACCAGGTACACCAACAACGCGATGGCGCCGGAGCTGGCGAGCAGGAACTGGAACAGACCGGCCGGCATGAAGTAGCTCAGCAACGTAACGCCTGCACCGATGATGGTGCTGGCGATCACCGCCGCCCGGGGCACGCCCGCCTTCGAGGTGATTTTTAGTGCCGGTGGCGCATCGCCGCGTTTGCCCAGGGAAAACAACATGCGCGAGGAAATGTAGATCGAGGAGTTCATGCAACTGGCTACCGCGATCAACACCACCACATCGACCATGAACTTGGCGTTGGGGATGTTCATAATTTCCAGTGCTCGCTGATAGGAACCCACGGACGCCAGTAGCGGATCGTTCCAGGGCACCACGGAAATCACGACGGAGATCGACAGCAGGTAGAACACGCCAATGCGCCAGATCACCGAGCGGGTGGCCTTGGCGATGTTCTGCGCCGGGTTGCTTGATTCCGCTGCGGCGATGGTCACCGCCTCAGTGCCGATGAAGCTGAACATGATGGTAATAAACGCGCCCACCACTGCCGACAGGCCGTTGGGGGCAAACCCGCCGTGTTCCTCCATCAAGCGGCTCAAGCCGCTGGCTTCGCGATCCGGGATCCAGCCCATGAGTACGCTGAAGCCCAGGCCGATAAAGCCGACGATGGCAATCACCTTGGCCATGGCGAACCAGAATTCGAACTCGCCGTATTTGGCCACGCTGAACAGATTGGTGATCACCAGCAACACGATCGAGATCAACGCAAACAGCCACGCATCCACCTGAGGGAACCACTGATTGAGCACATGCCCGGCGGCCAAGGCTTCGATGGGAATAACCAGCACCCAGAACCACCAATACAACCAGCCGATGGTGAACCCCGCCCAAGGGCCGATGGCCTGGTCGGCGTAGGTGGAAAACGAGCCGGTGTCCGGGCGCGCCACCGCCATCTCCCCCAGCATGCGCATGACCAGCACCACCAGCAGGCCGGAAAACAGATAAGCCAGTAAAACCGCCGGCCCCGCTGCGGCGATGGCATGTCCAGAGCCGACAAACAACCCCGCGCCGATGATGCCGGCGATGGACAACATGGTCACGTGACGCGGCTTGAAGCCCTGCGCCAGCTGACCGTTGGAATCGTTGCAGTTGAGGCTAGTCATTGTTTTTGTTGTTCTCGGGCGGCCAATGACCCTCACCTTAAGTGCCCGAGGCCAGGCACAAGTAGCCTGGTTACGCCACCATCGTGCCTGATATCGACATGGGGAATAGTGGCATCCTGAAGTAACGGGCGGCGCGCCCTACTCTTGCGCGCTACGTATCAACGACCCGAACAGCTCGCCACGCGGCATCTTGCTCAGCTCGATATCGGCATTTTCAAACCATTCCCGCCCGGCTTCCGGATGCGGCCCGCTCAGCACCACCACGCCACGTTCGTAGGTATAGCGCGCCGCCGCCACGTCGCCATTGTGGTAGGTCGCGATGACCTTGTAAGGCGCAGCGGCGCTAGCTTTGGGGAAGTAAGGGCCGTCCTGATAGAACACAGAGTCAGGTTGCCCGTCCCACGTCACCCGCACGGCGGCGTCTTCAATGCCGGACACTTCAAAACCGGGACGGCCAGCTTCGGTATCAAGCGCCTGGGGGATCAGGCCGAGGTTGTTGTCGTCGGCCAGGTAAGCGCCCATGCACAGGCCGAGGTAGCGGCCACCCTTGGCGACGTAGTTGCGGATGGCTTCGGCACGAGCCTCACCGAGGCTGTCGAGGGCGGCCGGAATGTCCTGACCGCCACCTGGCTGCACGTAGAGGTCATAGCGCGCCAGGTTTTGGGAAGTGATGTCGATGGATTCGTCGGCGCCGACGAAGTCGATCTGGTAATTGGGGTTGAGACGCTGCAGGGCGGTTTTCACATTTTCCGAGCAGTCCGGGCAACCTGCCGGGCCACGGTAGATGGCGACATGGGTGATGGGGCCTGCGCCGTGTACGGGTAAAGGGTGCAGCGTCGCAACGGCGAGAAACGTGGCAGCGAGGGCAGGCAGTTTCATGGGGTAGGCTCAACGGTCAGTTGAATGGGTTTGATCCAGTGGTCGCAGTGCCAAGCCTATAACGATGAGCCTTTTGAATTCGTGAAGAGTTGTAAATCCACGTGGGCCATTCATCCACTTCCCAGCATCTGCCATAACGACGCGCCTACGCCGGTAATGCTCTCGCCGGCGATCAGCCCCGCCGCTGCCGTGATTGCAAAGCGCTGCGTCACGCTCGGCCAGCGACGGCTCACCGCCCAGGTCATGATCGCGCCAAGGGCCATCATCAGCGACACCGACGCAGGCAAGACAAAAGCCAGCCCCAAGGCTGCCGCACTCGGCAGGTAACGGGCGCGATGTGTGGGTAATGTGCTGTCGAGTATGCCCAGCAGCACGCCGAACAAGCTTGCAATGCCGATGGCCCAGCGGATGCTGGGGGACAGCGAATCCAAACCGTGGGTCAGGGTTTGGGCCACGGCTTTCCAGGTGGCGACGGCCGGGGCTGGCCATTGTTCGGTGAGCAGCATGGTTTGAGGGTCGGGGATCAACGCCAGGTACGCGAATACGCCGACGATGCTGCCGACAAAAATCCCGAGAATCTGGGCGATAACCTGTTTGTGCGGCGTCGCGCCAATCGCTTTGCCCACCTTGAAGTCATTCATCAGGTCTGTGCACTGCCCCGCCGAACCGCCGGCGGTGTTGGCGCTCATCAGGTTGATCGGCACCTGGCCCGGCGCAACGATGCCAAAACTCAGCTGGGACAGTTGCCCGATGGCGCCAATCGGCGGAATACCGGTTGCCCCCACTACCCGCGCCGCCACGGCGGCCAGGCAGATCGCCAGGGGAATGGTCAGCAGCGCCATGCCGAGGTGGATACCGAACAACAGCGCTTGCAGGCTCACCACCAAAGCAATCGCCAAGACAAACCCCACGGCAGGCCCAGGCTTGGGAACCGCCCAGGGCGTGCCGCCAGCCGCTCGGGTTGAGCGATGCAACGCCCGCAAGCGAATAGCCAGGGACGCCAGGGTGGAACACACCATCAGGCTCACCCCGGGCCACAGCAGCCACTCCACCAGCGCGGCAAATTGCGGGCCGCTGCTGTCGGCGGGCAGGCTCACCAAGCCATTGGCCAACAGCCACGGCCCCAGCCCGCCCCATGCCAGCAAGGCGCCGAGCAGCAGGGTCAGGCCCACGCGAATGCCGATGATGCCGCCGAACCCCAGCAACAGCAGCGAAGGGTCGGCGGTGAAAGTCAGGCGCTCCAACTGGGCGTTCGGCGACCAGCGCGGGAAGGCCCACATGAAGGTATCCACCCACTTGACCAGCCCGGACAACAGCGCCGCGCCGAGCAGCACTTTCAAGCGCGTGGCGGCTTCGCGGCCATGGTTGTAGATGTGCAGCAGGGTTTCCAGGGTGGCCATGCCTTCGGGAAACTTCAGCGCCTTGTCATTGAGCAATGAAGGCCGCAGGTACCACGCGATCCAGATTCCCAGGAAGCTCACCGAAAACACCCAGGCGATCATCGGCAGCGCCGCCAGTTGGTTACCCGTGAGCAAGGTATAAGCCGGGATGGGCGCGACCAGCCCGCCGGAAATGATCGACGCCGCGGCAGAGGCCACGGTCTGGTTGATATTGCTCTCGTGCAGGGTCCACGGCAGATGTTCAGCGGAACGCCGGGCCAGGCCTTGCCAGATGCCATAGCCGATCAGCAAGGCGATGATCGACATATTGAACGACCAGCCGATCTTCAAGCCTGCGTAGACATTGGAAGGGGTCAGCAGGATGCCCAGCACGATCCCGGTGATAACTGCCCGCAGGCTCAGTTCGCGCTCTACGGGCGCGATTGACGAGGTGGAGTGCATGCAGATTCCTTTCGAGAAAAGCCAGTGCCACCTTTTAAGTGAGCGCTGGAAGACTCGAAGGTTCACCTGACGAAGCGGGTCCTGTAGGAGCGAGCTTGCTCGCGAAAAACCCAAAGGCGCCGCGTTCATCCAGGAAACACGCGTTATCGTTGACGTTTTTCGCGAGCAAGCTCGCTCCTACAGGAGGCGGTGTCGGTGGGCCCGCTATTTGGCGAACGCGTATTCCCCGCCCCGCTCCACCGCCTTGCGGTATGCCGGGCGCGCCTGGAGCTTTTGCAGCCACGCCGCGAGGTTCGGGTAGGCCTGCAATTTGCCCTGGGCCTGGGCGACTTCGCCGATAAAGCTCATCTGAATATCCGCGCCGCTGAGTGCGTCGCCCACCAGGTACGGCGTGTGGCCCAGCACATCATTCAGGTAGCCCAGGTAGTTGGCCAGCTCCGACTCAATTCGCGGATGCAGCGGTGCGCCTGCTTCACCCAGCCGTCCCACATAAAGGTTGAGCATCAACGGCAACATCGCCGAGCCTTCAGCAAAATGCAGCCATTGCACATAGCTGTCGTAGGCGTCGGTGGCCGGGTCGGGTTGCAGTTGGCCATTGCCGTGGCGGCGGATCAGGTAGTCAATGATCGCAGCAGATTCGATCAGCACGCGGGAACCGTCTTCGATCACCGGGGATTTGCCCAACGGGTGGATGGCCTTCAGTTCAGGCGGCGCCAGGTTGGTCTTGGCATCGCGCTGGTAGCGCTTGATGTCGTAGGGCAGGCCCAGTTCTTCAAGCGCCCACAGGATACGTTGCGAGCGGGAGTTGTTGAGGTGGTGAACAGTGATCATCGAGGCAACACCTTGGGGGGATTTAAGAGAAGACTACAGCGTAGCGGTGAAGTGCCGCGAATGTGGCTCAGGCGAGCAACTGATCGATCCACTTCACCTGTTGCACGATCTCCTGCACTTTCTGCTCGGGCACCACCTGCCGCGCTTGTTCGAGGCTGGCCAATGTCTTGCGTTTCTCGCGCAATATACGTTGCCACTTCGCCAGGAATTCCGGGCTACGCGCCTGCATTTGCAACGGACCGAAGTACAGTTGCTCGTCGGTGTAGGTCACCGCTCCAACACGTTCAGCAACGATGATTTCGTAGTAGAAGCGGTTTTCCAGCAACAGCTCCTCGTGCAGGATCCGGTAGCCGTTGTCCATCAACCATTGACGCAGCGGCTGCTCACCGCCGTTGGGTTGCAGGATCAAGCGTTCCCGCCCGTTCAACCGCGCCCTGCCGCTGTCGAGGATGTCGCGGATCGTCTCGCCACCCATGCCGCACAGGCTGACAGCGGTAATGTCATCGCCCGCTTGAATCGCCGCCAAGCCATCGGCCAGACGCACGGTGATGTGCTGCGTCAGGCCGTTGTCGGCCACGGTACGGTTGGCCGCATAAAACGGTGTAGCGGCCACTTCCCCCGCCACGGCCGAAGCAATAGCGCCACGGTGTATCAGGGCCACCGGCAGGTAGGCGTGGTCCGAGCCGATATCGGCCAGGCGGGCACCCGCGGGTATGTGCGCGGCCACGCGCTCCAGGCGCAGGGAAAAGGTGTGTTGGTTCAACGGTGGTTCCTTAAGAGTGCCCGGAAAATCGATCCCGGCTGTTGGTCAAGTGCAGCACCATGGCCGCCCGTGCGGCGTCCGGGTCCTGGCGCTTGATAGCATTGTAGATGGCCTCGTGTTCCAGGTTCGCCAACTGCCCCAGCTGAGCAAAGTCCGCGCCGCCGCGCTCGACGGCATTCACCTGGGTGCGCGGAATCATCGCCGTGCCCAGGTGCTGCATGATGTCGGTGAAAAACGTATTGCCGGTGGCTTCGGCGATCAGTTGGTGAAAGCGCTTGTCCTCCTCCACACAGCTGTCGTTGTTGGCCAGGGAGGCTTGGTAGTCGTCCAGTGCCTGGCGCATGTGGGCCAGTTGTGCCTCGCTCCTGCGCAGCGCGGCCAACGCCACCGCTTGCACTTCCAGGCCCAGGCGTAATTCAAGCATGTTGCGCACGCTGGCGACCGTGTCCACATGCAGGCGCAGGCCCGGCTGCGTGTGCTGCTCCAGCACAAAGGTACCGATGCCGTGACGCGTCTCCACCAGCCCCGACGCCTGCAACTTGGACAAGGCTTCACGCACCACGGTACGGCTCACCCCATGCTCAAGCACGATGGTGGATTCGGACGGCAGTTTTTCACCCGGCTTGAGTTGCCCCAACTGGATGCGCTGGCTCAGTGCCTCGACCACACCCTGGGCCAGGTTGGCGGAACGTTTGCGCACAGGCGGTGTGCTTTTAATCGGCATCGAGACGGGTCCACGGGGTTGGGCTGGGGGGAGCTTATCACCCTGAGCGCACGGGGCGACGGGTGGTCGCGAAAAACACCCAACTTGTATGACAACACACTCATCCCACATCACCAGACTCTTTCTTCGCTTTGAGAGAAGCGCACACCCCGAGCCGTCACCAGCGGGGCAAAACCCAATAAAATCTGGCAAATAACCAAAATAGCCAATCTCAATACCGGCTTATAAGAACAAAAAAAGCCCTCACAGGATTGCGGCCTTCAAAAAACAACTTGTATGATGTCTGTCAACAAAACACCAAGCCCGCATAAAAATAATCAGGGGGAGTTTTCATTCGTGAAGCATTCAAGCCCAGCACCTGCCGTACCCGAAAGTGATTCAGTGCTCGCCCGCGCCGTGAGCAAAGTGAAGGGCCATGTGCTCCCACTGTTCGTGGTCATGTTCATCCTCAACTACATCGACCGGGTCAATATCGGCTTCGTGCGCACGCACATGGAGCATGACCTGGGGATCGGCGCAGCGGCCTACGGCTTCGGCGCCGGGCTGTTCTTCATTGGCTATGCGCTGTTCGAAGTACCGTCCAATATGCTGCTGCAAAAAGTCGGCGCCCGCATCTGGCTGACCCGCATCATGTTCACCTGGGGCATCGTCGCCACGCTGATGGCGTTTATCCAGAACGAAACCCACTTCTACATCCTGCGTTTCCTGCTGGGCGTGGCGGAAGCCGGGTTCTTCCCCGGCGTGATCTATTACTTCACGCGCTGGTTGCCCGGCGTGGAACGCGGCAAGGCCATCGCGATCTTCCTCAGTGGTTCGGCGGTGGCGTCGTTGATCTCCGGGCCGTTATCGGGCGCGTTGTTGCAGATCGAAGGTTTTGGTTTGCATGGCTGGCAATGGATGTTCGGCATCGAGGGCCTGGCCTCGGTGGCGCTGGGCTTCTTCGTGTGGTTCTGGCTGGACTCCAAACCCCATGACGCCAAGTGGCTGAGCCGCGAAGAGCAGGATGCGCTGGTGGGCGCCATCGATCAGGAGCAACGTGATCGCGAAGCCCTGACCACGGTGAAACCCACCCTCGGCAAGCTGCTCAAGGACCGCCAGATCCTGCTGTTTTGTGCCCTGTACTTCTGCATTCAATTGACGATCTATGCCGCCACCTTCTGGCTGCCGAGCATCATCAAGAAGATGGGTGACTTGAGTGATGTGCAGGTCGGTTTCTTCAACTCGATCCCCTGGCTGATCTCGATCATTGCCATGTACGCCTTTGCGTCGCTGTCGGGCAAGTTCAAGTTCCAACAAGCCTGGGTCGCCGCGGCCCTGCTGATCGCGGCGGCCGGCATGTTCATGTCCACCACCGGCGGGCCGATCTTCGCTTTCGTGGCAATCTGTTTTGCGGCCATCGGGTTCAAGTCTGCGTCGTCGCTGTTCTGGCCGATCCCCCAGGGCTACCTGGATGCGCGCATCGCTGCCGCCGTGATCGCGCTGATCAACTCCATCGGCAACCTGGGCGGTTTTGTGGCACCGACTACCTTCGGCTTTCTGGAACAAACCACCGGCTCGATTCAGGGCGGGCTGTATGGCCTGGTCTGCACCTCGGTGCTCGCGGCCATCCTGGTGTTCTTTGCCAAGACCTCACCCTCTGCCGTGTTGGCCGTGCCCAGCGGCGCCGCCATCAGCAAACCTCTTTGAACTCAGCCAGGAACGCGCCATGAATACCCCTGTCGTTACTCACTTCCAAGTCATTCCCGTCGCCGGCCACGACAGCATGTTGCTGAACCTCAGCGGCGCCCACGGGCCCTACTTCACGCGCAATATCGTCATCCTCAAGGACAGCAGCGGCAACACCGGCGTGGGCGAAGTGCCCGGCGGCGAGCGCATTCGCCAAACCCTGGAAGATGCGCGCAGCCTGGTGATCGGTCAGCCGATCGGCCAGTACCAGCGCGTCCTCAACCAGATGCGCAGCACCTTTGCGTCTCGAGACAGCGCGGGTCGCGGCCTGCAAACCTTCGACCTGCGCATCACCATTCACGCCGTCACCGCCATGGAGGCCGCGCTGCTCGATTTGCTGGGCCAGTTTCTTGAAGTGCCGGTGGCCGCCTTGCTTGGCGAAGGCCAGCAACGCGACGCAGTGAAGATGCTCGGCTACCTGTTCTATGTGGGGGATCGCAACGCCACCGACCTGGCCTACCGCAACGAGGCAAACGCCGATGACGACTGGTTCCGCCTGCGCCATGAAACAGCCCTGACCGCCGACGCGGTAGTGCGCCTGGCCGAAGCGGCCAAGGCCAAATATGGTTTCAACGATTTCAAGCTCAAGGGCGGCGTATTGAGCGGCGACGCAGAAATCGAAGCCGTCACCGCGCTGGCCGAGCGTTTTCCCGATGCGCGCATCACCCTTGACCCCAACGGCGCATGGTCGTTGAAAGAAGCCATCCGCCTGTGCCGCGACCAGCATCATGTGCTGGCCTACGCCGAAGACCCGTGCGGCGCGGAAAACGGCTACTCGGGCCGCGAAGTCATGGCCGAATTCCGCCGCGCCACGGGCCTGAAAACCGCCACCAACATGATCGCCACCGACTGGCGTGAAATGGGCCACGCCATCCAGCTGCAATCAGTGGACATTCCCCTCGCCGACCCGCACTTCTGGACCATGCAGGGCTCGGTGCGCGTCGCGCAAATGTGCAACGAGTGGGGCCTGACCTGGGGCTCGCATTCCAACAACCACTTCGATATTTCCCTGGCGATGTTTACCCAGGTGGCCGCGGCCGCACCGGGCGAGATCACCGCCATTGACACCCACTGGATCTGGCAGGACGGCCAGCGCCTGACGCGCGAACCGTTGAAGATTGAAGGGGGTTACGTAAAGGTGCCGGCCAAGCCTGGCCTGGGTGTGGACATTGATATGGACGCCGTGGCCCAGGCCCATGAATTGTACAAAGGCATGGGCCTTGGAGCGCGGGATGACAGTGTGGCGATGCAGTTTCTGATCCCGGGTTGGGGCTTTGATAACAAGCGGCCTTGTTTGGTGCGGTAAATCGGCTTTATGAACGCTCAGCGCAATTTGAGCGTGACGCAAAAAATCCGATGCCCAAACAGGCATCGGATTTTAGTCAGATCAGAAGCTTAGCGGTTTGACATCCGGCACGTCTGCCAGAGGCCTCTTTGCGCTACTGCCGATTAGCGACCTCCAGATCCGCCTCATCCTGCTCCAGGCCAGAGAGATCAGTGCCATTGATCATCGGCCCATAACGGCGGCTGAATTCCCAATTGTAGGGCACGTGGTCTTTGCTGATCCCATTGTCCCAATTCACCGACCAGGTCATCAGGCCCTTGATCGACAATCCTTTGTCGTGCAAACGCTTAAATGTATTGGTCACGGCTGTTGGGTTGATCACATAACCGGTGGCAGCCGCATCGACGTTAGCGGGCAGGCCAATGACGAACTTGTCGGCAGGGATTTTGGTAAACCCGCGCGTTCCGCTCACCAGACTTTCGGTCAGGTAAAACAGAAAGTCCTCTTTCATTGCGTCGTTGTTCTGGGCAATCCAGGCGCCGTTGCCGCTGTTGACCTCCTGCACCCAGATGCCGTCGCCACCCTGGTTGTAATACTGCGGGGCGATGAAGTCGTAATAGCCTTCCAGCGCCTGGATGTAACCGACGTATTTGCCGGCGGTGGTGAGGTACGGAAACTCCGGCGCCATGCTGATGATGAAGTGTTTGCCTTGAGCCGCGTAGTGGTCCTTGACCAGCTTCAACGCGGCGGGCAGGACAGTCTTGTTGTCGGCGAAATCAATCGCGCTCTGTTCAAGATCGATATCCAGGCCATCAAAGCCATAGGTTTCCACCAGGCGGATAATCTCGCTGGCCAGTAGCTGTTCGTTGCCTTTATGCAGTTCGATGTGTGCATCGGCGCCGCCAAGGGAAATCAGCACCGCCCTGCCCTGGCTGTTCAGCACACCCACCTGGCGACGGAACTCGGCGTCGGACATCTTGTACGGGGTGAAGGTTGGGATACCGTTACCCTTCATGAAAGCCACGGCCACCACGTTGTAATCCTTTGGCACATCCACCAGGCTCATATTGGCGAATTGGCCACGCTGGTAGCCATCGCTCGGGCCGGCTGGCCAATTGTGCCAGAAGCCCATGAGGATCTTTTTGCCGGCAATGCTCGGCATCGGCGAAGCGGCATCGTTGAGCGGCGATTGCAGCGAGGTAAAGTCAATCTTTGACATGTTCTAATCCTTCAGAACGTGTGGGTTTAACGGCGCGGGCTTATTTGAAGTCCACGTCGAAGGCTTGATAGAAGGCGTTGCCGGTGTTGGCGACAATCCACATCAATACGATCACATGCTGGCCCTTCTTGTTGGCCGGCAGTTTCACTTCATGATTGACCTTGGCCTTCAGTTCGCCTGCATGGCTGTAGTACGGCACCTGGGCATAGAAGTCTTCAGCGAACGGCTGGGTTTCCAGTTGTGCGCGGGTGATGCGCTGTTTCGGATCCCAGCCATCCTTGGTGATCAGCCAGCGATAGCCACGGGTGGTGTGCGGCGCGGTGTATGCCCAGGTGACCTTGAAGGTCTGACCCGGCTCGACATTGAGCAACGGCCAGGTGAAGGCGCGGCCGAGTTGCTTGGCCATTTCCTCGTGGGTGAAGTTGACGCAGTCACGGGCATCGGTCTTGCCACCGCTGAGGATGACGCCGTCGGCGGGCGGGGTGACGCTGTCACTGTCGGTTTGATAAGGCGCCGGGAACGGACCGGCCGTCAGTGCCGGGAAGTTCTTGCCGCCTTCCATTTCGTTGACCTGCCAGGTCTCCAGCAGGCCAAGATCCACGGCGACTGCGCCACGGCTGGAAGGGGATGTGACACGACCATGGCGAAGAGGTGTCTGGGTTTGTGGTTTGTTCATGTTATGACTCCATTGATTTGATTAAGAACTCTCCTTTCTTGAAGGAGAGGACCTCAACCTAACGGAGTAGCTTTTTTTTGCCACAGGCCCATTTTTCACTCGTTTCCGTTTCATGAGCGCGTAGACCTGCAAGCACTGGATATATAACCAGTGCCATAGTGAAACCCTTACGCTACCAGAGGTCGATTTCCTACAAGACCAGGCGCATTTCAATACAGCTTCTCTGTCAATCGCTTGGTCCCGTTCGTAAGGGATGGGCCTCTGTGGACAAAAAGGGACGTCACTATTTTCAATCAAATAAACCGTCCTCTGTTTAGTCCATCAGGTTTTGCCGACGACAGCCGTTTTTTTAGCAGTGGTCGCGGTAATCGGTCGCACCGTCAGTTCCACGCCCAATGCCAACATCAGCTTCTGGACCGTCTCATAACGCGTCTTTGAGCCGCCTTTGAGGGTTTTATACAGGCTCTCCCGATTCACCCCCGCCGCTTCGGCAACCTTGTTTACACCCAGGGCCTTGGCAACCTCGGCCAGCGCCTTCATAAGGACTTGCGGGTCATGGCACGCCATGCTTTGCGCAAGATAGGCACTGATGGTTTCCGGGCTATCAAGGAAACGTGAAGCCTCATAGGCGCTGGTGCCGGATGTATCCAGCTCGAGGATCGGCATGTCCTCTGGTTTGAATGTCGACTTACTCATGTCATTGACCTCCCGCCGCGCAGGCAGCCGAGCAATACTATTAGCGCTTATGTCCTCAAGACCGAAACGTTGCGTCGCGACTGTAGGAGCGAGCTTGCTCGCGAAGAACGTAAAGATAAGGTGTGCATCCAGAGTGAACGCGGCGCCTATGATTTTTTCGCGAGCAAGCTCGCTCCTACAGGGAGTGGGTGAGTGGGCCGGCGTTGATGTGGACCGGTCCTACAGCAAGCTTCACCACCTTGCTCCGTTGCCTACAGTTGCGTCAGAATCCGCCGGCTTGTGCGCTTGGATGGGCGTCTCTAAGGTGGCCCGGTCGCTGACAATTCAGTGATCGGGTTTAGTAGCCCGAGGGTCAATTACACTTAGTGCATGAGCTTCATCTATCAGACATTCCTGTCTGTGCCTGATGGTGGCTGTGCGTAGGGCGCCTTCGGGTGCGCCGGCTTTGTGTAATTCCCCGGTCTACTAACCTGCGTACAGCTGCCACCCTTTCGTTTAGTAGCGAAACGGTGTCGGCCCCACTCAGGAATTACGCATATGTATAAAGTCACGCCTAACCCTCCAAACGATCCAAACCTCAAGCTTGATCACGCATCCCTTAACACACCCGCCGAACCACCTCCCTCACCGCTGTTCAGCGTTGCCAACGATGCCAGCAGCGAAATGCTCATCGCCAACAGCTACGAAACCTTTTCCTCGGTCACCGCATTGCTGCTTGATCTGTCGGATGAACTGACGGGTAAACAGCGCGATGTCGCGTTGGCGATTCATCAGTTGAGTGAACTGGGGGTTTTGTTGGTGGACAAATTGATGGCGAGGGAAAGTGCTTCAACGGTTAGCTAGCCTTGCAGCCATCAGTCGTCATGATCGACGTCACGACGACTCGACAGCGCCTTGCGCCGGTCAGGCCCTCGGAGCCTGGCCGGCGCTCTTTCTCTTGGTAGACGCTGGAGCCGCGCCTTCCTCGCGCAGACGATCAATCAGCATCTGCGCATTCTCGGCACATGCCATGCCCTCGGGCCTACCTTCGATGCCCTTGATGACGTTCAACAACTGAGCCTTGTTGTGAGCCAGCCGTTGTTGCAGGATCTCGATTTCCTCGACCTTGTGCTTGAGCCCGATGAGCAGCTCGTCATGCTGCCAACCACCGGCACTTCTGGGCATTAACTGCCGGATTTCCTCCAGAGAAAAACCTGCCGCCTGGGCACCCTTGATGATCTCCAACACCGCCTCGGTGCCGGGCGCATAGTCCCGATAGCCGTTGGATTTACGCGCAACCGATTGGATCAGGCCGCTCGCCTCGTAAAAGCGGATGCGTGAGGCCGCCAACCCGCTGATTTTTGCCAACTCGCCTATTCTCATGTCCCACCCACAAAAACCCGTTGACCTTAAAGTTGACTTTAAACCTAAAGTCATTGGGCGGCCAAGGCGACCGTTGCCCTCTACCTGAACGGCCCGTTTCAGTTCATGCTGCGCCCTCTCTTTCAAGGACGAAAAAAGCATGAAAGCCCCCCTCGCCGCTCTGCTGCTGATGTGCCTGAACGCTCCCGCATTCGCCGCCGACAACCCCGTCGGCTTCCAAACCACCACCTTGCCGGACACCCACAACAACCGCCCGCTGGAAATGGCCGTGTGGTACCCCGCCACTACTACCGCGCAACCCAAGCTGATCGCCGACAACCGGGTATTCATTGGTGTGCTTGTGGTACCTGATGCCGCACCGACGCCCGGCAAGCATCCGTTGGTGGTGCTCTCCCACGGCTACGGTGGTAACTGGGGCAATCAGGCGTGGCTGGCCAGTGCGCTGGCCCGGCAGGGTTATATCGTGGCGGCGGTGAACCACCCGGGCACTACCAGCCAGGATCGCAGCGCCGAGGCCGCTGCGCAGTTGTGGCAACGGCCCAGGGATTTAAGCCGGGCTATCGATGCGCTGTTGGCCCAGCCCGAGCCATTCGGTGCGGTGGATAGCGGGCGGATCGCAGTGATAGGCCATTCCCTGGGTGGCTGGACGGTCATGGAGAGCGCGGGGGCGCGTTTTGACCCGGCGTTGTTTGCCCGGGACTGCGAGACCCATCCGACGTTGGTGGCGTGCAAGGCCTACCGTGAGATGAACCCTGAAGGTACGCCGAGCGGGAAGGCTCAAGTGGCCGCGGACTTGCGTGACAAGCGCGTGACCGCTGTGGTGTCTCTGGACCTGGGCCTGTCGCGCGGCTTTACCGATGCGAGCCTGGCGGCATTGCCGGTGCCGGCTCTGGTGATCGCCGCCGGTGTGCCGTCAGCGGATTTGCCGGCGCAACTGGAATCCGCCGACATGGCCAAGCGGCTGCCAAAAACGTCGACACAGTACGTGGAGATCCAGGACGCCAACCACTTCAGTTTTATGTCCCAGTGCAAACCGGGGGCGGCAGCGGTGCTTGACGCTGATGTGCCCGGCGACAGCATCATTTGCCAGGACGGCGAAGGCGCGCGGCCACGGCCCGTGATCCAGCAGCAGATAACCACGCTGATCAGCCAGTTCCTGGCGCGCTGAACCGGTAGTATCATCCGCGCCTTTCCCCTTCAGGCAACGAAACATGAACCGCCAGAAAAAACTCCAGCAGCTCTTCAAAGCCAAAGCGAAAAAGGCCAGTGCCAAGCTGGCGCCCAAAAGCAAAGACAAATACATCAGCAAGGCGGACCGCTTGAAGCTGGCGACCGAAGCCGGCCAAGAGTCGGTCACGGCTGTCGAGACGCCTGCTGAGTAAGACGCATGGCTGAAGGGGTTGCCGCTTCATATTTGCCCCAGATACGCCGCAGATGCCGCGCAGAACCAAAGCCTGCGCGCTCGGCGATGGTTTCTATGTCCAGGGCCGACTCGGCCAGCAGTTCCCGCGCCACCGCCAGGCGCAGGCGGTGCAGGTAATCCAACGGGCTGATGCCGACATGCTCCTGAAACAGGCGCGCCAGGTGGCGGCTGCCGGTACAGGCCAGGGCCGCCATGCGGGTGACCGTCCAGGTTTCACAGGGGGCGGCGGCGATGGCGTCTTGCACACGATGCACCGCCGGGTGCAGGTGATTACGCCCGGTTATCCAGGGCGACAACTGCGGGTCGCTGCCGCTGCGGCGCAGGTACACCACCATGTCTCGCGCCACCGCGCACGCCAAGCGTGGCCCGGTCAGTTCGGCAACCAGGTGCAACATCAGGTCGATACCCGCTGTGACACCGGCGCTGCAACTGACCGGGCCATCGGTGACGTACAGGCGGTTTTCCAGAACCCGGGCCTTGGGAGCGAGGGCCTGCAAGGTGGCGCACAGAGAATGGTGCGTGGTGCATTGGCGCCCATCGAGCAGCCCGGCCCTGGCGGCACTCAATGCGCCGGCGCACACGCATACCAGGCGCTCGGCCGAGGGCGCGAAGACGTTTTGCAACCACTGGGTGAGCTGATGGCTGGCCGATTCGAAGGCCTTTTGGTGGATTTTCGACACGTTCATCGTGGAGCCCACCAACACCACCAGCGTACCGGGGACCAGGGTCGGCGGCAGCGGCGCCAGCCCCGTCAGCGGCAAGCCGATGGAGGTGTGCAGCGTTGCCACCGGGCTGACGTATTGCAAGTCGAAATCCACCGCCGCCGAGTCATCGACCTGCGCGGCCAGGCGCAGCACTTCCGCAGGCCCAGCCAGGTCGAGCATCAGCACGTTTGGCAATAGCACGAACAGCACCGGTACGCTCACCGCGTCACTCCGCCAGTGCCTGGGCGACCGTCACGATGCGGGCGAAGCGGTCATCGAGGACCAACTCCGTGCGTTCGCGAATCTCGGCCGGCGTATAGACCCGGCCACTGCGCGCATGGGTCATCGGGAAGGTCAGGGTCGCCTCGCTGACAAAATCCACCTTGAAGCCGCTGTCCGCAGCCTGCCGCGTGGTGGTCTCGCAGCATTGCTCAGTGCGGATGCCGCTGATGATCAGCGTGGTGACGCCCATTTCCACCAACCGAGCGGCCAGTGGCGTACCGGCCAATGCACTGTGGTAGCGCTTATGGATCACCAGTTGCGGATTGATCGACAGCTCGCTCAATGCCCTGACGTTGCCCGACTGCATGGAGAAATGCCCCTGGTCTTCAACATGGAAGACTTGTATCACCGGGATGCCCCGCTGAATACAACCATCAATGAGGGCCTGCTGTTTTTCCAGGTAGTCGGGCAGGTCATTTTCGGACCAGTAGGCTGAATGGCGGAAGGAATGTTGCGCGTCGATCACGATCAGGGCTTTATGGGTCATGGACAGTCCTTGTGGCTTGCATCAGTGGGTAAACGATGCACGCCATGGTAAGGACCACCCACAGTGCGCGACAGACGCAAGGCAGACTACTTCAGGACGGATTCGGACATGTCACCTGGCACGCCATGGCACAACGGCTGCCGGGTTCGAAGCCATGGGCGTACTCATCCGCCAGGATCGTTTCCAGACGCGAATCAACGTGAGGCGCAAAGCCCAGGCGCCGGTAGAACGGAGCATTCCAGGGTACATGCTTGAAAGTGGTCAGCGTCACCGCACGCAGGTGTTGGGCGCGGGCATGATCTATCGCCGTTTCCACCAATCTGCGCCCCCAGCCCTGGCCTTGCAGCGGCTGAGCCACCGACACTTCATGGATATGCAGGTCGTCGCCAAAGCGTTCTGCGCTGAGGAAGCCTTGAAGGTGATCGTGGTCATCAACCACCACCCAACAGGTCGATAGCGCGATCCATTGCCGATGGCACTCGACGCCGATCGGCGCGGCATCCGCCAGCCAAGCCAGCCCTTCGATTGCGCGAAACGCCTGGGCCGCGCACTGCTCGATGGCGGGCAAAAAACCGGCATCTTGCATGCGCCCCAGGCGAATGTGGGTGGACTGCTCAGCAGCCACTCAATGCCACCTGGGGCCGTTCGCCCGCAAAGAAGAAGGGCCGCAAGCGCACGCCCACGCCGTTGCCGATAAAGGCCGCCACCAGCCACACCCAGCCATGCAGGCTGCCCGAGGCGATGCCACTGAAGTACGCGCCGATGTTGCAGCCATAGGCCAGGCGCGAACCGTAGCCGAGCATCAGGCCGCCGATCACAGCCGCGATCAATGAGCGCAGCGGGATGTTCAGGCTGGGCGCGAAACGCCCGGCCAGGCCTGCGGCCAGCAGCGCGCCGAGGACAATGCCGATGTCCATGACGCTGGTGATGTCTTCCCACACCGGTGCAGCCAGGGCCTTGGCATTGCCCGGCATCTGCCAGAATGCCCAACTGGCAACGTCCACACCGAGCCCGCTCGCCACCTTGGCGCCCCACAGCGCGAACGCTGAGGTAATGCCCCACGGCCGCCCAGCCAAGGCCAGGGTGGCGTAGTTGAGCAGCGCCAGGCCAATTGCGCCCCAGACTAACGGCCATGGCCCGCGCAGAAAGCGGCGTAGCCCTTGGTGCTCGCTCTGCACGCCTTGTTCAAGCTGGCCGTGACGGCGCTTTTCCAGGCGCACGGTTACCATTGCAATCAGCGCGAACACCACCAGGCTCAGGACCAATGCGGGCAGCACACCGAAACTCTTGACGATGGAAACCGCCGGGAACGATGGCAGTGCAAACCACCAGTCGACGTGATGGGTGGCGATCAGCGAGCCACAAATAAAGAACAGCAGTGTCACCAACATCCGCGCATTACCGCCGCCGACGGTGAACAAGGTTCCCGACGCACAACCACCACCCAGCTGCATGCCGATCCCGAAGATAAACGCCCCGAACACCACCGACACACCCGCCGGCGCCACCAGCCCCACGACCGGCTGACCGAACAAAGTGCCCGCGCCCAGCGCCGGGAAAAACAGCAGCACCGCCAACGCCAGCATCACCATCTGCGCACGCAAGCCAGCGCCACGCCGATCATTGATAAACACACGCCAGGCCGAGGTAAAACCGAAGGCTGCGTGATACAGCGTCAGGCCCAGCGCGGCGCCGACCACCAGCAGCAACACCTGGCGTGCGCCGACCATGTTTTGCAGGAACAGCGCGCCCGCCACCAGGATGATAAAGGCGATCAGTGGCGCGACGGGCTTGCGCGCGGGCGTCAGGGAAAGAGACGTGCTCATGGGGTTCTCGATTGTTTGGAAGGAGGCAAGTATAGCCTCAGACGGCATTTGATCAGGTGGGGGCATTACCGAAAGGATCATCGTTTGAACCACCGCTATCGCAGCCTCGCTGAAGCTCGACAGCTCCCACAGGGGACCGGCTGTGTATGTGGAATCACGCTTTGCAGGGCCATCGCGCCAAGCACAACTCTCGACAGCAACACCGCCCAAATGTGGGAGCTGTCGAGCCCCAGCGAGGCTGCGATGGCGGCGGCACAGGCAACCTCTTCATCGCCTGCACCACTGCTTTCGCAGCCTCGCTAAAGCTCGACAGCTCCCACAGGGGATCGGCGGTCTATGTGGAATATCGCTTTGCAGGGCCATCGCCACAAACACAACTCTCGACAGCAACACCGCCCAAATGTGGGAGCTCCCGAGCCCCAGCGAGGCTGCGATGGCGGCGGCACAGGCAACCTCTTCATCGCCTGAGCCAGCGCTTTCGCAGCCTCGCTGAAGCTCGACAGCTCCCACAGGGGATCGGCTGTGTATGTGGAATTACGCTTTGCAGGGCCATCGCGCCAAACACAACTCTCGACAGCAACACCGCCCAAATGTGGGAGCTGTCGAGCCCCAACGAGGCTGCGATGGCGGCGGCACAGACAACCTCTTCACCGCCTGAACCACCGCTTTCGCAGCCTCGCTAAAGCTCGACAGCTCCCACAGGGGATCGGCGGTCTATGTGGAATATCGGTTTGCAGGGCCATCGCGCCAAACACAACTCTCGACAGCAACACCGCCCAAATGTGGGAGCTGTCGAGCCCCAGCGAGGCTGCGATGGCGGCGGCACAGGCAACCTCTTCATCGCCTGAACCACCGCTTTCGCAGCCTCGCTAAAGCTCGACAGCTCCCACAGGGGATCGGCGGTCTATGTGGAATATCGCTTTGCAGGGCCATCGCCACAAACACAACTCTCGACAGCAACACCGCCCAAATGTGGGAGCTATCGAGCCCTAGTGAGTCTGCGATGGCGGCGGCACAGGCAACCGCTTCATCGCCTGAACCACCGCTTTCGCATACTCGCTGAAGCTCGACAGCTCCCACAAGGGATAGGCGGTGTATGTGAAATACCGCTTTGCAGGGCCATCGCGCCAAACACAATTTTCGACAATAACACCGCCCAAATGTGGGAGCTGTCGAGCTCCAGCGAGGCTGCGATGGCGGCGGCACAGGCAACCTTTTCATCGCCTGAACCACCGCTTTCGCAGCCTCGCTGAAGCTCGACAGCTCCCACAGGGGATGGAGGACTGACTAACCCAGGCTGATCGACTTCCACGCCGCTTCGGCCAGCAGCTCACGGTACTCAAAGGGGCTTTTTTTGACCTTAGCCGACAGCCACGCACGCGAGTAGCTTTCGGCCGCGCCAATGATCAGCGAAGGGATAAGTTCTGCGGGCAAATGACTGAAGTGCTCCTTGCGCCCTTCCCCGCCCATCCACTCCTTCAACTGCTGGTTGCGCTGCTTGTTGCGGGCAATCAACTCGTCCTTGAACGGCCCGTTGGACACGGCAAAACGGCTCTGGAAAACAAACCGCGCCCAGTCCGGCTGGGCGGTGACCCACTCAACGTAGCTGTACACCAGGCCGACCACACCGGCCTGGGCCGTATCCGCCGCTTGCAAATAGTGGTCACGCAGGGCGGCCTGGTCTTCCAGCGCAGCGAAGAACAGCGCGGCGACCAGCCCTTCCTTGTTGCCGAAGTGGTGATAGATAGCGCCCACACTGGTGTCGCAGCGCGCACGAATGGTCTCGATGTTGGTCGCCTCGATGCCCACCTCGTTAAAACACGCCAGCGCCTCACGCAGGATGGTGCGTTTGAGGTCGCTGCGCCTGCCGGGGAAGGTGCGCTCGATGAGATCGATGGAGTGCATGGGAGAACGCCAAATCAAAACAGTTTATAGGCTGAGCGACCAGCAGAGAAAGCTCAGGTTGACAGCCGCGGAACTAACAGAATATTGTTCCGTTACAGAATATTATTCTGCAACTAACTCTTGAGGATATTCCGATGAGCCAAGCCCTGAGCATGTTCAATAGCGTAGGCCCCGCCGCATTCAGCAACCTGGCGTGCCAAATGGCGCCCTACTTCAGCACCATCACTCCCGAGATCGCGGAGCTCAAACCCAACCATGCGGTGGTCACCGTGCCGTTTCGCAAGGAAATCACCAACCACCTGGCCTCGGTGCATGCCATCGCGCTGTGCAACGCCGCCGAACTGGCCGGCGGCATGATGACCGACGCGTCCATTCCTGCCGGCGCACGCTGGATTCCCACGGGTATGACGGTGGAATACCTGGCCAAGGCGAAAACCGATATCCGCGCCGTCGCCGATGGCAGCGCTATTGATTGGCAAACCGCCGGAGACAAGATCGTGCCGGTGGAGATCTTCGATGCGGGTGGCGTCAAGGTCTTCACTGCTCACATCACCATGAATGTGAAGCTCGCTTAGGCACAATGATTCAACATGCTCCAGGTGCGCCGTCTGCCGGCGGCGTGTCCCGCACGCTCGTAAAATCAAGAATGACCGTAAACCGTTGCTGCTCGCGGAGCACCTCAATCTGCCACCCCAGCTTTGCGCATAACTGCCGCATCAACTGCAACCCTAGACCATATCCATAGTCGTCGGATTCCTGCCGCGGCTTGGCCTCGTTGATGTAATTGGCAATCACCAGCCTGGGGTATTTGAAACTGATGTCCACCGTGCCCTCTTCCGCGTATTGCAGCGCATTGCGCAGGAAGTTGCCGATCACGATACGGCACGCTGTAGGGGGTAACCGGCAAGGTTCATTGTGGATGTCGATGCTCAGCTTGATGTCTCGGTTACCGATCAGGTAGCGGTGCTTTTCAATCAGTTCGCCGACTACCTCGCTCAGGTTAACGTCTTCCTCGGGCAACGATTCGGGACGTTCGCGGCTCATCCACAGCAATGTCTCGGCGATCAACTGCATGTTCAGCACAGAGCGTTCTATGCGCTGCAACGAGGGTGGCAGCACACCGCCTGATTGCAGGGCCAACAATTCGATATTGGCCTTGAGCACCGCCAGTGGCGTGCGCAGTTCATGGCTGGTGTAGCGCAACAAACGGCCTTCACGCTGGCTGGCGGCCTGCACCTGCTCAACACTTTTGGCCAGGGCATCGGCCAGCATATTGAACTCCTTGAAGCTGAAACCCGGTCGAGCGCCGGTCAGTGCCTCAGGGTCTTTGAGTGTGCCGGACCATTGCACCAGGCGCCCCAGCGGCCGAACCAGCCACCAGACCAGCAAGGCGATGATAATCAGCGCCGGCACGAATACCGCCAGGCTGATGAACTTGACACTCTCTATGACCTGATCGAAATAGGCATCAGACAACGGCGTCTCCACCTCTCCACCTGCTTCCTTATCGTGGTCGATGTCGTACATGTAGAGGGTTTTGCCGTCACCCAGGGGCTGTTCGAGGATGATCTGGAACGGCTCATCGTCGTCATCGGAATAGAGATCGCCGAAGATATTCACCGCGCCGAAGGACAGGCTCGGCGACGTACTGAGCAACTCACGCACGTCCTGCGGCAACGCCTCCTTGCCGATGACGCTGGTATAGAAGTAATTGTGCGGCGTCGGCGTGGTCGGGTCTTGTTTGTAGTGCCGGACAAAATACTGTGCTTCCTCCTCCATCATCGCGCTGGCGGTATAGAACAGGCCGCGCACGGTAAATTCAGGCAGCAGCTTGCTGTAGATCACCAGCACCACCGCAATCAGACACAGGAAACTGCCGCTGATTACCCACTTCAGGCTCAGACCGTTACGCATGGGGTTTTACCTGAATGCCGACACCCGCCAGGGTATGGATCAACGGCCGGCCAAAGGGTTTGTCTACCGTCTTGCGCAGCCGATGCATATGTACTTTGAGCGAATTACTGTCGGGCGGCTCATCGCCCCAGATCTTCGCCTCCAGGCGCTGCCGAGAGACCGGCTGAGGACTTGCGCGCATCAGGTTTTCCAACAAGGTCCAACAGATGGGCGACAAATGCAGCTCCTGCCCTGCCCGGCTGACTTTACGCGTGGTCAGTTCCATTACCAGGTCGTCCACTTGCAGCCGACTGGTTTGGCCGCTGCGACGCAGGCTCAAGGCGCGAATCCTGGCGACCAGCTCGGCCAGTTCGAACGGTTTGACCAGGTAGTCGTCTGCGCCAGCGGCAAAACTGGCGAGCTTGTCGGATAACGCGTCCAGCGAGGTCAGCATCAGGATCGGCGTCTGGATGCCTTGCTGGCGCAACCGATCGCATACCTGCTGGCCGTCCAGTCGCGGCAGCATGATGTCCAGGAGAATGACGTCGTAATGCTGATTGAGGGCCAGGTTAAGCCCGGTCTGACCATTGCTGACGTGATCGCAGACGATGCCGCTGATGTCCAGGTACTCGATGACGGTGGTGGCCAGGTCCAGGTTGTCCTCGACCAGCAGCAGATGAATATGCACGGAAAAAACCCCTCGGGCAGGCAGTGCGCAGCGGTGTGAAGGATAGCGGAAGTCGGGCGGTTTCCCGTGATGTTTACCTGACGTTAACCCGGTGCGGCTTAGGCTAAGGCTCTTCTTATCCAGAGCTCGTCACCGTCATGAACCTGTATTCGATGATCAAAGGGGTGCTGTTAGCCGTGATTTTCCTCGCGCTGATGGTGGGCATCCTTCCACAGCAAGCGCAGTTGGTACGCATGGGAGGCAATGGCTGGTTTCTGGTTGGCCAGAATGTTGAGCAGACAGGGTCGTGTCATGTCGCCCGTACATCGTAATGAGATGGGCGCCAGCTATGCCAGCCAGTTGGTCGCCTGTGTGGTGCTGGTTATTGGCGTGGCGGTTTCGATGGCCATCTATATCGCGCGCTTGAATGCGCACCTGGATGAGCAACGCGACCTGTCCTCGGTGTATCTGCCTAACTGCCCTGACGGCCGCGGTGGCTTTATGGTCTATCCCGATGACAGGCGCAGCGGTGACCAGTGCTACACCGCCGATGAGGATGAGTCGATGGAGGTCGATGAGGTGCAGCGGCTATCAGGCTCGAACCTGGCGCAGTGGTTCGACTACATCCTGCCTGCGGTTCAAACCCCGAGCAGGCTTAGATAAGTAATGCCGTTCAGTGACCTCTGTAGGAGCGAGCTTGCTCGCGAAAAACGTCAACGATAACGCGTGCTTCCTGAGTGAACGCGGCGCCTGTGAGTTTTTCGCGAGCAAGCTCGCTCCTACGAGCCTATTGCTCTGGCCAGCCGCCGCATGGCTGTTTCGATTTCATGGGCGGTCAAGGATGAATACCCCAACAGCCAACCTTGTTTCTTCTCGTCTCCTGCGTACAGCCGACTGAGGCCGGGCAACTGCACGCCTGCGCTGGCAGCTTGGCGGATGGTGGTTTCCTCCGACCAGCCATCGGCCAAAAGACAGGGCATCTGCAGCCCACCATGGGGGCACAAGGCTGTGGCAATCCCCTTCAGGTGTTTGCCGATGGCGGTGAGCATGACGGCACGGCGTGCGGCGTACAGTTTGCGCATGGCCCGGACATGGGCGTGGTAGTGGCCGTCCTCCATGAAGCGCGCCAGCGTCAGTTGGAGGATCTGTGGCGTGTGGCCGTCCATGATGCTTCGCGCGTAGGTGAAGGCGTTGACCAGCTCGGCTGGCAGCACCATGTAGCCCATCCGCAATCCGGGATAGAGGGTTTTGCTGAAGGTACCGAGGTAGATCGTGCGCTGATATGGGTCCAGGCCCTGGACGCAGGCAATCGGCGGCCCGTCGTAGTGGAACTCGCTGTCATAGTCGTCCTCGATGATCCACTTGCCCTGCTCGGCCGCCCAGTTGATCAGCTCCAACCGGCGCTCCAGCGCTAACGTGGCGCCGGTGGGGTATTGATGCGAAGGCGTCACATAGACGCAATTGGCACCGCTGCGGTCTGCCTGCAACAGGTCGGTGCGGATACCCAGTGCATCAACGTCAATAGGCACCACCTGGGTCTCGGCCGCTTCAAAAGCCTTCTTGGCACCGTAGTAACCGGGGTTTTCCAGGAGGATGGGCTTGCCGGCATCCACTAATAATTGGGCACACAGGTACAGCGCCTGGCGAGTGCTGCTCAATACCAGAATCTGATTGGGTGAGCATTTGGCGCCGCGTTCGAGGTTCAAATAGGTGGCTATCGCCTTGCGCAGGGGCTCGGCGCCTTGCGGGTCGCCATGCAGCAGGACGTTACCCCGGTAGTCCTTCATGGCCTGGCGTTGCAGACGCTCCCATATATCGACAGGAAAGGTACGGGTTTCCGGCAGCCCGGTGGCAAAGGCCTTCACCGCCTGTTGATCAGTCACGCCACCCGTGTCGAACATCATCCGGCCGCGCCGGCTCAAGCCCGCCCCTGGCACTGCATCGCTGCGCTGGGTGTTTTGGATGTTGATGCGCTGGCGCGCAGCCCCGCGTAACTCGGTGCCCACAGCCTCCGATACATAGCTGCCCGAGCCCTCGCGCCGCACAATGAAGCCGTCCCGGTGCAAATGCACATAGGCGTTCTCGACCGTGTCGCGGGCAACGCCAAGCGTCTTGGCCAGCACTCGGGTCGCCGGCAGCTTGAGGCCCCCATCAAGGGCTCCCTCCAGAATCAATGCCCGCAGGGCGCGCTGAATTCGCAGGTGCAGATCCAGCCGCTGAAACTCGGCATCGTTGAGCCGTATTTTTAGTGTTTCGAGCTCGAAGGTTTTTGCCATGCGGTCTGCTTTATATGGATAAATTGGCCTGAAATAGCAGGCCAGTTTATCCGTAGACTCTGCGCTTCGCCATTTGCAAGGAGCAACGTAACGCCATGCCTTCGTCAATATCCAACGCATCGGTTCGCCTCAGCGACCTCATCCCGCCGATTGTCGCCGGTCTGATCTCGGTCATCGTCAATTATGGCGGCACTTTCATTCTGGTGTTCCAGGCCGCCAAGGTCGCTGGGCTAAGCCCTGAGTTGACGGCGTCCTGGGTGTGGTCGGTGTCTATCGGCGTGGGGGTTACCGGGCTGTTTCTCAGCTGGGTTTCCCGCACACCTATCATCACCGCCTGGTCCACACCGGCTGCTGCCTTTCTGGTTGTGGCCCTGTCCACCACGCCCTATGCCGAGGCGGTGGGCGCGTACATGATCTCGGCCGCGGCCTTCGTGCTGCTGGGCTTATCCGGCTATTTCGAAAAAGTCATCCGGCTGATCCCCTCAGGCGTGGCCGCCGGGTTGCTCGCCGGTATTCTGTTGCAGTTCGGCATCGGTGCTTTCGGCGGCATGAGCCTTGACCCGATGCTGGTCGGCTTGCTGATTGTCGCCTACCTCGTGCTCAAACGCCTGACCGCACGCTACGCGGTTGTGGGTATTCTGGCGTTGGGGCTAGCCTTCTTGCTGGTTCAGGGGCGGGTCGACTTGTCGGGCCTGGAACTGCAACTGGCGGCGCCCGTGTTCACCCGGCCTGAGTTCTCGCTCAATGCTCTGCTCAGTGTCGCGCTGCCGCTGTTTCTGATCACCCTGACCGGCCAGTACATGCCCGGCATGCTGGTTCTGCGCAACGATGGATTCAGCACCAGCGCCAACCCCATCGTGAGTATTACCGGGCTGGGCTCCTTGCTCATGGCGCCCTTTGGTTCCCACGCGTTCAATATCGCGGCGATCACTGCCGCCATCTGCACCGGCAAGCAAGCCCACGAAGAGCCCTCCAAGCGCTGGATCGCCGGCATTGCGGCAGGCGTCTTTTACATCCTCGTCGGGGTCTTCGGCGTGACCCTCGCCGCGCTGTTCATGGCCTTTCCGGCCACCTTCATCACCACCCTGGCCGGGCTCGCCCTGCTCGGCACTATCGGCGGCAGCCTGGCCGGCGCCATGGCCGATGCCAGCTCCCGTGAGGCTTCGCTGATTACCTTTTTGGCAGCGGCCGCCAACATCACGTTGTTCGGGATTGGCGGGGCGTTTTGGGGGCTGCTGATTGGGTTGGCGGCGTACGTCGTGCTTAATGGGCGGTTGCCGCGTCGGGAGCCTGCTGCCCGTGAGAACGCTGCTAGCTGATGCACGCCCAGTTTTTTGATTTCTTCTGGCCCGCTTTGGGTTAACGGGCCAAATCCGAGGCAAAAAAAAGCTGCATCTCTGCAGCCCGTCTCCCGAGCAAGAGTCTCTCCCAGGTATCCTAGCTGAGCCAGACGCTACCAAGGCGGCCAGGAAAAAATTCCGTTTTGTGGAAGTTGTTTCTATCAGGTCGATGTAATTCATAGGAAATGAAAGCCATGTACTTCAAGTTCATCACTCTGCTCGCACTCGCATTGCTCACTGGCTGCACGACAATCCCCTACGAAAAACCGCAAGACCAGTTGAACATCCAGAAAGATCTGTCTTTAAAACCTGAGGAAATCGTCACAATGACCCAGGTGAATTGGTGCGCCTACGCCTATGGCGAAGTGACGCCTTGCCACCCTCAGGAAGCGCTGGGGGTTCAGACTCGGACAAAATTGATATTGGCCAGTTACGACAAGCCCCACTACAAAACAATGGTTGAAGTACAAGCCAGCGACATCATGTGCGCGCACCTGCAAACACCGGTAGATACCGCTCCCAATCTGTTTTTGTTCGCCCAAGACTATGCCGTGCAGATTTGGCCAGTAGAGCCGAGTTTTAAACCGGATATCGCGAAGAAAAAGCTCATTGTGGAAACCCTGCTCCAACCAGGAAAGCGAACCTTGGTGGGCACTGAAAAGGATTATGTAAGGGACACGGGGCGAGGGAGAGCGGGGATGACAATGACCTCCATCGTAAACCTGGTTAATCCTTGTTCGCTTTGAACTGTAGGATAACTGTAGCGCCCAGCGCTGCCAGAGGCTCCACATCTCTATAAAGCTGGAGCATTCCGCGCTGAAACTCCCTCGCAGTCAGCATATCGGGAGTGATAGGAAAAATAGCCATCTGAGCGCCTAGCAACGCCACTTCAAGGACAATGGAGCGTGCGCTCTGGGTGTCGACAAGGATCAGGTCGAAATCTTGAGCGAACGCCGGTATTAAATTCTGGAGGCGAAAGCGTCCATCGAGATGGCGTCATGCTAAGCGCGCTAAGCGTTTGGATTGCTGGGTCAAATTCCAAGCAAAAAAAAGCCTGCATCTCTGCAGGCTTTTCTCTATCTGGCTCCACGACCTGGACTCGAACCAGGGACCCAATGATTAACAGTCATTTGCTCTACCAACTGAGCTATCGCGGAATGCGCCGTATGTTACTGATTAAAAAGAAGAAGTCAAGCGCCATCAGAAATTTTCCGCAAAACGCCCCCCTGCTCGCTTGAATACGACGGTTCCCTGGCCAGATCCAACCAGGCCCGCGCTGCCGGTGGCAGGTGGGCGCTCGCGCGCCAGGCCAGGGCGATGTGCCAATCGGTGTGGGGCTCGTCCAGGGGGATCAAGGCGATGCCGGGGTGTTGGTGCTTGTGCGCCAGCATTCGCGGCAGGAAGGCGACGCCCAGGCCGGCGGTGACCAGGTCGACGATAAAGTCGATCTGCCCGCTGCGAGCAGTGACTTTGGGGGTTACGCCTTTGCGTTCGCACGCACTGAGAATCTTGGCGTTGAGGGCAAAACCCGCTTCGAACAGGATGAACGGCGAGTCCGCCAGGTCGGTGAAGTCGATGCGCTTGCGGCGGGCCAGTGGGTGGCTGATGGGCAGCACTGCGATCAGAGGTTCGTTGCGTACTGGCTGGTAGTCAAAGCCTTCGTCCACCGGCAGCAGCAGTGCGGCCAGATCGACCTCCCCGGCCTCCAGGCATTCGCGCAGCCTTTTACTGCCGTACTCGGTCAGTTCGATGTCGATGCCTGGGTAACGGCTGCGGTAAGTGGCAAACATGGCCGCAAACAGCACACCGCACCCCACCGGCGGCAGGCCGATGCGTAGCACGCCACGGGTGAGACCGCGCAGGTCGTTGATTTCAGCCATCAGGTCATTGCGTTCGGCGAGCATCACCAAGGCTCGGCGGTAGGCAATTTCGCCGGCGGCGGTGAGTTCGTTCCTTTGGCCAAGACGATTGAGCAGCGGTGTGCCCAACTCGTCCTCCAGGGTCTTGACCGCCTTGCTGACGGTGGACTGGGTCAACGCCACCACCTCGGCTGCCTGGGAAAACCCGCCCTGGCGCACCACTTCGACAAACGCACGCAATGTTCGCAGGTTCATCAGCATTCCTTTTGCGACTGGAGATCAGTGATAAAAGTTGTTTTTATCATGTCACAACTTTGCTTATGGTGTAGCACTTTGCCCTGTGGAGACACCGTCGATGATCATCTCGTCCGCTTCCGACTACCGCGCTGCGGCCAAGCGCAAGTTGCCGCGCTTTCTGTTCGACTATATCGACGGCGGCGCGTACGCCGAGCACACGTTGCGCGCCAACAGTTCGGACCTGGCCGAGATCAGCCTGCGCCAGCGTGTTTTGCGCAATGTCGACAAGCTGAGCCTGAGCACCCACCTGTTCGGCACGGAGCTGGCGATGCCGGTCATCCTCAGCCCGGTGGGCCTGACCGGCATGTATGCGCGACGCGGTGAAGTGCAAGCGGCCAAGGCGGCGGCCAACAAAAACATCCCCTTCTGCCTGTCGACGGTGTCGGTGTGTTCAATCGAGGAAGTGGCCTCGCAAAGCCCGCAGTCGATCTGGTTCCAGCTGTACGTACTCAAGGATCGCGGTTTCATGCGCAATGCGCTGGAGCGGGCGCAGGCGGCCGGCGTGACCACGCTGGTGTTTACGGTGGATATGCCCACACCCGGCGCCCGCTACCGCGATGCGCACTCGGGCATGTCCGGGCCGTACGCGGCGCAGCGGCGCATATTGCAAGCGGTGACCAAACCGCAATGGGCTTTCGATGTGGGCTTAATGGGTCGCCCCCACGACCTGGGCAATATCTCCAAATACCTGGGCAAACCCACCCACCTGGAGGACTACATTGGCTGGCTGGCCAACAACTTCGACCCGTCGATCAGTTGGAAAGACCTGGAGTGGATCCGCGAGTTCTGGAAAGGCCCGATGATCATCAAGGGCATCCTCGACCCGCAGGATGCCAAGGACGCGGTGAGTTTTGGCGCCGACGGTATCGTGGTGTCCAACCATGGCGGCCGCCAGCTCGACGGCGTGCTGTCCACCGCCAAGGCGTTGCCGCCGATTGCCGATGCGGTGGGCGATGACCTGACCGTGCTGGTGGACTCCGGCATTCGATCCGGGCTCGACGTCGTGCGTATGCTCGCCCTGGGGGCCAAGGCGTGCCTGCTGGGACGTGCGACCACCTATGCGCTGGCCGCCGAAGGCCAACACGGGGTTGAGAACGTGCTGGATATTTTCGCCAAGGAAATGCGCGTGGCCATGACGCTGACCGGCGTCACCTCCATCGCACAGATCGACCGCACGACGCTGGTCCAGCCGTGATGGCCGTAGTGTAATTTATGTGCGCTTTAATGGAGGCGTTGTTTGTTCGCGACAAACAACTCAAGCCACAGCGATAGTAAAGTTGAACGGGTCGACGGCAACGCCGGCCCAAACCAGCCAAATAACTGGCGCCATTATTTAAAAGACGTTTTTTGGTTTAAATACAATCTTTTGATTTATAAGAACTTTCTAAAATAAAACGACATTGGCACGAATCTCGCTCTCGCACTTTCCAAACAGGTTAAGTGATGACAAGACGTGCGGCACGTGTCTCGGGGTTATAACCCAATGCAAAGCGGTTTAAACTGTTCTCCATGTTTTACGGAATTGAAGGAACAGTAAGACGCCTGGCACTTGCCGCCCTCATCCCGCCTGTAAGACAGCCAAGTGCTTAGAGGCCACCCACTTATGAAAACACCCACCCAGACCAACGCAATTGACTTCGACAGTGCCAAATTGCAGCGCCTGGGATTTGGCCAGCCTTCCCTGCGCCCACGTCGCCCCGCAACCCTGACCGAGCTTTGCCAGCAACTGAACCAGCAGCTGCAAACCAGCCTGGAGCCGGAGCGCATCCTCGGCCTGTTCTTTCGCGAAGTACAACGCCTGGTGCCGCTGGATGCGTTGCAGTACCGCCATGTCGCCAGCGACCTGCGCCTTGAGTTCGGGCATCGTGGCCACCATTCGGTGAGCTACACCTTGAGCCACGAAGGCGAGCACCTTGGAGAGCTGGTGTTTCGCCGCAACCAACGGTTGATCGATGAGGAACTGAGCCAGCTCGAATCGCTGTTGGTGACGTTGCTGTATCCAATGCGCAACGCCCTGCTCTACCGCGCTGCCACCCGCAGCGCCCTGCGCGATTCGCTGACCGAAACCGGCAACCGCGTGGCCATGGATCAGACGTTGCAACGGGAAATCGACATGGCCAGGCGGCATCTGCACCCTTTGTCCGTACTGATGCTGGACATCGACCACTTCAAGAGAATCAATGACACCCATGGTCACGCCGCCGGCGATAGCGTGCTGCGCACCGTGGCAGGGGCGATCAAACGCCAGCTGCGTAACGTCGACATGGTCTTTCGGTTTGGCGGGGAAGAGTTTCTGATCCTGCTGTCCAACACCGGGCGCGATGCGGCGAAGATGGTCGGTGAGCGCTTGCGCCAGGCGGCACAGAGCCAGGACTATTGGGTGGAAGGCACGCGGATCGAATTGACGGTGAGCCTGGGTTGCTCGACGCTGTTGGCGGCCGAGTCGGCTGAAAGCCTGTTGCGCCGGGCCGATAATGCGCTGTACGTGGCCAAGCGCGAAGGCCGTAACCGCCTGGCGATGGCGGGGTAAGCCGCAATAGGGTTGCACTGTGGCGAGGGAGCTTGCTCCCTCGCCACAAGTTACCGTCAGAACAGTTACATCACGCCTCGCTGGCAATGCGCACCGGGCGCTCGCGAACGGCTGGCGCCTTCTCTTTGTCTCTCTCTATGTTCTCCAGGCGCATGCAGCTTTCCAGGAACAGGTACATATAGTCGTAGCTTTTGCACACCGCCTGGCGCAACTCTTCCTGCAGGGCCTTGCTCGGGTTGTTGCCGGCCAGGGTGCAGATGATTTCCAGGGCTTCCCACGGGTGAGCGTCGTCGTACTGGGCGTGCATCTTCAGCCACTTCATCGCCCGCTTGCGATCTTCCTCGGGGAAGGCATCGGCATACACGCCGGTAGAACAGACCACCGCGGACCACTCCCCCGTTGCCCCCTCGATCGCATAGTTGGTGGCGGCAATCGCGACAATCAACGAATCCGCCGAGCTGGTGTGCCAGCACCAATGGCTCAGTGCATGCAATTCCGGCGGCACGTCCTGGGCTTGCAGCTCTTCAAGGCTGACACCATGGGCACGCGCCCAATTCACCCAATAATCGGCATGGTTGAGTTCCACGCGAATATTGCGCATCAGCCAACGCCGCGCCATATCCTCGCCCGGGTGACGAGCAAACTTGGTCTTGGTCAGGTTTTGCGCCATGTACAACGCAAACTGCTCCACCACCGGCCAACCACCAATCAGGTAGTGGCGCATGGTCTTGGCGCTGAGGGCGTTGTCGCGCATACGCTGATACAGTTCGTGCTCGACAACCCGACGCTTGCTCTCGCTACAGGCCTGGATCAATTGCTGCGCCCAGGCTGGGTAACTCGAGGCTTCCATAAGCGGCCCGGTTCTGTTGAATGTGTCGATCACTGTAGGGCTCCTTTTTAAGTGTGATTTTACAGACCAGCAAACGTTTCAGCGGAATGTGCCGGGCGCCTTGAATACCAGGGGCTGAGGCCGCACAGGTCGACACTGCAGGCTATCAAAGGTAAACAATTGCGGGCGTTCAATCAGGTAGCCCTGAGCGTAATCCACACCGATCTCAAGCAACGCTTGTTCGATCTGGGGTGTTTCAACAAATTCGGCAATTGTGCGCTTACCCATGACGTGGCCGATGTGGTTGATCACTTCGACCATGGCGCGGTTAATCGGGTCGTCCAGCATATCCTTTACGAAACTTCCATCGATCTTCAGGAAGTCTACAGGTAAATGTTTCAAATATGCGAATGAGGACATTCCGGCGCAAAAGTCGTCGAGTGAAAATTGGCAACCTAACGCTTTGAGTTCATTAATAAATCGAATGGCGCTACCCAAATTGGCTATAGCGCTGGTTTCAGTTATTTCAAAACAAATCATTTCCGGTGGAATGCTGTAAGTACCGAATTTCTCACGTAAAAAACCCAAGAAATCGTCATCGCCGATCGTTATTCCTGACAGATTAATCGCACATATGGCCATAGGACGGCCCGGACGCTCAGTCATGCATCGAGCAATGATCTTGAATACGTTTTCAACCACCCAACGATCCAGCGACGTCATCAAACCGTATCGTTCGGCTGCCGGAATAAAACTGTCGGGCAAAATGATGCGCCCGGCTTCGTCATGCAGGCGTAGAAGAATTTCGATGTGCCCATTGCCGGCTTCGGTGTGGCCCAACGGCGAGATTTCCTGGGCGTAGAGGCAAAAGCGGTCCTCTTCAAGGGCAATGTGCAGGCGCTGCACCCAGGCCATTTCGCCAAAGCGCAGCGACAACTCGGAATCATCGGCGTGATAGACCTGTATGCGGTTGCGCCCTTTTTCCTTGGCCATGTAGCAGGCCATGTCGGCAGCCCGCAGGGAGGTTTCCAGGGTGGTTGGGGTTTGCGAGATATGCACCAGACCGATGCTGACTGTTGTCATGAACGGTCGGCCTTTCCACACAAAGTGCAGGCTTTGCACGGTATGGCGCAAGCTCTCGGCGATCTTTTCCGCCACCGGCGCCGGGCAGTTCTCCAGCAGAATGCCGAACTCGTCGCCGCCCAGGCGTGCCAACGTATCGCCCTCGCGCAAGTCAGATTGCAACAGCGCGCAGATGTGGCGCAGGAGTTCGTCGCCTGCCGCATGGCCGCAGGTGTCGTTGACCAGCTTGAACTGGTCAAGATCAAGGAACATCAACGCATGTCGCCCATTTTGCTGGCGTGCCACCTGTTGCAGCACCTGCTCAAGACGGAACTCGAACTCGCGGCGGTTGGCCAGGCCAGTCAAGGCATCATGGGTCGCCTGCCAAGAAAGATTGGCGATGTACTGGCGCTCCTGGGTCATGTCGTGCAGCACCAGTACCGCCCCGCTGATCTTGCCGGCACTGCGGATCGGCGCGCCCACCAGCGTGACGGAGACAGTGCTGCCGTCCAGGCGCTGGATCAGCTTGGAATGCTCGCTGCCGCCACTGAGTTGGCCCTTGATGATGTGTTCAATCAAGGTGAAGCCGTCAGGCTCGGCGTTTTCATCCAGCAGCTTGAACAATGCCGCCAACGGCAAGCCCTGGGCCTGTTCCGACTTCCAGTGGGTCAGCGCTTCGGCCGCGGGGTTCATATAGGCAATGGCGCCGTCGACGCCGGTGGTGATCACCCCGTCGCCAATCGACTCCAACGTGATCTGCGCCCGCTCCTTCTCCGCTTGCAGCGCGTCAGCGAAGGCGTGGCGCTGGGCCAGCAACTTGTGGGTACGCAACAGCGCCAGGACGATCAGCCCCAGGGCGGTGGCCAGGTTGGTGATCAACAACAGGCGCAGGATCATCCGCGAACCTTCGCCCAGCGCATCGCTGAACGCCTTGGCGGCCGGCGTTACGCCCTCATTGATGGCGATAATGCGCGCTTTCCAGGCAAGCACATCCTGATCGGTGACCTGATCGGTGCTGATGGCGCTGTGCATCTGCTGGGCCAGTTCGTCCAGTTGCTCAAGGTAGTCATCGCCCACCGTCCATAGCTCAATGGCCTTTTCCAGGTAGCTGAAATGACGGAAGTTGAGGTACAGCCAAATCAGGCTGGGGACGTCGTCCGGGTGGTTGCCCCCCTTGAGGATACCCAGGCGGGCGGCAGGCAGGTTTGGCGCAGCTCTGTCCAGGGCGATGCGCAGCTCATGGCCGCCTTGAGGCACGGCAATGGCGTTCTGGTATTTGAGATAGGTGGCGTCGTCGCGGCTATCGGCATAAAGCGTCAGGTAATAGATGGCATCCTTCTGGCCCTTGGACCATAAGCTTTCGCCTGCCACATAACCACGCACTGCAGAAAGCACGTAGAGACTGCCACAGCCCAACAATGCCTGGAACAAGACAACGGCAATAAAGGGCCAGACGATACCCAACAGCCGTGGCGTTCCGAGAGTCCGCTTTTGCTTCATGAAGTCCCTTACACATGCACAGCTTGATACGCACGCGAAAATCCGCTCCCGATAGCACAGCCTAAGCTAAATCAACGCACTTGTTGCAGGTGTCCGTAAAGTTTGGCGTAGAGCCCGCCATCGGCGATCAATTGCTGATGATCACCATCTTCGGCGATATGCCCGCCATCGAACACCAGTACTCGGTCAGCCTGTTTCACCGCAGACAGTCGGTGGGCGATGATCAGTGTAGTACGCCCGCTGAGAAACCGCGCCAATGCCTGGTGCAGGTTGTACTCGGTCGCTGCGTCCAGCGCCGAGGTGGCTTCGTCCAGAATCACCACTTTTGGCTCGGCGAGTACCATGCGGGCGATGGCCAGGCGTTGCCGTTGGCCGCCGGAGAAGCGCACACCAGAGCGCCCCACCACACTGTCCAGACCCATAGGCAGTGCTCTGACGGTAGCATCCAGTTGGGCGATTTCCAGCGCCTGCCAGCAAGCTTGATCGGAGCGGGTACGACCCATAGTCAAGTTGGCGCGCACAGTGTCGTTAAACAGCGCCGGGTGTTGCAGCACCACGGCGACGTTTTCACGAATGGTTTCCAGGCCGATCTCCTGCTGGGTGGCCCCCCCAAAACGAATGCTGCCGGCCTGTGGTGTGTAGAGCCCCAGCAGCAACTGCACGAGGGTACTTTTACCGCCGCCGCTGGCACCCACAATCGCCACCTTCTCCCCCGGCGCGATTGCCAGGTTCAATTGGTCGAGCACCAGGTCCTCGCCGTAGCCAAAGTTCAGGCCACGCACCTCGATACCGACAGTGTCATGCCCGACAAATGGGTCTGCACCACCGGCATATTGCGGCTCATCAGCACGTGCCAACAGCTCATTGATCCGCGTGAGCGCGCCGCCCGCTGCGTAGTAGGCGTATTGCAGGTTCAGCAGTTGTTCAACCGGGCCGATCATGAACCACAGGTAGCTGAATACGGCGAGCATCTGGCCGATGGACAGGTCAGAGAACAGCACCGTCAGCATGGCTGCAGCGCGGAAAATATCGATACCAAACTGGAACAGCAAACCACTGGCGCGGCTGGAAGCGTCGGTTTTCCATTGGGAATGAATCGCGTAGTCACGCACTTCCTGGGCACGCTGGCCCAGGCGACCAAGGAAGAAACCCTGGCGATTGCCGGCGCGCACTTCCTGAATGGCATCGAGGGTTTCGGTCAACGCCTGGGTAAAGCGCGACGTGCTGTCGTTTTCCAGCTTTTTCAGGTGTTTGACGCGCTTGCCCAATTGCACCGTGGCGTAGATCACCAACGGGTTGAACAACAGGATCAACAGCGCCAGCTGCCAATGCATCCATACCAGGATCGCTGAGGTGCCGACCAGGGTAAGCATGGCCACCAGGAAACGGCTGAGGGTTTCGCCGACGAATTTGTCCAGGGTGTCCAGGTCGGTCACCAGATGAGTCGTGACCGTGCCGCTGCCCAGGCTTTCGTACTCCCCCAGGGAGATGCGCTTGAGGCGTTCGATCAGGCGCACGCGAATGCGATAGACGATGTCCTTGGCCAGGCGCGCAAACAGGCGCGCCTGCACCACGTTGAACACCAGCGCACCACAGCGCAGGGCCAGGGTCACCAGGAGCATCAGGCCGATGTAACCGGCGGCTTTCTGCCAACCCAGGGGCAACGCGTGGTTCATCACCTTGAGCGCGGCATCGCCGTGGCCCAGCAGCACTTCGTCCACCAGCAATGGCAACAGCAAGGGGATAGGCACACTGCACAACGTCGCCAGCACGGCCACACCATTGGCGATCCACAAGGATTTCTTGTGACGCAGCGCCAGGCGGCGAATCTCTGCCCAGGTCAGGCGGTCAGTGCGTTGAGGTTGCTCATACACAGGCAGCTCGCTCCAGCCATCGACCCAATAACGGCGACAGCTCGGACAGCGGCTGATAACCATTGGTCAGCAAGGCCAACTGGCCATTGCGTTCTGCGAGCAACGTCGGGAAACCGGCGATCCCCAGATCCTGCACCCAGGTGAAATCCGCTGCCGTGGCGGCATGCTGCTCGGCACGATCGAACTCGCCTGCAAACTCGATACGCGGAATACCGGCCTGCTCGGCCAGCTCCACCAACACGTGGGCGAGGGTCACGTCCCGTCCCTCGACATAGAACGCGCGCTGGATCAGCCCCAGCAGCGTCCAGGCGCAATCCGGCGCCAGGCTGCGTGCGGTGACGATGGCGCGGCAAGCAGGCTCGGTGTCATAGACGAAGCCGTCGGGCAATGCGCCGTCACGCTTGAACGTCTGGCCGGTGGCCTCGGTGACCGCCTGCCAGTGTTCAAGGATGTAACGCCGGGTGGTCGGCTCCAAGGCTGCACCGCTGCCGGTGCGCAAGCCGCCCACCACCAGGTGCACGTCCACACCGGCCGCCTGGGCCTGCTCTACCAGCGCCTGCGCGACCGGGGCAAAGCCCCAGCACCAGGAACACATTGGGTCCATTACATAGAGCAGGCGCGCAGACATGGCTCAGGCCTCGGAAGGAGTTTGCTTATAGTTGAAGCCAATCGGGTGCGGCATGTTACGGGCCTTGGCCAGCTCGATCTGCTTCTGGCGATCGATCGCGCTGCGACGGGTCTTCTCCGGCAGCTTATCCCAGCAATGGGGGCAACTGATGCCGGCCACATAATGCTCGGAGGCGCGATCTTCTACGCTTACCGGTGTGCGGCAGGCATGACATTGATCGTAGTCGCCTTCGCTCAAGTCGTGGCGCACGGTCACGCGATTGTCGAACACAAAGCAGTCGCCCTGCCATTTGGTTTCTTCCTGGGGCACCTCTTCAAGGTACTTCAGGATGCCGCCCTTGAGGTGATACACCTCATCAAAGCCTTCGCTGAGCATGTAGCTCGACGCCTTCTCGCAGCGTATGCCGCCGGTGCAGAACATGGCGACCTTCTTGTGCTTGGCCGGGTCGAAGTTGGCTTTGATATAGTCGGGAAATTCGCGAAAACTGGTGGTTTTCGGGTCGATTGCGCCCTCAAATGTACCAATAGACACCTCATAATCGTTACGGGTGTCGATCAGCAGTACTTCAGGGTCGCTGATCAGGGCATTCCAGTCTTGCGGGTCGACGTAGGTGCCGACCTTTTTGTTTGGATCAACGCCTTCGACGCCCAGGGTTACGATCTCTTTTTTGAGTTTGACCTTGGTGCGATAGAACGGCTGGTCGTCGCAGTAGGATTCCTTGTGGTCGATGTCGACCATACGCGGATCTTTTTTCAGCCAGGCCATCAGGCCATCGATACCTTCGCGGCTGCCGGAAACGGTGCCGTTGATGCCTTCTTCGGCGATCAGCAAGGTGCCTTTGATGCCGTTGTCGACCATCGCCTGCAACAGGGGCTCACGCAGGGCGACGTAATCTTCGAGGGTGACGAACTTGTACAGTGCCGCCACGACAATCGGGTGGGTCATGGGTGTTCTCTCCAGGTGGCTACCCTCGTAAGGGGTGAACCGGATGCAAAAAAAACGCGCCGGCTAAGCGGCGCGTTGCGGATTCTATCAGGGTTACCCCGTCAATGTCCGCCGGCGCAGGTCGGCGAGGCCGGGGCTGCGTCGATTGTCGCCCATTCTTCGGGCGTATAGGTATGCAGCGCCAGCGCATGGAACTCGCTCATCAGGTCACCCAGGGTGGCGTAGACCTTCTGGTGGCGCTTGACGCGGTTGAGCCCCTCGAACTGCGGGCTGACCAGCACGGCCTTGAAGTGGGTCTGCAACCCACGGCTGTGCATGTGGCTTTCATCCAGCACACTCAAGTGTTGCGGGCCCAGGGCGGCGAGCGCCGTTTCGATACGCTGTTGCATGATCATTGCTGCTTACTTCTTCTTGGCCGGGGCGGCGGCTTTTGGTGCCAGCTCGTTGGTCATGTCTTCCAACAGCTTGTTCACCACCGGTACGGCGCTTTCCAGTTTGGCCTGGGTCATCTGGGCCGATTGCTGGGTCAGCTGCGGCATTTTTTCCAGGACTTTCTTGCCCAGTGGCGACTGGTAGAACGCTACCAGGTCCTTGAGCTCGGACTCGCTGAAGTTGGTGGTGTAGAGCTTGACCATGTCGGGCTTGAGCTTCGGCCAGCCGATGGCCTGGTCCAGAGCGGCGTTGGCCTTGGCCTGGTAGCTGTCCAGTACGGACTGCTTGGCGGCAGGCGCCTTGGTCTGTTCGAAACGCTGGGCGAACATCTGCTGCACTTGCATGTACACCGGGGTCCCCAGCTTGTCGGCATGGGCCAGGGTAAGGAAGGCTTCGGCACTGGCGTTGTGGCTGGCGGTATCGGCAAAAACCTGGCCGCTGGCGCAAACCAGAGCAACCGCGGTACAGATGGCACGAAGACGAGTCATCGAGTTTCCTTTTCTAGCAGGCGAGGTAAGACCCCAAGGGCGCCCATTCTGCGCCTAAAAAACCTCACGGCTCAACCCCACCCTGTCGCAGGCCCGGGTTTTGCGCGGCGCGAGAGTACAAATACAGGTTTAGGGAACCCCAAGCGGCCGCCAGGGCCTAAACTGACCAATCACGACTGGATAAGGAGGGTGCCCGATGAGCCGTATCGAAACCGACAGCCTGGGAGAAGTACAGGTCCCTGATGACGCCTATTGGGGCGCGCAAACCCAGCGCTCGCTGGTCAATTTTGCGATTGGGGAGCAGCGTATGCCGCTGGCGGTATTGCACGCCCTGGCCCTGATCAAAAAGGCCGCCGCCCGGGTCAACGACCGCAACGGCGACCTGCCCGCCGATATCGCCCGGCTGATCGAGCAGGCTGCCGACGAAATCCTCGACGGCCAGCATGACGACCAGTTCCCGCTGGTAGTCTGGCAGACCGGCAGTGGCACCCAGAGCAACATGAACGCCAACGAAGTGATCGCCGGCCGCGCCAACGAACTGGCCGGCAACAACCGGGGCGGCAAAAGCCCCGTGCATCCCAACGACCATGTGAACCGCTCCCAAAGCTCCAACGACTGCTTCCCAACCGCCATGAGCATCGCTGCGGTGCAAGCGGTGAACCAGCAACTGCTGCCGGCTATCGCGGCACTGTCCGGTGGCCTGGCGGAACTGGCCGCGCGGCACATGAAACTGGTCAAGACCGGCCGCACCCACATGATGGACGCCACGCCGATCACCTTCGGCCAGGAAGTCTCGGCGTTTATCGCTCAGCTCGACTATGCCGAGCGTGCGATCCGCAGCGCCTTGCCCGCCGTGTGCGAGCTGGCCCAGGGCGGCACCGCAGTGGGCACCGGGCTCAATGCGCCCCATGGCTTCGGCGAGGCGATTGCCTCCGAACTGGCGGCGTTGTCGGGCTTGCCCTTTGTGACCGCGCCGAACAAATTCGCCGCCCTCTCCGGCCATGAACCGCTGGTAACCCTGCACGGAGCGCTGAAAACCCTGGCTGTGGCGCTGATGAAAATCGCCAACGACCTGCGCCTGCTGGGTTCCGGCCCGCGCACCGGGCTGGCCGAAGTGAAGTTGCCGGCCAACGAGCCGGGCAGTTCGATCATGCCCGGCAAGGTCAACCCCACCCAGTGCGAAGCGCTGTCGATGCTGGCCTGCCAGGTACTGGGCAACGACGTGACCATCGGCATGGCCGCCAGCCAGGGGCACTTGCAGTTGAACGTGTACAAACCGGTGATCATCCACAACCTGCTGGAATCGATCCGCCTGTTGGCCGATGGCTGCAACAACTTCCAGGAGCATTGCATCGCCGGTCTTGAGCCAGACGCCAAGCAGATGGCCGAGCACCTGGAGCGCGGGCTGATGCTGGTCACCGCGCTCAACCCGCATATCGGCTACGACAAGTCAGCCGAAATCGCCAAGAAGGCTTACGCCGAAGGGCTGACACTGCGCGAGGCCGCGCTGGAGCTGGGCTACCTGACCGATGCCGAGTTTGATCAGTGGGTGCGCCCACAAAACATGCTCGGCGCTTAAACCGACATCCGCAGCCGCCGGGCCCTGAGCCCGGCGAGCAGCGACGGCGCCAGTGCGACGGTTGCCGAACCCAGCACCACCACAAACGCGCCGAAGTAGCCCAAGGCATTGATCTCTTCGGCCTGCACATACTCGGGCCACAGCCACGCCGCCAAGGCAACCGCCACAAAGGTCACCAACGGCGTCAACGCCAGGGTCGCACTGACCCGCGAGGCTTCCCAATGCGCCAGGGCTTCGGCAAATGCGCCGTAGGCCACCAGTGTATTCATGCAGCACGCCAGCAGCAGCCAGCCTTGCAGCGGGCTCAACTGCAACGCCTCCAGCGGGTGCGCCCAGGGCGTGAGCAACACCGCGCACGACAGGTAGATCACCATCATCACCTGCAACGAATTCCACACCGTCAGCAACTGCTTCTGCCCCAGCGCATAGAACACCCAGATGGTGGTGGCGAGCAGGATCGTCAGCACACCGGCGGTGTAGGTGCCCAGGGACGTCAGCAACTCCACCAGGCGTTGGTTGAAGAACAAGCCAAAGCCTGCGATCAGCACCACCAGCCCCACCCCCTGCCCCAGGCTGAAGCGTTCCTTGAACACAAACACACTGGCGACCATCAGAAAGATCGGGCCCATCTGCACCACCAACTGCGCGGTGCCCGGGCTGAGCATTTTCAGCCCAACCAGATACAGCACGTAGTTGCCGACCAGGCCGCACACCGCCATGCCCACCAGCCATCCGCCTTTGGGGCCAAGCACTTTGCGGCTGGGCAGACGCTTGGTGGCTGCCAGGTAAACGAACAGGCACGTGCCCGCTACCATCAGGCGAAACCAGGTCACGGTGATCGGGTCCATCACCTGCAACACTTGCTTGAGCTTGATCGGCAGAATGCCCCACAGAAACGCGGTCAGCAGGGTCAGGAAAAAACCGTAGACCCAGCGGCCGGAAGAGATGTGCATGAGTGCCCCAGATGCCAGAGGAAGTGGAGCAGGCATTCTAGGGGCAAGTCACTGAGTTCGGATACGTCACAGTCTTGAATGTGGGAGCTGGCTTGCCTGCGATGGCGGTTTATCTGTGCCCAATCTGTCGCTGACCCACCGCTATCGCAGGCAAGCCAGCTCCCACATTGGCCGTATTCCAACCTGACTCAGCGTACGGCTTCGAAGAGTCCAGTAGCACCCATCCCGCCACCCACGCACATGGTGACAATCCCGTAGCGCAGGTTGCGCCGTTGCAGCTCGCGCACCAGATGCCCCACCTGTCGCGAGCCGGTCATGCCGAACGGGTGGCCGATGGAGATCGAGCCGCCGTTGACGTTGTATTTGGCGTTGTCGATCTCCAGCCGATTGCGCGCATACAGACACTGGGAAGCAAAGGCTTCATTGAGTTCCCACAGGTCAATATCCGCTATCTGCAACCCTTTGGCCTTGAGCAGCCTGGGCACCGAAAACACCGGGCCGATGCCCATCTCGTCCGGCTCGCACCCGGCCACGGTAAAACCACGGAAAAACGCCTTGGGCTTGAGCCCTAACGCGAGGGCTTTTTCCAGGCTCATCACCAGGGTCATCGAAGCGCCGTCGGAGAGCTGCGAGGAATTGCCCGCCGTCACCGAACCGTCCTCGGCAAACACAGGCTTGAGACCGGCAAGACTGGCCAGTGTGGTGTCGGGGCGATTGCAGTCGTCTCTGTCTACCACGCCATCGAGGATCTGCACCTCACCTGTGTTTTTGTCTTCGACCTTGTACTTGACCGCCATTGGCACGATCTCGTCATTGAACAAGCCATCGGCCTGGGCCTGGGCCGTGCGCTGCTGGCTTTGCAGGGCGTAAAGGTCCTGGTCTTCACGGCTGACGTGATAGCGACGGGCAACGATTTCGGCGGTCTGGCCCATGGGAAAGTAGAGGCCGGGCACCTGCTCTTTAAGCAGCGGGTTGATCAGGTTATCGGTATTGACGCTTTTCATGGTCAGGCTGATGGACTCGACACCGCCGGCGACAATGATGTCGCTGCAACCCGAAGCAATCTGGTTGGCGGCAATGGCAATCGCCTGCAAGCCCGACGAACAGAAACGGTTGAGGGTCATGCCCGCCGTACCGGTGCCCAGTTGCGAGAGCACCGCCACGTTGCGCCCGATGTTATAGCCCTGGGCGCCTTCGTTGGAGCCGGCACCGACGATGCAGTCTTCCACCGTCGCCGGGTCGATACCGTTGCGGGCCAGCAGCGCGTTGACACAATGGGCTGCCATGTCATCGGGACGGGTCTGGTTGAACTTGCCGCGAAAGGACTTGGCCAGGCCGGTTCGCACGCTGTCGACGATCACTACTTCACGCATGGGCTACCTCGATCTTGTGGTTGTGGATCGAGGATAGAGCCGGGCCTGGCCGACCGCGATGATCATTCATCCCATGGATGCAAAAGCATGGGGCCTTGGTAGGAGCGAGCTTGCTCGCGAAAAAACCCCAGGCGCCGCGTTTATTCAGGAAACACGCGTTATCGTTGAGATTTTTCGCGAGCAAGCTCGCTCCTACAGACCCTCCCACCCTAGATGGCTATTTCTTTTTCTTTTTGTCGTGCTTATCGCTTTTATCAAACGCCTCTTCCAGCGCCCGGTTGATGGTGCGCAGCACCTTGACCCGCGCCCAGCGCTTGTCGTTGGCCTCCACCAGGGTCCAAGGCGCCACCTCGGTGCTGGTGCGGTCAACCATGTCGCCCACCGCCGCGCGGTAGTCGTCCCATTTGTCGCGGTTGCGCCAGTCGTCTTCGGTGATTTTGAAGCGCTTGAACGGGATCTCCTCGCGGGCCTGGAAGCGTTCCAGCTGGGTGTCCTTGTCGATGGCCAGCCAGAACTTGACCACGATCACACCGGCATCGCGCAATTGCTCTTCGAAGTCATTGATCTCGCCATAGGCGCGCATCCAATCGGCCGGGGTGCAGAAGCCTTCGATGCGTTCGACCAGCACGCGGCCGTACCACGAGCGGTCGAACACAGTGAACATGCCGCGCGCCGGGATCTTCTGCCAGAAGCGCCACAAGTAGGGCTGGGCACGTTCGTCTTCGCTGGGCGCGGCAATCGGCACGATGTGGTACTGACGCGGGTCCAGCGCCGCCGCCACGCGCCGAATCGCCCCGCCCTTGCCGGCCGCGTCGTTGCCTTCGAATACGCTCACCAGTGCGTGCTTGCGCATACGCTTATCGCGCATCAGCCCAGAGAAGCGCGCCTGCTCGGTGATCAGTTGTTCTTCGTAATCGTCCTTGTCCAGACGCAGGGTCATGTCCAGGCTGTCGAGCAGACTCTTGCGGTCTACCGAGGCGAGCAACGGCGCCGGGTTCATGCCGCTGGCCTTGACCTTGGCCTGTTTCAACGCGCTTTGCAGGCCCTCCAGCAGGATCTTGCCCACGGTCAGCCCACGGTAATGCGGATCGACGCCTTCGATCACATGCCACGGCGCGTAATCTCGGCTGGTACGGCGCAACACACGCTCACCGAAATGCACGAACTTGTCGTAGGTCTTGGACTGTTGCCAATCCAGCGGGCTGATGCGCCAGCTGTGCAGCGGGTCATCGGCCAGGGCCTTGAGGCGCGCCTTCATCTGTTTTTTCGACAGGTGGAACCAGAACTTGAAGATCAGCGCGCCTTCATCGCAGAGCATCTTTTCCAGGCGCTCGGCACCGGCAATCGCCTGGTCGAGCCGCGCGTCCTTGATCTGCCCATGCACCCGCCCCTGCAGCATCTGGCTGTACCAGTTGCCGAAAAAGATCCCCATGCGCCCCTTGGCCGGCAGTTGCCGCCAATAGCGCCAGGCGGGCGGGCGGGCCAGTTCTTCGTCGGTCTGCTGGTCGAAGGTGCGCACTTCGATCAGGCGCGGGTCCATCCACTCATTGAGCAGCTTGACGGTTTCGCCCTTGCCCGCGCCTTCGATGCCGTTGATCAGAATGATCACCGGGAAGCGCTTCTGCTGTTGCAGCTCGTACTGCACCTCCAACAAGGCTTCACGCAGGGCCGGCACTTCGGCGTCATAGGTGTCTTTATCGATGGCGTGACCGATTTCGGCGGATTCGAACATGGGCAGCTCCGTTTCAAGATGGCTCAAGACTAGCGGATTGGGCCGCAACAGGTGGAAGGAAATTCCACCGCGGCTTGCCGTGGGTCAATCCCCTGCCGTTTGATCGGCTAGAATGGCCGCCTTGTGTTTGCCTGCCGTTATTTTTATGAGCCGCCCATGACCCCCATCACCCACGCCCAGCTCGACTGGGATGACCAAGGTCGCCCGCATTCGCGAGTGTTCGACGACGTGTACTTCTCCGACCAGTCGGGCCTTGAAGAAACCCGTTATGTATTTCTCGAACAGAACCGCTTGCAGGAGCGCTTTGCCGCCTTGCCGATGGGCGGGCGGCTGGTGATCGGCGAAACCGGCTTCGGCACCGGTTTGAATTTTTTGTGCGCCTGGCAGTTGTTCGATCAACACGCGGTAGCCGGTGCGCGTCTGCATTTTGTCAGTGTGGAAAAATACCCGCTCAGCCATGCCGACCTGCAACGCGCCCTCGCCCTCTGGCCCGAACTGCAACCCTACGCCGAACAATTGCTGGCCCAGTACATCGCCATCCATCAAGGCTTCCAGCGCCTGGTATTGGACAATGGCCGTGTAACCCTGACCCTGTTGATCGGCGACGCTCTGGAGCAATTGCCGCAACTGGATGCACAAATAGATGCATGGTTTCTCGACGGTTTTGCCCCGGCAAAAAACCCGGACATGTGGACCGCCGAACTGTTCGCCGAGCTGGCGCGCCTGGCGGCACCGGGCTCGACCATCAGCACCTTTACCAGTACCGGCTGGGTCCGCCGGCTGATCAACGCCGCCGGGTTCAAGATGAAACGCACGCCGGGTATCGGCCACAAATGGGAGATCCTGCGCGGCGAGTTTCTCGGCTGGCCCGAACTAACGCCCAGGCCCGCCGTCACCGCCCCCTGGTTCGCACGCCCTGCGCCTCACACTGGCGAGCGCCGAGCGCTGGTGATCGGCGGCGGAATGGCCGGCTGCTGCACCGCCGCCAGCCTCGCGGCACGCGGTTGGCAGGTGTGCCTGCTGGAACGTCACGCGGCCCTGGCGCAGGAAGCGTCAGGCAACCCGCAAGGTGTGCTGTACCTGAAACTGTCGGCCCACGGCACCGCGCTGTCGCAGTTGATCGTCAGCGGCTTTGGCTACACCCGCCGGTTGCTTGAGCATTTGCAGCGTGGCGTCGATTGGGACGCGTGCGGCGTGTTGCAATTGGCCTTCAATGCCAAGGAAGCCGAACGCCAGGCCCAACTGGCCGAGGCCTTTGCGCCAGACCTGCTGCACAGGGTGGATGCAACCCAGGCACAAGCCCACGCCGGCATCCCGCTGGAGCAAGGCGGATTGTTCTTCCCCGACGGCGGCTGGGTGCATCCGCCGGCGCTGTGCGAGTGGCAGGCCCGGCATCCGAATATCGAGGTGAAGCTGCATCAGGAGGCCCTGACCTTGCAGCGCGTCGATGGCCAGTGGCAGGCCCGGGACGGCGACACGCCGATTGCCGATGCGCCCGTGGTGGTACTTGCCGGCGCCGCCGAGATAAAGCGCTTCCCCTTCAGCGCCGAGCTGCCGCTCAAACGCATTCGCGGGCAAATTACGCGCCTGCCGCACACCGCTCAAAGCCAGGAACTGAGCACCGTGGTATGCGCCCAGGGCTATGTCGCCCCGGCACGGTTAGGCGAACATACCCTGGGCGCCAGTTTCGACTTCAAGAGCGATGATCTGACCCCTACCCTCGCCGAGCACGCCGACAACCTGGAGCTGCTGCGGGAAATTTCCCCGACCTTGCTGCAGGCTTTGCACCCCGACAACCAGGCAATGGACACCCTGGAAGGCCGCGCCGCCTTCCGCTGCACCAGCCCGGACTATCTGCCCATCGTCGGCCCGCTGGCCGATGCCGACGCATTTGCACAGGCCTTCGGCATACTGGCGCGGGATGCGCGCCAAGTGCCGGATACGCCCTGCCCCTGGCTGGAGGGGGTGTATATCAATAGCGGCCACGGCTCACGCGGTTTGATCACCGCACCGTTATCCGCACAACTGCTGGCGGCATGGCTGGACAACGAACCGCTCCCCTTGCCCATCAGCGTGGCCCAGGCCTGTCACCCCAACCGGTTTGCCTTGCGTGAGTTGATTCGAGGCAAATCGCACAAGACACCATGAGCCAATAACGCACCAGCGGCACTTAACGAATCGCGCAAACATTGAGTGCCTCGGCGCGAATAGCCTCTTGGGTGAGCCGCTGGATCTCGGCACTTTCGGATGCCGCTTTATCACGACTGATGTGGTCCACACTCGCCGTTCGGGCCGCCTCATCGAGGTCCGGGTCGGCGAGTACCGCCTGTAAACGCGTATGAAACGGCGTGCCAATGGCTTCAAAGCTGTCAGCATGTGTGCGCTTGAGATACTTTTGCCAGTAGGGCAACTCGTGCATGAATGTCGGGAAAGCCTCGGTCGCCTCTGCCTCCCTGACCTCGCGTTCAGCAGCATCAAGTGCTTGGGGCGTCACCCCGGCTAAAATGCCGAAACGCATGTGCTGTGGCTGCCCTGGAAGATAAAAACGATTCGCCAGGCCGGTGCGAAAAGCCAGGCTCACTTCCAGGCCCTCGGTTGCCGGGTTTTTGAGGTGATAATCACGGGCAATCTGTTCCAGACGATCCAGCCGAAACAAGCCACGCCCCAGCTTCAGCAGTGGCCCGACGGACAGATTCCCACCCTCGATCTGCCGGCGCATCTCACTGACTTCAAGCAGGATCTCCAGATCGCCGAAGCTCACCGCGGCATCGTCGTCACAATTGAGTTGGGTGCCCGCCCATTCAAACACCTCATCGGCCAGATCGGCGCGCGCTCTGACCGCATCAAGCACTCGCCACACCCTGCGCGTCATGTCCTGCTTCACCCGTTCCAGATCCGCCGAGCCGCCCAGCTCGGCCAGATGCTTGAACAGGCCATCGCTGCCCCTGGCATCCTTGAGCATTTGCCAGGTAGTGAGCTTGGCCTGGTAGTCCGCCGCCAGTGGCTCCGGCAACCAGAGTTGCCGCGCGGCCTGTTCGCTGATGATCGGAATATCATCTTCATAGACCCCCATGCCAAACCCTCTCAGGCGACGATATTCCAGAACTCGCATCCGCGTCGGCAGGGTCAACGGATTACGGCTCAAATTGATGGGGCGGGTGCGCGCCGGACCGGCGTTGAATAACCAGTTCGGCAGCTCGGTAATGTCGTTGTCCCGCAGGTCGACATGTTCAAGCAAAGCCAAAGGCGCCAGACCTTCGGGAAACGTTTTGAGTCGACAGTTACCGAGGAACAGCTCGCGCAAACCGATCATGCCATGCAGTTTGGGCGGATCAATCAGTGGGTTGCCCGCCAGGTTCAGGCTTTTGAGACTGCGCATGCCTGCCAACTTGGCGCGCGTGTAGTCGGTCAGCGTCAGTTGATTATTATCCAGGTACAACGACTCCAGTTGCGGCATGGTCGAGACAACCTCCGGCAGACGCGTCAAGCGGTTCCCCGACACGTCCAGGGATTTCAGCCCGGTAAAATGCTTCAGGAAATACGCCAGCTCGTCACTCACCTCCATGTTGCGCATCGATAGCTGGCGCACATGCTCAAAACCGACTGTGGGCGGCAACACAGGCAACGGGCCACCGAGCATGCCATCGAGTGATAGCCGATGCACCTCACCAGGGCCAGTCATACGCCGCCAGCACGCTTCAAGCCGCTGTGCGATGTTATTGCGGCTAAGCCGTGCTTGCGCCAACGGCCCGGGGATCTTTGCCAATGCCGCTTTATCGCTGCGCCAGGCCGTCAGTACGGCACACAGCGTTTGCAGGTTGCGCTGCAACGCCTTGACCGCCCGGGCGCGTGCCAGATGATCGGCTCCCAACGCCTGGACAAACGTCGACGCCTGGGCCTCGTCAAACAAGGGGAAGAGCTTTCTGACCTTGCGCAGCAGCGTCGCCGGCTGTTGCGGCACCTCGGGTGGTGCCGCCTGTACGCATGCCTCGCGCCAGGCAGGCAGCGGTTCGGCCGACGGTTCGCGCAGATAGCGCGCCACATCGGCACGCTCATCACCAACCTGCCAACGCAACTTCAGTTGCAGCTGCATAGCCCCAGGCTCCCCTGTGTCGTAGATGCCCAGGCGGGTGCGCTGTGCCGCCGACAACGTATTGAGCAGTGCCTGGTAAAAACCGGAGGACCCAGGGACAGGATCGTGCAAGGCAACGTCCCGCTCATCGAACGCCTGATAGCCCCGTGCGGTCTTGACCACTTTGCGCAGAACACTCGCCGACGCGTTTTCCTGCTTGCCAAGCAAGGCGCCTTCCAGGGTCTGCTCATGCAGCTGCACGCGCAGTTGCGCGGGCCAGCCCCGCAACTTGCCGAGCAGGGCAATCGCCAGGCGCTCGGTCGATTCGTTGGCCAACTGCGGCAAATAAAATCCCGCCACCGCACGGTCTTCCTGTAGCTCGTGCAACGCCAGCCTGGCACGCTGAGCCAGGCGCAGGGGCACGCGGCGAGTGTTATGCAGGTACAGGCGCTCCTGCGAGGTGGCCTGCAACAGCAGTTCCTGCGCCATTCCGGTCGGCAGGTGCGGGAAGTGATTCTTGAGCAGGGCGGCATTGCCCTGGGGGAGCGGGTCGGAGTCCAGGTAAAGCTGCTCGAACAGTTCGCCATAATGTTCTTTAACCACTGACAACAGACGGGCCGACAATGCCTTCTGCGCCTCCTCAGGCTCGACGTTCGGCCCCAGCAACGCCTCACGCTCTTCGTTATCGAGCGCGTCGAGCAAGGTTTGCATCAACTGTCCGTTATTGATCTGCTGTTCACTGACGTGAATGCTTAAATCTTCGTAATCGAATGGAGCGGTGTCCGGGAACCGCTGGAGTAAATCACCGTGTTCATCCAACAGCTCGAAAAAGCGCCCCTGGGGCCAGCCGTCCAGCAAAGGCAAGGCAAACATTTGCAGGCGAGCGGTAGACGGATGCGTCTGGCTCTGGAATTGCAATTGCCAGATCAGGTCATGAAACACTTGTTCCTGCCGCCAGCGCACCACACTGTCGCGCAGGCGTTGCGGCAATGCCTGGTTGCGCTCCACCAGTTGCCGTAACCAGGGTAATTGGCTGTTGGTCGTGGTGATAATTTCATCCAACTGGCTCTGCGACAGGGACTTGAGGTCCGGCGACAGCCGCTTGAGCACATAGGCCGGCGTGTGCCACTGATCGACTTGTTCGGACTGATGGCGCCAACCACCGACGCCATTGTGCTCCAACGGCGGGCGGTAAGCTGTGTCACGCACGGGATGCACTGCTCGCCAGCGCCCAAGGGCGGAATCAAAGTTAACCCGGTAAAGCGCGCCGTCCATCGCAGCATAAGAGCGCCCCCGATACTGGTAAATCCCTCGGTAACTGGGCGTGGCCAGTACCTCATCGCCGATGGTTTGCTGATACGGACGAAGGGAACGACGCCAAAGCCGCGCGCCACCGCCAGACAATCGCACCGCGTCAAACTGGTCGAAAAATGCAGCGGCCTCCTTTTGCGTACGCGTAAACATCGACCCCACAACCTTGCCCCCCGCCGCCAACACCATCATTGAACCGATGCCTTCCGCCACGTTGAACAAATGCTCCAGCGCCTGCGTCTTGCGGTGATGCTCCCAATCTTCAACGCCTTCATAGACTTCACCCAGCAACTGCCCTACCCCCACGCCCAGCATCAGTTGGCCGAGGCCGGGCACGAAAAAACCGGCGACATTGGCCAGGGTCAACCCCAGGTCCACATAGCGTTCGAGCAATGCAGTGCGTGCCTCCTCGTCCACGTCCGCCACGGGCACCGCCAGTACCCTGGCGTCCAGTTGCGCCTTGCCGACGTAAACGTCGAAGAAAAACCGCGCAATGCTGACGTTAACCGCAACCGCCTCCAGGCTTTCTACGGCATTGCGGGTATCGAACCGTTGGAAAAAATCCGGGCGCTCGGACTCGTCCAGATAGCCTTTGAAAAACTCGCGATAGGCAGGCACCTGCAATTGCCCTGACAGGTAACTATTGAATGCGGCGAGGGTGTCGTATTCGAACCAGGGCCGCTCCGGCTCGTTGGGCATATACACCACACAATGCCCCGAGGGCAGGCTCTGCGACGCACCGCCGGAAAACACCAACACACTCCACGCGCACGCCTGATCAACATTTAATCCGTGCCAGGTCAACGGCCCCCCATCCATCTGCAGAACCTTGCTCGGCGGGGTATCGCCATTGCTCTTGAGCTGCTTGAGCAACGTTGCAGCCGTGTCCTTGCTCACGTGCCCCTTGCCCGACGCTATGTGCAGGTCCAGGAGCATATCGCTCATCTTGAGATTGGCAATGTCCCGGGCCACCGGGTCATGCGTATGCGTAGTCGGCGGGGCATTCGGGGGCGGCAGATCGAACACCTCTCGCAGGTGCAGTTGGTAGGCGCCGCCCAAATCCAGTTCACGACAACAGCGCACAAATTCAAGGGCACTTAGGGTGTCGACTTTCTGGCCGGTAGCTTTGCTGCGGATCAGCGCACCGGTTGCCAGTCCACTGGACTGGGCCCGCGCAGCACTGAAGTTCTGCATGGCAGCCTGCAACAGGGTGTGCTTTTCAACGGTGACCGTCACTGTCAACGGCCCCATCAAGTCGGGGTTGAGGTTCGTCATCTCGCGATGCGGCATTTCCAACACGTCGTGCTGCACATCCAACGTATGCCCCTTGGATAACAGATAGGCTTCAAGGCGCTCGATGCAAAACTCATCGAGGGGCTCCAGCGCCTGTAACCGGGTATGGACAGTGTCTCGCAGCGGCCCGCTGATTTCGTGCGCTTGCCAAATGTCGGCCCGTGTTTCGGGAGCGGTCTGCACCAACCAGCCAGGCAGGTTGTCGAGAAGCGTCTGGGCTATATCCAGATCCTGAGTCATTTCCAGCAATTTGCGCGGCAGCTGCGCGCTGAGTCGGGGGCCAACCACTTCATTTACCTGCGGCATGCGACCTCCCTGGGCCAAAGCCCGCCACACCGTTTCTGTCCTTGATCTGCATTCATTGATGACCGTCCTTGATGGCTCTGATGGTTAACGCTCGAAGATAAGCCCACCGCCGCCGCCGAAGGGTTTGAATACTCGCTGGATTGAGCGGCTTAACGCCCTGCAATTCCCATCAATTCTTGCCGTATTTACCGCCCTTTCTCGGCACGCCAAGCCAGCCGGCGAATGGGCAACGAGCCATTAGGCCTGGAAGGCTTATAACTTATCGTTCTAAAACTCCCTGGTTTTACCTGGGTCAGTTTCTGGGTACGCGCCCTTTTGGGCGTATTGAGTATTGACCCCTCCCCAACGGAAAAACCGGTAAGGAACTTATGTGTGGACTAGCTGGCGAGTTACGCTTTGATCATCAACCTGCCGACCTGGCAGCCGTAGAACGCATCACGCACCACCTCGCCCCCCGCGGCCCAGACGCCTGGGGCTTTCACGCCCAAGGGCCGATTGCCCTGGGCCATCGCCGCCTGAAAATCATGGACCTGTCGGACGGCTCCGCCCAACCGATGGTCGACGCCCAACTGGGGTTGTCCCTGGCGTTCAATGGCGCGATTTACAATTTCCCGGAACTGCGAAAAGAGCTGGAAGCCCTGGGCTACGCCTTCTATTCCGGCGGCGATACCGAAGTGCTGCTCAAGGGCTATCACGCCTGGGGTGAAGCGCTGCTGCCCAAGCTCAACGGCATGTTTGCGTTCGCCATCTGGGAGCGTGATGCCCAGCGTCTGTTCATCGCCCGTGACCGTCTCGGTGTGAAGCCCTTGTACCTGTCACGCACCGACCAACGCCTGCGTTTCGCCTCGGCGTTGCCGGCCTTGCTCAAGGGGGGCGATATCAACCCGATCCTCGATCCGGTTGCGCTCAACCACTACCTGAATTTCCACGCCGTGGTGCCTGCGCCGCGCACGCTGTTGGCGGGTATTGAAAAGCTGCCGCCCGCCAGTTGGATGCGCATCGACGCCAGCGGCAAGACCGAGCAGAAAACCTGGTGGACCCTGCCCTACGGCCCCCGCGAGGATGAACAGAATCTAAGCCTGGAAGACTGGACCGACCGCGTACTCGACAGCACCCGCGAAGCCGTGGCCATTCGCCAACGTGCGGCGGTGGATGTCGGCGTGCTGCTCTCCGGCGGGGTCGATTCGAGCATGCTCGTCGGCCTGCTGCGCGAAGTGGGCGTAGAGGATTTGTCGACCTTTTCCATCGGCTTCGAGGATGCCGGTGGCGAGCGCGGTGACGAATTCCAGTATTCGGATCTGATCGCCAAACACTACGGCACTCGCCACCACCAATTGCGCATCGCTGAAAGCGAGATCATCGAGCAACTGCCGGCCGCCTTCCGCGCCATGAGCGAGCCGATGGTCAGCCACGACTGCATCGCTTTCTACTTGCTGTCACGAGAAGTGGCCAAGCATTGCAAAGTGGTGCAGAGCGGCCAGGGCGCCGATGAATTGTTCGCCGGCTACCACTGGTACCCGCAGGTGGACGGCGCCAGCGACCCGTATGCCGCGTATCGCGACGCTTTTTTCGACCGCAGCTACGACGACTATGCCGCCACCGTTGCGCCGAAATGGCTGACCGCCAACGACGCCGCCGGCGACTTCGTACGCGAACACTTTGCCATGCCGGGAGCAGACGCCGCCGTGGACAAGGCCCTGCGTTTGGACAGCACCGTGATGCTGGTGGATGACCCGGTCAAACGCGTCGACAACATGACCATGGCCTGGGGCCTGGAAGCCCGTACGCCGTTCCTCGACTACCGCCTGGTGGAGCTGTCGGCGCGCGTGCCGGGCAAGTTCAAATTGCCCGATGGCGGCAAGCAGGTGCTCAAAGAGGCTGCGCGCCGAGTGATCCCCAGCGAAGTCATCGACCGTAAAAAAGGCTACTTCCCGGTGCCCGGCCTCAAGCACTTGCAGGGCGACACCCTGAACTGGGTGCGCGAACTGCTGCTGGATCCGAGCCAGGACCGCGGCCTGTTCAACCCCGCCATGCTCGACCGCCTGCTGACGGACCCACAGGGTCAACTGACCCCATTGCGCGGCTCCAAGCTGTGGCAACTGGCGGCGCTGAACCTGTGGCTCAGCGAACAAGGAATCTGATCCATGAAACCTAACGCCGCGGCGTATAGCCAACGCTTGATCAAGGGCCAGGCGCCGTCCTACGAGCGCCTGCAGGCCCGGCTCGCCGAAGACGGCAGCCCGCAAGGCCCCGAACCGATTGCCGTGCATTGCGGTTGGGGGCGCTTGTTGATCGGGCATACCTTTGCCGACCCTGCCAGCCTCGCCCAGGAGCTGCTCAACGAACAACCCGGCGAGCGTGACATCGCCCTGTATGTGGCCGCGCCCCAGCAAATCCTCGGGATCGATCCGCAGCAATTGTTTCTGGACCCATCCGACACGCTGCGCCTGTGGTTCAGTGACTACCGCCCCGCCACCCGCGTGTTTCGCGGCTTTCGGATCCGTCGGGTGCAAAGCGAAGCCGATTGGCACGCCGTCAACCTGCTGTATCAGGGCCGCGGCATGTTGCCTGTCGACGCCGAACGCCTCACGCCGCGCCATCAAGGCGGCCCGGTGTACTGGCTGGCTGAGGACGAAGACAGCGGCGCGGTGATCGGCAGCGTAATGGGCCTCAACCATCAAAAAGCCTTTCACGATCCGGAGAACGGTTGCAGCCTGTGGTGCCTGGCGGTAGACCCGCAGTGCACCCGCCCCGGTGTTGGAGAAGTACTGGTGCGCCACCTGGTGGAGCACTTCATGAGCCGTGGCTTGAGCTATCTGGACCTGTCGGTGCTGCACGATAACCGCCAGGCCAAGAGCCTTTACGCCAAGCTGGGTTTTCGCGCACTGACCACCTTTGCGATCAAGCACAAGAACGGCATCAACCAGCCGCTGTTCCTCGGCCCCGGGCCGCAGGCCGGGTTCAACCCCTATGCGCGAATCATCGTCGAAGAAGCCCATCGGCGCGGCATCGATGTGCAGGTGGATGACGCCGATGCCGGGCTGTTCACCCTCAGCCACGGCGGGCGCCGCGTGCGCTGCCGCGAGTCGCTGAGCGACCTGACCAGTGCCATCAGCATGACCCTGTGCCAGGACAAGAGCCTGACCCACAAGGTACTCAAGGCCGCTGGCCTTAAGTTGCCTGCGCAGCAGTTGGCAGGTAGTGCCGACGACAACCTGGAGTTTCTCGACGAGCACCAGCGCGTAGTGGTCAAGCCGCTTGATGGCGAACAGGGCCAGGGCGTGGCGGTGGACCTGGGAACGATCGAGGAGGTGCAGCAGGCCATCGAAGCGGCACGCCAGTTCGACAGCAGGGTGTTGCTCGAAAGCTTTCACGAGGGTTTGGACCTGCGCATCCTGGTGATCGGCTTTGAAGTGGTCGCCGCCGCGATTCGCCGCCCTGCTGAAGTGATCGGCGATGGTCAGCATTCGATTCGCGCTTTGATCCAAGCGCAAAGCCGACGTCGTCAGGCCGCCACCGATGGTGAAAGCAAGATCCCCCTGGACGGCGAGACCGAGCGTACGCTCAAGGCCGCCGGTTACGACTACGACAGCATCCTGCCCCGTGGTCAGACGTTGGCCGTGCGACGAACCGCCAACCTGCATACCGGCGGTTGCCTGGAAGACGTCACCGCCATCCTGCACCCGACCTTGGTGGACGCTGCCGTACGCGCCGCCCGCGCCCTGGATATTCCCATGGTCGGCCTGGACCTGATGGTGCCCGCGGCCGATCAGCCGGAGTATGTGTTTATCGAAGCCAATGAACGGGCCGGGCTGGCCAACCATGAACCGCAACCGACCGCTGAGAAGTTTGTAGATTTGTTGTTTCCACACAGTCAGCCGACGGCTTGAACGATGTGTCGCCTGCTCCGGCGCTATCGCGGGCAAGCCCGGCTCCCACAGTGACTGCATTCCAATGTGGGAGCCGGGCTTGCCCGCGATGAGGCCGGCCCAGGCGACGACGCTCCAGCCCCCTCATCGAAACCATCGATGCCCTCAACTCATCAGGAGTTTCCATGACCCGAACCATCCCAGAACCCGATCTCGCCTACCTGCAAAAAGTGCTGCTGGAGATGCTCGCCATTCCCAGCCCCACCGGGTTTACCGACACCATCGTGCGCTATGTCGCCGAGCGCCTGGAAGAACTCGGCATCCCGTTTGAAATGACCCGGCGCGGCACCATTCGCGCCACCCTCAAGGGCCAGAAAAACAGCCCTGACCGTGCCGTCTCTGCGCACCTGGACACCATCGGTGCCGCCGTGCGCGCGATCAAGGACAACGGCCGTCTGACCCTGGCACCGGTGGGCTGCTGGTCGAGCCGCTTTGCCGAAGGCAGCCGGGTCAGCCTGTTCACCGATAACGGTGTGATCCGCGGCAGCGTATTGCCGCTGATGGCATCCGGGCACGCGTTCAACACTGCCGTGGATGAAATGCCGGTGAGCTGGGACCATGTCGAGCTGCGCCTGGACGCTTACTGCGCCACCCGGGCCGACTGCGATTCCCTGGGGATCAGCGTGGGTGACTATGTGGCCTTCGACCCACTGCCCGAATTCACCGAGAGCGGGCACATCAGCGCCCGCCACCTGGATGACAAGGCGGGTGTCGCCGCCCTGCTCGCGGCGCTCAAGGCCATTATCGACAGTGGCGAACCGCTGCTGATCGACTGCCACCCGCTGTTCACCATCACCGAGGAAACCGGCAGTGGCGCAGCCGCCGCACTGCCCTGGGACGTCAGTGAATTTGTCGGCATCGACATCGCCCCGGTCGCCCCGGGCCAGCACTCCAGCGAACACGCGGTAAGCGTGGCGATGCAGGATTCCGGCGGGCCATACGACTATCACCTGTCGCGGCACTTGCTGCGCCTGGCCGCCGATAACGACCTGCCGGTGCGCCGCGATCTGTTCCGCTATTACTTCAGCGATGCGCACTCGGCGGTCACCGCCGGCCACGATATTCGTACTGCCCTGCTGGCCTTCGGTTGCGATGCCACCCACGGCTACGAGCGAACTCATATCGACAGCCTGGCCGCTCTGAGCCGCTTGCTGGGCGCCTATATCCTCAGCCCGCCGGTATTTGCCAGTGACGCGCAACCTGCCCAGGGTTCCCTGGATCGGTTCAGTCATCAGATCGAGCATGAAACACAAATGGAGAGCGACACCCGCGTGCCGTCGGTGGATAGCCTGGTCGGCAACAAGTCCTGACGCCAGCGAAAGCTGCTACTGGCAACCTGGGTCCCGGCGCAGTAGCATCGCCGGGACCTGACACCTGAGGCTTGTATGCTGATTCCCTACGATGCACTTGAAGTCGACACCCTGACCCGCCTCATCGAAGACTTTGTCACCCGCGACGGCACCGACAATGGCGACGACACGCCGCTGGAAACCCGCGTACTGCGCGTACGCCAGGCACTGACCAAGGGCCAGGCGCTGATTGTCTTTGACCCCGAGAGCGAGCAATGCCAGCTGATGCTCAAGCACGATGTGCCCAAGCATCTGTTCGATTGAAAACCTGCCTAAGGGTTGGGTACCGGCACGGGATGCGTGACGGGCCCCTGGCGTTCGCGAATCTTGCGGTAGACCTCGGCACGGTGCACGTTGACGCCCACAGGAGCTTCGATGCCGAATTTCACGTGTGCGCCGTTCACTTCGAGGATATAGACGGTGATGTCATCGCCGATAGCGATGGCTTCGCCTATGGCGCGGCTTAAGACCAGCATGGCGTGTGTCCTTTTCAAGTAGCAGGACCTGGACCATGCACCCTTGAAAATGGACCGGCAATGGCTTGCTGGAAAATCAGGCACTACCTACGCTGGTAGGTAATTTGCCTGACAGACTCCACCTAAATCAGCCCTTAATAGCCTGCGCCTTGGCGCGCATCTTGTCGGCCATCAGGGTCATCTCGTCGTACAGCAACTGCGGGTTTTTCTGCTTCAATGCCCAGGCCATGCGCCCTTGTTCATGGGGCAGGATCATGAATTCGCCTGCGGCCACGCGCTGGTAGATGTAATCAGCGATATCGGCCGCCGAAATAGGTGAACTTTCAAGCAACTTGCCCACCTGCGCCTTCATGGCGGGGGTCGGACCACGGAAGGAGTCGAGCAGGTTGGTCTGGAAAAACGACGGGCACACCACGTGCACGCCCACTTCCTGCTGCTTGAGTTCTACCAACAGGCTTTCCGACAACGCCACCACGCCGGCCTTGGCCACGTTGTAGTTGCTCATGGCCGGCCCCTGCATCAGTGCAGCCATTGACGCGATGTTGATGATCCGGCCCTTGCTCTTTTCCAACAGCGGCAGGAACGCCTTGCAGCCCTTGACCACACCCATCAGGTTGATTGCGATCTGCCAGTCCCAATCTTCCAGGGACAGTTCGGCGAAGAACCCCCCCGAGGCCACGCCTGCGTTGTTGACGATCACATCAATGCCACCGAGCTTGACCTCACACGCCTGGGCAAACGCGGTGAGCTGGCTGTAGTCGCGCACGTCGCAGCGCTGGGTAAACCCGTCACCCCCCGCCTCGCGCACAAGCTTGAGGGTTTCGTGCAAACCGGGCTCGCTGACATCCGACAACGCCAACTGCCAGCCCTCACGGGCCCAGCGCAGAGCGATTTCACGACCCAGGCCGGACCCGGCGCCAGTGATCATCATGCGGTTTTGCATAGAAGTAACCTTGTGGTTTACCGAAGAAGTGACCGGCAGTGTAGCGAAGGTTTTTCCCGCACCCACGCACCATCAGATTGATGAATGCCAGAAGCAAACCCGTGGCTGGGTCGCAGCCGCACATATAGCTCAAGTTCCATTTTTTTCAACTGATTAGTTCAAGTTGCGTACGGGTTAAAAGAAATAAGCAACTAATCAAAATGTTTTAGAAAAACAATGAATTTTCTGCCAAGTGCATGAGTCGGAATGGTTAAGGCGTCCCAATACACATGGACGAGATAACGGTCAAACAGCCGGTTTTTGCACAGAACCTATAAGGAATAAAACATGAGCCTCATTCTAATCATTATCCTGATCCTTCTATTGGTCGGTGGCCTGCCGGTGTTCCCGCACTCGCGTAACTGGGGTTATGGTCCGTCGGGTATCCTGGGTGTGGTGCTGGTCGTCCTGCTGGTGCTGTTGTTGCTCGGCAAGATATAAACGCCGCGCTACGCTTTTTGTAGGAGCGAGCTTGCTCGCGAGAAACGTCAACGGTAACGCGCACTGCCTGGTTAACTGCGGTGTATCGACGTTCTTCGCGAGCAAGCGAGCGCCTACAATTCACAAGCAAAAAAAGAGGCCCTCTAGAGGGCCTCTTTTTTATTGCCGGTCAGTTAGTCCGGTTTGCCATCTACCACACCTGCGGTGTTATCCAGCAGGCTCTTGGTCGCGGTCTGCAGGAACGACTCAAGTTTCTGCTTGAGTGCGGCTTCGTCCGGCGAATCGGGGATCACCTTGCCAGTGGGTTCTGCGCCCAGGGTGTATTCCCACAACTTGGGTGGCATTTCCTTGGGCAATACCAGCACGCGATCACCGGTGAGCAAGGCCACGGTCTGGTCGCTGCCCGAAGGTTTGATCACGCCGAAGCCCTTATCGCCTTCCGGCAGGTTCAACAGGTCACGCCCCCAGCACTGATGCAACGTATCGCCACCCAGGCGGCCCATGATGGTTGGCACAATGTCGATCTGGGTGCCCACGGTGTGGTCACGTACACCAAACTTTTCCTGCATGTCCGGTGCGATCATCAGCATCGGCACGTTGAAGCGGCCCAGGTCCATTTCGGTGATCTGTTGTTCATTGCCGAAACCGTGGTCGCCCACAATCACGAACAGGGTTTCCTTGAAGTAAGGCTCCTTGCGGGCCTTTTCAAAGAACTGGCCCAGGGCCCAGTCAGAGTAGCGCATGGCCGTCAAATGCTCGTTGAGGCTGCCACGGTCGGTGACTTTCTCAACCGGCAATGGCGTCGGCAACGCGTACGGCGTGTGGTTGGACAGGGTTTGCAGCAACGCGTAGAACGGTTTGCCGCCTTCGCGCGCCTTGAGCTCCTCCAGACCACGGTTGAACATGTCCTGGTCGGACACGCCCCAGGTGGGGTCGGAGAACACCGGGTCGACAAAGTCGTTGCGGCCGATGAAGTTGGTCATGCCCTGGTTGCTGAAAAAGCCCGACTGGTTGTCCCAGGCGAAATCGCCGTTATAGACATACACATCGTCGAAATCACGTGCACTGAGCAACTGCGGCAGGCCCGACAACTTGTGGCTGCCTTCGGGCGTCTGCATCAGGTATTCGAAACCCGGCAGGTTCGGGAAGCAGGCCATGGTGGCGAACATACCCTGGTGGGTATGGGTGCCGTTGGAGAAGAAGCGGTCAAACAGCAAGCCTTCCTTGGTCAGCTTGTCGAAGTACGGCGTGATATCGCCCGGACGGCCCAATGCGCCCACCGAGTGACCGGCGAAGCTTTCCATCAGGATCACGACGACGTTCTTGATCGGCAGGGTTTTCTCGGCCGGTGGCGTGAAGTCACGGCGCACGGCAGCGGTGTCGGTGTCTACCAGCTTCTCTTGCGGCAGCACCAGCATGTCGCGCACGGTCTGGGTGGCCAGCGGTTGTTCCAGCGTCGCCTTCCAGATATTGGCGCGGTCTTCACCGAACCGCGCCTTGGCCGCCGCGATCAGCGACAGGGTGCCATTGAGGCCCAACTGGTTGGCGAAGTTCGAATCGGTGGTATAGACATCACCCCAGCGCAGCGGCGGGCCCTGGCGCAGGGTGCCGCGGATGGCGACCACGGCGACCAGCAGGCACACCACGAATACGGCGATGCGGCTGTACCACGGAGCCACTTGGCGCGTGCTGATGGTACCGCCGCTGAACGGGCCACGCGGGCGCGTTGCACGGTCGGCGCCCTTGAAGGCCATGCTCAGAATCAGCGTGCCCACGGCCCAGGCGAGCAGGTAGCGCACCACCGGGAAACCGTACCAGAGCATGCTCATCACGGTTTTCGGGTCTTCCTTTACATACTGGAAGACCAGGCCGTTGAGGCGTTGGTGGAATTCACGGTAGAAGTCCATCTCCATCAGGCCCAGGAACAGGGTGATGCTGGACACGACGGTCAGCCACAAACGGAAGAATCCCCGTGCCGCCATGGCCCGTACACTGAACAATGCCAGCAGCAGCGGAATCAGCAGGTACATCACCAGGCGAATGTCCAGGCGCAGGCCATTGGCGAACGCTTCCAGGAAGGTCGAGGCCGGCGTGTCCAGGATCATCTCGCGGTTGTAGACCAGCAACGCCAGGCGCAGCAGGGAGAACATCACCATCATGACCAGTGCGCAGAGCAGCGTGTACGCCAGATGGGATTTGACGGTCGGTTGCAGCAGGCGATTTGAGGCTCGCTGCTGATTCAGGGCGTCCGGGTTTGCCATGTCGTTTTAGGACCCATTGGAAGTTTAAGTTGCGAAATAATGCAGTGGCGTCCGCCCTCGCCCAGGCTGGCTGGGGTAAGCGGTTTACGCGGTGGCACAAATGGTGCCCGATCAAGGCCGGCAAGGCTATTAATTACTGAACGTGTACCACGCTCCAACCTTTAAGAGCGTTGCAGTCAGAGCCTTGGCAAGGGGATAAAGCCGGCAAATTGTCTTGGATGGGATGTGAAAATTTCGTGCAGCGAATACTTTCGACACACAAATCCAGTTGTCGCAGTGAAAACCAATGTGGGAGGGGGCTTGCCCCCGATAACCATGGGTATCTACACAACTTTTTGTAGCCGCTGCCGACCTAACCACGATGCGAAGCGAGCCGCTCTTGATCTGCTTTTGATCTGCTTTTGATCTGCTTTTGATCTGCTTTTGATCTTGATCTCAGGCGCCCCGTCAAACCACGCTGGCCGGAATTCGACAGGGATTTGGGGGGTAAACCGGCAGGGATGCCGGTTTAGCCGCCCCGCGCCATGGATGGCGCGTGGCGGCGGCCCCCCAAATCCATGGCGGATTACGGGCACACCGAGCCTAGGCGAGGTGCCGAGTGGTGGGGCAAGAGCCCTTTTGGTTACTTTTGGGGCTCTTTTCCAAAAGTGACCCGCTGTAAAAGCGGAACCAATAGCAGCCGTTACCCAAATAACGGATATGTACTCGATCAAAGCCCAACATCCTGGCCGGCTCTTAGGCCGCCATCGGGGGCAAGCCCCCTCCCACATTGACTGAGCCCACTCCAGAAGGAGTGAGGTCTTAGATCCGCACGTTACCGCGTGGCCCTGCGATAGCCCAGATAATCAGACCCAGTACCGGCAACAGCAGGATCAACAGGATCCACAGCACTTTGGCGCCCGTGCTTGCGCCGCTTTTGAACACGTTGATGATCGCCCAGATATCCAGCGCGAGGATGATCAGGCCAATCAGACCGTTGAAAGTGGAACCCATGGTGTCGCTCCTAAAGTGAGGGCATGCACTTGTAGGATAGTCAGCCTTGGCGGGGGTTCCGTTTTAATTTCAGACGTGTACGGCGATCTTCAGTGCTTCAAGCGACGGTTCAGCCTTGATGCCCACTTCAGCGCACAGTTGCAGCACGCGCGGCAGGTCATTGCCGAACACCAATACGGCCTGGATTTCGTCATCCAGCAGTTGGCTGAAGTTCATCAGCACATAACCGCCGTCTTCCGGGCTCAGGGCGCTCATCTGAATCTGGATGCGGTTCAACGCCGTCAGGTCTTCAGTCTTGGCCAATTGCTTGGGTTTGAGATTGAAGGCCACGCCCGGACCAAACGAGGCGACGATCTGGGCAAACAGGTCGCCGTAGGTATCAGCCTGGAACAACACCGTATCGGGCAGACTGCCCACCACCACCCACTCTCCCAGCGGGATCGGGAAGCTGTCGTCGTAGTTGATATCCGGGTTTGCCGCCAGGAACGCTACCGGGTCTGCGTAGGCTTGCGCCGCTTCGTCGGCGATACGCGCCACCTCATCCTCAGCCATGACGCCGGCGCTGATTTTGCTGATGAGTTCGACGAGGGCGGTTTTCATGGGCGATCCTGTAGCGAGCGGGTTTTGGAGGGCGCGTAGCCTACACCAGTTTCTGCAACTGCGCCGCCGTATCCACCGCGCCCATGGTCTGTGCCGCCGCCAGCGCCGTGGCGCCTTGCGCGTCGATAGCCTTGGGATTGGCGCCTTGACCGAGCAGGTACTCGACCATTTCAACGCGGTTGAACATCGCCGCCATCATCAACGCCGTACGCCCGTCCGATGAGGCCGCCTCAACCGGCGTGCCGCCCTCGATCAGCGCCTGAACCACCGGCAGGTTGCCTTTAAACGCTGCGCCGGCAATCGGCAGCTGATTTTTGTCGTTGGCGATCAAGGGATCGGCCTTGAATTCGAGCAACACTTTCACCGCCTCGGCGTGGCCGTGGTAGGCCGCGAGCATCAATAAGGTGTCGCCATTGTGATTACGAAAGTTGGCCGGCAAGCCCTTGGCCAACAACGCAGCGAGCATGGCGGCGTCGCCGCGGCGAGCCACGTCGAAAACCTGCTCGGCAAATTCTGCGGCTTCGTCTTCGGTCATTTGTTTAGGCTGGTCTGACATGGGGGCTCCTTGCTGAGGCGGCTTGTGTAACTGGATGAGGCGCCCAGTGTCGCGATGGAGTTCCCCGCTGTCATGGCTTTTTTGTCAAAAGCCGCCATAGCCAGAATCAATAACGAAAGTGCCCGCCCTGGATCTGCGCCAACAACTGCCCGGTAACCGGCACGTAGCTCTGCGAACCCGGCAGCCAGGCATACACCGGGTCATTGCCGGCCAGGGCGGGGTCGAACGCTTCCTCTTTGAGTTTCATTTTCTGGTACTTGAAGGTGCCGGTGGTTTCCATCTTCACCTTGATCCGCAGGAACAGCGGCACCGCATAATGCGGCAACTGGCCGTGAGCAAATTGCAGCAGTTCGCGCATGTCCAGGGCAGCCAAAGACTCACTGGGGGTGATGGCGACCATGCCTGCACGGCCATTGGTGTTCGCGATCTCGACACCATAAGCCACCACTTCGGCGATTTGCGGATGTTGCAGCAGCACGTTTTCCACTTCGGTGGTCGAGACGTTTTCACCCTTCCATCGGTAGGTGTCGCCCAGGCGATCAACAAATTGCGCATGACCGAAGCCGATGCTGCGTACCAGGTCGCCGGTATTGAAATAGCGATCGCCTTTCTCGAAGACGTCGCTGATCACCACCTTGCGATTTTTCTCGGGGTCAGTGTAACCATCGAACGGCGACTTTTCATCGATCTTCGCCAGCAACAAGCCCTGCCCGCCCGTGGAGACCTTGTGCATGAACCCGTCACTGCCGCGCAACGGCTCCCCTGTATCAGGGGCGTAATCCACCAATGCCCAATGCTGCAGGCAAAAGCCGATGGTGTTGTCAAAATTCAGCACGTTGGTAAAACCGATATTGCCGTCACTGGCCGCATACAGCTCGCAGATATGCTCGACCTCATAGCGCCGTTTGAACTGCGCCCACACGCCGGGGCGCAGGCCATTGCCAACCATCTTGGTCACGCGGTTATCGCGATCCTGGTCGCTGGGCGGCTGGTCGAGCAAATAGCGGCATAACTCACCGACATAGCCGAGAGTAGTCGCGTTGAACCTGCGCGCATCCTCCCAGAACTGGCTGGCGCTGAATTTGCGTCGAATGGCGAAGCCGGACGCGCCAATAATGGCCGAGCCCCAGCACACACACAAACCGGTGCCGTGATACAGCGGCAAGGTGCAATAGAGGACGTCCTGCGGTGACATGTCCAGGGCAATGCTGCCGAAGCTCACGGCGGTCTTGGTCCAGCGTCCATGCTTCATGATGCCGGCCTTGGGCAAGCCGGTGGTGCCGGAGGTATAAATATAGAAGCAGGGATCGTTGTAGGAAATCTGCGCGCAGATCGCAAGGTTGTCTACCGGGTGCCCGGCGCTGGCGGCCATCAGGTCGATATAGCCCTCGGGAATCGCACTGTCGGGTGGCTCCGCCACATACCAGGTGCGCTGGGGCGGAATCTGCACCTGATCGCGCACCGCCGCGTAGGCGCTCAGCAACTCTGCCCCCACCACAATGGCAACCGGGTTGACCAACGTCAGGCTGTGCACCAACGTCCCCTGGGTCTGCGACGTATTGAGCATGGCGCAGACACCGCCCAACTTGGCCACGGCCAATACGCTGAGCAGCAACTCGGGACGATTTTCAATCAGTAGCGCCACCACGTCGCCTTTGCGAACACCCTGGTCGTGCAGGTAATGGGCGATGCGATTGGCCTGCTGATTGGCGTCGCCATAGCTGATCACCCGGTCAGCGTAAAGCAGCGCAGCCCCGTCAGGATTGCGCAAGGTCGCTTGCTGGAAATGCCAACCCAGGCCGCAAGGTTGCCTGGGGTCAGTGACATTGGCCGCACGCATACCGCGAACCACACGGGGGAGCGCTCGAACGATGGCTGGCACCTTTCGCAGCATCATGCCCCAGGTAATCATGTCGTTTTGCCGATGGCTCATGGCGGGACGTCCTTTTTCTTATTTTTGGTCGGGTCCGGATACATCGACAGGCCCTTGGGTTCGCGCGATGCGTTACAGGAAAATACGTCAGCCCTTCTTTGGCTGTACACGCGGGATTTGCAAAGTTTTGTATCCCAAAGGACAGCTGCCGCGATCAATGGAATTTTCCTGCAAAAAAAGCGGTCAATAGCGGTAAGGCAAGCCCGACACCGCCCCCAAGTCGTCGAGCAAATAACGCAAAATGCAGGATGCACGATGGCCTTTCATGCAAATTGCACGAAAATGAAAATCAGAAAATTTTATAACTTACTGATTTTAAAAGACTTTTTTCTTTAACCAATACTGGCACAATCACTGCACTTATCACTCCATGCTTGCCAACTTGAGCCAATGGAGCTGATAGACATGAGCCTGATCCAAGATAAATTCGCTTCAGTATTCTCCAACTACGACGTCACCACCCAGCCCCGTCCAGACGGTGGCATCCTGTTGACCTTGCGCAACAGCGAAGGCAAACAGGTCAAGCGCTCGATCTCGTACCAGCAACTGCACACCGCCGATCAACTGACTTGGGTGATCAGCGCCATTCGCCGTGACCTGGCCGAGCAAGCCAGCGAGTTGCCACAGATTTCGATGCTGCAAAGCCAGAACCGCTTCGCGCTGCCGACTTACCATTCGGCATAAACGACACACATAAAAAGGGCCGCGACGCCGTTGAGCGTCGCGGCCCTTTTTTGTGCCTTCAGCACAAGCCTTGGCGAGTGGCTTCGTTTTTCGCCTGTACCCGGTTGGTGACGTCCAGCTTGCCGTAGATATTGCGCAGATGGAACTTGACCGCCGCTTCGGAGGTGGCGCGAATCTGGCTGATCTCCCAGATGGTCTTGCCCTCGGAAGCCCACCGCAGGATTTCCAGCTCCGTTGGTGTAAGGGGCTTGCCGGACAAGTTCAGGCGTTTTCTGATAGCCGTCGGCACGCTATCCATGGGGTGACACGTCTGGTCTGGGCTGCTCATTGCTCTCTCCTTATATATGCTGATGCGGCACCGCCTTTCGGACTCCTCCTATTGACAGATGACATAAACATTGGCGCCGCACAGAGAGTTACATAACGAGCGGAATGAAAGCGTACAACACAGAACAAACAGCTTTACCCTACGAATATTCAGGCTTTTTCCCACAACAAGTTCCAACTTGCCTGGGTTGAACATTTAGATATGTATGCTTAGTCGTCCAGCCCTGGAAAACCAGCGGCAATAGGATCTGGGCTGAACGTCGGCACCTCGCCCTGGGCGGTGTTGAACAAACGCAGCGCCACCAAATGCGGGTTCTCGCCGATGTCGAACCAGTGCGGCATACCCGCGGGGATAACCAACAGGTCATTTTTCTCGGCACGCACGCCGTATACGTAATCCCCCACATGCAACATGAACAGGCCCTGGCCGGCGATGAAGAAGCACGCGCTATCTTCACTGTAGGTGCGCTCTACCAGGAACTGATCACGTAACTCGGGCTTGTGGGGATGATCACCCGTCACGCTGACCACCTGCGTCGTGGCATAGCCAAGGGCATCGATCTGTGGACGGTACGCTGTGATCATTTGCGCCTCACTGGCGCCTTTCTCGATAACGCCGGGCTGCCAGCGTTCAAAGCCTACGCCGTGCTCGGCCAGGGTCGACTGGATGTCGTCGAAATGGGTCAACACCTTGTTGGGGGTGTTTGCAGTGGCGATGTGGTAGACGGCTACATAACTCATTGCACGGTTCCTTGGTTCGGCTCTTGCAATCGAAGGCCAATAATAATGGCGGCGGCCAGGGCCGCGAGGCTGGCGATACTGAATGTCAGGGTCGGACCCAAGAGGTTCCAGCTATACCCGGAATACAGAGCACCGAGGGCACCGCCGGTACCGGCCAAAGCAGCATACAGGGCTTGACCCTGGCCCTGCTGACGATCACCGAAGCTGCGCTGCACGAAGGCAATCGCCGCCGCGTGAAAACTGCCGAATGTGGCCGCGTGCATGAGTTGCGCCAACAGCAACACCCAGAAAAATTCGGCGAAGGAGCCCAGCAGCAACCAGCGCAACGCTGCCAACACAAAGCTGGCCAGCAGCACCCGGCGCACCGAAAAGCGCGCAAGGATGCGGCTCATGGACAGGAACATCAGCACCTCCGCCACCACCCCCAGGGCCCACAACATACCGATCACGCCACGGCTGTAGCCCAAGTGTTCCAGGTGCAGGGTGAGGAAGGTGTAATACGGGCCATGGCTCATTTGCATCAGTGCTACGCAAGCATAGAACGCCAGCACCCCGGGGCTGCGCAGTTGTTTGAGGAAACCGTCACCGGCCAGGCGGTTGCCCTGACTGGCCGGCTGGGCATTGGGCACCCACAGGCTGGCGCCGATGATGCCGGCCATGATCACCACGACCACGACCGGGTAGATATCCAGGCTCAGCCAGTCAAACAGGCGCCCCATGATCACGACGGTGAGGATAAAGCCGATGGAGCCCCACAGACGGATCTGGCTGTAGCGCGAGGTTTGCTTGTGCAGGTGGGCCAGGGTGATGACTTCAAACTGCGGCAGCACTGCGTGCCAGAAGAACGCGTGCAGGGCCATGACCATCGCCAGCCAGGCGTAGGTCTTGCTGAAGAAGATCAGACAAAAACTGGCCAGGGTACAGACCGCGCCAAATCGCACGATGGCCAGGCGCCGGCCGGTGATGTCGCCGATCCAGCCCCACAGGTTCGGCGCCACGCAGCGCATCAGCATGGGGATGGCCACCAGTTCGCCGATACGCGCGCTGGAAAAACCCAGGTGATCGAAGTACAGCGCCAGGAACGGCGCTGTCGCCCCGAGCAGGGCGAAGTAGAACAGGTAGAAGCTGGAGAGGCGCCAGTATGGGAGCACGGGGGTCATTTTATTGGGGCTGCTTCACCGCCCAGCGCGAGCAAGCTTGCTCGCCACAACAAGCTCGCTCGCGTGCCGGCGGCGATCACAGCTGACCCAGTACCGGTGTGATCACACGCACATCGGCATTTTGCCCACGGTTGCGCAGCAGGTGGTCCATCAACACGATGGCCATCATGGCCTCGGCAATCGGCGTGGCGCGGATGCCGACGCACGGGTCGTGACGGCCCTTGGTGATCACGTCCACCGGGTTGCCGTGTACATCGATCGAACGGCCCGGGGTAGTAATGCTCGAAGTCGCCTTGAGCGCCAAGTGCGCAACAATCGGTTGGCCGGAGGAAATACCGCCAAGGATGCCACCGGCGTTATTGCTGAGGAAACCTTCAGGCGTCAGCTCATCGCGATGCTCGGTACCGCGCTGGGCAACGCAGGAGAAACCCGCACCGATCTCCACGCCCTTCACTGCGTTGATGCTCATCAGCGCGTGGGCCAGTTCGGCGTCAAGGCGGTCGAAGATCGGCTCGCCCAGGCCCGGCTTCACGCCTTCGGCCACCACGGTGATCTTGGCGCCGACGGAGTCCTGGTCGCGGCGCAGCTGGTCCATATAGGCTTCCAGCTCGGGCACCTTGTCCGGGTCGGGACAGAAGAAGGCGTTGTCTTGCACGCTGTCCCAGGTTTTGAACGGGATCTCAATCGGGCCCAACTGGCTCATGTAGCCACGGATGACAATGCCCTGGGTGGCCAGGTATTTCTTGGCGATGGCACCGGCGGCCACGCGCATGGCGGTTTCGCGCGCCGAGCTGCGGCCACCGCCGCGGTAGTCGCGCTCGCCGTATTTGTGGTGGTACGTGTAGTCGGCATGGGCCGGACGGAACAGGTCCTTGATGGCCGAGTAGTCCTTGGACTTCTGGTCGGTGTTGCGAATCAACAGGCCAATGGCGCAGCCGGTGGTGCGGCCCTCGAACACCCCGGAAAGGATTTCGACTTCGTCCGGCTCCTGGCGCTGGGTGGTGTGGCGGCTGGTGCCGGGCTTGCGGCGGTCGAGGTCGCGCTGCAGGTCTTCCAGGGACAGCTCCAGGCCTGGTGGGCAGCCGTCGACAATGGCGACCAACGCCGGGCCGTGGCTTTCGCCGGCGGTGGTGACAGTGAACAGCTTGCCGAAGGTATTGCCGGACATGCAGGGCGCTCCGTGAAATCAGTTGAATCAAGTCAACCGTAATAACTTAAGGCGGCCAGTATACGCAGGCTAACCGACTAGTTCATCCTCGAAACCTTACCGGTAGACATTGGTCCAACCGGCACCTCACTGATGATGGCGCGATGATGCTGCGAGTTCTGCTGTTCACCCTCACCCTGTTTACCGCCGCGGTCCAGGCCGCCTCCCCTGTGGTACTGCAACGCCCTATCAGCCTGGACACCGGCAGCGGCCAACTGTTTGGCTCATTATTGTTGCCTCAATCCGACAAACCCGTGCCGGTGGTGCTGATCATCGCCGGCTCCGGCCCTACCGACCGCAATGGCAACAGCGCCGACGGCGCCCGCAATGACAGCCTCAAGCGCCTGGCCTGGGTGCTCGCCCGGCATAACATCGCCAGCGTGCGCTACGACAAGCGCGGCGTGGCCGCCAGCCTGGCCGCCACGCCGGATGAGCGCAACCTCACCCTCGACGCCTATGTGGCCGACGCCGTGGCCTGGGGCAAGTTGCTCAAGGCCGACAAGCGCATGGGCCCACTGATTGTGCTGGGCCACAGTGAAGGCGCGCTGGTCGCCGCCCTCGCCGCGCCGCAGCTTGAACCGGCCGGGGTCATTTCCTTGTCTGGCAGCGCGCGTCCGGTCGACCAGGTGATTCGTCAGCAACTGGCCGATCACTTGCCCCCTGCCCTGTTGCTGCGCAGCAATGAAATCCTCGACCACCTCAAGGCCGGCCAGGTGGATACCGACGTACCGCGCCCACTGGAGGGCATCTTCCGGCCGAGCGTGCAGCCCTACCTGATCAGCCTGTTCCGCGCCGATCCATCGGCCGCCTTCGCCAGGCTGAACATGCCGGCATTGATCATCCAGGGCACCAACGATATTCAGGTCGGTGTCGCGGATGCCCAGCAGCTCAAACAAGCCAAGCCCGACGCGCAGTTGAGGGTCATCGAAGGCATGAACCACGTCATGCGCATCGTGCCCAACAACGTGAAGCAGCAACTGGCCTCCTACAATGACCCGAAACTGCCGCTGGCCGCCGAACTGGGCCAGCGTATCGTCGCGTTTATCGACGGACTTCAACCCCGTTAAGCGACAATTTGCCTCCAGTCCTGGGGAAAGCGGCCGATAAGTCCAGAGTCGACAGTAAAAAGACTGTCGGCTTGCTGGGCTTGGACAGGATCGCGCCGCATGACAACCACCGAAGCAACACCCGAATCTACCCCCGACACCTCGACTGCAACCGCGGCCGTCGAGGCGGCGGCCCTGCCGTGGGCGGACGTCCACGCCGAACATTTCAAGATGCTGCGCCTGGCTCCGCTGACAACCGACCGTGCCACGGGTGCACGACCGTTGCGCTTTGTGCAGTTCGGCTATGCCGAGCGCCATGACAGGCACCACAGCCTGTTGCGCATGGTTGTTCAACTGCCCGGCCAGCGGGTACGCAGCGAGCAGAACCACCTGGATATCTGGGTGGACCACGATAAACACCGCGTGCATTTCGGCCCTGGTAACAGCCTGGAAATCGAACCGGCCAACCGCGGTATCGGCCGCTTCCTGGTGGCTCAGGCCGCCGCCTGGGCGAAAAAGAAGTGGTCCCACTACCGCGTCGACGGTGTGGACCTGGCCAACAAGGACGCCCTCAACGAAGCCACGCGCCTGCGCCGCGATCACTTCCTGCGTATCCAGGGCTTTGATGTGGCCTATGCCGATGTGCAGCACCTCAAAGGCAATGTGCAGCCGGGCAAGGTCGGCGACGTGCTGGACAGTTGGAACACCGAGAAGGTGCAGTTCGTGGAGATCCTCGAAGCCGCGCAGATGCTGCAACAGGCCGATCAGAACCTGGCGGAACAGGAAGTGAAGCTGCGCAAGGAAGAGGAAAAAGTCATCAAGTTCAAGCGTGAGGACAGCGGGCTGCGCTTTACCATCACCTGCCTGGTGGCGTTTACGGTGTTTCAGGCGGGCTTGTTGATCTGGATTGCCACGCACCGCTGATAGGCTGCAATGCGGTCAGTGTGTGGCTTGCCCTGATGCCAGTAGGAGCGAGCTTGCTCGCGAAAAACCCATAGGCGCCGCGTTTATTCAGGAAACACGCGTTATCGTTGGCGCTTTTCGCGAGCAAGCTCGCTCCTACAGCGTGTCTACAATCAGATCCGGGCAGCGAAAACGGCCTGGTGTTGGCGGCACTGCTCAGCCGTCAACATAAACACCCCATGCCCACCCCGCTGGAAGTCCAGCCAGGCAAAGTCCACTTCCGGGTACAGCGCGTCAACATGCACCTGGCTGTTGCCCACTTCGACAATCAGCAAACCCTTCTCGGTCAGGTGGTCCGCCGCTTCGGCCAGCATCCGGCGTACCAGGTTCAAACCGTCGTCACCGCAGGCCAGGCCCAGTTCCGGCTCGTGCTGGTATTCGTCCGGCATGTCGGCAAAGTCTTCGGCATCCACATACGGAGGGTTTGACACGATCAGGTCGAAACGCTGGCCCGGCAAACCGTCAAAACCATCGCCCTGCACGGTATAGACCCGCTCATCGACGCCATGGCGCTCGATATTCTGGTTCGCCACTTCAAGGGCTTCGAAGGACAGGTCACCCAGCACCACTTCGGCCTCCTGGAACTCGTAGGCACAGGCAATGCCGATGCAACCGGAGCCGGTGCACAGGTCAAGAATGCGCGCCGGTGGCTGCGCCAACCAGGGTTCGAAGCGGCTTTCGATCAGTTCGCCAATCGGTGAACGCGGGATCAGCACGCGCTCATCGACAATAAACGACATGCCGCAGAACCAGGCCTCTTTCAACAGGTAAGCGGTGGGCACACGCTCGTGAATACGACGATGCAGTAAACGCTGCACATGGGAGATTTCCTCTTCTTCGAGGTTGCAATCGAGGTAGCTGTCGGCAATTTCCCACGGCAGGTGCAAGGCGCCGAGCACCAATTGGCGGGCTTCGTCCCAGGCATTGTCGGTGCCATGGCCAAAAAACAGGTCTTCCCCATGGAAACGGCTGACAGCCCAACGGATATGGTCGCGCAAGGTGCGCAGGCGGGAAGTGATCACGGGGCAAGCTCCTGGAAAAAACGACTGGCGATTCTAACAGCCTTCACCTGTACCGACGATGTACGAAAAGCCTGGCACCGTACGTCGATTTTCATCCAATTGACCCGCATTGTGTTAAACAGGCTCACCTCTTGACATGGCTGCACGCCAGCAACGGCGTACCTTACGATAGTAGCGATTCACAGAAGCGCTCAGCCAGTGGACAATGTCGCAAAAGCCCCACTCACAGGAGCCCCAGAATGTCCGTTCCAAAGACGATGTTTCAACTCAGCGGTCGCGGTTACGCAGCAGCCAACCTCAGTCATGCGACCCTCGTGATCATCGACGCCCAGAAGGAATACCTCAGCGGCCCGCTCGCCCTCTCGGGCATGGACCCAGCTGTCGCTAATATCAAACAACTGGTCAGCGCCGCGCGCAACGCCGGGCGCCCGATTGTGCATGTGCGCCACCTGGGCACCGTAGGCGGTCTGTTTGACCCACAGGGCGAGCGCGGCGAATTCATCCCGGGCCTTGAGCCTGAAGGTGACGAAACCATCATCGGCAAACTGCTGCCGAGCGCCTTCCACGGCACCGGCCTGGAAAAACACCTGCAAGACCTTGGCTCCCTGGACCTGATCGTCTGCGGCTTCATGAGCCACTCCAGCGTCAGCACCACCGTGCGTGCGGCCAAGAACCTGGGCTTTCGCTGCACCCTGGTGGAAGACGCCTGCGCCACCCGCGACCTGCCCTACAAGGGCGGCATCCTGAGCGCCGATCACGTGCAGCAGACCGAAATGGCGATCATGGCCGACAACTTCGCCACCCTCGCACTGACTAAAGATCTGATCTGATCATTCCTGCGTTGAGCGGCGCGTTTATTGCTCCGCTCATCCGCAAAGCCCTTTCATTTGGCGCATTTACCCCTCTCTCCGGAACAACCTGTGTATTGTCCGGTCGAAGGGCCGATACCCTGGAGGAAAGGTCGGAATGAAGATATCCGATGGTTTTGATGCTCGTCGCTTGCGCCCCAAGGGCCCGAGCAACTGGCGTCTGCGCCTGGTGGCGGGCATTGCCGCGTTGCTGGCGATCATAGGTTTGTTGTTGGCGGGCGCTGGTGGCGCCGGCCTGTTTGGGCACTCGCCGGCACTGGGCGAATTAAATGCCAGCCCAGGCGGCTCGGCGATTCTGCTGGTGATCGGCCTGCTGGTGCTGTGGTTGGGCGTATGGTTATGGCGCCGCAGCCGTCGGCGGATGCGCCAGCCCTTGTCGTTGAATATCGCCTCGCATCTGATGAAAAAGCACGACTGATGGCGCTTGGATAGCGTTTGCTACGCCCTGGCCGCCGCGATTTAGGTAAACTGCCCGCCCTTCGCGGAGGCTGACATGCAAGACGACGATTTTTCCCTGTTCAAAAACGAGCTGCGCGGCGTCAAGCCGATCAAGCACGACCGCGCCGACACCGGCAAACCCAAGGCCGACCGGGCGCAGATCGCCAAGCTGCGCCAGGCCGCGACCGTGCGCACCGATGCCACCACCGTGGATGGCCTGTCGGATCAGTTCGTGATTGACGTCGGCCCCGAAGACGAGCTGATGTGGGCCCGCGACGGCGTGCAGGAAAGCCAGATGCGCAAGCTCAAGGCCGGCCAGGTCCCGTTCGAAGGCAGCCTCGACCTGCACGGCATGAACGTGGAAAAGGCCCGGGAAACCCTGTGGGCCTTCCTCGCCGAAGCAACCAAATTCGAAATCCGCTGTGTGCGTGTGACCCACGGCAAGGCCGTGCGGTTGGATGGCAAGCGGCCAATGATCAAGAGCCACGTCAACACCTGGCTGCGTCAACATGCCCAAGTGCTTGGTTTTACCTCCTGCCAGGCCCGCCACGGCGGCGCCGGTGCGGTGTATGTGATGCTCAAGCGCACCATGCTCGAAGGCCGCGACGAGTAAAGTGCCATCGTCAGGCTTGCAGCGATGTGCCCGCCACCGTAACCTTGCGCTTTGCGAAAATCCCACAGGTAGTTTCATGTCCCTGGAACAGAATTACACAGAGATTCTCGGCCAACTCGGCGAGGACGTCTCCCGCGAGGGTCTGCTCGACACGCCAAAGCGTGCCGCCAAGGCGATGCAGTACCTTTGCCGCGGTTATGAACAGACGCTCGAAGAAGTCACCAACGGTGCCTTGTTCAGCTCCGATAACAGCGAAATGGTGCTGGTCAAGGACATCGAGCTGTACTCGTTGTGCGAACACCATCTGCTGCCGTTTATCGGCAAGGCCCACGTGGCCTACATCCCAAGCGGCAAAGTGCTGGGCCTGTCGAAGGTCGCACGCATCGTCGACATGTACGCGCGCCGCTTGCAGATCCAGGAAAACCTCAGCCGCCAGATCGCCGATGCGGTGCTGGAAGTGACCGGCGCCCTGGGCGTGGCCGTGGTGATCGAAGCCAAGCACATGTGCATGATGATGCGCGGTGTGGAGAAACAGAACTCGTCGATGATTACCTCGGTGATGCTCGGTGAGTTCCGCGACAACGCGGCCACTCGCAGCGAATTCCTCAGCCTGATCAAGTAACGGGCGGGGCAGAAAAGAACCGGCGTTCATCGCCGGTTTTTTTTCGCCTGCAGAAATCAGGTAAGCTGCGCCCCCTCAGTTATGGGCAAGAGGTAACAGCCATGTTCGTCAAAGCACTTCGAGTGGGCCTCGGCCAGATCATCATCGCCGGCGATTTCCTGACCCGTCCACGCAAAAAGCAACGCCCTGCCGAACAACAGGCGCAAGTGAACGAAGCGGCCAAAGCGCTGACGCTGTATCAGTTCCACGCCTGCCCGTTTTGCGTGAAAACGCGCCGCACCCTGCATCGCCTGAACGTGCCGGTAGCCCTTAAAGACGCGAAAAACAACGAGCAGGACCGCCAGACCCTGCTGGAGCAAGGCGGCAAGATCAAGGTGCCGTGCCTGCGCATCGAAGAGAACGGCCAAACCACCTGGATGTACGACTCCAAGGTGATCATCGACTACCTGGACAAGCGCTTCGCAGCGATCTGAAGCCCGCTGCGGTCAATGTGGGAGCTGGCTTGCCTGCGATGCGGGCACCGCGGTGCAGCAGATGTACCGAGGTGATGCAATCGCAGGCAAGCCAGCTCCCACATTGGACCGAGGGAGTCAGTCGAGCATCGCCACGTACTTGGGATGACTGGCCACGCGCTGCAACCACGCCTGCACCGCAGGATACGGCGCCAGATCAAAGCCGCCTTCATGGGCCACATGGGTGTAGGCATACAACGCAATATCGGCAATGGAAAATTGCTCGCCCACTAAATAAGGCGTGGCTTGAAGCTGACGCTCCATCACCCTCAAGGCCTTGTAACCGCCTTTGTGGGTGGTCTTGTATTCTTCCAGCCGATCCTCGGGCATGTTCAGGTAAAACTGAATAAAGCGCGCCACCGCAATGTAGGGCTCGTGGCTGTATTGCTCGAAGAATTGCCACTGCAGGACTTGCGTGCGCAGGCGCGGTTCGGTCGGCAGAAATTCGCTGCCATCGGCGAGGAAATTAAGAATCGCATTGGATTCCCACAGGCAGGTGCCGTCTTCGAGCTCCAATACCGGGACCTTGCCATTGGGGTTCTTGGCCAGGAACGCCGGGGTCTGGGTATCGCCCTTGAGGATGTCGATATCGATCCATTCATACGGGATGCCCAACAGATTGAGCATCAATTTGACCTTGTAGCAATTGCCCGACTTGTAATCGCCATAAACCTTGTACATGGGGCTCCCCTTTTTCGCCGCGCTGACCGAATGCTTGCGCCCACAAGGTGCGGGTATCGAAGGCTTGTTTCAAGGCGTCGTGCAGAATAAATCCCTTGGCCTGGGCCTTTCATCCCTTTTCGCCCAGATAATCGAAAACATTATTTGCTTTATTTGTATACAAAAGCATAATTCGCTTCGTGCGAGTTCCTGACCTTTTGGTCAACAAAGCCCGCCGGTACCTCAAAGCGCTGTCGCCCACTCATGTGACCGGCGCTGGACATAACAATAAAACGATTGAGGAGTACTCGCTGTGGATAGCCGTAAAACCGAAGCCCCTACGTTGGATCTGGTCGCGCCCCGAGGCGGCTGGCTGGAGCGCCTGTTCAAACTGCGCTTGCATGGCACCACAGTGAAGACCGAGTTGATCGCCGGCCTCACCACGTTCATCACCATGGCCTACATCATCTTCGTCAACCCCAACATCATGGCCGACGCCGGTATTGATCACGGCGCGGCTTTCGTCGCCACCTGCATCGCCGCCGCCCTGGGCTGCCTGTTGATGGGCCTGTACGCCAACTGGCCGGTTGGCCTGGCGCCGGGCATGGGCTTGAACGCGTTTTTCACCTACACCGTGGTCGGCACCATGGGCTACAACTGGGAAACCGCCCTCGGTGCGGTATTTGTCTCGGGTGTGCTGTTCATGATCCTGACGCTGTCGCGTATCCGCGAATGGTTGCTCAACAGTATTCCGGTCAGCCTGCGTCATGCCATGGGCGCGGGCGTGGGCCTGTTCCTGGGGGTGATCGGCCTGAAAACCGCCGGCATCATCGTCGACAGCCCGGCCACTCTGATCAAGCTCGGCTCCCTGCATGAACCCGCCCCACTGCTGGCGGCGGTGTGCTTCCTGCTGATCGCCATCCTCAGTTACCACCGCGTATTCGGCGCGATCCTGATCAGTATCATCGCCGTGACCCTGGCGGGCTGGGGCCTGGGCCTGGTGCATTACAACGGCATTCTCTCTACCCCACCGAGCCTGGCACCGACCTGGATGGCCATGAACGTGATGGGTGTGTTCAATGTGAGCATGATAAGCGTGGTATTTGCCTTTCTTTTTGTACACATGTTCGACACTGCCGGTACACTGATGGGCGTTGCCCAACGCGCAGGGCTAGTCAAGGCAGACGGCAAGATCGACAACCTGTCTCGTGCGCTAAAGGCCGACAGTGCTTCCAGCGTGTTCGGCGCCATGGTTGGCGTGCCGCCTGTGACCAGCTATGTGGAAAGCGCTGCCGGTGTCGCTGCCGGCGGCCGCACCGGCTTGACTGCCGTGACCGTAGGCGTGCTGTTTGTGGCGGCGATGTTTTTCGCGCCGCTGGCGGGCATGATTCCCGCCTATGCCACGGCGGGCGCGTTGATTTACGTGGCAATGCTGATGATGGCGAGCATGGCCCATATCAATTGGGATGAAGCCACCGACAGCATCCCGGCCATCGTGACCGCGATCATGATGCCGTTGACATTTTCGGTCGCCGACGGAATCGCCCTGGGCTTTATCACCTATGTGGCGTTGAAGGCCGGCACCGGCAAGTACCGCGAGATTTCCATCAGCCTGTGGGTGCTGTGCGCGATCTTTATCGCCAAGTTCATCTTTCTGTAGTTCAGGAAGGGCTGAAAAACCGCCTCACCTTCGGGTGGGGCTTTTGCACGTAAGGGAGAACTGTAGATGAACCTGGATACCTGGCTGTTGTTCAGCGGCGCTGCGCTGGTGGTGATCCTGATCCCCGGCCCGCTGTCATTGTTGATGATCAGCAACAGCCTCAACTTCGGCCTGCGCCGCTCTTACCCGGCGTTTCTGGGCGGCGTATTTGCTTCGATCTGCCTGCTGAGCGCCTCGGCACTTGGCCTCGGCGCGCTATTGCTGGCATCCGAGCAATTGTTCAGCGCACTGAAGATCGTCGGCGCGCTGTACCTGTTCTACCTCGCCTGGCAAAGCTGGCAGCAATCGCGCCTGCCGAGCGCAGGCGCCGAAGTGCCGCAGTCCCCGGCGGTGCCGCGCTTTGGTGCGTTGTTTGGCCGGGCCTTCGTACTGGGGGCCAGCAACCCCAAGGACATCCTGTTTTTTGCGGCCTTCCTGCCGCAGTTTCTCAGCGCCGAGCAGGCGTTTTTACCGCAATTGTTGATCATGATCGCCACCTGGACGGTGCTCGACCTGTTATGCAAGTTGGCTTACGGCTTGGGCGCCCATGGCGCCGCGCGGTATTTGCGCAGCGGTTCGGGCCAGAGCTGGTTCAACCGCACCAGCGCTGCGCTGTTTGGCGGCGCCGGTGCAATGGCTCTCATCAACGCTAAGGGTTCAATTTGACGAAATAAACAGTGGGGGCCAGCTGGCCCTTTGTGGGCCACTGGATACCGGCCACAATCCGCACCAAGCGTTGTTCTTGCATCGCGTTGTCAACCGCCCTTAATAAAGCCGAGTCAGGGTGGGAGTTGATGGCTACCCGAACCCACTTGTCCGAAAGCTTCGTTCTCACGCTAATTCGCCCTATCTCAAACCATTGGTAGGCCACGTAGTAAATTGTGCTCGAACGGGGATGAGTCACGACTGATTCAATACTGTTTTCTCCAGGAGGTAACCCTGGGCGTCGCACAGACAAGTCCACAATGCGGTAACCCTGCTGCTCCAACACGGTTCTGACGGCGGCGCGCTCTGCTTCAAGCCTCTGCGTCCTGACCGGTGTGACAGCATATTGCAGGCTCGGGTCTAACGGATGAGGCGGTATGAAGTCTACACGCGTGAAGCCGGGCGCCTTGCCTTCAAAACCGATGTATAGATATTCGCTGCGCCGTTCATTAGGTCGCAACATCCGGAGTAAATCATCCGTTTGACCGCTCCTCGCAGGAGGCGCGGGTAGCCATTCGTCCAGCGTCGCGCGGATGTCAAGCAAATGGCTTGCCGTGGCAGCCCGGGAAGGACCTGACAATTCAACCAACCTTATGACGGCAAACGTTCGAGCGTCATTCGTCAGGGTGGGAAAGGCCATGGTCACATACTGCCTCAACGGCCTGTCGAACAGTGCCGGATGATTTTGCCACCCCCCTGAAGGCAGGCGTGATACGGGAATAGGCTGGTCGCGAATATCAGTGCTTGTCCAGCGCATGATATCGGCTAGCGCGGATCGCCCCGGTGGCTCATTTCGGGTGATAAACACCAGGCCGTTCAACGGTGCACGATCACCCTGCGGGAGCATCCGGTAGAAACCGCTGTTCGGATCCTGGATGGCGGTATAAGGAGGAGCCACGCGTAAAAACCTGGCATTGAGCTCAGAACCTCTGGGACCCACGCCTACCTCAAACACGCCAGCCGCCGGAAAGTCCACAATTTGACTGGGTTGGACTTGAACACGCCAACTCAGCCACTGAGTATCCGTTGTACGTGACTGCACAATCCGGTTCTCGGTAGCCGTGCGTGTACGAGGGGGTTGCCAATCCGGCAATGGGGAAACGGGCCATGGGTTATGCACCCCGGAGCTGGGCCCAGGTTGTGGCGCATTCATGCCCAACAACCACTCTTTAGGCTCTTGAATGTTGAGGACCAACTCATCCAGCCCCGGTTCCCGGCTATTTCGCAGGCGAAATACCTCTTCGTTTTCACGCTGGTAAACCGGGTAATGGTGCGTATTGTCCGCAACGAACTGCTCGCCGTTCTTGACATGCACGCCTTGCCTGCCCGGCCCTTTCAACGCTACGGCGCCCTCAGGCTTACCCTTGATTCTGAAACGGTCCAAGAGCTTCGATTGCGTCACCAGCGACGAAGACGCGCTGGGCAAATGACTACGTATTGCCATCGGCAAGCGACGGATACGACTCAGAACCTTCATCGGCGAACGCATACCTATGATCTTACCGCCCCTCACTTTGGGAACAGGCGCAAAGTCTGTCGCCAGTTCGACCGCCAGAAACAGGGTCATGAACGCCACATCCACGGCATCGTTAGGGTCACCAAAGCGATGATAGCGTCGGGCAGCCAACAGCAAATCATGGAAGTCGTTAGCCTTACCGAATAACGGAATCAAAATACCCAGCAACCCGCGCCTGGTGACCTCGCTCTGCTCTTCAAGACGTTGAACCCGATAAGTCGCCAACATCCAGCTGGAGTTACTGACGGCTTGAACCCGCCCTTGCAGCTCCAGCGAGCTGGCCGCATACAGCAGTGCCATGGCGTCACAGTAGGTGGTGGGCACCACCGCCAACCAGTTCGACGGTGCACTGGCAATCTGCTCGTGGATCAGCTCTTCGATTTCACTGACCGCTGGCGTAGGCTCAAGGTGCGTGATTTTGAATGAGCGGAAAAACTCATAGCTCTTCCACACACCTGCGACGAATGAAAAACCGGCGAGGATATAGTCCACGTAATAAATCGAGCTGTTCTTGTTCGTTGCATCGACGTTATGGGCGATGGCCTCGAATGCCCAACCCGGTGCAACCTGTCGCGCCAGAACCTTAACGTAATCGGGCGCTGCCGCCATACGATTGAGCGCCGCCAGGGCTACTCCCACACTGGTGTATTCGCTGATGACCAACGCGTGGGGCGCGGCCGGCCAGTAAACCACGCAACGTCCGCTGGCCTGGTCCGCCATCACCACAATGCCTGCGATGTAACGATCGTGCAGCATCGTGTGCCCTACCAGATGTACCACGAACAGCGTCAGCCGATGCCCGTTCTTTAACAGGTCTTCAGCCGTGCGGGCTGCCATTGCAACCTTGAACAGGCTCTGCGCCTGGGCGCTCAAACCCTGGGCGATCGCCGAAAAAAGCTGCATCTGCGCGCAGTCCCGCAACGTGCGATTTATCAGCACAGGGATACGCTCTTCCCTCTGACCGCTCGCCCCCGCAGGGTAAAATGCACGGTGGGCCCGTATCGCGTAATGACCGCCGATATCCAGCGAAGACACGGTGTTGATCAGATAATCGGCGTTCAGTCGCTGGCGCCACTGCGGTTGCAGATAGCGGCCGCGTGTCAATCGCGGGCGTGTCCAGGGCGCTTGCGAGTCAAGGTTATGCAACGCCAGTTGCAGCATACTGAACGTGTGGCGTTTGAGGCTGGGGGTCACGATGACTTTGCGATCGCCCGGCGTGCAGCGACTTTCGTGGCCACAAAAACTGCTGTAGGTGTCATCCGGCAAGTCGATCAACGGCTTGTCGATGTCCAGTTCCGGGTAAAAACCGTCTTCAGTCAAACGAGCGATCAACGCACTGCGGGCGAAGGTGTCCAGGTCAGGCAGGATCTGCACGAGCCCGCTTTCAGCGGCAACGGCACTGCCCAGGTACCTGCGCTTGAGGCGTTGGAATTGTTTGAGCTGGGTACGCGTTGCGCTGGCCAGCCACGGTGGAGATTCTTTCATCTCAAGCGCAACTTTACGCAGCACGTCCACATTGGCCAACGCCTGGCTCAAGGCATGGTTGGGAGGAAACGCGAGATGTTGGTGCAACTCGACCACCCACAACAAGCGGCTGACCATCGCATCCTTCACCTCGCCGAAAAGCCCCGCCATGCCACCGATGCGTTTGCTCAAACCTGCGTAGTACATCACCAGGTTTTTCAGCGAGAGACCCGTGGGGCTGATGTCGACAGGCTCGTAACGCACAGCCAGCGTGTTGCGCACCGCATGGGCGCGCAAGTCGTGGAGCTTATCCCGTTCGACACAACCCCATAACCTGGAATAGTCACTGCTGCCCAGTGTCGCTTTGAGCCCCTGCGTCAGCGCCTCCAGGCCGGAAAAAGCCATAAGCCCGCCATAGCCTCCAAACGCATACAGCACCACCGGAATTGCGCCTGCCGATTTTTTCAGCGCAGTCACTCGCGTCACCACCCACACGTTATGCAGCGGATAGAAGGCATCCGGCGCGCTGCCCACCGAGACCGACAGCACCTGGGTTCGACTGCCAGGGCGTTTGCGCGCTGCAGGCTGGTCCAGCACTTCGCTAATCACGTCACGATGCGCCGTGGATATGAGCTTGAGCTGGTGTTGCAACTCAACCTCACAGCGCAATGCTTCGACCTGGGCGCGCAAAAACAGCGCAGCACGCCTGCGCCCTCCCCCAGGGCGCGCAAGCCAGAACGGCAAATCGAACAGTTGATGCTGCGCATCCTTGATCTGTGCGCTCAACACCTGCGTGTGCTCCTTGCGCTGACGCTCGAGCGCCAACACCTGTTCAAACGCCGCGCTCTGCGCACTCGGATCATCCTGGTTAAGCAACGCAACCAGGCCTTTTTCATAGCGTTTGACCTGTTGCTCTGCCGTAAGCCGGGCCAGCTCGGGCATCGCACTGGCAAACAGGATTTCTGGCTCCCGTCGTTGCCGGTCCCAGGTAAGTAATTGGTCGCACACGTTGTGCAGCCGGGCGCTGCCTGCCAGCCGTTTGCGAGCTTGCTCGATCGAACGGAGAAAGGCCGTGGCCGACAACGTTTCAGGCCGCGGCCTGCTTGCAGCGAACACATGTGCGTGATTGATCGCCAGCGCGCAGGCCAACTCATTCGCCCACTGGCCATCCAGCAACGCCCGGGCGCTCAGCGCCAACGCATCCTCCGTCACCGCCGCGCCACGCACGACAACGGAGGCTGGGCTCAGGTGATCGGGTCGGCATAATTGGTGACGACGCTTTAATGGCAAGCATTGCCAGAGTTCATCGAACAGCGTCTGACCGGCCAACGCCAACAGGCCGCATTGAAGCGAGAAGAACGACGGGTACTCGTAAAAATGGCGGGCCACGCCCGGCAGATAAATCACATGCGGCGCGCCCTCGGGGTCGCCGTCTCGATAAATATGCAGTGCCCCGGGAATCGCGACTGCCGGCAAGCCTGGCCACATCAATTGGCTTACCCGCACGCTGGCCCAACTGCCCCCGGCGCGCTGGCGCGCCTCGGTGTCGGGGGCATCCACCAATTGCTGGACCAGCGTCATTCCCGCAAGTGATATCTCGTCCAGTTGCCGTGCCATGAATGCCTGCTCGGCAAAAGCTGCGGCGTATGATTCGGCCCAGCGTTCCTGACGTGTGTGCCACGATCCATGCGCCAAGGCCTGCCAATATTCCGTGACCGCTTGAGGCAACCGCTCCAGCAGGTTCATCGCGATCATGCGTCGCAACACCTGCAAAGGCGTATACGGCAGCCGACGGTTTGGATCGCCCTTGACACTCAAGGAGGTGAATTGATTGAGATTGTCCGGTACCGAAGGCAATGCCAGCGACAGCAGCGCCCGGTCGGTCAAACTGTCAACTTTGGCGGCCGCCCCCGGCAATGCCGCCTGGGTAAACAGCAGGCTGTCAGGGTCAATTTCAAATTCCTTGCGCAGCGCGGCACGAATCACGCCCAGAACCCGGGGCGCATGACCTATCAAGCGGGCGAGCGCTCTGGTCGAATCGACGCACCGCCGGTCGGCCTGCGCGAGCTGGTTGATCAGGCGGCCGGGCTGGGGATGAGTGTTGATGCGCCGAGTCAGTTGATCGCGCATCTGCTGCAGGCGTTCGGCAGCGATATCCGGATCATCTGAATAGATGTTGCCGATGGCTGAAGTCATGGTGCTTTCTTCTTGATGGAAGGACAAACACCAGCCTAGGCAGCGTAGCGGCTCAAAAGGCGTTAGATAGTTGAACACACCACGGGCGAAAAAAAGCCCGCAGTGTGCGCGGGCGAAACCAACGAAGAGCATTTGGGGGTATGAAGCGAGGTGACGACTCAGCTACCGCGATAGGTGGAATAGCTGTAAGGCGAAATCAACAGGGGTACATGGTAATGCTCTTGCTCGGCGCTGATGCCAAAGCGTAGTACCACTACATCCAGGAAAGCCGGCTCCGGCAATTGCACGCCACGGGCGCGGTAGTAATCGCCGGCGTTGAATTGCAGCTGGTAGACACCGCTGCGGTAATCGTCGCCTTGCAACAGCGGCGCATCGCAGCGGCCGTCGCTGTTGGTTGTAGCGGTAGCGACCAGCTCAAGCTGCGCACCTTCGACGCGGTACAGCTCAACCTTGATTGCGCTGCCGGGGCAACCGTGCGCGGCGTCCAAAACGTGTGTGGTTAAACGTCCCATGGCGTTTATGCGCCTCCCGAAGTCAGTCATAGAGAAACCCGCACTCTTTCAGGGCAGTGAAAAAGCCGGCGATGGCTGATTAAGACACTTTTCAGAAAAATTGTACACAATAAATTCAACAGCCTTCCAATCCCCCGTGGAAGCGAGCTTGCTCGCGAAAAACGCCAACGATGACGCGGGCTTTCAGGGTGAAACGTGGCGCCCTCAGGTTATTCGCGAGCAAGCTCGCTCCTGCAGTGGGCTTTTTCATTTTAACCTGACCACGCAGGCAAGTTTCTTGCAGAGACCCGCAGAGAGACCGTTCAGAAAAAATGCAGAAATGCAGGCTTACAAAGTTCGCAATAAGTTGTATACAATCACTCATCGCTGTGACGCCACTCAGTCATTTCACTGCCCGGACGCCACACACATCTGCTACCACGAACAAGAAGGAAGACTGCAGTGAGCGCTGACTACCCACGCGACCTGATCGGTTACGGCAGTAACCCTCCTCACCCCCACTGGCCGGGCAAGGCACGCATTGCGCTGTCGTTCGTACTCAACTACGAAGAAGGCGGCGAGCGCAATATCCTGCATGGCGACAAAGAGTCCGAAGCCTTCCTTTCGGAAATGGTCTCGGCCCAACCGCTGCAAGGCGAGCGCAACATGAGCATGGAGTCGCTGTATGAGTACGGCAGCCGTGCCGGTGTGTGGCGCATCCTCAAGTTGTTCAAAGAATTCGACATCCCGCTGACCATCTTCGCTGTGGCCATGGCCGCCCAGCGTCATCCGGATGTGATCCGCGCCATGGTCGCCGCCGGCCACGAGATTTGCAGCCACGGCTACCGCTGGATCGACTATCAGTACATGGACGAGGCCCAGGAGCGCGAGCACATGCTCGAAGCCATCCGCATCCTCACCGAACTCACCGGTGAACGCCCACTGGGCTGGTACACCGGTCGCACCGGCCCCAACACCCGTCGCCTGGTGATGGAGGAAGGCGGCTTCCTGTACGACTGCGACACCTACGACGATGACCTGCCCTACTGGGAACCCAACACCCCCAACGGCAAGCCGCACCTGGTGATCCCCTACACCCTGGACACCAACGACATGCGCTTCACCCAGGTGCAGGGTTTCAACAAGGGCGATGACTTTTTCGAGTACCTCAAGGATGCCTTCGACGTGCTGTATGCCGAAGGCGCCGAAGCGCCGAAGATGCTATCGATCGGCCTGCATTGCCGCCTGATCGGCCGCCCGGCACGCCTGGCCTCGCTCAAGCGCTTCATTGAATACGTCAAAGGCCATGAACAGGTGTGGTTCACCCGCCGCGTGGACATCGCCCGTCACTGGCACCAAACCCACCCTTTTCCGGGAGCGGCGAAATGACTGCGTTCCAAACCCTCAAACCTTCGACCTTGAGCCGCGACGCCTTCGTCCAGGCCTTTGCCGACATCTACGAACACTCGCCATGGGTGGCCGAAAAGGCCTTCGACCTGGGCCAGGACGCGTCGATCGACCAGATCGAAACCCTGCACCAGCGCATGAGCGATATCCTGTTGAGTGCTGATCACGCCTCGCAACTGGCGCTGATCAATGCTCACCCGGACCTGGCCGGAAAAGCTGCCGTCCAGGGCCAACTGACCCAAGCCAGCACCGATGAACAAGCGGGCGCGGGTATTCACCAATGCACGGCCGAAGAGTTTTCTCGCTTCACCGAGCTGAACGAGGCCTACAAAGCCAAGTTCAAGTTTCCCTTCATCATGGCGGTAAAAGGCAGCAACCGGCATCAGATCCTCGCCGCGTTCGAAACGCGCATCCACAACTCTGCGGACGCCGAGTTCAAGTGCGCGCTGGACGAGATCAACAAGATCGCGTTGTTCCGTTTACTGACCCTCTAGCAGTCCATCCCCAGCCACTCTATCTAAGGCAGACAAGAAGAATGAAAGCTTACGCCGTACCTTTCGAAAAGTTCGTCAACCTGGCCGACGCCCGCCTGGGCACCAAGATCATCTCGGTGACCGATGACTGGTTCGCTGACGCCAACCGCCTGTTCCAGCCGACACCGGCCGTGTGGAAGGAGGGCGTTTTCGATGACAACGGCAAGTGGATGGACGGCTGGGAGTCACGCCGCAAGCGCTTCGAAGGCTACGACAGTGCGGTGATCCGCCTGGGCGTGCCGGGTTCGATCAAAGGCGTGGACATCGACACTTCATTCTTCACCGGCAACTTCCCGCCGTCGGCCTCCCTGGAAGCCTGCTTCCTGGCCTCGGGCGAGCCGGATGCCAACACCCAGTGGGTGGAAGTGCTGTCGGCCGTCGAGCTGCAAGGCAACAGCCACCACTACCACGAGATCAACAACGACCAGGCGTTCAGCCACCTGCGCTTCAACATCTACCCGGATGGCGGCGTGGCCCGTCTGCGTGTGTACGGCGTGCCGTTCCGCGACTGGTCTTCGGTGGGCGACAACGAACAGGTCGACCTGGCCGCCGCGCTCAATGGCGGTCGTGCCCTGGCCTGTTCCGACGAACACTTCGGCCGCATGAGCAACATCCTCAACCCGGGCCGCGGCATCAACATGGGCGATGGCTGGGAAACCGCACGTCGTCGCACGCCAGGCAATGACTGGGTGATCGTCGCCCTGGGCCACCCGGGCGAGATCGAGAAAATCGTGGTCGACACCCTGCACTTCAAGGGCAACTACCCGGACACCTGCTCGATCCAGGGCGCCTTCGTGAAAGGCGGCACCGACAGCCAGGTCGAAACCCAGTCGCTGTTCTGGCGTGAACTGTTGCCGGCGCAGAAACTGGAAATGCACGCCGAACACACCTTCGCCGAGCAGATCAAGGCGCTGGGGCCGATTACCCACATCCGCTTGAACGTGTTCCCGGATGGTGGTGTGAGTCGCCTGCGCGTGCTGGGCAAAGTGTCGAAATAAGCGGTGATGCCATCGCAGGCAAGCCAGCTCCCACAGGGGAATGCATTCCAAATGTGGGAGCGGGCTTGCCCGCGATAGCAATAGAACAAACAACACAGTATTCGGATAAGAAGACAGCCATGCGCACACTGATGATCGAACCTTTGACCAAAGAAGCCTTCGCCCCCTTCGGAGACGTTATCGAAACCGATGGCAGCGATCACTTCATGATCAACAACGGGTCGACCATGCGCTTTCACAAACTGGCCACGGTCGAAACCGCGAAGCCGGAAGACCACGCCATTATCAGCATCTTCCGCGCCGACGCGCAGGACATGCCGCTGACCGTGTGCATGCTGGAGAGACACCCGCTGGGCAGCCAGGCTTTTATACCGCTGCTCGGCAACCCCTTTCTGATCGTGGTCGCGCCACTTGGCGATGAACCTGTATCGGGCTTGGTCCGCGCCTTCGTTACCAACGGCAGGCAGGGCATTAATTACCATCGCGGCGTCTGGCACCACCCGGTGCTGACGATCGAAAAGCGGGATGACTTCCTGGTGGTTGATCGCAGTGGCACAGGCAATAACTGCGATGAGCATTTTTTCAAAGAGGATGAGCGTTTGATCCTCGCCCCCCACCAATAAGAGAAGGTCTGATCACCCGACAACAAGGGTGACAGGCGAGAGGTAAAGACTGTGGAAGCACATCTGTTGGAATGGCTGAACCTGAGCGTGCGCTGGGTTCACATGATCACTGGCGTCGCCTGGATCGGCGCTTCTTTCTACTTTGTCTGGCTGGAAAACAACCTTAATCGCGTCAACCCCAAAAACGGCCTGGCCGGTGACTTGTGGGCGATCCACGGTGGCGGTATCTACCACCTGGAAAAATACAAACTGGCCCCGCCGACCATGCCGGACAACCTGCACTGGTTCAAATGGGAAGCCTATTTCACCTGGATGTCGGGCGTCGCGCTGCTGTGCGTGGTGTTCTACCTCAACCCGACGCTGTACCTGCTCGCCCCCGGCAGCAGCCTCAGCGGCACCGAAGGCGTATTGCTGGGCATCGGCTCACTGTTCGCCGGCTGGTTCATCTACTCCTTCCTCTGCGACTCGGCCCTGGGCAAACGCCCTGCCCTGCTCGGCTTGATCCTGTTTGTGCTGTTGATTGCAGCGGCCTATGGCTTCAGCAAGGTGTTCAGCGGCCGTGGCGCCTACCTGCATGTGGGCGCGGTGATCGGCACGATCATGGTCGGTAACGTGTTCCGCATCATCATGCCCGCCCAGCGTGCGCTGGTGGCGGCCATCGCCGAGAACCGCACACCGGACCCGGCGCTGCCGGCCAAGGGTTTGCTGCGCTCACGGCACAACAACTACTTCACCTTGCCGGTGCTGTTCATCATGATCAGCAACCACTTCCCGAGCACCTACGGCAGCCAATACAACTGGCTGATCCTGGCCGGGATCGCCGTGGCGGCGGTGTTGGTAAGGCATTACTTCAATACCCGGCATGACAGCCAGAAGTATGCGTGGACCTTGCCGGTGGGCGCGTTGGCAATGATCAGCCTGGCGTATGTGACCGGGCCCAAGCCTGCCGAACCGATTGCCAAGGCACCGGCGGCGATCGAGTATCAGCCGCTGCCGGAAACCGCATTGGGCGGTGGTTTGAAACCCGCAGCGCCGTCAGCACCCGCCGCTGAACCGGCACCCGCCCAGGCCACCACGGACTTCGGTCAGGTACACCATGTGATCGAGCAACGCTGCACCGTGTGCCACTCGGCCAAGCCCACCAGCCCGCTGTTCAGCACCGCCCCGGCTGGGGTGATGTTCGACACACCGGCACAGATCCAGCAGCAGGCCGCGCGGATTCAAGCGCAGGCCGTGGCCAGCCAGATCATGCCGCTGGGCAACATCACCCAGATGACCCAGCAGGAGCGGGATTTGATTGGCACCTGGATCAACCAGGGGGCCCGCACCAACTGACTGTTTCACACCGTTCCCATGTGGGAGCTGGCTTGCCTGCGATAGCGGCAGATCACCAACATTTTCGGTGACTGACACACCGCCATCGCAGGCAAGCCAGCTCCCACAAGGGAGATCAGTGATGGTTTGAAGATTAAGTTTCATCCGGCAATTGAATGCCAAACAACACAAAAATAAAAAGATTCGAGGTGTTGCATGTCCCAGTTAGAAACGCAGACTCCTGCCGCGCCCGCCATGGTGCGGCTGCCCCTCTTGCAACTGATTCTGGTTGGCTTGCAACACGTTTTGCTGATGTACGGCGGCGCTGTCGCCGTCCCCCTGATCATTGGCCAGGCCGCAGGCTTGAGCCGTGAAGAAATTGCCTTTCTGATCAACGCCGACCTCCTGGTGGCCGGTATCGCCACCATGGTGCAGTCGTTCGGCATCGGCCCGGTGGGTATCCGTATGCCGGTGATGATGGGCGCCAGTTTTGCCGCGGTCGGCAGCATGGTCGCCATGGCCGGTATGCCCGGTATCGGTTTGCAGGGCATCTTCGGCGCGACCATAGCCGCCGGGTTCTTCGGTATGCTGATCGCGCCATTCATGTCCAAGGTGGTGCGCTTTTTCCCGCCGTTGGTGACCGGTACGGTGATTACCGCCATCGGACTTTCGCTGTTTCCCGTGGCCGTGAACTGGGCCGGTGGCGGCAGCGCTGCCGCCACGTTCGGCTCACCGGTGTACCTGGCGATTGCCGCCCTGGTATTGGCGACCATCCTGCTGATCAATCGCTTCATGCGCGGCTTCTGGGTGAATATCTCGGTGCTGATCGGCATGGGCCTGGGTTACGGATTGTGCGGTGCTATCGGCATGGTTGACCTCAGCGGCCTGGCCCAGGCGCCCTGGGTGCAGGTGGTGACACCGTTGCACTTCGGTATGCCCAAGTTCGAGTTGGCGCCGATCCTGTCGATGTGCCTGGTGGTGGTGATCATCTTTGTCGAATCCACCGGTATGTTCCTCGCCCTGGGCAAGATCACCGGCCAGGAGGTCACGCCGAAAATGCTGCGCCGCGGCCTGTTGTGTGACGCCGGTGCGTCGTTTTTTGCCGGTTTCTTCAACACCTTTACCCACTCCTCATTCGCCCAGAACATCGGCCTGGTACAAATGACCGGCGTGCGTTGCCGCTCGGTCACGATCATGGCCGGGGCCTTTCTGATTGTGCTGAGCCTGTTGCCCAAGGCCGCCTACCTGGTGGCGTCGATCCCACCGGCGGTACTCGGTGGCGCAGCGATAGCCATGTTCGGCATGGTGGCTGCGACCGGGATCAAGATCCTGCAGGAAGCCGACATCGCCGACCGCCGCAACCAACTGCTGGTGGCGGTGAGCATCGGCATGGGCCTGATCCCCGTGGTACGCCCGGAGTTCTTCGCGCAGCTGCCACTGTGGATGAGCCCGATTACCCACAGCGGCATCGCCATGGCCACCCTCAGCGCGTTGTCGCTGAACATACTGTTCAACATCCTCGGCGGCGCTGAACGCCCCGAAGTCGCCCATACGCATTGATTCCTTTGTTAGTACAAAAATAACAACAAACAGGGAACACCCACATGCACAGCCTTGAACCGGGGCCGGCCACACGCCGCGCCCCATTCTCGCCCCTTGCGCTCTGTTACAGCGCACTTGAGCCCAGGCCTGGGAGCCAGTATTCTCCGCGCCCGCTCGAATCGACTCAAAAAAAAACAGCGAATGTAAAAGCTGACTTCAAGGCCAACTTATCCCGGCCTTATGTTTGCTGCCAAAGTGCGCAAAAGTCCTCTGAATTCGACTGCATCCGCTGCAGCCGACGGGGATTTTTTGGCTTTTCAAACACCTTGGCGCAGCTCTTGCTAAAAGCATTAAAGCTGACCGAACAGACGATTTTTGCAGCGAACCAAAAGGCGCCATACCAGAGCGCCTGCGTAGAAGAAAAAAAACCATAAAACTTTAACTCGGGAGCAACCGAATGAAACCCATGTTCAAAGGCCTGATGCTGGCGGGATCCCTGCTGGCGGGTGGCCAGGCCGTAGCCGGTGACTTGTTGCAGTGGCAGAACAACAGCCTGACTTACCTGTGGGGCAAGAGCTTTACCGTCAACCCGCAGATCCAGCAAACCGTCACCTTCGAACATGCCGACGCATGGAAGTACGGCGACAACTTCTTCTTCCTCGACCGTATCTTTTACAACGGCAAGGAAGACGGCAATGTCGGCCCGAATACTTACTACGGCGAGTTCAGCCCGCGTTTGTCGTTCGGCAAGATCCTGAACAAGGACCTGTCGTTCGGCCCGATCAAGGACGTGTTGCTGGCCTTCACCTATGAGTTCGGCGAGGGCGATAACGAGTCCTACCTGCTGGGTCCGGCATTCGACTTGAACATCCCCGGTTTCGACTACTTCCAGTTGAACTTCTACCAGCGCCAGACCGAGGGCAATCGTCCGGGTGACGGTGTATGGCAGATCACTCCGGTCTGGTCGTACACCATTCCCGTGGGTAATTCCGACGTGCTGATCGACGGTTTCATGGACTGGGTGGTGGATAACGACAAGAACGCCCGCGGCACTTATCACGCCAACCTGCACTTCAACCCGCAGGTCAAATATGACTTGGGCAAGGCGCTGCATTGGGGCGACAAGCAGTTGTATGTGGGTTTTGAATACGACTACTGGAAGAACAAGTACGGGATCGAGGATTCGGGGGCATTCAAAACGACTCAGGACACAGCAAGCTTCCTGGTCAAGTACCACTTCTAAAGGTCGATCGCGGTTCCCTGTGGGAGCTGGCTTGCCTGCGATCGCGGTGTGTCTGTACCAGCAGTGTTGGCTGGCATACCGCTATCGCAGGCAAGCCAGCTCCCACATTCAGTTCGGCGTCAGGCCGAGGAACCGAGCGATTTCTTCGCGCTTGGCCAGCGCATCCTTGCGCCCTAGTTCGATCAACTCGCTGCAATACCCCGCCTCGAACAGCAGATAACTCAACACCCCCGCCCCGCTGGTCTTGGTCGCCCCCGGCCCACGCAAAAACACACGCAACGCCGCTGGCAGTTCCTGACGATGTCGTGCAGCGATTTCATCGATGGGCTGGCTGGGCGCAATCACCAGCACATCCACCGGCGCCAGGCCCTGTACCGCGGCATCGGCAGGGACAACCCGACTGAACTGATTCAAGCGCTCCAGCAGTTCAATGTCGCTTTCCAGGCTGTCAATGAAGGTACTGTTGAGCATATGCCCACCGATTTGCGCCAGGGTCGGTTGCTGGCCGGTGTAGGTGCGCTGCGTCGAGGCTTCGTTACCCCTGGGATTGCCGCTCACACCGACGACCAACACACGGCTGGCCCCCAGGTGCAAGGCCGGGCTGATGGGCGCTGACTGCCGCACGGCGCCATCGCCAAAGTACTCTTCGTCAAGTTTGACCGGAGCGAACAACAGCGGAATCGCGGAGCTTGCCAACAGGTGCTCTACCGTCAATTGGGTCGGTATGCCAATGCGCCGATGACGCAACCAGGCATCGATGGTGCCGCCGCCCTGGTAGAAGGTCACCGCTTGCCCGGACTCATAACCAAAGGCCGTCACCGCCACCGCCTGCAAGTGCTTGCGGCGGATAGCCTCGTCGATGCCGTCCAGGTTCAAGCGCGCTTGCAGCAAGTCGCGCAGTGGGGAGCTATTGAGCAACGCCACCGGCACCTGGGCACCCAGGCCCAACAGGCTGTGGATCAGGAAGCGACTGGCCTGGCGTATGACTCCCGGCCAATCGCTGCGCAGCACCTGGTGGCTGCGAAAGCCTTGCCAGAACGCTGTCAGCCGTTGGACAGCCGCGCAGAAGTCACTGGCCCCACTGGCCAGGCTCACCGCATTGATCGCACCAGCCGAGGTGCCGACGATCACCGGAAAAGGATTCGGCGCCCCCGGCGGCAGCAACTCGGCAATTGCCGCCAACACCCCCACCTGATACGCCGCTCGCGCCCCGCCGCCGGAAAGAATCAAGCCTGTGACCGGTTCAACTGGGCGCATTGCGTCACTCCATGTGGCGAAAAGTTGGGCTTATCAACGTCATATCACGGCACGGTTATCGACGGCGCTTCTCGTATAGCTTGGGCTCACCCGGCGGCCGACTCTTGAAGCGGCGATGGGTCCACAGGTATTGCTCGGGGCAGTCGCGCACCGAGGCCTCGACCCATTGGTTGATGCGCAGGCAGTCGATTTCGTCGGTTTCACCCGGGAAGTCGGTCAACGGCGGATGGATCACCAAACGGTAACCGCTGCCATCGGCCAGGCGCTCCTGGGTGAACGGCACCACCAGCGCCTTGCCCAGGCGTGCGAACTTGCTGGTGGCAGTGACGGTGGCCGCCTGGATACCGAACAGCGGCACGAAGATGCTTTGCTTGGCGCCGTAGTCCTGGTCCGGTGCGTACCAGATGGCCCGGCCGGCGCGCAGCAGCTTGAGCATACCGCGCACGTCGTCGCGCTCCACGGCCAGGGAATCGAGGTTATGGCGTTCACGGCCACGGCGCTGGATAAAGTCGAACAGCGGGTTGCCGTGTTCGCGGTACATGCCGTCAATGGTGTGCTTCTGCCCCAGCAGCGCCGCGCCGATTTCCAGGGTGGTGAAGTGCAGGGCCATCAGGATCACGCCCTTGCCTTCCAGGTGCGCCTGGGTGAGGTGTTCCAGCCCTTCAACATGGGCCAGGCGCGCCAGGCGCGGCTTGGGCCACCACCAGCTCATGGCCATTTCAAAGAAGGCGATACCGGTGGAGGCAAAGTTTTCCTTGAGCAGGCGTTTGCGTTCTTTGGCGGATTTTTCCGGGAAGCACAGTTCAAGGTTGCGCGCCGCAATACGGCGACGATCGCCAGCCACACGGTACATGCTCGCGCCCAGCAGGCGACCAATGGTCAACAACGCCCGGTACGGCAACTGGGTGACCAGCCACAGCAGGCCGAGCCCCAGCCATAGCAGCCAAAAACGCGGGTGAAGAAATACAGCTCGAAAACGCGGGCGATCCATTACAGATTCCGGTAAAGACAAGGGCCGCGCATTCTACAACGGTTCGACTCGGCTTGCGGCGGGTGAGTGTTCTCGTTATAAGTCTCGACACTTTTCGTGACAAGCCGCTTTCGCCGACCATGAGCCAAACCGAACCGCTAGACCAAGATCCCGTGTTCCAGCTAAAAGGCAGCATGCTCGCCATTACCGTGCTGGAACTGGCCCGCAATGACCTCGATGCCCTGGACCGCCAACTGGCCGCCAAGGTCGCCCTGGCGCCTAACTTTTTCAACAACGCCCCGCTGGTGCTGGCCCTGGACAAGCTGCCGGCCGGCCAGGGCGTGATTGATTTGCCCGGGCTGATGCGCGTGTGCCGCTCCCATGGCCTGCGCACCCTGGCGATTCGTGCCAGCCGCATCGAAGACATTGCCGCCGCCATCGCCATTGAACTGCCAGTACTGCCACCGTCCGGTGCCCGCGAGCGTCCCCTGGAACCGCCGGTCGGTGAAGAGAAGAAAAAACCGGAAAAACCACCCGAGCCTGCGATCAAGCCTACAAAGATCATCACCTCGCCGGTACGCGGCGGGCAGCAGATTTATGCGCAGGGCGGTGACCTTGTGGTGATCTCCTCGGTCAGCCCGGGGGCGGAACTTCTCGCCGATGGCAACATCCATGTATACGGCCCGATGCGCGGACGTGCCCTCGCCGGCATCAAGGGTGATACCAGAGCGCGGATTTTCTGCCAGCAGTTGACCGCCGAGCTGGTTTCCATCGCGGGTCAGTACAAGGTTTCCGAAGATTTGCGCCGTGATCCGCTGTGGGGCGCTTCGGTACAGGTCAACCTGTCGGGCGATGTGTTGAACATCATCCGGCTTTAACGGATACTGCCGCATTTTCCAAGCATCTCTAGACTCTGATAGCAAAGCGAAACCGGCAAGACTTGTGTAGGACTAATTGGAAGTTGGTGTTTCCCCATGGAAACTCCTTCTTTTTCCTGCAAAGGCTGTCCGCCTGCAGCGAGTTTCAAGAGATGTTTTTCAGGGACCGAAAGTCCTTTTTCCTTAGGGGTGAAACACCTTGGCCAAGATTCTCGTGGTTACATCCGGCAAGGGTGGTGTGGGTAAGACCACCACCAGCGCCGCTATCGGTACCGGCCTCGCTCTGCGCGGCCACAAGACAGTCATCGTCGACTTCGACGTCGGTTTGCGTAACCTCGACCTGATCATGGGCTGCGAACGCCGCGTGGTGTACGACTTCGTCAACGTGGTGAACGGCGAAGCCAACCTGCAACAGGCCCTGATCAAGGACAAGCGCCTTGAGAACCTGTATGTACTGGCCGCCAGCCAGACCCGCGACAAAGACGCGCTGACCAAGGAAGGCGTGGGCAAGGTTCTGGCCGAGCTCAAGGAAACCTTCGAATACGTGGTGTGCGATTCCCCGGCCGGTATCGAAACCGGTGCTCACCTGGCGATGTACTTCGCCGATGAAGCCATCGTGGTGACCAACCCGGAAGTCTCCTCGGTACGTGACTCGGACCGTATGCTGGGCCTCTTGGCCAGCAAGTCCAAGCGCGCCGAAGAAGGCCAGGACCCGATCAAGGAACACCTGCTGCTCACTCGCTACAACCCGGAGCGCGTCAACAATGGCGAAATGCTCGGCGTTGAAGACGTGAAGGAAATCCTCGCCGTCACCCTGCTGGGCGTGATTCCGGAATCCCAGGCCGTCCTGAAGGCATCCAACCAGGGCGTGCCGGTGATTCTTGACGACCAGAGCGACGCCGGCCAGGCGTACAGCGATGCAGTCGATCGCTTGCTGGGCAAGACCGTGGAACACCGCTTCCTCGATGTTAAGAAGAAGGGATTCTTCGAGCGTATCTTTGGAGGCAACTAAACAATGAAATTTCTCGACTTCTTTCGCGCCAACAAAAAGCCAAGTACCGCGTCGGTAGCGAAAGAGCGTCTACAGATCATCGTGGCGCACGAACGCGGCCAACGCAGCACGCCGGATTACCTGCCAGCCTTGCAGAAGGAACTGGTCGAGGTGATCCGCAAGTACGTCAATATCGGCAACGATGACGTGCATGTCGCTCTGGAAAATGACGGCAGCTGCTCGATTCTGGAACTCAATATCACCCTGCCCGATCGTTGATCGAAAGGGCGGTCGCCACGGCGGCTCCGCTACCTGGCCCCTGTACTGCTGTAGGAGCGAGCTTGCTCGCGAAGAACCTGAGAACACCGCGTTTCACCTGAATGAACGCGGTGCCGATGAGTTCTTCGCGAGCAAGCTCGCTCCTACAGGGTGAGGGGGCAGTCAGTGGAGCCGCCGTTGGCGTTTGTTACGAGGCTGTTTAATGCCGCTGTCCAATATCCACATCCTGCATCAGGACGACGCCGTCCTGGTGGTGAACAAGCCGACCCTGCTGCTTTCGGTGCCTGGTCGTGCCGACGACAACAAGGATTGCCTGATCACCCGCCTGCAGGAAAACGGCTACCCCGAAGCCCGCATCGTCCATCGCCTGGACTGGGAAACCTCAGGGATCATCCTTCTGGCCCGGGACGCGGATACCCACCGCGAACTGTCCCGCCAGTTTCACGACCGTGAAACCGAAAAGGCCTACACCGCCCTGGCCTGGGGCCAACCGGCACTGGACAGCGGCAGTATCGACCTGCCCCTGCGCTATGACCCGCCGACCAAGCCCCGCCACGTGGTCGACCATGAGTTCGGCAAACATGCACTGACCTTCTGGAAAGTACTGGAGCGTTGCGGCGACTGGTGCCGCGTGGAGTTGACACCGATCACCGGGCGTTCGCACCAGTTGCGCGTGCATATGTTGTCCATCGGGCATCCGTTGCTGGGTGATGGTTTGTATGCCCATGAACAAGCCCTGACCGCATGGCCACGCCTGTGCCTGCACGCAAGCATGTTGAGCTTCACCCATCCGCAAAGCGGCGAGCGCCTGCGCTTCGAGTGCCCAGCCCCTTTTTGAAGGGCTGATGCGGTCAAATGTGGGAGCTGGCTTGCCTGCGATATCGGCGTGCCAGCCACTACATCTGGCACAGAAAGACCGCTATCGCAGGCAAGCCAGCTCCCACAGGGTTTGGTGTGGTTCTCGGCCATGCACGCTCACTCCAAATATCTGGCCAATACGGTAAACTCTCGCCACTGCTGTCTGGAGCTAATTATGCGCGAAGCGTTGAATCAAGGCCTGATCGACTTCCTCAAGGCCTCCCCTACTCCTTTTCATGCCACAGCCGCCCTCGCCCAGCGCCTGGAAGCGGCCGGTTACCAGCGGCTCGACGAGCGCGACACCTGGGCCACCGAGGCCAACGGTCGCTACTACGTGACCCGCAACGACTCCTCGATCATCGCCTTCAAGCTCGGCCGCCACTCGCCGCTGCTGGGCGGCATCCGCCTGGTTGGCGCCCACACCGACAGCCCGTGCCTGCGGGTCAAACCTCAGCCTGAGCTGCAAAGGCAGGGGTTCTGGCAGTTGGGCGTGGAAGTCTACGGCGGCGCACTGCTGGCGCCGTGGTTCGACCGCGACCTGTCGCTGGCCGGCCGCGTCACCTTCCGCCGCGACGGCAAGGTCGAAAGCCAACTGATCGACTTCAAGCTGCCGATCGCCATCATCCCCAACCTGGCCATTCACTTGAACCGTGAGGCCAACCAGGGTTGGGCGATCAATGCCCAGACCGAGCTGCCGCCGATCCTTGCGCAATTTGCCGGTGACGAGCGCGTAGACTTTCGCGCCGTGCTCACCGAGCAGCTGGCCCGCGAGCATGGGCTGAACGCCGATGTGGTGCTCGACTACGAGCTGAGCTTCTACGACACCCAAAGCGCGGCAGTTATCGGCCTCAATGGCGACTTCATCGCAGGGGCGCGCCTGGACAACCTGCTGTCGTGCTACGCCGGCCTGCAAGCCCTGCTGACCAGCGAGACCGACGAAACCTGTGTGCTGGTGTGCAACGACCACGAAGAAGTCGGCTCCTGCTCGGCCTGTGGCGCCGATGGCCCGATGCTGGAACAGACCCTGCGCCGCCTGTTGCCTGAAGGTGATGAATTCGTACGCACCATTCAGAAATCACTGCTGGTATCGGCGGACAACGCCCACGGCGTGCACCCTAACTACGCCGAGAAGCACGACGCCAACCACGGCCCGAAACTCAATGCCGGCCCGGTGATCAAGGTCAACAGCAACCAGCGTTACGCCACCAACAGCGAAACCGCCGGGTTCTTCCGTCATCTGTGCATGGCCGAGGAAGTGCCGGTACAGAGCTTTGTGGTGCGCAGCGACATGGGCTGCGGTTCGACCATCGGTCCCATCACCGCCAGCCACCTGGGCGTACGCACCGTGGATATCGGCTTGCCGACCTTTGCCATGCACTCGATCCGCGAGCTGTGCGGCAGCCATGACCTGGCACATCTGGTGAAGGTGTTGGGTGCGTTCTACGCCAGTCGCGATTTACCCTGAGACCGAGGCGCGCCCATCGCGGGCAAGCCCGCTCCCGCATTTGATCTGTGAATGCATTTCAGTGTGGGAGCGGGCTTGCCCGCGATGGGTTTCCAAACAGATATAAGGCTATCTGACTCACATCAACTGCACTTCTGCCAATCCGGCCTAGACTTGTCAGAACTTCCAGTCCGACAAGGCCGCCCCTCGCCATGATCTCAATGTCCTCCTTCCACTCCATGCTCATCCCCATCGTGATCGGCATGATCATGCTCGCGGTCGGCTTCAACTTTCGCGACAAGCCCCTCGGCGTATTCGGCATGTGGATTGGTATGCTGTTGATCCTGGGCACCGTGGTCTACAAAATCCTCGCCAAGCTGGCGCAATGACAAATGCGCTCGCATTGGGCATAGCGGCCTCGTACACTCGGTCAATTCGTCGTTTTCAAGGTTGACCGCCTCGTGCTTTCCCGTCTGTTTGCCCTGCCCTGCTACCTGCTGATCGCCCTGCTCACGCTGCTGCCGCTGTCATCCGCCCAAGCCGTCGGCTTGCCCGGGATGCTGGGCGGTTCCAGCAAGACCCAACCCCAGGCCGAAGTGCCCCTGGGGCAGTCGCTGGACGAGGTGATCAAGACCCTCGAAAACGACCAACAGCGCACCCAACTGCTGAGCGACCTGAAGAAGCTGCGCGCCGCCACGCAAAAGGCCCAACCCGCTGCCGAACAAGGTGTGCTCGGGCTGATCGGCAGCACGCTGTCGGGCTTTGAACAGCAGTTTTCCGGTGCCGACAGCCCGTTGGGGCGCTGGTCCAATGAAGTCGACCTGGCCAAGGACGAACTGGGCGCGCTGATGCTGCCGGCCAGCGAGTGGCTGCCGATCATCTTCGGCTTTGCCGTGATCCTGGCGGTGTGGAGCCTGCTGGCCGCCGCGCTGATCTGGCTCAGCCACCGGGTGCGTGAGCGCTTCGGCCTACCCGAAGAGTTACCGCAACACCCGCGCACCTGGGACATGCTGCGCTTTGCCCTGCGCAAGCTGGGCCCCTGGTTGATCGCCCTGGTGATCACGGTTTACCTGAGCTACGCCCTGCCTTCCTCCCTGGGCAAATCCTTGGCGATGGTGCTGGCCTATGCCCTGGTCGTGGGCACCTGTTTCTCGGCAATCTGCGTGATTGCCTTCTCCGTGCTCGACGGCCCGCACCGCCACCGCGCGCTGTATATCCTGCGCCACCAGGCGTTCCGTCCGCTGTGGTGGATCGGCAGTTTTGCCGCCTTCGGTGAAGCCTTGAGCGATCCGCGCCTGGTCGAGGCGCTTGGCCAACACCTGGCCCACACCGCCGCGACGGTCGCCAATGTAATGGCGGCGCTGTCCACCGGCGTGTTTATCCTGCGTTTCCGCCGACCGATTGCGCATTTGATCCGCAACCAGCCGCTGTCGCGCCGCCTGACCCGCCGCGCCCTCACCGACACGCTGTCGATCATCGGCACCTTCTGGTACATCCCGGCTCTGCTGCTGGTGGGCATCTCACTGTTCGCCACCTTCCTGTCGGCCGGCGACACCAGCACCGCCCTGCGCCAGTCGCTGCTGTGCACGGTGTTGCTGGTGTTGTGCATGGTGATCAACGGCCTGGTGCGCCGCCACGCTCTCAAGCCGCAACGCGGGCACAAACGCCACGCACTGTACTCAGAACGCCTCAAAGGCTTTGTCTACACCCTGGTGCACCTGGTGGTGTGGCTGGTGTTTATCGAATTGGGACTGCGGGTCTGGGGCCTGTCGATGATTCGCTTTACTGAAGGTGAAGGTCATGAAATAGCCGTGAAGCTGTTCGGCCTCGGTGGGACCTTGTTGTTTGCCTGGCTGATCTGGATCCTCAGCGACACCGCGATTCACCACGCCCTGACCCGCTCGCGCAAAGGCCTGGCCAACGCGCGTGCGCAAACCATGATGCCGCTGATCCGCAACGTGCTGTTCGTGACCATCTTCATCATCGCCGCCATCGTGGCGCTGGCGAACATGGGCATGAACGTCACGCCGCTGCTGGCCGGTGCGGGTGTGATCGGTATCGCCATCGGTTTTGGTGCGCAATCGCTGGTAGCCGACTTGATCACCGGCTTGTTCATCATCATCGAAGACTCCCTGGCCATCGACGACTACGTGGACGTCGGCGGCCACCTCGGCACGGTGGAAGGCCTGACCATCCGCACCGTGCGCCTGCGCGATATCGACGGCATTGTGCACACCATCCCGTTCAGTGAAATCAAGAGCATCAAGAACTACTCCCGGGAGTTCGGCTACGCGATCTTCCGGGTGGCGATCCCCTACAACATGGAAATCGACGACGCGATCAAGCTAATGCGCGATGTCGGCCACGCCATGCGCAACGACCCATTGCAGCGCCGCAACATTTGGTCGCCGCTGGAGATCCAGGGCGTGGAAAGCTTCGAATCCGGCAGCGCAATCCTGCGCGCACGCTTCAAGACCGCGCCGATCAAACAATGGGAAGTCTCACGAGCGTTCAACCTCTCGCTCAAGCGCCACCTGGATGAAGCCGGACTCGACCTGGCAACGCCGCGCTTGAGTGTGCAGGTCGTGACGGCAGGCAGCGTGCAGGAAAAGGACCCGCAACCCAACACAACGCTGTAGCCCCACCGGTAATTACGATACGAAGCGAGCCGCTCTTGATCTGCTTTTGATCTTGGGCGGCTCGGCAGGACGCCATCGGGGGCAAGCCCCCTCCCACATTGGCTCAATGGTGAATCAGTTAGTCAGTGCGGCGCCGTCCATCTTCTGGCGCAAGCTCAACGGCCGCATATCCGTCCACACTTCCTCGATATAGGCCAGGCACTCCTTCTTCATCCCGCTCTTGCCCACAGTACGCCAACCCTCCGGCACAGCCTTATAGTCAGGCCAGATCGAATACTGCTCTTCATGGTTGACCACTACCTGAAACAGGATATCGTCGCGGTCAAATACTGAGGTCATTGCTGTTCTCCATCGCTCAAAGGCTGGCTGCGCACCACGCGCAGCGCTGATATCTGTAAAAACGTACCAGGCATCGAAAAAATTAGACGCCGGCCACCGCCGCTGCCAAAGCGCGCCCGAAGATCTCGGCCACCTGGTCGACTTCCGCCGCGGTAATCACCAGCGGCGGCAGAAAACGAACCACGCCGCCATGGCGCCCGCCCATCTCCAGGATCAACCCGCGCTTGAGGCACTCACGCTGCACCAGCGGCGCCAACAGGCGATGCACCGGCGGGTGACCCTGGCTATCTAGCGGGCCCGTCGGATCCACCAGTTCCACCCCCAGCATCAGCCCACGGCCCCGGATATCTCCCAACTGCGGGAAGTCGCGCTGCAGGATGCGCAGGTGCTCACACAGGCGCTCGCCCATGGCCGCCGCATGACCGGCCAGGTCGTGATCCTTGAGGTAGCGCATCACTGCCGAACCTGCCGCCATTGCCATCTGGTTGCCGCGGAACGTCCCGGCATGGGCGCCTGGCAGCCAGGTGTCGAGCCAGTCGCGATACACCACTACCGCCAGCGGCAGGCTGCCGCCAATGGCCTTGGACATCACCACCACATCCGGAATGATGCCGGCGTGTTCGAAGGCAAACATCTTGCCGGTGCGCCCAAAGCCGCTCTGGATTTCATCGACGATCAGCGCCACTCCCGCTTGCGCGGTGATACGCCTTAAGCCACGCAGCCAGTCGAGGTCGGCAGGGATCACGCCGCCCTCTCCCTGAATCACTTCAACAATCACCGCCGCCGGCAGCACTACCCCGGCTTCGGGATCGCTGAGCAGGTTTTCCAGGTAATGCAGGTTGGCCCGCACACCTTGGGCGCCGCCCAGTCCGAACGGGCAACGGTAGTCATACGGAAACGGCAGGAACTGCACGCCATTGCCCAGCAACGCCCCCAGCGGTTTCTTCGGCCCCAGGCTGCCCATCAGGCTCAACGCGCCCTGGCTCATGCCGTGGTAAGCCCCCTGGAACGACAGCACAGTGCTGCGCCCGGTGGCGGTGCGCACCAGCTTCAATGCAGCCTCCACCGCATCGGTGCCGGTGGGGCCGCAGAACTGGATTTTCGCTTCCCGCGCCAACTCCGACGGCAACAAGCCGAACAGGTCCTGCACGAACTGATCCTTGACCGGCGTGGTCAGGTCCAGGGTGTGCAGCGGCAGCTCATCGCTCAGCACCTGCTGGATGGCCTGGATCACCACCGGGTGGTTATGCCCCAGCGCCAGGGTGCCGGCGCCGGCCAGGCAGTCGATGAAACGACGCCCTTCGACGTCCTCCACATACAGGCCCTTGGCGCGCTTGAGCGCCAGGGGGATACGCCGCGGGTAGCTGCGGGCGTTGGACTCCTGCTGGCGCTGGCGGGCCAGCAGCGGACTTTCGTCGAACTGGTAGAGCGTTTCCGCAGGCGCCAGGGCGTCTTCGATACGGCTGGTAGCGACTGACATCTCTCGATCCCTCAATACGCTGATGATGACCAAACTGCCGATCCGTTGGCGGCTGGCCCAAGGGCATGCGCACGGATTTCCTGTTGTGGAAACGCATCAGCGGGAAAAGGATTTAGGGGACAAGGGCTGTTAACTGATGAATGAAGATCCAATTGTAGGAGCGAGCTTGCTCGCGAAAAACTCCCCGGCGCCGCGTTTATCCAGAAAGCCCGCGGTATCGTTGACGTTTTTCGCGAGCAAGCTCGCTCCTACCTTTGAACAGTGCTCGGTATTAAATCCCGCGGTATTTTTCGTTCAGGGCATACAAGATCGCGCAGGTCTCTGCATCCAGGAACCCGCAATAATCCCTGGCCCGAAAGTGCATCTGGAACGCTCGGGTGCGCTGTTCAAAAGCCCGGCGATTCTGCGCCGGCTTATAGCCGTAGCGCTGAAACGCCCGCTCCACCTCGACCTCTGGCGGCAAAGCGACGCAAAAGCGGCGCTGGTACATTGCTCGTGCTGGCTCATCAAACCAGGCCCCAATCCCGGCCTCATGCAGAACACGCCAGGGCAGCCGAGGCCCCGGGTCGCTCTTGCGCCAATAGGCCACATCCGAATGCCCGAGCAGGTCAGTCGGGCCGACCTGCGGATAACGAGCAAGCACGTCGCGAACCAACGCAATCAGCACGTCGATCTGTGCTTCGGGGTATTCAGGAAAGGTAAATACCCCGGCGTCATACCGCGCCAGGTTGACGATTTCAACGCCAATCGAGCGGCTATTGAGGTCGTCTCTCCCCGCCCAATGGCTTACCCCCGCGTGCCAGGCGCGCTTGTCTTCATCCACCAGGCGAAACACGCGCAGCTCTTCATAACCCGCGGCGCGGTAGCTGGGTTCATCGGGATCGGGCAGTAGATAGTGGGCGCTGACGCCGTGGTGCGTGAGGGTACGCAGGGACGACGCAAAAGGCGCCGCAGTGTAATGCAGAACAACCTGCTGCACGGGCTCGCCCGCGCGCTCATTGAAATCCCTGGCAGGGAAACTGGTGTCGATCACCAACATAAGAACCGTCCTTTTCATTTCAGGCCGAATCATTCGGCCCGTTCAAGCGCAAAAAAATTACCGCCATCCTGAAGGGTTGAATGTCAGGCGGGCGGTAATTACTTGGCACATGAAAAGCAAGGTTCAGCGGCGCAGCGGCATACCCAGCTCAACCCGCAAGCCGTCCGGCTGGCTGTCGAACGTCAGCGAGCAGGCGCAGCGCTGCACAATCGCCTGGACGATCGCCAGGCCCAGGCCGCAGCCTTCGCTGTTGCCATTACGCCAGAAGCGCTGGGTAAGGTATTGCAGGTCTTCACTGGAGATCTGCTTGCCATGGTCACGCACGCGAAACACCACGTGATCAGCGTGGCTGGACACGTTCAGTTCCACGCGGCTATCGGCCGGGGTATGGCGCAAGGCGTTATCCAATAGATTACGCAAGGCCGCGACGGCCAGGCCCACGGGCATTTCCAGCGGTGTACCGGCTAGATCATCGGCCAACACCAGGTCGATCCGACGATTATCACCGGCGTTGGCGTCCTGGATCGCCAACCGGGCGACTTCTTCGGCACTGGACTGCAAACCATCGTCAAATGACAAGCTGCCTTCCACCCGCGCCAGCAACAACAATTGCTCCAGGGTGCGATGCAAGCGATCGGCGCCCTCCTCGGCGTGCGCCAGGGACTGGTCGCGCGCCGCGCCTTCGGTCATACGCGCCACTTGCAGGTGGGTCTTGATGGCCGTCAGCGGGCTGCGCAGTTCATGGGCGGCGTCACCGGTCAGGCGGCGCTCACGCTCGATGGTCTTGGCAATGCGCTGCAACAGTTGGTTCTGGGTGTCGAGCAACGGCTTGAGCTCGCTGGGCAACGGATGAATCTGCAAGGGTTCAAGAGAGTCGGCGCTACGGCGCATCAAGGCATCACGCATACGATTGAGCGGAACCAGGCTTTGACCAATGCCCAGCCACAACAGGCACAGGCAACCGAGCAACGCCACGCCGACCGGTACCGAAGCCGCCAGCAGGATCGACAGGTTAAGCGCTTCACGCTCTACCTGGCGGTCGGCGGTGGTAATCAGCAGGTCGCCCCGAGACAGGGTGAAACTGCGCCAACCCACGCCGTCGATCATCTGGTCGCGAAAGCCGCTGCGGCGCGACTCAAGCCCTTCATCCGGGGTGGTATGGCTGCGGGCCAGGATCTCGCCGCGCAAGGAACTGACCTGGCAAGCCATGCCCCCCGGCACATTCAACTGTTCGGTGCGCAAATGCGCGCCGCCGCTGACGCTGGCCAAACCCGGCATCTGCTCGGTGAGCCCAGCCACCATGCGCGCCGAGGCCACCAGCCGCTGGTCGAGGGAAAACATCATCTGGTTACGCAAATCGTTGAGCATCCAGGCGGCCGCCAGCACCCAGATCAGCACAAAAGCGGCGCCCAGCTTGAATGTCAGGCGCAGGCGCAAGCTCATCACTGAGTGTTTTCTCCAGCATCAGCCGGGCCCAGGCGATAGCCCAGGCCCCTGACGGTCTCGACGATGCCATTGCCCAACTTGCGCCGCAGGTGATGGATATGCACGTTGAGCGCGTTGCTTTCCAGCTCATCGCTGAACCCGTAGACGCTGTCCTTGAGCTGCTCGCTGGACAACACGCGGCCCTTGTTGTGCAGCAGCGCCTGCAACAGCGCTTGCTCACGACGGGACAGGTCCACCGGCTCGCCGCCCAGGAAGGTCTCGCGGCTGCTGGGGTCGTAGGCCAGGCGGCCGTGTTCGATCAGGTTGACGCTGCGCCCCGCCACTCGGCGCAACAGGGTTTGCAGGCGAGCGGCGAGTTCGCGCAGGTCGAAGGGCTTGAGCAGGTAGTCATCGGCGCCGGCTTGCAGGCCGTCGACGCGGTTGGTTACCGAGTCTCGTGCGGTAAGGATCAGCACGGGAATTTCCAGGCCCTGGCTGCGCTGTTGTTGCAGCAGCTTGAGGCCATCTTCGTCAGGCAGGCCGAGATCGAGCACCATGATGTCGAACGCCGCGGCCTTGAGCATCGCCCTGGCGGCTGCGGCCGTGGCCACGCGCTCGACCGTAAAGCCCTGGGCACCGAGGCCGGCCACGATACCGCTGGCGATCAGTTCGTCGTCTTCACAGACCAGTACGTGCATGCTGAACCCTTCATGAAAGATGGGGTGATTAGAAAAGGGGCAGATTAAGCGCGCATTATGCCGCTAAAGTTCGCAACATCAGATTATCCCTACACTCTAGGGGGCGTTCTCAATTAGTTTCCCCGTCGCGCCGGGTCTGCTGTTGTGCAGGGCAAGGCGCGAGAAGCGTGGTTTGGTCATTCCAAATAAGCTTCGAGCAACGCAGCCCTGCACAACAGCAGGCCCGGCCCTTCGGGTTGTGCCTTAAAGCGGGCCAGCCTGCGTTGCAGGCCTTGGAAAGGGAACAACCATTCCCTGCGGCCTGCGCCTTGCCTGGCCCGCTTTAAGGCGACAACGCGGCGGGGAAACTAATTGAGAACGCCCCCTAGAATAGCGTCCGGTTAATCATCGGTTAATCAACGCCACACATTGTGTGCCTCACTTGCATCGAACTAAGGCTTGACCATGCGGCATCTGTTTACCTTTCTGCTGGTGTTGTTCGCGGGATTCGCCCAGGCAGCGCCGGGCAACCCCTTCGAAACCAAACCCGATTTCCTCCCGGTGGGCAAGGCCTTCACCTTTACCTCCGAACGCCTTGAAAGTGGCGAAACCCAGCTGTATTGGCAGATTGCCGACGGTTACTACCTGTACCAGCAACGCATGAAGTTCGACGGTTTGGCCGAACAACCCGTGTTGCCCGAGGGTGAAGCCCATAGCGACGAGTTCTTCGGCGAACAGCAAGTGTACCGCCAGGGCCTGGAAGTGAAGATCCCGGCCGGCGCCACCGGCAACGTCAAGCTGGGTTGGCAGGGCTGTGCCGATGCGGGCCTGTGCTATCCACCGCAGTCGATCACTGTGGACCTGGGTGGCAACCCGGCCGTAGCCGCTACCGCGCAGGCCCAGGACCAAAGCCTGGCCAGCGGCCTGCAGCAACGCAGCCTGGGCTGGAGCCTATTGATCTTTTTCGGTCTGGGCCTGCTGCTGGCGTTCGCGCCGTGCTCGCTGCCGATGCTGCCGATTCTCGCCGGCCTGGTGGTCGGTAGCGGCGCCAGCCCGCGTCGCGGCTTTGCCCTGGCCGGCAGCTACGTGGTGTGCATGGCGCTGGTGTATGCCGCCCTGGGTGTGATGGCCGCGCTACTCGGCGCCAACCTCGCCGCGCTTTTGCAAACCCCGTGGATCCTCGGCAGCTTTGCGGCGTTGTTCGTGCTGCTCGCTCTGCCGATGTTCGGCTTCTTTGAGCTGCAACTGCCCGCCTTCCTGCGTGACCGTCTCGATAACGTCAGCCGCCAGCAAAGCGGTGGCAGCCTGGTGGGCGCCGGTATTCTCGGCGCGTTGTCCGGCCTGCTGGTGGGCCCGTGCATGACCGCGCCTTTGGCCGGCGCCCTGCTGTATATCGCCCAAAGCGGCAATGCGCTGCACGGCGGCCTGATCCTGTTCGCCATGGGCATCGGTATCGGCATTCCGTTGTTGCTGTTGGTCACTGTGGGCAACCGCTTCCTGCCCAAGCCGGGTACCTGGATGAACGTGCTCAAGGGCATCTTCGGCTTCCTGTTCCTGGGCACCGCGGTGCTGATGATTCGCCCGGTGGTCGGCGACAGCCTGTGGATCGGCCTGTGGGGTGCCCTGGCGCTGGTGATGGCTTACTGCGGCTGGACGCTGGCCCGTGAGTTCGGCCTGGCGGCCAAGGTGTTCGGCGCCGGTTCCCTGGTGCTGGGCCTGTGGGGCGCGGTGCTGGTGGTGGGCGCAGCCGGTGGCAGCGATGAACTGTGGCAACCCTTGAAGGTTTACAGCGGCTCAAAGGTCGCCGGTGCACCGAGCGCCCACGATGCCTTTACCACCATCAACGACCCGGCCGTGCTGCAAAGCCAACTCGACAGCGCCAAGGCCCAGGGCCAATGGGTGCTGCTGGACTACTACGCCGACTGGTGCGTGTCGTGCAAGATCATGGAAAAACAGGTATTCGGCAAACCCGAGGTAATGGACGCACTCAAAGACGTGCGCCTGCTGCGCCTGGACGTCACCGCCGACAACGCCGCCAGCCGCGAGCTGCTGGGCCGCTACAAGGTGCCGGGGCCACCGAGCTTCGTGTGGATCGGCCCGGACGGTGAAGAACGCCGTGCCCAACGCATCACCGGCGAAGTGGATGCCACCGCCTTCCTGCAACGCTGGACGCAAACCCGAGACGCGCGCTGATGTTGACCCTGACCATCGGCACCTTCGCCATCGCCCTGAATCACATCCTGCTGATCAGCGCACTGATTCTCGCCACTCTGGTGGGCTGGCGCGTGGCCAAGCGTGGCGGTGAAAACCCCGAATCGGTGTTGTTCAGCCTGTTCCTGCTGGGCATGTTGGCCGCGCGCATCAGCTTCGTGCTGATGTACTGGAGTTATTACAGCAACGACTGGGTCGAGATGGTCGACTTGCGTGACGGTGGTTTCCTCGCCTGGCCCGGCATCATCGCGCTGGTGCTCGGCGCACTGGTGTACGGCTGGCGTCGCCCCGCACTGCGCAAGCCGCTCAGCGCCGGGGTGATCACCGGCTTGTTGTTCTGGGGCATGGCCAGCCTGTCCCTGAGCCTGTATGAAAAAGGCACGCGCCTGCCGGACATCACCCTGCGCAACGCCAACGGCGAAGTGGTGCAACTGGCGGACTACCAGGGCGGCCCGCTGGTGATCAACCTGTGGGCCACCTGGTGCCCCCCGTGCCGGCGCGAAATGCCCGTGCTGGAAAACGCCCAGCGTATGCGCCCCGACGTGACCTTCCTGTTCGTCAACCAGGCCGAAAGCATGCAAAGCGTCAGCACCTACCTGGCCACTCAGGGCCTGAACCTGGACAACGTGCTGTTTGACGCCAGCGGCCGCCTCGGCCAGGCCGTGGGTTCCATGGCCCTGCCGACCACGCTGTTCTACCAAGCCGATGGGCGCCTGATCAACAGCCACCTGGGCGAACTCTCCGAAGCCAGCCTGGCCCGCGCCATGGAACCCTTCGATGACACCACGACAAGGAAACCGACATGCCTCGCCTCCGCCACCTGCTGACCCTGCTGCCCTTGACGCTCGCCGCCACCCTGGCCCAGGCCGAAGACTGGCCGGCGCCGATCAAACAGATCGAAGCCAAGGGCGCCAAAATCATCGGTAAATTCGATGCGCCCAGCGGCCTCACCGGCTACGCCGCCCAGTACCAGAACCGTGGCATGGCCCTGTACCTGACCGCCGACGGCAAAAACGTGATCGCCGGCAACCTGTACGACGCCCAGGGCAATGACCTGAGCACCGCCCCCCTGGAAAAACTGGTGTACGCGCCGATGGCCAAGGAAGTCTGGGCCAAGATGGAACACAGCAGCTGGATCCAGGACGGCGACAAAAACGCCCCGCGCACCGTGTACCTGTTCAGCGACCCCAACTGCCCGTACTGCAACATGTTCTGGGAACAGGCGCGGCCATGGGTAAAAGCCGGCAAGGTGCAACTGCGCCACATCATGGTCGGCATTATTCGCGAAGACAGCCCCGGCAAATCCGCCGCCCTGCTCGCTGCCAAAGACCCGCAAAAAGCCCTGCAAGACCACGAAGCGGCCGGCAAGGGCAGCAAGCTCAAGGCGTTGGAGAAGATACCGGCTGATGTCGAGGCCAAGCTCGATGCGAATATGAAGTTGATGGATGAACTGGAGTTGTCGGCGACGCCGGCGATTTTCTATCTGGATGACAAGGGTGGGTTGCAGCAGCAGCAAGGGGCGCCTTCGCCGGAGAAGTTGGTGAAGATTCTCGGGCCGAAATAAAGATTTTTCCTACAAAAAAGGCCTCCTGAATCGGAGGCCTTTTTTTGACTAGGCAACGTCTGATCAAATCTCCTTCACGGTGATACCTGTTACGTCGAAGTCATTTACCGGGTCGATGCCCATTTCCATATTATCCAGCGAAAGTCTCAAGGAACTTGAACTGGCCTGGAAGGTGCCTTTAAGCAATTCCCAGGCAGTGCCCGGCCGCGTTATCGAAGTAATGTCTACTCCTTGAACTACCAGTACCAACGCGGGCTTCCTACCGGTGCCTGGCGGATAACTGTCACGAATCCAGGCACTGAATTCGTACTGTTTCCCGACTTCCAACGCTGTAAAGTTCTTGAACATTTTCTCGCGCTGTGTAGCGGGATTAGTCGTATTGGTGTATCCCCAGTCTTCCCGATAATATCCATTCGCAAAATCAGGCGGCACTTGACCTTGTTTCAGCCTTAAATCTCTCGAATCGGTGGCTCCCGGGCCTCTTTGCCAGCTATTCCAGTCTTTTCCAGCAGGGTTGAAGTCCGTGTAGTCGTAAAACGCTTTACGAAACTCCAGGTGTAGGACCGGAAACTCAATCGCGCTGGCTTCATGCCCACCAATCTCTGCCGTGCACTTGAACACCACATCCAACGCGGTTCTATTACGCAACTTTTCCAGGTCCTCGCGCTTGAGCACCCGCAATATCCCATCGGCCACATCACCTGCGGTAATTGGCTCGTTGGGCATCACCCTAATAATGCAGGGGGAGCCATCTTCCTGAGTGCCTCGACACTCCAGCCATCCCACCTGGCCTGCCAGGATGAACCACCATTTTTCCACGGTGATATGAGCATCCCCTGTAAAGCTCCTCAGGTCCAAAATGCCCCCCTTGGTCGCCGGTGGCGTAGCCTCTGGCACAACGGGTGTCGGCAACCGGGTCGGCACACTGATCTTCAACGCAAGGGTCTTCGACGGCGCCAACTTACAAGTACTGGTCACTATGTAATGGATCAGGATGGTTTTACCTGCTGCCTGGATCACCGCCTCACGCGGGACCGCAAAATCCACATAGCCAGGATCGCTATTGCCCGGTTTTGATTCCAACGGCAGGCTCGTACCGTCCGGTTTGACCCACTTCACCTCGATCTCATGACTGGAGCTGACCCGCTCATACTCCACCCGCACCGTTACACCGTTCCGGCCATTCCAGATGGTCAGTTGATCATCCATCGCTTCACACACCCTTGGAGGCGGTAGTGTCAAAGCCTCTTGCTCGATGCTGAAAGTCCGAACAGGGAACTCCACGGCGCTTTCCAGCGCACACTGACCATCGAAGTTCGCCGCAAAATGCAGCTCAAACTCGCTGCAATCCGCCAGCTTTTGCAACTGGGTCCTGTCAATCGGCGTATCGACCCCATCGTGTAACCAGGCAGCATCAAGCGGCATGCCTTCCAACACATAAAAACAATAGTCGCTGCCATCCTCAAGCGTACCGGTCACCCACATCCAGCAGCAGTCCTGCTCAATGGCATAACTCCAAATGGGCACCACGCCCGTTGCGTCGCCGCGAAAGGTATTGAGGTCCAGACGGGTGCCTGTGGACTGTTCAATATTCGATTTCGGCAAGCCCGTGATGCCCAGCACTTTCACCCTGCGTTCGGGTGACGGCCATTGGCTGCCATCGCAACGCGTGACGTCGTACGTCAAGGTAATGGCTTGCTTAAAGTTGGCGCGAATCGCAGAAGGCGGTACCGCAAATACCAGGCTGGTTTCACCTTCAACCGGTTGGCGACACTCCAGCACCGGCGTTCCTGACCCCGGCGTCCCAGAAAAGCTCGGGCATACCGTGTCACCGGCGCACATGCCCTCATACCCCACTATGATATGCGCACCGTTAACCGTGTTTATGGGATTGACCACCCAACCGTCGAACTCGGTGTGTACTGCTTCCTTGAGGTCAGGTGGCGACAGTTCCAGGTGAGGCTCGGTGAGCAACGTCAACAGTAGCGAGGGGAACGATCTATAGGGAGTAGACCGGCTGAAGCGCACGGACGCCAAAATAAAAAGTTCGCTGTCATGTTTAAGTTGCTGGAACAACTCCCGAGGGATTGCCCGACGCCAGCCCAGGCGTATGTCTTCGTCAGTAACCGGTTCATCCTTGAATGGGTAGAGTCTGGCCTTGGACCCATCGGGATAGATGCCGCCTATATAGCACTCGATCGTCTGGATTGTGTCGGCAAATACCCAGGGAGGAAGGTAAAGAATCGGATCTTTACAGCACAACAAAGAAAGATCCAGCTTGCCATCGGTTGCTTTGAGAATTTGCACCTGAGGCAGGTTCGAGGGCAGGCTGATCCACACGTCAGCTTGTAAAGATGTTTGATTCTCACCGTCTCTAGTAACGGTGTACGTAAACAACACGAAGTTGTCCAACCACAATGCTATATATTCGGGTGGGATATAAACGCTAATACAACCTGCGTCGTCGCCATTGCGGGGTTCTATCGGCGGATAAGGGCTGCCTGCCAATGGCCAGTTCAGAGTGATGCGGTCAGTTTTCCGCATGTCGTCGTAGCAGATGCTGACGTTGCCTCCGTTTAGCAGCTTGAGTGAATCGACACGGCCATTTTCGTCAGCCTCAACCAGCGTTGGATTGGGCAAATCAAGAGCATCTTGTAGTAAGTTTGACATGGTGAGAGTTCCTTTTCATTAGGCTGGGAATGCCGACATATAGGTACTAGCCTTAATCGACACTGTGTCATCACATCGAAAAAGCCCTGATTTTTCTACTGTCAGAATTCACAGTTATCCCTGGACCAACGAAGTTCTCCAACCCACCGACTGCAACAACAGTAGGAACACCGTTGCCGGATAAACGGTGGAATAGGTTAGACCCCGTATGAATCAACCAATGAAAAACCCTCCCGCCAATGACGGGAGCGTTTTCAACCGGGTTTTTATCGAGTTTATAAGTCCTCGATCAAACAATCCGTCATCGCAAAGTCGTTACCGCTGGCTCCCGAACTGAGGTTAGATAAAATTTGCATCTGCATCGAAGAGCGGGAAGCGACGAAAACCAACTCTATTCTTTTCCAGGCCATGGCTGTGAACGTTGTTATCGCGCTAGCGTTACCTGCTTCAGTACGCAGATATAACTGTGGTGACGGGGGAGCTCCATTGTAGGTACAGCCGAGCATACTGAAGCGATAGCTACGCCCCACCTCAAGCCCAGTCAAATTTTTGTACAGAATGATGCCAGCGGTGCCCGTGTAGGCCGTGCCGTTGGAGATGCAGGGCTTACCAAAAAACGTGGCGCTTTTGTTTTCGCCTTGAGATGCCGATCCGTCTAGCCAGCCGTTTCGATTGCCGCCTGTAAACGGAGTGAAATCTCTGTACTGAGAGCGGAAATTCAGCCTTAACGACGGAAACTCGACCTCGTAACCTTGATCGGAACGAGGGTTTGGCCGGGCGAAAAATGTAAATGTTAGCGCAGAGTTATTCTTCAAAGCCGCCAAGTCAGATCGCTTCACGATATCTGATAATCCTGCGCTGGTATCTGTCACTGGCTTTTTCAGATACACATCAAAGGTGTAGAGACCACCGTTTTGTCGAGTGCCTTCCGCCCGCATCTTGCCTTTCTGCTGTAGCAGGATAAACCACCACTTCTCTACATCGATATCAGCGTTGCCAGCAAACGTACTTAGATTCAGAACACCATCCTGAGTAGCGATCGGGGTCGCTTGCCGTACCACAGGAGTCGGTAAACGATGGGGCACAAGGACTTTCAACAGCAGACTTTCGGACGTTTTAATCCCACAGCGGGTGGTCACTGTGTATTTGATTTCCACGGAGGTACCGATGGAAGCAATCACCGCTGACGCCGGCAAACGGAAGGTGACAGAGCCTGTTTTATCACCGGTTTGAGGATCCAACGGCCAACAATTGTTTTCATCATCCTTCCAGCAAAGCTCGATGGTTTGCCTGTCGCTCATACGTAGATAACTCACCACCACGTCTACGCCATCTCGCGCATTCCAGGGTTCCAATTCGTCGCCCTCAGCCTTGTCGACTTCGGGCGTGGGCAGCACCAGGTCTTCCTGGACGATATGGAATGTCGCCGCCGGAGCCTCGATAGCTTCTGATCGGTCAGAGGCCTCGCAGAAACTCACGGCAAAATGCAATTCAAAATCACTGCAATCAGCCAGTTGTTGCAGTTCGTCTCTCAAGATAAACGTCTCAACGCCTTTATTTTTCCAGTCCTCGGTAACAGGCGCCTTCGTCAAAATTTCCGATTGGTAGCTACTTCCGTCCTCATGTTCGCCGGTGATCCACATCCAGCAAAACGTTGAGCATGTGGCATAGTCGCCAATATGGACAAAAGCCGTTGCGTCCTCCGAGAAAATATTGAGGTTAACCTTGCCGTGAGTGGCCTCTGCAATTTCCGACTTGGAAAGTCTAGGCGTCAGCACATCGACCACCCGCTCCGGCGACTGAGGCTTTGGTCCCATCAGATTAGGAAATTGAACGGTATAGCTCAGCGTCATCGGCTTATTAAAGAAACAAGCAACCACACAGCGCGGTAACTTGACGGACGCCGGGTCCCCATCGTTTTTAATCTCTACACAACCCAGTAACTTCGATCCGTAGCCGGGACCGCTTACGTAGAAGCAGATCTGATCACCGGCATAAGTGTCCAGCTCCGGCGCATCTATATCTCCCCCGTTTTTAGTGAGCTCCGGGTTGAGGCACCACTTGTCATCGAAAAACGCAGATTGCCGCAAATGGGGCGGCTGCAAATTCTCCAGGCCTTGATCCCCAATGAAAGCAGCAGTACGACGATGTTGGATTTGAAGAGCGTTCCTGGGAAGACGGGTCTCTTCATCAGGATTTTCAACTTCAGCCGGCGGTTGGGGCTCCTCGCCACTGGTGATCCAGGCAGCCTGACAGGTAATTGATTCGTAGCGTGGTTTTTGACGTGCCAGCCAGCCACGAGGAATCGGAAATTCAAGTTTTTCGCCTGATGCTATATCTCCGAGCGTTAATGCATAGCCGTAAGCCACGATATAGAAAACGGGTCTTCCACTGAATTGCTCAAGAACGACACTGCAATAAATTTCATCTCCAACCTGAGCAAGTGGAGGAATCGGTATTTCAACTATCTCATCGCCTTTGTGATCGTGCATGTCATAGGTTGGCGTATTTTGGAATATCTTTTCATCTCTTAATCGAGGCGCCAGCGCTTTGCTTTGTTCTGCAGAGTAAAAAGTCACCCCCACTTCCTTGGTCAGTGAAACAGCGGGTTTACCGCTCACTGTGCCCTCGTACCATACGATCAGCGTGTACCCCATGGACATGGTCAGGTATTTGAGCGGAATCAGGATTTCCCTGGCACCCGGCTGCCCGCTTTGGTCGACAACATCATTTAATCGCAGCTCTGGTTTCTCCTTGATGCTGAACTTTAGGGTGATATCCGACCTGTCCATGCGTGGGTCGACAGTCAGGATTGAGTCCTTCTCCATCGCTTCTGGCGAAATCGTCCCGTGCAGCTCACTGGAGATGAGTGGCGCATCGACTTCCAGCGCCTGCGGCTGTGGCGCAATTGATTCAAGGGTTTGAGGCGCTGACGTATTGTCTTTACTTGAGGTGGTTTCAGGTGCGGATGTTTGCTTGGCCATTAACAGAACTCCGTGTTCAAGAGAGGTAGATATCCTCGACCAGCCGAGTCCGGCCAAGGCACTCGCTTAAGTGAGTCCTATTTTTTCGCCCTCGCCTACTGTCAGAATTGACAGTTCTCACGGAAAAAACGGTGCTGCCCGACCAACGGGCAGCCCCCATTCATGCCTTAAAGCCCCTCAAGCTCCGCCATCAAATCACTCAACCGATCCACCTTCTCGGCACTGATCTCGTTGGCCGCCAACCCGTCGATATACTCGGCCAGTTCCGCTACCGTGCTGCACTCGAACATCGCCCGCAGCGGCACGTCGCGCTGCAACGTCTTCTGCACCCGCGACGCGATTTGCGTAGCCAGCAGCGAATGCCCACCCAGTTCGAAGAAGTTGTCTTGCACCCCAACCCTTTCAACCTTCAACACCTCGGCCCAAATTCCGGCAAGGGTGGTTTCCAGTTCATTGCGCGGAGCCACAAAGTCCTGGCTGTGTAACTGGCCGATCTCCAGGGCCGGCAGGGCCTTGCGGTCGAGTTTGCCGTTGGCGTTGAGCGGCAGGCGGTCGAGCCATAACCAGTGCAGTGGCACCATGTATTCGGGCAGTTCGGCACGCAGGCGTTGTTTGATGCGGTCCAGGCGCTCGCCAGGGTTCAGCGTTGCATCAGCCGCCACCAGGTAGCCGACCAGATGCTTGCCATTGACGCCCTCCTGCACGCCAACCGCCGCATCACGCAGCTGCGGTTGTTCGTGCAGGCGCGCTTCGATTTCACCCAGCTCGATGCGGTAGCCGCGAATTTTCACTTGGTGGTCGATACGCCCGACATACTCCAGCACAACATCGCTGCGCCGCCGCGCCAGGTCGCCGGTACGGTAAAGCCGCTCGCCAGGTGCGCCAAATGGGTTGGGCACGAATACCTGGGCGGTGCGCAGCGGATCGCTGACATAACCGCGGCCCACACCGGTGCCAGCGACGCACAGTTCACCGACCGCACCCTGGGGCACCAGGTCGAGCGCACCGTCGAGCAGGTACAAACGGTTATTGTCGGTCGGCGTACCAATTGGCAGGTAAGTACCACGTGTCGAGGCCAGGTCGACGCGGAAGAACGCCACATCATCCGAACATTCCGCCGGGCCATACGCGTTAACCAGACCGATCTGCGGATAGCGCAGCAACCACTGGTGCGCCAGCTCCGGCGGCATGGCCTCCCCGGTCGGCAACATCCAGCGCAAGCCGTCGAGGCTGATACGCTCCTGAGCCAACATGCCCTGGATCAGCGACGGCACACTCTCCAGCACCGTGATGCCCTGTGCTTGAACGTGCGCCAGCAACCCTTGCGGATCGTGGGCAATGGCAGGCGGCACGATGTCCACCCGCGCACCAAAAAGCGGTGCGGCGAGGAACTGCCAGACGGAAATATCAAAGCTTTGCGAAGCGGTCTGGGCGATCACATCGGCGTCAGTCAGGTGCAGGTACGGCACCTTGCTCAACTGGTTGTTGAGCATCCCGCGCTGTTCGACCATCACACCCTTGGGCAAACCGGTGGAACCCGAGGTGTAGATCACGTAGGCGAGGTTGTCCGGGCCACTGTAGACACCTGGGTTTTCGCCACGAGCGGGAATGTCTTCCCACACCAGCAACTGGCAATCGACGCCTTCGAGCAACGCGATAGCCTGCTCGCGACACGCCTCGGTGCACACCAGCAACGGCGTGCGGCTCAGGTCGATGATGCGGCTCAGGCGCTGGCCCGGCAGGCCCGGGTCCAGCGGCAGGTAGCCGGCGCCGGCCTTGAAGCTGCCGATGATCATACCGAGCAAATCCAGCCCACGTTCAGCCAACAACGCCACCGGTTGGTCCAGGCCGACACCCGCCGCAATCAGCGCGTGGCCCAGACCATTGCTGCGGCGATTCAGATCCTCATAGCTCCATTGCTGGTCAAGACAACTGGCGGCGATACGCTGCGGATGCTGCGCGACCTGCTCCTCGAACAACTCGATGTAGCTGCGCTCCAACGGGTAGGCATGTGCGCTCTGGTTACAGCCGTCCACGAGGAATTCACGCTCCTGCTCGCCAATCAGCGGCAGCTCGGCCATGTCGCCATGGAAACCCTGCACCAGCGCCAGCAACAGGCGCTTGAACTCGGCGAGCATAACTTGCACGGTGTTTTCGTCGAAGTAACGCTGGTCGTAGGACAGGTGCAAACCGAGGTCATCCCCCGGATAACACACGGCCGTCAGCGGGAAGTTGGTGTGGGTGCGCCCGGAATCCGAGGTGGCATTCAGGCTTTGCGCACGGTCCAGCACCGAGGTTTCCACCGGGGCGTTTTCGAACACGAACAGGCTGTCGAACAGCGGCTGGCCCTTGGGCAATTCGCTGTGTTCCTGAATCGTCACCAGCGGCAGGTATTCGTACTCGCGCAACTGCATATTGCTGTCGAGCAAAGCGCTCAACCACTGGCGCACGCTGCAAGGCTGATCATCCTCGGGCAGTTTCACCCGCAGCGCGATACTGTTGATAAACAGCCCGACGGTGCGTTGCATCTCGGGCATTTCCACCGGGCGCCCGGCCACGGTGACACCGAACAGCACATCGCGATCGCCACTCAAGCGCCGCAGCACCAGTGCCCATGCTGCCTGGGCGAAGGTGTTGACGGTGAGTTGATGCGCCTGGGCCAGTTCGCGCAGTTGCGCACCGTCGCGGGCATCCAGGCGGGTGTAGCAGTCGCCCACCACCATGCCGCCACTGCCACCGGCGTGTTCACGCAGGAAGGGGCGGTCGCTGGGGATCGGCGTGGCGCGTTCGAAGCCTTGCAGGTTTTGCTGCCACCACTGACGCGCTTCATTGAGATCCTGGCGTTGCAGCCAGGCAATGTAGTCGCGGTAGCGCGGCGGCGTCGCCAATTGCGCGTCGCGGCCTTCGCCCAGAGCCATGTAGATATCGAAGAAATCATTCATCAGCAGCGAACGGCACCAGGCATCGATCAGGATGTGGTGGTTGCTCATCATGAACCAGTAGCGTGCCTCACCCACGCGGATCAGGCGCAAGTGGAACGGGGCCTGGTTGAGCAGATCGAAACCGGCTTCGCGCTCGGCCTTGAGCAAGGCTTGCAGGCGCGGTTCCTGCTCGGTCTCGGGGTCGGCGCTCCAGTCCAGGTATTCAATCGGCGTGCTGCCGGGCTTGTGGATCACCTGCAGCATGTCTTCGCCGACGTTCCAGCAGAACGAGGCGCGCAGGGCTTCGTGGCGGGCGATCACCGCTTGCCAGGCATGGGCGAAACGCTCGGGGTCCAGAGCGCTGTTGATGCGGTAACGGTCCTGCATGTAATACAGGCCGGTGCCCGGTTCCAGCAAGGTATGCAGCAGCAGGCCCTCTTGCATCGGGGTCAGCGGGTAGACGTCTTCGATGGCACTCGCTGGAACCGGCAAGGCATCCAGCTGCGTCTGGGTCAGGTGCGCCAGAGGGAAATCGGACGGCGTGAGGCCACCGGCATCCTCCCGCAGGCAATGGGCAATCAGGCTGCGCAGTTCGGCCAGGTAGGCGTCGGCCAGGTTGCCGATGGTGTGCGCATCGTGGCGCTCACGGCTGAAGGTCCAGCGCAGTACCAGTTCACCGCCGTACACCTGGCTGTCGACACTCAGTTCGTTGGGCAGCGGTGCATCCGGATCGTGGGCCAGGCCGGCGGACTCATCCAGCGGGTGGAACAGCGCCTGGGCGCCAAAGCTCTGGTCGAACTGACCGAGGTAGTTGAAGGTGATGTCGGCACCTGGCAATGCCGCCATGCTGCGTTTGCACAGGTCGTCCGCCAGGTAGCGCAGCACGCCGTAACCCAGGCCCTTGTGCGGTACGCCGCGCAGTTGCTCCTTGATCGCCTTGATCGAGGCGCCCTGCTCGGCCAGCGGGGTCAGACGCAACGGGTAGGCACTGGTGAACCAACCGACACTGCGCGTCAGGTCGATCTCATCGAACAGCGTTTCGCGGCCGTGGCCTTCCAGTTGAATCAACGCCGAGTCGTGGCCGCTCCAGCGGCACAGCACGCGGGCCAGGGCCGTCAGCAGCAGGTCGTTGACCTGGGTGCGATAGGCGCTCGGCGCTTGCTGCAACAGTTGGCGGGTGGCCTCTGCCTCCAGGCGCACGCTGACCGTCTCGGCATCACGATTGCGCAGGCTGCCCTGCGCACGCGCCACCGGCAGTGGCACTACCGGGCCGGCCAACTGGTCCTGCCACAGGCTTAACTCTTCGCGCAGGGATTCACTGCCGGCGTACGCCTGCAAACGTGCAGCCCAATCGCGCAACGCGCTGGTCTTGGCCGGCAGGCTGACAGACTGGCCGTCACTGAGTTGGCGATAAACGTTTTGCAAATCCTCCAGCACTACGCGCCACGACACGCCATCGACCACCAGGTGATGGATCGCGATCAGCAAGCGCTGTTGGCCTTGCGGCCCGTCCACCAGCAACGCACGCAACAGCGGCCCGTGCTCAAGGTCGAGGCTACGCTGGGTGTCGGTGAACAGCGCGGTGCAGTGCTCCATGTCGCGTACCTGCGCTTGCATCAGCACACCGCCTTGCGGTACGGCCAGGTGTTCGGCATGCCACTGTGCATCGCGCCGGGTGAAGCTCAGGCGCAGCGCGTCGTGATGTTCCAGCACCGCCAGCAACGCCTGCTCCAGGCGATGGGGGTCGAGCAATTGCAATGGCTTGAGTACCAACGCCTGGTTCCAGTGCTGGCGCGCCGCAATATCGGTGTCGAAGAACCAATGCTGGATCGGCGTAAGCCCCGAGCTGCCGGTCAATACACCCTGCTCGGCGGTGACTTGCTGTGAGCGGGTGGCGACGGCGGCCAGGGTTTGCACGGTCTGGTGCTGGAACAGGTCACGGGGGCTGAAATGGATCCCGGCCTGGCGCGCACGACTGACCACCTGGATCGACAGGATCGAGTCACCGCCCAGTTCAAAGAAGTTATCGTCGAGGCCCACTTGCTGCACATTCAACACCGCGCACCAGATGGCGGCCAGGCTGTGTTCAAGCGCGTTGCGTGGCGCCACGTACTGTTGGCGATTGGCGTGCGGATCCGGCTCGGGCAAGGCGCGGCGGTCGAGTTTGCCGTTGGCGGTCAGCGGCATACTGTCCAGCACAATCAGATGCGCAGGCACCATGTAGTCCGGCAGTTGCGCCTTGAGGTGCGCCTTCAGCGCCTCGCGCAAGGCACCAGGCTCGGCATCGCTGACCAGGTACGCCACCAGCTGCTTGCCGCTCGGTGCATCCAGGGCCAGCACTACCGCTTCGCGCACGGCGGCATGTTCGAGCAAGCGCGTTTCAATCTCGCCCAACTCGATTCGGAAACCGCGAATCTTCACCTGATGGTCGATACGCCCCAGGTATTCCACCAGGCCATCGGCGCGTTGGCGCACCAGATCGCCAGTGCGGTACAGGCGCCCGCCATTGGCGGCAAACGGGTCGGCGACAAACCGCTCCGCCGTCATCCCTGGCCGGCGGTGATAACCCTGAGCCAGACCGGCACCGCCGATATACAACTCACCGCTTGCACCCTGGGGCACCAGCGCGAGGTCGGCGTCGAGAATATACGCCACGCGCGCACCGATGATGCTGCCAATCGGCACGCTGCCGGCGCCCTCCTCCAACTGCTGCGGCGCCAGGCTGGCCAGCGGCATCACCACGGTCTCGGTGGGGCCGTAAGCGTTGAAGAACACTTCGGGGGTGAACGCCGCACGAATGCGTTGCAGGTGTTCGCCGGTCAAGGCTTCGCCACCGGTGATGCACATGCGCACCGGCAAGGTCTGCTGCCGGGTCGCCAGCCACTGCGCGAGCTGGCTGCCATAGCTGGGGGTAAAGCCCAGAACATTGACGCGATGGGTACGAATCAGCTCACAGATTTCTTCGGCATCCCACTGGCCCTGGGCGCGCAATACCACCTGGGCACCGCTAAGCAGCGGTACCAGCAAACGCTCGGTGGCGGCGTCGAAGTTGATCGAATAAAAGTGCAACTCGCAGTCATCGGCGCGCATACCGAACCGCTCGATCACCGCCTGGCAATGCATGGCAATTTCACCGTGGGACACCACCACGCCTTTGGGCTTGCCGGTGGAGCCGGAGGTGTAGATCAGGTACGCCTGGTGTTGCGCCAGACTGGCAAACGGCAGCGCATCGGCAGGGTAATTCTCCAGCACCGGCAGGTCATCCTCCAGGCACCAGCACGCCACGGTCGCCGGCAATTCACCGAGGGCTTCGAACATTGCCGCATCGCTGAGCAGCAGACCGATGTCGCTGTCCTCGATCATGTAGTGCAGGCGGTCCAGCGGGTATTCCGGGTCCAGCGGCACGTAGGCGCCACCGGCCTTGAGGATCGCCAGCAGGCCGATGACCATTTCCAGCGAACGCGGCAGTGCCAGGCCGACACGTACCTGCGGGCCCACCCCGCGCTCGCGCAGCATCCAGGCCAGGCGGTTGGCGCGCGCGTCCAGTTCAGCATAGGTGAGCGTCACACCGGCAAAGGTCAGCGCTGGGGCATCGGCACGCTGGCTGGCCTGCTGGCTGAACAGCTGATGGATGCACTGATCGAGGCGATGCTCGCCCTTCTCAACCCCGAGGCTGTCCTGCAATGCGCGCTGTTCATCTGCGCTCAGCAACGGTAATTCACTGAGGCGCTGCTGCGGGTTGGCGATCAAGGCTTGCAACAGGTTGCGCCAATGCTCGGCCATGCGCGCAATGCGCGGTTCATCGAACAGATCGGTGCTGTAGGTCAGGCAGCAACCCAGGCGATGGTCGAGGTCGGTGACTTCCAGGTTGAGGTCGAACTTGGTCGCCCGTGCATCGTTGGCCAGGTATTCGACGGTCATGCCCGCCAATTGGCGGCTCTGCTGGAATTCCCAGCGCTGCACGTTGCACATCACTTGGAACAGCGGGTTGTACGCGGCGCTTCGCGCAGGTTGCAGGGCTTCCACCAGATGATCGAACGGCAGGTCCTGGTGAGACTGGCCCTCGATCACCGTATGGCGGACTTGCTCGAACAGCTGGGCGACACTCATCTGCCCATCGAGCTGGCAGCGCAGCACCTGGGTGTTGAGGAACGCGCCAATCAGCCCTTCGCTTTCCGGGCGAATGCGGTTGGCGACCGGCGCGCCGATGCGCAGGTCGGTCTGGCCGCTGTAGCGGTAGAGCAACACGGCCAGGGTGGCGGTCATGGTCATGAACAGCGTGAGGCCGCGCTCGGCATTGAACGCCCGTACACGCGCCGCTAATTCATCGCTCAAATCGAAGCGATACAGCTCGCCCTGGTGGCTTTGCACCGCAGGCCGCGGGCGATCGCCGGGCAGCTCCAGCAGCGGGTGTTCGGTGCCCAGTTGCGCGGTCCAGTAATCCAGCTGACGTTGACGTTCGCCGGCTTCCAGCCACTGGCGTTGCCACACGCTGTAGTCGAGGTACTGCACCGGCAACGGCGCCAGCGGTGAGTCGCGCTCGTCGATAAAGGCTTCGTACAAGGCGCTGAGTTCACGGGCAAAGATGTCCATGGCCCAGCCTTCGGTGACGATATGGTGCAGGGTCAGCACCAGGTAGTGTTCCTGCTCGCCGGCCTTGACCAGGCAGGCGCGTAACAACGGACCGGTTTCCAGGTTGAATGGCGTGTGCGCCTCGACATCCGCCAGTTGTTGCAAACGCTGCTGGCGCTCGGCCTCGCTCAACCCCGAGAAGTCCTGCCAGTCCATGCGCAGGCCGGTTTGTGGCGAGACTTTTTGGCAGGCCACGCCATCGACGCTGGGGAAGGTGGTGCGCAGGGTTTCATGACGCATGATCAGGGCCTGCAGGGCCGCTTCAAAACGCCCCACATCCAGCACGCCGCGCAGGCGTGCCATACCGCCGACGTTATAGGCTGGGCTGTCCGGCTCCATCTGCCAGAGGAACCACATGCGCTGCTGGGAATAGGACAACGGCACAGGTGCGCTGCGATCGACTTTGGCAATTGCGCTTTGTTGGTTACGTTGCCCCGCCGCCTGGATCAGCCCGACCTGTTCGGCAAAGGCGCCCAATTCACTGGCTTCGAACAGGGTGCGCAGCGGCAGCTCGACGTCACACGCCTGACGGGTGCGAGAGATGATCTGCGTGGCCAGCAACGAGTGCCCGCCCAAGGCGAAGAAGTCATCACGCAGGCCGATGCGCGGCAGGCCCAGGACCTCGCGCCAGATCGCGGCGATTTGCAGCTGCAAAGGGGTACTGGGCTCAACGTGTTCGCGGGTTTGCCAGACCGGCTCGGGCAAGGCGCGGCGGTCGAGCTTGCCGCTGGGGCTCAGGGGCATGGCGTCCAGGCGCATCAGCAGCGCGGGCACCATGTACTCCGGCAACTCGGCGGCCAGTGCGGTTTTGACCTGTTGTTCATCCAGTTGGGTGCGGGCGGTGTAGTAGCCGATCAACTGCGCGTCGCGCACCAGCACCACGGCTTGGGCGACGCCCTTGATGGCCAGCAGGCGCGCTTCGATTTCTTCCGGCTCCACACGGAACCCACGCAGCTTGACCTGCTGATCCAGGCGCCCGAGGTATTCGAGCACACCGTCGGCGCTCCAGCGCACCCGGTCACCGGTGCGGTACAGGCGTGCGCCCGCCTCGCCCAACGGGTCGGCAACAAAGCGCTCGGCCGTCAGCCCGGCACGGCCAAGGTAACCACGCGCCAGGCCGATGCCGCCGATGCACAACTCGCCCGGCACACCGGCCGGCAGCGGGTTGAGCTGCTCGTCGAGCACGCGACAGATCACATTGCCCAATGGCCGACCAATCGGCGAGCGCTCGCCATCGGCGGCGGTGCAGTGCCAATGGGTGACGTTGATCGCAGTTTCGGTCGGGCCATAACGGTTGTGCAATTGCACCGCCGGCAACTGCGCCAACACGCGGTTGCGCAACTCGGCGGGCAAGGCTTCGCCGCCGGAGAAGACACGACGCAGGCTGGTGCACTCGGCTGCCAGCGGTTCGTCGATAAACAGCTGTAACAACGGCGGCACGAAGTGCAGCGTGGTCACCCCATGCTCCTGCACCAACCGCGCGATGCGATGCGGGTCGCGATGTTCACCCGGCCCCGCGAGCACCAGGCGGCAACCGGTGATCAGCGGCCAGAAACACTCCCACACCGACACGTCGAAACTGATCGGCGCCTTTTGCAGCAGCACATCGGTTTGATTCAATTGATAGGTGGCCTGCATCCACTGCAAACGCTCGGCCAGCGCGCCATGGGTGTTGCCCACGCCCTTGGGTTGGCCGGTGGAGCCGGAGGTGTAGATCACATAAGCGAGGTTATCGCCGTGCAGGTGCAGGCCTGGCGCCTGGGTCGGCCAGCTGTCCAGGTGCAGACTGTCCATGGCAATCACGCACACGCCTTCGGCCGTCGGCAACTGCTCCAGCAACGCGGTTTGAGTCAGCAGCAGGTGCACGCCACTGTCCTTGAGCATGTAGGCCAGGCGCTCGGCGGGATAATCCGGGTCAAGCGGCACGTAAGCGCCACCGGCCTTGATGATCGCCAACAGGCCGATCAGCAGTTGCGGCGATCGCTCGGCGGCGATGGCCACGCACACGTCCGGGCCGACGCCTTTGTCGCGCAGGTAATGGGCCAGGCGATTGGCCTGGGTATGCAGTTGGGCGAAGGTCAGGCTGCCGTGCTGCCAGACCAGGGCGGTGGCGTCCGACGTCTGTTGGCTGAGCAGCTCGGGCAACCATTGCCGGGCCGGCTCGCAGGGCGCTTCGCCCCAGGGTTGTTGCTGGCCGGGCGGCATCAACGGCAGGTCACCGATGGCCTGTTGCGGTTGCTGGCAGACCGCTTGCAACACGCTGACGTAGTGCTCGGCCAGACGCTGAATAGTCGCGCTGTCGAACAGCTCATCGGCGTAGTCGAACGACAGGCTCAAGCGCCCGTTGCGGTCTTCTTCGCTATGCAGTTGCAGGTCGAACTTGGCTTGGCGGCTATGCCATGGCAGTTCATCGGCGAGCAGGCCCGGCAAGCGGCGCAAGGCACTCAGGTCACGTTGCTGATGGTTGAACATCACCTGGAACAGGCCTTGTTCACGGGCCTGTGGGAAGGCTTCCAGCAGTTGTTCGAAAGGCAAGTCCTGATGGGCCTGGGCCCCCAACGCACTGTGGCGAGTGGCTGCCAGCAACTGGTCGAACGGCAGTCGCCCGTCCAGCTCGGCACGCAGCACCAGGGTGTTGATAAAGAACCCGATCAGGCCCTGGGTTTCCTGGCGCGGGCGGTTGGCAGTGGGCACGCCGATGCGGATATCACGCTGACCACTGTAGCGATAGAGCAAAGTCTGGAACGCCGCCAGCAACAGCATGAACGGGGTCGATTCATGGGCCTGGGCGGTTTGGCGAATCGCGGCGCTGAGGCGTGTATCCAGACGCAGGCTGTGGCGCGAGGCACTGTGCCGATGCTGGGCGGAACGCGGATGATCGCTGGCCAGATTGAGGGCCGGATGCTCCTCACCCAACTGCGCCTTCCAGTACGCCAGCTGACGCGAGCCTTCGCCTTCGGCCAGCCATTGGCGCTGCCAGCTGCCGTAGTCGGCGTATTGCAGGGCCAGCGGCGGCAGCTCAAGCGGCTGGCCCTGAACGGCAGCGGCGTACAGGCGCGAGAACTCGTCGATCAGGATATTCAGCGACCAACCATCGGCGATGATGTGGTGCAACGTCACCAGCAGCTGGTGATCTTCATCGTCCAGACGCACCAGGGTGACCCGCAGCAGCGGGCCTTTCTCCAGATCGAATTGGGTATGCGCTTGATCTTCGCGAATCTGCTGCGCACGCACTTCGCGCTCGGCGTGAGGCAAGTCGCTGAGGTCGATGACGTGCAGTGCAAAATCCACCTGCGGCTCGACACGCTGAAAGCCCTGGCCCTCGCGCTCGTAAAAGCGTGTGCGCAGGGCTTCGTGGCGCTGGATCAATTGCTGGAAGCTTGCGCGCAAGGCCTCTTCATCCAGCTCGCCGCGCAGGTGTAAAGCGCCGGGGATGGTGTAGGCGCTGCTGTATGGGTCCAGTTGCCAGGTGATCCAGAGGCGGTTCTGTGCCAGCGACTGAGGCAGGTCTTCCTGGCGCGACAACGCCTGGATTGCACCCTGGGCAACACCACCGTCCTGCTGCAATTGCGCCACGCCCGCCGCAAAGGCCGAGAGTGTCGGCGCTTCGAACAGCAGGCGCAGGTTCAGTTCCAGGCCCAGGGTTTCGCGCAGGCGGGCGACCACTTGGGTGGCGCTGATGGAGTTACCGCCGAGCAGGAAGAAATGATCGTCGGCGGCCACGTTGGGCAGTTGCAGTTGCTCGCACCAGATCGCCGCGATTTGTTGTTGCACCTCGCACGCCAGCGCCGCCCCGCTCGCTGCCTCCTGTACTCCCGGGAACTGCGCGTAGCTGTCGAGGCTGCCATCGGCATGGCGAAGTGCGCAGGCTGCACGCTGTACCTTGCCGCTGGACGTCTTCGGCAGCGCACCGGGGTTAAGCAGCACTACCACGCTCGGGGCTTGTTGGCAGGACTCGGCCACGGCCTGGCGGATCGCCTTGATCAGCGCTTCTGGCGGCAGGATTTTCTGTACGCTGCGGCTGATTTCTGCAGCGATGCCAATGCCTTCCAGGCCCTGATCATTCACGGCAAACGCAGCGACGCGACCTTTGCGCACCACCTCCACTTCGCGCTCGATGGTTTGCTCAATATCCTGGGGGTAGAGGTTGTGACCGCGCACGATCAGCAGGTCTTTGAGGCGACCGGTGATGTACACCTCGCCGTTGCGGATGAAACCCAAGTCACCGGTGCGCAGCCAGGTGCGGCCGGCGTGTTGGACAAAGGTTTTGGCGCTGGCTTCGGGGTTGCGCCAGTAGCCGTGGGCGATGCTCGGGCCCGTGGCCCAGAGTTCACCGACGCAGTTGTCGGCAAGCTCGGTGAGGGTATGGGGGTCGGCGATCAGTACGGCGTGGTCCGGCTGGCTGGTGCCGCAACTCATGATCGCAGTGCCCTGCCCCGGTTCGGCACGGTTGGCGGCCAGCGCTTGCTCGTCCACGCGCATGGCGGGAATGCCGCATCCACGGGTGCCACCGGCAACAAACAGGGTCGCTTCGGCCAGGCCGTAGGAGGCGAAGAAGTTGTTCGGGGTGAAACCGCAGGCGGCGAATTTTTCTGCGAAGCGCTCCAGGGTGTCGAGGCGAATCGGCTCGGAACCGGAATAGGCCACGCGCCAGCGGCTCAAATCCAGACGTTCAAGGGCCGACTCACTGACCCGCTCGCTGCACAGACGGTAGGCGAAATCCGGGCCGCCGCTGATGGTGCCACCGTATTCGCTGATCGCTTCCAGCCAACGCAACGGCCGGCCGAGAAAATAGGCTGGCGACATCAACACACAGGGCACACCGCTGAAAATCGGTTGCAGCAGGCCTCCGATCAGGCCCATGTCGTGGTACAGCGGCAGCCAGCTGACGATCACGTCATCGGGGTTGAGGTCGATGCCGAAGCCTCGGCGGATCAGCACTTCATTGGCCACCAGGTTGCCGTGACTGACTTGCACGCCCTTGGGCAAGGCGGTGGAGCCCGAGGTGTATTGCAGGAAGGCGATGTCGTCTGCTTGCAGCTCAGATTCCACCCAGTGCTCGGCCTGCTGTGCATCCAGGGTGTCCACGCTCAATACCGGCGGCGCATTTTCAATCTGCGCAAGGTCCTCGCTGAGGCTGGCGATTGTCAGCAACAGGCGCGGTTCGGCATCGCTGATGATCGATAGCAGGCGCTCCTGATGATGGCGGCGCGTGGACTCCGGCGGATAAGCCGGCACCGCGATCACCCCGGCGTACAGGCACCCAAAGAACGCCGCGACGTAGTCCGGGCCGCTGGGAAACAGCAGCACCGCCCGTTCACCCTGACCGGCTTTGGCTTGCAAGGCGGCGGCGATGGTGCGGGCGCGTTGGTCCAGGTCGCGGTAGCTGAGTACCACGCTGTGCTCGGCGCTTTCGGCAAGGAAGCGCAGCGCGACCTGATCCGGTGTCTGCGCGGCGCGGCGTTGAAGGGACTGGACCAAAGTGCGGGGGAGTTCGAAGGCGTCCATCATGGGGGTTCCTGCCTGAAATCGGCTTACGGGAAATTCGGGAAGTCGGTGAGGTTCAGCCGGCGGCGAGTTGCCGCGCCGCGCCGATGCGCCAGCGCGTCAGGTGCTCGTCGGCATAGCGTCGCAGGCAACGCAATACGGCGCTTTCGTGCTGTACGAGAAAGAAGTGGTGGCCGTCGAACATGTCCAGAGAAAAACCGCTGGCGGCGTCGAGTTGCCAGTCGAGCAACTGGTCGGCGCGCACGCTGTCCTGCTTGCCGCCAAACACATGAATCGGCAGGCCAAGCGGCTCGCGCTCGCCGTAGATGAAGCTGCCGCACAGCAGGAAGTCGGCGCGCAGGATCGGCAACATCAACTGCATCAACTCGGGGTTGGCCAGGGCTTCCTCGGCAGTGCCCTGCAATTCGCGCAGGCGGGCGATGAGTTGGGCATCGGTCTTTTCGATGGCGTATTCACTGACATCGCGCCGCGCCGGGCCAGCCGTGCCTGAAGCGAATAACGCCAGCGGCGCAGGCACATTGCGCGCGCTCAAGGCATGGGCCAACTCGAATGCCAACAGCCCACCCAGGCTGTGACCGAACAAGACATAAGGGCCGTTGAGGTCACGGCTGATTTCCTCCGCCAGTTGCGCCGCCAGTGCCTTGATATTGCGCTGCAACGGCTCGTCCATGCGCCTGCCGCGCCCGGGTAATTCCAGCGGGCATACCTGCAACCAATCCGGCAGAACGCGGCGCCAGCGTGCATAGACCGAGGCGCTGGCGCCTGAGTGGGGCAGGCAAAACAGACGCAGCCGGGTGGGCGTATTCATCACGCAAGCGCTCCAAACTGACACATGCCCAATGCACGATAAAAACCCATCTGGTCCTCCTGCGGGTGCTGATCCTTGGCCGTTTGTTAACAAGCCTGTCACCCAGAAGAACGGACGGCCCCGGCAAATAATTAGTCGCAGCCGGCGAGCGAGACGTGGTTCACACCTTCCACAAAGGCATAAGATTAGTTCGCCTTCTCATTTGACAATCATTATCATTCAGCATAATTTGTTGCCCGATGTGTAGGAGGCCTCAGCAAGGATGCCCTCCCCAAACCTATTAGCAGCAAGGTGATTTCCATGACGGAACAAGTATCCACAGGCAGGTGCGATTCACCCCTTCTCCAGGCATTCGTAGACAATCGACTGATACTGGTGAAGATCGCCGCACGCATTACTGGGTGCCGCTCCCGTGCCGAAGACGTAGTGCAGGACGCCTACTTCCGTTTGCAGTCGGCACCGACGATCACTTCATCGTTCAAGGCCCAGCTGAGCTACCTGTTCCAGATCGTGCGCAACCTGGCGATCGATCACTACCGCAAGCAAGCGCTGGAGCTCAAATACTCGGGCACAGAAGAGGAAGGCTTGAATGTGGTTATTCACGGCGCTTCACCGGAAACCTCCCACATCAACTTCAACACCCTGGAAAACATCGCCGACGCCCTGACAGAACTGCCCCAGCGCACCCGCTATGCGTTCGAGATGTATCGCCTGCATGGCGTGCCGCAGAAAGACATTGCCAAGGAATTGGGGGTTTCGCCGACGCTGGTGAACTTCATGATTCGCGATGCACTCGTGCATTGCCGCAAAGTGTCGGGCAGCCATAGCGATACGTTTGCGCGCAGGGTTTGAACGCGGCATAAACATATAGTGTGGAAAGAGCGGCGCGGGTATCGGTAACCACGATGCGAAGCGAGCCGCTCTTGCTCTTGATCTGCTTTTGATCTTGATCTTAGGCGCCCCGTCAAACCACGCTGGCCGTAATCCGCCATGGATTTGGGGGGTAAACCGGCAAGGATGCCGGTTTAGCCGCCCCGCGCCATGGATGGCGCGTGGCGGCGGCCCCCCAAATCCATGGCGGATTACGGGCACACCGAGCCTAAGCGAGGTGCCGAGTGGTGGGGCAAGAGCCCTTTTGGTTACTTTTGGGGCTCTTTTCCAAAAGTGACCCGCTGTAAAAGCGGAACCAATATCAGCCGTGACCCAAATAACGGATATGCACTCGATCAAAGTCCAGCATCCTGGCCGGCCCTGAGCCCGCCATCGGGAGCAAGGTCCCGCGGCCCATCAAAAACTTGTGCAAATCCCCCTCAGGGCACCGGCGTCAGATCAATGCGATACGGCTCGAAAATCTTCAGCATCTGCCCATTGTCCCTCAATCCCTTGAGCAATGCGGCAAACGCCTCTGCCGTGATCGGCGCCCTGGGCCGCAGCAACGCGTAATGGTGATACACCTGGTCGACGCGCTCGGACACCAGAAATTGCCCGGCCATGTCCGCGTTGCGCACCATAAAATCACTCAAGTACGAACGCGTCACCAGGGCAATATCGGCCCGCCCACGCGCAACCATCAGCAGGTTGCTGTCATGGGAATAGGTCAAGGTGGCATTGAAGTGCTGGGCCATGTTCTTGGGGTCGGGGTTGAAGCCCGCGAAGGCGTAGTGATAGCCGCTGAAGACTGCCAGACGCTTGCCGGCAAGGTCGGAAAAATAGCTTTCGTCGCGCCCGGGCTGACGTTGGGCGACGAAGATTTCTGCATCTTCCAGGCCCATGTCGACGCTGGTATGGGCAATCTCCCGCCAGCCCCAGGACGGATTTTCGAAAATAGCCATGTCGACCCGGCCTTGCTCGAAATCGCGGAAACGCCGTGGGATAGACGTGGGCACCAATACAAACTGGTAGTCGGTTTGCGCAGCGTTCAGGGCCTCGATCAATTGCGGCAGCAGACCGGTGTCGGCTCCCTGCTCAGGCCTAACGGTGTAGGGCGGAAAATGCGCCGCGCCGACCCTCACCAACTGCGCAGCCTGCGCCTGCGTCCACACGGCGGTGCCCAGTGCCCAAAGAGTCAGTCCTGCAGCCAGCCGCCATGGCAAAAACATTGAGGCACACACCGTTGAATAGATTGATGGCGCTAAGCTAGGCGTTTTTAACGGGGGAGACAACGTTCGCCCTCAAATTAATAGCGCGCGCCTCAGTCAGCCTTTAACACCATCAGCAGCGCCTCTTCGGCCAATTCTTCAAGGGTCAGGCTGCCCTGGGTACGGAACCAGGTGGTGGTCCAGGACAACGCGCCCGTCAGGAAACGCCGAGTGATAAACACATCACCGCGGATATAGCCGGCGGCCTTGGCCTCACCCAATACCTGCAACCAGATATCTTCATAAACGTCGCGCAAGGCCAGCACCTGAGCCTGACCTTCGGCCGACAGCGAGCGCCATTCGTAGACCAGCACCGCCATGGCCTCACCACTGCCCCCCATGATCGACTGCAACTCGCAGCGAATCAGCGCCAGCACACGCTCGCGCACCGTGCTCGCCTCCTCCAGGGCAGCGCGCATCATCGCGGTGTTGTAGTGAATGGTTTCTTCCATCACCGCCCGCAGGATCTCGTCCTTGCTTTTGAAGTGATGAAAGATGCTGCCCGACTGGATGCCCACAGCGCTGGCGAGGTCGCGCACGGTGGTGCGCTCAAAACCCTTGTTGCGAAACAGGTGAGCCGCAGTTTGCAGCAATTTGCCGCGGGCGCTCTCAGGGTCGGTCAATCGGCCACCGTCGACCATGGCGCGCATCACCCCCAGGGCTTTGTGCTCATCCATGCTGCTCTCCTTTACTTGTGCTGACGTCTTGGGCGGCAATTTAGGCCGTGGCCGTCACCCAAGCAAGCGCTTGGGTAAAACTTGTGCGCATAGTTTACAAACCAAGCGCTTGCTTGGTAGTCTCGACGCCAGCCCCTGGAGGAAGGATTTCTCATGAGCAAGACGGTTCGTATCGGCTGCGCCAGCGCCTTTTGGGGCGATACCTGCACGGCGGCCGCTCAGTTGGTGCACGGCGGCGCTCTGGATTACCTGGTGTTCGACTACCTGGCGGAAGTCACCATGTCGATCCTTGCCGGCGCACGCATGAAAGACCCCAAGGCCGGTTACGCCACGGACTTTGTCGAGGTCCTCACGCCCTTGCTGGCGGATATCCAGCGCCAGGGCATCCGCGTAATCAGCAATGCCGGCGGCATCAACCCTCAGGCCTGCGCCGCCGCCCTGCAAACGGCCTGCGACCAGGCCGGCATCGCCCTGAAAATCGCGGTATTGCTCGGCGATGATCTGCAACCCCAACTCAAACACCTGCCCAACATCACCGACATGTTCAACGGCGCCCCGCTGCCCCCCATGTGCGTGTCCGCCAATGCCTACCTCGGCGCGCCGGGCATTGCCCAGGCCCTGGGGCTCGGCGCCGACATCGTCATCACCGGCCGGGTGGTCGACAGCGCGGTGGTCAGCGCAGCGCTGGTGCATGAATTCAACTGGTCATGGCAAGACTACGATCACCTGGCCCAGGCCGCCCTGGCCGGGCATATCATCGAATGCGGTGCCCAGTGCACCGGCGGCAACTTCACCGATTGGCGCGACGTACCGGACTACGAGCACATCGGCTTCCCCATCGTCGAAGTCAGCGCCGACGGCCAGTTTACTGTCAACAAAGTCGCAGACAGCGGCGGCCTGATCAGTGAACTCAGCGTCGCCGAGCAGTTGCTGTATGAAATCGGTGATCCGCGCGCCTACCTGCTGCCGGATGTGATCTGCGATTTCAGCCAGGTCAAATTGCAGCAGCAAGGCAAGCATTGTGTGCGGGTGCACGGCGCCAAGGGGCTGCCCCCCACCGACCAGTACAAAGTCAGCGCCACCTACCCTGATGGCTTCCGCTGCACCGCCAGTTGCCTGCTCGCCGGGATCGATGCGGTGGCCAAGGCCGAACGGGTCAGCCAGGCGCTCATCAACAAGACCGCGCAGCTGTTCGACCAGCGCGGTTGGGCGCCCTACACCGACGTCAATGTCGAACTGCTGGGCAGCGAAGCCACCTACGGCGCCCATGCCCGGCGTGAGGATTGCCGCGAAGTGGTGATGAAACTGGCCGTGCGGCACCCGAGCAAACAGGCCCTGGTACTGTTCGCCCGCGAGATCGCGCAAGCAGCCACCGGCATGGCGCCCGGGCTCACCGGCATCGTCGGCGGGCGGCCTGCGGTCTACCCGTTGATTCGGCTGTTTTCATTCCTGATCGACAAGGCGGCCTGTGCAGTGAGCATCGATTATCAAGGCCAACGCCACGCCGTCGAGCTGCCTGCCGCGCTCCCCATACGCACACCCGCTGCCCCCATCGAACCGCCCAAACCACAGGGCCGCGCCGATGCCAGTGTGCCCCTGGTGAAACTCGCCGTGGCGCGCTCCGGAGACAAGGGCAACCACAGCAATATCGGCGTGATCGCCCGCCACCCTGACTACCTGCCATGGATCGCCGAAACGCTGACCCGGGAGGTGATCGTCGACTGGATGGACCACGTGCTCGACCCGATCCATGGCCGCGTCGAGCGCTGGTACTTGCCCGGCAGCCACAGCCTGAATTTCCTGCTGGAAAACGCCCTGGGCGGCGGCGGTATCGCCAGCCTGCGCAGCGACCCGCAAGGCAAAGCCTTCGCTCAGCAACTGCTGGAAATCCCCATCGCCGTGCCGCAACACATTGCCGACCAACTCACCTAAAGGACCGTCGCCGTGGCCTTCGAATCGATCTTCAAAGCCGACCTGTTTAAGGGGCAAACCGTGATTGTCACCGGAGGCGGCAGTGGCATTGGCCGCTGCACCGCCCATGAGCTGGCGGCCCTTGGTGCCTGCGTGATCCTGGTGGGGCGCAAGCCGGAAAAACTGCAAAAGGTCGCGGCGGAAATTGCCGAAGATGGCGGCGTCGCCCATTGGCATGTCTGTGATATTCGTGATGAAGAAGCGGTGAAAGCGCTGGTCACGCAGATCCTGCACGACCATGGCGCCATCCATGGCCTGGTCAATAACGCGGGCGGCCAATACCCCTCGCCCCTGGCCGCCATCAACCAAAAGGGATTTGAAACCGTACTGCGCACCAACCTGGTGGGTGGTTTTCTGGTAGCGCGGGAGGTGTTTAACCAGTCGATGAGCAAGCACGGTGGATCGATCGTCAACATGCTCGCCGACATGTGGGGCGGTATGCCCGGCATGGGCCACTCCGGCGCAGCACGCGCGGGCATGGATAACTTCACCAAGACCGCCGCGTTTGAATGGGGCTATGCCGGGGTGCGCGTCAACGCCGTGGCGCCCGGCTGGATCGCCTCCAGCGGCATGGATACCTATGAAGGCGCGTTCAAGGCCGTGATCCCGACCTTGCGCGAGCATGTGCCGCTCAAGCGTATCGGCACCGAGTCGGAAGTCAGCGCGGCCATCGTTTTTCTGCTCAGCCCGGCTGCGGCCTTTGTCAGCGGCAGCACCTTGCGCATTGACGGCGCCGCCAGCCTGGGCAGCCGGGCGTGGCCGCTGCACAAGGCGCAAGCGCCGAGCCAACCCTTCAATGGGTTCCACCGTGCCTACCTGCCGGATGTGCTCAAGACGGAGCAATAACACCATGCCGACGATTGAAACCCTGGTTGACCCCCACAGCCCACAGTTCGCGCAAAACCGCGCCGCCATGCTGGCCGCCATCGCCCAGCTGCACCAACTGGAACACAACCTGCTGGCGAAGGCAGAGGAAGCCAGGCCCAAGTTCGACAAGCGCGGCCAATTGCTGCCCCGCGAACGCCTCAACCTGTTGCTGGACCCCGGCGCACCGTTTCTGGAGCTGGCCAGCCTGGCCGGCTACAAACTCCACGACGACAAGGACGGCAGCGCCGCCGGTGGCGGGCTGATCGCCGGCATCGGTTATGTCAGCGGCGTACGCATGTTGGTGGTGGCCAACAACAGCGCGATCAAGGGCGGCACCATTTCGCCCTCGGGCCTGAAGAAATCCCTGCGCCTGCAACAGATCGCCATGGAGAACAAACTACCGGTGGTGACTCTCGCCGAAAGCGGTGGCGCCAACCTCAATTATGCCGCCGAGATTTTCGTCGAAGGCGCGCGCAGCTTTGCCAACCAGGCGCGCATGTCAGCCATGGGCCTGCCGCAGATCACCGTGGTGCACGGCTCGGCCACCGCAGGCGGTGCCTATCAGCCGGGTTTGTCGGATTACGTGGTGGTGGTACGCGGCAAGGCCAAACTGTTTCTGGCCGGGCCACCACTGCTCAAGGCCGCTACCGGCGAAGTCGCCAGTGACGAAGAATTGGGCGGTGCGCAGATGCACGCACAAACCGCCGGTACCGCTGAATACCTGGCAGAAAATGACGCCGATGGCGTGCGTATCGTGCGAGAAATTGTCGGCCTGCTGGCGTGGAATGACCGGCTGCCACCCGCCGCAAAAACCGCCTATGCGGAGCCGCTGTACCCCATCGACGAGTTGCTGGGGCTGATTCCCGACGACCCGAAAAAACCCTACGACGTGCGCGAAATCCTCGCGCGCCTGGCCGATGCCTCCCACTTCCTGGAGTTCAAAAGCGAGTTCGATGCCCATACCGTCTGCGGCCACCTGCATATCCAGGGCCGCGCCGTCGGCGTGATCGGCAACAACGGCCCCATCACGCCCAAGGGCGCGAGCAAGGCCGCGCAATTTATCCAGCTGTGTGACCAGAGCCATACGCCGCTGCTGTTCCTGCACAACACCACCGGTTTCATGGTGGGCACCGAGTCCGAACAGCAAGGGGTGATCAAGCACGGCGCGAAGATGATCCAGGCGGTGGCCAATGCCCGCGTGCCCAAGCTCACGGTGGTGGTCGGCGGCTCCTACGGTGCCGGTAACTATGCCATGTGCGGGCGCGGCCTCGACCCCCGCTTTATCTTCGCCTGGCCCAACAGCCGCACGGCAGTGATGGGCGGTGCGCAGGCCGGCAAGGTGCTGCGTATCGTCACCGAGGCCAAGCAGTTGAAAGACGGTTTGGTGCCCGACCCCAAGGTGCTGGACATGCTCGAACAGGTCACTGCGCAAAAGCTCGACAGCCAGTCCACCGCGCTCTACGGCAGCGCCAACCTGTGGGATGACGGACTGATTGATCCCCGGGATACCCGCACACTCTTGGGCTTCTTGCTGGATATTTGCCATGAGGCGCAAGCACGGCAACTGCAACCGAACAGCTTTGGCGTGGCGCGATTCTAATCAGGAGAACAATAAAAATGATCTTCACCCAGGAACATCAGGAACTGCGCCGCACCGTGCGCGCCTTTGTCGACCGCGAGATCAACCCCCATGTCGATGAGTGGGAAAAAGCCGGGCGCTTTCCCATTCACGAGATCTTCCGCAAGGCCGGTGACCTGGGCCTGCTGGGCATTTCCAAGCCGGAGCAGTTCGGCGGCATGGGCCTGGATTACAGCTACTCCATCGTCGCCGCCGAAGAGTTCGGCAGCATTCGCTGTGGCGGCATCCCCATGTCCATCGGCGTGCAGACCGACATGTGCACCCCGGCCCTGGCTCGCTTCGGCTCCGATCAATTGCGTGAAGAGTTCCTGCGCCCGGCCATCAGCGGTGAACAGGTCGGCTGCATCGGCGTGTCGGAAACCGGCGCCGGCTCCGACGTGGCCGGGCTCAAGACCCATGCGCGCAAGGACGGTGATGACTATGTGATCAACGGCAGCAAGATGTGGATCACCAACTCGCCGAGCGCCGACTTTATCTGCCTGCTCGCCAACACGTCCGACGACAAGCCGCATATCAACAAGTCGCTGATCATGGTGCCGATGAACAGCCCGGGCATCAGCGTCAGCCCGCCCCTGGAAAAGCTCGGCATGCACAGCTCCGAAACCGCCCAGGTGTTCTTCGACGGCGTGCGTGTACCGCAGCGCAATCGCATCGGCCATGAAGGCGCAGGCTTCATGATGCAAATGTTGCAGTTCCAGGAAGAACGCCTGTTTGGCGCGGCCAATATGATCAAGGGCCTGGAGTACTGCATCGACAGCACCATCGAATACTGCAAAGAGCGCCAGACCTTCGGCAAGGCGCTGATCGACAACCAGGTGATCCACTTTCGCCTGGCTGAACTGGCCACCGAAATCGAATGCCTGCGCGCTCTGGTCTACCAGGCTACCGAGCAATACATCAAGGGCCAGGACGTGACCCGCCTGGCGTCCATGGCCAAGCTCAAGGCCGGGCGCCTGGGCCGTGAGGTCAGCGACAGTTGCCTGCAATATTGGGGCGGCATGGGCTTTATGTGGGACAACCCGGTGGCCCGCGCTTACCGTGACGTGCGCCTGGTATCGATTGGCGGCGGTGCCGACGAGATCATGCTGGGCATCATCTGCAAACTGATGGGCACCCTGCCCGGTAAAAAGCCATGAGTACCCTGCTGCTGGAAGCCCATAACGGCGTGCTGCACATCACCCTCAACCGGCCCGAATGCCGCAATGCGATGAGCCTTGAAATGGTCAATGAACTGCGAGCGGTACTGGCGCAGTTGGACAGTCAGGTGCGCGCCGTGGTGATCAGCGGTGCGGGGGGGCATTTCTGTGCGGGGGCCGATGTGAAGGACCTGGTCGGTGCGGGGGATCAGTTACAAGCGCTGAACCGCGCGTTTGGCACCTTGCTGCAAGAGGTTCAAGCGCTGCCGCAGGTGGTGGTCGTAGTGCTGCAAGGCGCGGTGCTGGGCGGTGGGTTTGGGTTGGCGTGTGTGAGCGATATTGCAATCGCTGACCACAAAACGCAGTTTGGCTTGCCGGAGACCAGCCTGGGGTTGTTGCCGGCGCAGATTGCGCCGTTTGTGGTCAAGCGCATCGGCTTGACCCAGGCACGCAGGCTGGCGCTGACGGCGGCGCGGTTTGATGGCATTGAGGCTGGCCGATTGGGGGTGGTGCATTTTGTCGAGCACGATGCGCAGGCACTGGCGCAGCGGCTGGATGAAGTGTTGGGCCAGGTGTTGCAGTGTGCGCCGGGGGCCAATGCGCGAACCAAAGCCTTGTTGCTGGCAAGCGTGGATGAACCGCTTGACGACGTATTGGACCGTGGGGCGCAGTGGTTTGCCGAGGCGGTGAGGAGTGAAGAAGGGGTCGAGGGGACGCAGGCGTTTGTGCAGAAGCGAAAGCCGAGTTGGTCTCGATGACGCCATCGCAGGCAAGCCAGCTCCCACAGGGGCACACATTTCAAATGTGGGAGCTGGCTTGCCTGCGAAGAGGCCCCAACACACGCCACATTCATCAAGGGATAACCCAATGCCCACATTCACCAAGATCCTCATCGCCAACCGCGGCGAAATCGCCTGCCGCATCCAGCGCACCGCCCAGGCACTGGGCTATCGCACCGTAGCTGTCTACAGCGAGGCAGATTCCGATGCCCTGCACGTGCAGATGGCCGACGAAGCCGTAAACATAGGCCCGGCGCCGGTGCAGCAGTCCTACCTGAACATCCCTGCCATCCTTAACGCGGCCCAACTCACCGGCGCCGACGCCATCCACCCCGGCTACGGCTTCCTCTCGGAAAACCCCGACTTCGCCCGCGCCTGCCAGCAGGCCAATCTCACCTTCATCGGCCCCAGCGTCGAGGCCATTGAACTGATGGGCAGCAAACGCCTGTCCAAACTCGCCATGCTCGACGCCGGCGTACCCTGCATCGCCGGTTACCAAGGCAGCGCCCAGGACGACGCCACGCTGCAACAGGAAGCCGAGCGCATCGGCTTCCCGCTGATGATCAAGGCCAGCGCCGGTGGCGGTGGGCGCGGCATGCGCCTGGTGCACCAACCTGGCCAACTGCTGGAACAACTGCGCACGGCGCGCTCCGAGGCGATGAACGCGTTCGGCAGCGACGAACTGATCCTTGAGCAGGCCCTGATCGAACCGCGCCACGTTGAGGTGCAACTGTTTGGCGACAGCCATGGCAACCTGATCTACCTGGGCGAGCGCGACTGTTCTATCCAGCGCCGCCATCAGAAAGTCATCGAAGAAGCGCCCTGCCCAGTGATGACGCCGGAACTGCGCCAGGCCATGGGCGACGCGGCACTCAAGGCAGGGCGTGCAGTGAGCTACGTCGGCGCCGGTACCGTGGAGTTTCTGCTCGACCGCAATGGCCGGTTTTATTTCCTGGAAATGAACACGCGCCTGCAAGTCGAACACCCGGTGACCGAGCTGATCACCGGCCTTGACCTGGTGGACTGGCAGTTGCAGATCGCCGCCGGCCAACCGCTGCCACTCACCCAATCACAGGTGACCCTGACCGGCCACGCCATGGAAGTGCGCCTGTACGCCGAAGACCCGGCCCAGGGCTTCCTGCCGCAAACCGGTGACGTGTTGCGTTGGGAGCCCGCCGCCTGCGCGCGCATCGACCATGGCCTACGCGAAGGCGAAACCATCAGCCCGTTCTACGACCCGATGCTGGGCAAGATCATCGCCCACGGCGCCACCCGCGAAGAAGCCCGCCGAAAGTTGCTGCGGGCCGTGGAAGACACCGTGCTACTGGGTGTCACCACCAATCAGCGGTTCCTGGTGGATTTGCTCAAACAGCCGGATTTTATCGCCGGCAAGTTCAGCACCGCCTTTATCGCCGAACACTTCGGCCAGATAGCGCCCCAGGCGCCATCGGTTGAACAGCTCAGCCTGGCAGCGGCGTTGTTTTACCGACACAGCGCCGACCAGCATCCCCAAGGCCTGGCAGGATGGCGTAACACCGCCCATGTCCCGTGCACTTATCGCCTGGAGGTCAATGGCCAAATCCACACCCTGAGTGCAGATGACCTGCAACTCACCACCGACGGTCGCTGGGCCACCCTGGTGCTCAACGGCATTCGCCGATGTGTTCCCTACGCTCTCGACGCTACCCGGCTGTGGCTACCCGGCGTGCAGGTGAGCAACCGCACCCAGCAAGTCGCCAGCCGCCAGGTGGATGCCAGCAGCGGCACGATCAAGGCGCCGATGGATGGCGCGATTGTCGACATCCAGGTCAGCGTCGGCGACACGGTCACCCAGGGCCAGCTGTTGCTGGTACTCGAAGCGATGAAAATGGAGCACCCGCTGAAGGCCGGTATCGACGGCATCGTCAAGGCCGTACAGGTCATGGCGGGCGATCAAGTGCGCAATCGTCAGGTTTTGCTACAGATCGAATAACGCCCCTAGGCGGAACTACAGGGCCGGGCTACGCTCTATCCCCAACAGAAAGGGACGAGTACGGGAACCTGCACCATGCCTCATTGGCTGATTATTGACCTTGAAGCCACAACGGATGACGGCGGCTGGCCCGTGACGGAGATGGAAGTCATCGAGATCGGCGCCAGCCTGGTCAACCGCCAGGGCCGCGAACTGGATCACTTTCAGCGCTTTGTGCGGCCACTGCGACGGCCGTTGCTGACGCCCTTTTGCCGCCAACTGACCCATATCACCCAGGCCAATATTGACGCAGCCACACCGATCACCGAGGTGTGGCCGCTGTTCGAACGCTGGCTGGGCCAGCACCAGGCACGCCTGGAAGGCTGGGCCAGCTGGGGTGACTATGATCGCGTGCAGCTTGAGCTGGAGTGGCAGCGCCATGGCCTGGCCAGCGCACTGGGGCAAACGCCCCATGTGAACCTCAAGCAACGCTTTGCCAAGGCCCGGCGCCTGGACAAGCCCCTGGGGCTCAATGGTGCGCTGCAATTGGCGGGGATGCAGTTCAATGGCCAGCAGCATCGGGCCTTGGAGGATGCACGCAACACCGCGCGCCTGTTGCCGTTGATTTTGCCGGTCTAGGCAGCGTCCACAGCCTTGGGCATACTGGACAACCACTTTCCTTGATGCTGCCCACCTGTAGGAGCGAGCTTGCTCGCGAAAAACCTGAGAGCACCGCGTTTAACCGGATGCGCTGCGTTATCGTTAACGATCTTCGCGAGCAAGCTCGCTCCTACAGTGGTTAGCGTAAGCCTTGACCCTTTTTTGAGGATTCACCCATGTTCAAAGTCAACGAATACTTCGACGGCACCGTCAAGTCGATCGCTTTCGGCACCGCGGAAGGTCCGGCGACCATCGGCGTAATGGCTCCGGGTGAATACGAATTCGGCACCGCCCAACGTGAAATCATGCACGTTGTCTCCGGCGCCCTGATCGTCAAACTGCCCGACGCCGAGTGGGAAACCTTCGCCGCCGGCAGCCAGTTCAACGTACCGGCCAACAGCAAGTTCCAGTTGAAGGTCGCCGTGGACACCGCTTACCTGTGTGAATACCGCGGCTAAGCGATACCCGATACAAAAAAATGCCCGTCTCCTGCGAGACGGGCATTTTTTATTCCAGGATGGCCACCGGCATACCGACTTCCAGATGCCCAATGCCATCGTTGACCAGGTTCTGGCCGAACATCGCGCCCTTCTCGGTATTGCGATAGGCCTGAAGTGTCGCGAAGGGTTCGCGGTCGGGGCTGCGCTCACCGGTCTGGGGGTCGACGGTGGTGAGGATGCACCGCGAGCACGGTTTGACCACCCGAAACTCCACGTCGCCGATGCGCAAGCGCTTCCAGCCATCTTCGGCAAAGGCCTCGGCGCCTTCGATGACCAGGTTGGGACGAAAACGCAGCATCTCCATCGGGCGGCCGATCTTTTCACACAGGTCGTCCAGGGAGCCCTGGCCGATCAGCAGCAACGGATAGCCGTCGGCAAAACCGACCTTGTCGTCATCCTTGCCGTAGCCGGCTTCGGTAGTGCGCGCACGCTCCAGTGGCAGTTGCACCAGGCGCGTCGGCTTGCCAATAAACTCGCTGACCCAGGCAGCGGCCTCATCGCCGGCATCCGGCACGCGCAGGGTGTCGCGCCAGATGGTCACGCCGCGCAGTTCGCTGGCGCCATCGGGCAACACAACGTCCAACGTCGAGTAGCCCGGCGAACTCAGGGTCAGGCCGCCTGCGTCATTCCACAGCGCCGACAATTGGCTCATCTTCGCCACAGCCCGCTGCGTCAGGAACCGCCCACTGGCTTCGTCCACCAGCATCCAGCGTCGATCCCCTTGCAGGCCGAGTTTATCCAGGCCGATGTGCTGCAAGGCTTCGGCCTTGCCGGATTTAAGGGGGTAACGGTACAACGCGCTGAGACGAAGCATGGGCCTGCCTTCCTGGGAAACAAAGTGTCATCCTAAGGTCAGGCGGGCACTTCGTCCAACATCAGTCGCTGGCGTACTACATCCACCAGCTTGTCCGGCTGGAATTTGGAGAGGAAATTGTCGCAGCCGACCTTCTTCACCATCGACTCGTTGAAGCTGCCCGACAGCGAGGTGTGCAGCACCACATAGAGGCCGCGCAGGCGCGGGTCGTTGCGGATTTCAGTGGTGAGGCGGTAGCCGTCCATCTCGGGCATTTCAGCGTCGGTGAAGATCATCAGCAGTTTATCGGTCATCACCTGGCCGCTGTCGGCCCAGGCCTTGAGCATGTTCAACGCCTTGAGGCCGTCGCTGGCGATGTGCATCTTCACGCCCAGCTGCCCGAGGGTATCGCGCAACTGCGAGAGGGCCACGTTGGAGTCGTCCACCAGCAGCACTTCGCGACCACGGGCACGTTCGAGCACCGGGTCTTCGAGTTTTTCCCGCGAAACCTTGGCGTTATAAGGCACGATCTCGGCGAGGACCTTTTCCACGTCGATGATTTCCACCAATTGGTCATCGACCTTGCTGATGGCGGTGAGATAGTGCTGGCGACCGGCGCTGGTCGGCGGCGGCAGGATGGCTTCCCAGTTCATGTTGACGATGCGGTCGACGCCGCCCACCAGAAACGCCTGCACCGAACGGTTGTACTCGGTGACGATGATGGTGCTGTTGGGGCCCGGCACCAAAGGGCGCATACCGATGGCCTGGGACAGGTCGATCACCGGCAGGGTCTGACCACGCAGGTTGACCACCCCGCACACGAACGGGTGGCGCTGGGGCATCAGGGTCAGCTTGGGTAATTGCAGCACTTCCTGCACTTTGAACACGTTGATCGCGAACAACTGCCGTCCGAAGAGGCGGAACATGAGAATTTCCAGGCGGTTCTCACCCACCAATTGCGTGCGTTGATCTACCGTGTCGAGAATGCCGGCCATTAAAAGCTCCTGGTGTACACGCCGCAGGCGCATTGAGAGGGTGTGCAGTTGTATACGCACGTTATCGGCGGCAAGCGCCAGACCTTGACCCCGATAAAATGCCATGTAAATTCATTGATGTCACACTGACATCATGCTTTACTGCTTCGTGCCTTACCACTGTTGCAAGGCACCTTGCGCGACAGTCGAATCAACGTGCAGTTCCGCCATATAGGGGATTCCCCTATACGCAATCAGGTCCAACCTGATATTCGCGATATCTAATAGCCATTAATGTGACGCCATTCTCATTGCATGAATGGAGTCAGGCTTTTGTTTGCCATCCCCAGCCGTTGGCCCACGGGCCTTTCAGGCACTCACGTATCGGCAACTGAAGTCGTGTCATCCCGCACACCAGGGGCTACATACGACTTTCGTGAGCATTTCAATAAACATCCTACTAAAACATCGGAAGCGACCTACAAGTCCCAGTCGTATTTCAGCGCTAGTTTTAAGCCATTCACCCGGTGCGACATCTCATCACCCGACCTTACGTTGCGGAGACTTGCATGATGAATAGCGCAAACGAATGGCAAACAGCACTTCTCGCTTTCTTGAGCGAGGCTCAACTGCTTTTGGGCAAGTCCGAAGAGTGTTTGAGCCATCTGCATCTGATCCGCAACGACAGCGACGCCATCGACTGCATGAAAGCCAGCCTGGCCAAACTGGCTGAAAAAGCCGATGGCCTGGCCCTGCAAGCTATCAGCGAGTTCTCGGGGCATCTTCAAAATCTGATCGCCAATGCCCAAAGCCCCCTGCAGTTGCATGACGAAGCGCTGGATGCGCTGCATGACTGCCTGACCCTGCTGGCCTGGCAACTGGAACTGATCGACACACGCACCGGCGAACTAAGCCTGGATGAAAGCGAGCAAACTTCATTGATCGCCACGGTTGCCTTGCAGATTCCGCAAAAGGATTTGAGCCATAAGCCGCCGCACGTGCATCACCGGTCGTAGGCGCTCGTGCAGGTCGTATTTAACTGCCTGGTTATCTAAAAACGACCTGCTTGGAGGCAATGGGTAAATTTCAATTAGCCATCAACGCAATAAACTATACAAACCAACTTCGTTAATACAACTTACCACTTTCAACTCTGGGATTAACGCCCAGAGTATTTGTGTGGACCAAAGCCAATCAGACGACCAACGGTAAGCGGGGGTGGTACTATGCCCCCTCTCGAAGTGATGTAACTTCACTATGTTTAAAGACGATTTGGCAGCAGACTCCACACAGAGCCCGGTCAACCGGCCTCCCCGTAGTGAACCCTCATTGGCTCCATCCGCTATGTTCGCCCGTCTCAAGTTACTTATCGCCAGGTCCGTGTCCCGCCGCCATGCGCGCCGCCTTACCCTTGCGCTGTGCCTGTGCTCATTGCTGGCCAGCTTGTGGGCCTATCTGCAGCACGAGCCGCTGCCGTTGCTGATCCTGCTGCTCAACCTCGCCACGCTGGTAGCGGTGGGCCTGCAACAGTGGCATTCGCGCAAGGCCATCAAGTTCGAGCCCCAGGAGCTGGCCGACCGCCTGTTGCAAGTTCAAGAGAACGAACGTCACCGGCTCAGCCGCGAACTGCATGATGATATCGGCCAACTGCTGACCGCCGCCAAACTGCAAAGCGAATGGTTGCAGCGCCGCCTGCCCCCGGATCTGCACAACCATTGCTCGGTGCTGTGCAATACCCTGAATGAAACCCTGGCCAAGGTGCGCGACGTCTCCGCCATCCTCAACCCCCGCCAATTGACCAGCCTGGGCCTGGAAGCCAGCCTGCGCGCGCACCTGCTCAAGACCCTGGAAAACACCCAGGTGTGCTGGAGCCTGGAGTGCCAGCAACGGCTCACCGGCATCCCCGAAGAAATGGCCGTGGCGGCCTTTCGCATCACCCAGGAAGCGGTGACGAACATGCTTCGCCATGCAAAGGCGCACAACCTGCTGGTGCGCCTGCAACGTCTGCCTGAAGGCCTGTCGCTGATAATCTGCGATGACGGCCAGGGGTTCTCGCCTGCTCCCGACCCGGGCCGGGAAGGCCAACGGGGCATGGCCGGTATGTGTGAAAGAACACACCAGCTGGGGGGCACCTTTTCCATCAGCAGCCAGCCCGGCAAAGGCACCCGCATCAACGCACTTTTCCCCTGGGCGCCGCGCGCTCTCGAACGGGCCAGCGCCCCTAAGGTTCTCGAGTGATCTGTAATTTACTCCTGGTGGATGACCACGCCCTGATTCGCGCCGGTGTGCGTGCGCTGATTCTGGATATTCCCGGCTACAACGTGATCGGTGAAGCCAGCGATGGCGCGCAATTGGTGGAGCAATACAGTGCCTTGCAGCCGGATATCGTGCTGCTCGACCTGTCGATGAAGCACACCGGCGGGCTGGATGCCTTGCAGCAACTCAAACGCTTTTACCCCAAGTGCAAAGTGCTGATTCTGTCGATGCACACCGAGCCGGACCTGATCATGCGCGCGCTGGAATCCGGCGCCCACGGCTACCTGCTCAAGGACACCACCGCCACCGAGCTGGAACATGCCCTGCTGGCCCTGCGTAACAACGAACGCTACCTGAGCCCCGCCATCGCCCACACGGTGATCAACCAGGCGCTGGTCCGCAGCCAGGGCCCCAGCGCACCCGTTGCCCACAGCCATAACCTCACGGCGCGGCAACTGGAGATTTTGCGCTTGATCGTACGCGGCAAGTCCACCCGGGAAATCGCCCACGGCCTGGGCTTGAGCATCAAGACCGTGGAAGCCCACCGCTCGCAGATCATGAAGCGTTTGCAGATTTTCGACGTGGCGGGCCTGGTGTTATTCGCCGTGCGTGAGCAAATCATCAGCCTGGACGACTAACGGCGAACCCAACGGCAGGTGCACGCGCAGCGCCTTGGGCAGCGCTTCGAAATGCAGGTCGTCGCCCTCCAGCGGCTCGCCATCAAGGTTGATATACAAGCCTTGCGCCATCTTGATATCCACCCACGGCAGGCGCGCGCGGACGAACATGGTGTCCAGCTCCCACCCATTGCTCATTAACTCGCGCAGGGTGCCGACCACTTCCTGGGGCGCCGGCAGGATGCTGACGTCCAACAGCCCGTCATCGGCCAGTGCGCCGGGGCACAGCACATGCCCGCCGCCGGCCTGACGACCGTTACCGATGCCCAGCGCAAGCAATTCACCTTTCCAGTGGAAATCCGGACCTTCCAATTCACCGTAGGCGGCCTTCAATTCGCTGAAGCGCGACAAACCGGTGAACAGGTAAGCGGCGCCGCCGAGGACTTTCTTCAGGTCTTCGGAGGTGTTGGCCGTCACCTGGCTGCCGAAACCGCCGGTGGCCATGTTCAGGAAAATCTGCCCGCCCACCTGGCCCAGATCGATGGCCCTGGGCTCGACGTCCAGCAACGCCAGGGCACCGACCGGCTCCAACGGCACGCCCGCAGCCTTGGCAAAGTCATTGGCGGTACCCAGCGGCATCAGCACCAGGCTGGCGTCGGCCTTGGCCTGCGCCATGGCCTCGGCCACATCACGCAGCGTGCCGTCACCGCCGCCGGCGACGATGTGGGTGTAACCATCAGCCAGCGCTTCATGGACCAGGCGCTGGGCATCACCGCCCTCCCAGGTCACCCGCACCGCCAGCTCCCAACCCTGCTCACGTCGGGCCAGCACAGCGGCACGCACGTCCTCGTTCAGGGCTTGTTTGCCATGGAGGATCAACAGGGCTTTGGGGGTGGTCATTTGGGGGTATCTCCTGGGTCAAGGTGCTTGAAGGATGTTGACCCTTGGGGAACAGGAAAAGTCTGTCGCAGGAGAAAAATTGACTGATGCTCAAAAGGTAGAAGGGGCAACCCCCAATGCCGACTGTAGGAGCGAGCTTGCTCGCGAGAAACCCACAGGCACCACGCTTAATCAGGAAACACGCGTCATGTTGAGGTTTTTCGCGAGCAAGCTCGCTCCCACATTGAACCCAGCCAACCGAATCAGCTCTTGTGCAATTTACTCATCAACTGCGCCTCGGCCTGGGTCAAGCCGCAGGACTGGGTCAGCTCATCCACCGTCGCGCCCATCCCCACCAGCTTGGCCGCCTGGGCAAACGACAGGTTGGAAGGATCGCGCTGTTCCAACTGCACCAACTTATCCGGCAAAGGCCCGAGAATCGCGCGCAGTTCGTGCACTTCATCACCGACCCGCACCGCACTCTGCTGGTAATGATCCACGCGCTTGACCAGCTCCAGAATGCGCCGGTCACGTACGGCGTCGCGTTCGGCCTGTTGCAAGGCCAACTCCCGTTGCTGACGCATATAGCGCAGTACAAACGCCAAGGTCCCGGCCCACAACAGGGCCAGGACAATCACCGCCGCCTCAAGGAACAATCAGATGCTCTCCAGTTCCGACCACTCTTCTTCGCTCATCATCTTGTCCAGCTCAACCAGGATCAGCAGTTCGTTGTTCTTGTTGCACACGCCCTGGATGAACTTGGCCGATTCTTCGTTACCGACGTTCGGCGCGGTTTCCACTTCCGATTGGCGCAGGTAAACCACTTCGGCCACGCTGTCGACCATGATCCCGACCACTTGCTTGTCGGCTTCGATGATCACGATACGGGTGTTGTCGCTGACTTCAACCGTGTCCAGGCCAAAACGCTGGCGGGTGTCGATGACCGTCACCACATTGTCACGCAGGTTGATAATGCCCAGCACGTAGCTTGGTGCACCCGGTACCGGAGCGATCTCGGTGTAGCGCAGCACTTCCTGCACGCGCATCACGTTAATACCGTAGGTCTCGTTGTCGAGTTTGAAGGTAACCCATTGCAGAATCGGATCATCCAAACCTTGTGCGGACGCTGACTTGTTCATTCGTGTAACCCCTTCAAGTGCCGCTATCGACGGCGTGTGTACTAGTGCGCCGCGCAACCGCACGGCCCTTATTGTTCAATCAACTGCGTGTGTTCTGAGGCATCGCCTTGACCGCACCGCTGGCGATCAACTCTGCCAGTTCGGCGACATCCAGCAATGCGCACATGTGTTCAATCACGGTGCCCGCCAGCCAGGGGCGCTGGCCACGGTGGCTGCGCCATTTGATTTCATTGGGGTCCAGGCGCAACGAGCGGCTGACTTGATGCACCGCCAGCCCCCATTCGTAGCCCTGCACCGAAATCACGTATTGCAGACCCTGGCGAAAATCGTCGCGGTAGCGGTCGGGCATCACCCAACGCGCGGTGTCCAGCACCTTGAGGTTGCCGGCCTGGCTGGGCAGGATGCCGAGGAACCACTCCGGCTGGCCGAACAACGGTGTCAGCTCCTGGCCTTCGAGCGAATAGATTGAGCCCAGGCACACCAGCGGCACTGCCAGGGTCAAGCCGGCGACGTCGAACAGCAGGCACTCGAACGGCTCGGCCGCCCACGCCGGGCGACCGTCACCGGTAACCGGCGGTGGCGTGATACTCGGCGGCAAGTGCACCTCCACCACCGGCTCGACCACCACCGGCGCCACCACCGCAGGGGTGATCGGCACCACGACTGGAGCCTCCGCCACCTGCGCATCGCGCGCCTGCTCTTGCATCACGGCCTGCTGAAATTCGTCCAGCGTACTGACAGGCTCGACAGCAGGTTCCAGTACCAGAATCGGTTCCGGCAGTTCCTCGTCCGTCGCATCCTGCAGCAGGGCATCCAGGTAGGATTCCAGCGCCAGTTGCGGTCGGGTCTTGAATTCGACAGGACGGTTCATCACGCCACCTGCGCCACAAGCTGCTGTGACAGCAGATGCTTGAGCAACGCACGGTAGGCCAGCACGCCACGGCTCTTGCCGTCGAACTGCGACGGCGTAAGCCCCGCACGGCTGGCGTCACGCAGGCGTGTGTCCACCGGGATGTAACCGTTCCAGATGGTGTCCGGGTAGGCATCACGCAATACCCGCAAGGTGCCAAGGGATGCCTGGGTACGGCGGTCGAACAACGTCGGCACGATGCTGAACGGCAGCGCCTGTTTGCGCGAACGGTTGATCATCGCCAGGGTGCTGACCATGCGCTCCAGGCCTTTGACGGCCAGGTGCTCGGTCTGTACCGGGATCACCAATTGCTGGCTGGCCGCCAGGGCATTGACCATCAGCACGCCCAGCAACGGCGGGCTGTCGATGATCGCGTAGTCGAAGTCCTGCCACAGTTGCGCCAGGGTCTTGGCGATCACCAGGCCCAGGCCGCTCTGCCCTGGCGACTGACGCTCAAGGGTGGCCAGCGCAGTGCTCGACGGCAACAGTGAAATGCTCTCGTTGCTGGTGGGCAACAGCAGTTGCCCGGGTAGATCCGCCGGCACGCTGCCCTTGTGCAGGAACAGGTCATAGCAGCTGTGTTCCAGCGCATCCGGGTCGTAGCCAAAATAGCTGGTCATGGACCCGTGGGGGTCGAGGTCGACCACGACCACACGCTTGCCCGCTTCGGCCAGCAAGCCGGCCAAGGCGATGGAAGTGGTGGTCTTGCCGACTCCACCCTTTTGATTGGCAACTGCCCAGACTCTCATTCGGTTGGTTCCTCCCGGTGGGCACAGGCGCGACCGAGACATTGCATAAGGTTATTGAGCCGGTGACGGAGAATTGACGGAGCTTGCCCGTACCGGCGGCTTTGCAGGGGCCGGTGCAGTTTGTGTGCCAGCGCGCTTCAACGCCGCATCCGGTGTTGCATTTGCCGTGCCGGTACCGGTCAGGCTGCGTCGTACATCCAGGTTGCGCGACACCACCAGCACCACCCGGCGGTTGCGTGCACGCCCTTCCACTGTGGCGTTATTGGCCACCGGCTGGAATTCACCATAGCCCACCGACGCCAGCCGCTGCGGGTTCACACCCTGCATGGCCAACATGCGCACGATGCTCGACGCACGGGCCGAGGACAGTTCCCAATTGGTCGGGTACTGCGCGGTGCTGATGGGAAAATTGTCGGTGAAGCCTTCCACGTGGATGGGGTTTTCAAACGGTTTAAGGATTGCCGCCACCTTGTCGATGATGGTGAACGCCTGATCACTGGGCAACGCATCGGCGCTGGCGAACAACAGGCTGGAGTTGAGTTCGATCTCCACCCACAACTCGTTGCCGCGTACGGTCATCTGGTTGGAACTGATCAGGTCGCCAAAGGCGGCACTGATGTCGTCGGCGATGCTTTTGAGCGGGTCGCTGGTACCGCCGACACCGGCGGCGATTTCATCGCTGTCGTTGACCAGCGGCTTGGCCGGGGTGACGGTCCTGGGCCGCTCTTCACCGATGGGAATCGGCTTGAGCGCGCGCTCGGTATCGTTGAACACGCCCACCAGCGCCTGGGAAATGATCTTGTACTTGCCTTCGTTGATCGACGAGATCGAGTACATCACCACAAAAAACGCGAACAGCAAGGTGATGAAATCCGCGTAGGACACCAGCCAGCGCTCGTGGTTGACGTGTTCTTCAGGCTCGCGACGGCGACGGCTCACAGGCACTCCCCTCCACACACCCACCCCACTGTAGGAGCGAGCTTGCTCGCGAAAAACGTCAATACAGACGCGGGCATTCTGGATGCACGCGGCGCTCTCGGGTTCTTCGCGAGCAAGCTCGCTCCTACGGGAATACGGGTGTTCATGTGCATCAATCCATGAAGCCCTGAAGCTTCAATTCGATGGAGCGCGGGTTCTCGCCCTCGGCAATCGACAGGATGCCTTCGAGCAGCATTTCGCGGTAACGCGACTGGCGCATGGCAATCGACTTGAGCTTGCTGGCCACCGGCAGCAGCACCAGGTTGGCACTGGCCACACCATAGATGGTCGCCACAAACGCCACGGCAATACCGCTGCCCAGTTGCGAAGGATCAGCCAGGTTGCCCATCACGTGGATCAGGCCCATCACCGCGCCGATAATGCCGATGGTCGGCGCGTAGCCGCCCATGCTTTCAAAGACTTTCGCCGCATTGATGTCACGGCTTTCCTGGGTATAGAAATCCACCTCCAGAATGCTGCGGATCGCTTCCGGCTCGGCGCCGTCCACCAGCAGTTGCAGGCCCTTGCGGGCGTAGCTGTCGGGCTCGGCATCGGCCACGCCTTCCAGGCCCAGCAAACCTTCCTTGCGAGCGGTGAGGCTCCAGTTGACCACGCGGTCGATGCCGCCAGGCAGGTCGACCCGTGGCGGGAAAATGATCCACACCAGAATCTGCATGGCCCGCTTGAACGAGCTCAACGGCGACTGCAACAGCGCCGCGCCCACGGTGCCACCGATCACGATCAACGCCGCCGGGCCATTGGCCAGGGCGCCAAGGTGGCCGCCTTCGAGGTAGTTGCCGCCGATGATGGCGACAAACGCCATGGTGATCCCGATCAGGCTCAAGACATCCATCAGAGGCAGGCCTCCACCAGATGCTTGCCAATGTCGTCCAGGCTGTAGACCGCATCAGCCAGGTCAGCCTTGACGATGGCCATAGGCATGCCATAGATCACGCAGCTGGCTTCGTCCTGGGCCCAGATGGCGCTGCCACCCTGCTTGAGCAGGCGCGCACCTTCACGGCCATCGGCGCCCATGCCGGTGAGCACCACCGCCAGAACTTTGTCGCCGTAAGACTTGGCTGCCGAACCGAAGGTGATGTCCACACACGGTTTGTAGTTCAGGCGCTCATCACCCGGCAGGATTTTGATCGCACCGCGGCCGTCGACCATCATCTGCTTGCCACCCGGCGCCAGCAGCGCCAGGCCAGGGCGCAGGATGTCGCCATCCTCGGCTTCCTTGACGGTGATCCGGCACAGCTTGTCCAAACGCTCGGCGAACGCCTTGGTGAAGGCGGCGGGCATGTGCTGCACCAGCACGATCGGCGCCGGGAAGTTGGCCGGCAGCTGGGTCAACACCCGCTGCAAGGCCACCGGGCCGCCGGTGGAGGTGCCGATGGCAACCAGCTTATAAGCCTTGCGCTTGGGCGCTGGCGAATGGGCGCTCGGTGCGGCGGCGACACGTACCGGCGCCACCGCAGGCCGGGCCACTGGCGCAGGCGCCGGGCGTGCAAACGATGACGTCGGCGCAGCCGCTGCGGGCGCAGGTGCAGGGGCCGGCGCAGGTGTACTGAACAGGCTGCGACGGTTACTGCGAGAGATGCTATGCACCTTCTCGCACAGCATCTGCTTGACCTTGTCGGGGTTGCGCGAGATGTCTTCGAAATTCTTCGGCAGAAAATCCACCGCGCCGGCATCCAGCGCGTCGAGGGTTACCCGCGCGCCTTCGTGAGTCAGCGACGAGAACATCAATACCGGGGTAGGGCAGCGCTGCATGATGTGACGTACGGCGGTGATGCCATCCATCATCGGCATCTCGTAGTCCATGGTGATCACGTCCGGCTTCAACGCGATGGCCTGATCGATCGCCTCTTTACCGTTGGTGGCCGTGCCGACCACCTGGATCGTTGGATCGGCGGAAAGAATTTCCGAGACGCGGCGGCGGAAGAAACCCGAATCGTCCACCACCAGGACCTTGACTGCCATAAACACTCCGTTAGACGGGGCGGGCATGACCGCCCTGCCCCACCAGAATCAAATACGCCGTGCGGCGTAACGCTTGAGCATGCTTGGAACATCGAGAATCAGCGCGATGCGACCGTCACCGGTAATGGTCGCGCCCGACATGCCCGGGGTGCCCTGCAGCATCTTGCCCAAAGGCTTGATCACCACTTCTTCCTGGCCCACCAGTTGATCGACCACAAAACCGATGCGCTGGGTGCCCACGGACAGAATCACCACATGGCCTTCGCGCTGCTCTTCATGGGCAGCCGAGGCCACCAGCCAACGCTTGAGGTAGAACAACGGCAACGCCTTGTCGCGCACGATCACCACTTCCTGGCCGTCCACCACATTGGTGCGCGACAGGTCGAGGTGGAAGATCTCGTTGACGTTGACCAGCGGGAAAGCGAACGCCTGATTGCCCAGCATCACCATCAGGGTCGGCATGATCGCCAGAGTCAACGGCACCTTGATGACGATCTTGGAGCCCTGGCCCTTGGTCGAGTAGATGTTGATCGAGCCGTTGAGCTGGCTGATCTTGGTTTTCACCACGTCCATGCCCACGCCACGGCCGGACACGTCGGAAATCTCGGTCTTGGTCGAGAAGCCCGGGGCGAAGATCAGGTTGTAGCACTCGGTGTCGGTCAGGCGGTCGGCGGCGTCCTTGTCCATCACGCCACGCTTGACCGCGATATTGCGCAAGATGGTCGGGTCCATGCCTTTGCCGTCATCGGTGATCGACAGCAGGATGTGGTCGCCCTCTTGCTCCGCCGCCAAAATCACTTTGCCGTTGCGCGACTTGCCGGCGGCTTCGCGCTCTTCCGGGGTTTCTACCCCGTGGTCGACCGCGTTGCGCACCAAGTGGACCAGCGGGTCGGCCAGGGCCTCGACGAGGTTCTTGTCCAGGTCGGTTTCTTCGCCCACCAGTTCCAGGTTGATTTCTTTCTTGAGCTGGCGCGCCAGGTCGCGAACCAGGCGCGGGAAACGACCGAAGACTTTCTTGATCGGCTGCATCCGCGTTTTCATCACCGCGGTTTGCAGGTCGGCGGTAACCACGTCGAGGTTCGACACGGCCTTTTGCATGGCTTCGTCGCCGCTGTTCAGGCCCAGGCGCACCAGGCGATTACGCACCAGCACCAGTTCGCCGACCATGTTCATGATGTCGTCCAGGCGTGCGGTATCCACACGCACGGTGGTTTCGGCTTCACTGGCGGGCTTTTCCGCGGCGGCCGGTTTGGCGGCCGGCGCAGGGGCTTTGGCAGCCGCCGGTGCTGCGGTGGCGACCGCTGCGGCGGCAGCCGGGGCCACTTCGGTGAACTTGCCTTTGCCGTGCAACTCGTCCAGCAGGGCTTCGAACTCGTGATCGGAGATCAGCCCGTCGCCTGCCGGCTCTGCCTTGGCGGCCGGGGCGACTGCCGTGGCCGCAACTTCCGGCAGGGCTTCGGCCGCAAAGGTGCCCTTGCCATGCAGTTGGTCGAGCAGCGCTTCGAACTCATCGTCGGTAATGTCGGTGCTGGCATTGGTAGACGACGCTTGCGGCGGCGCCACAGGGGCCACGGCATCGGCGGCGAACTGGCCCTTGCCATGCAACTGGTCGAGCAGGGATTCGAATTCTGCGTCGGTAATGTCTTCGCTGGTCGGCGTCGTGACAGGTGCAGGCGGTGCTTCTGCCTCGGCCTTGACCGCATTGAGCGAGTCCAGCAGTTGTTCGAACTCGCTGTCGGTCACGTCCGGCTCGGCTTCTACCACCGGCTCCGGCGCGGCTTGTGCCACCGGCGCAGCCGCAGCAGGTTCAGCCAGGCGCGCCAGGGCAGCCAGCAGTTCCGGGGTAGCTGCGGTGATCGGTGCACGTTCACGCACTTGGCTGAACATGCCGTTGACCGCATCCAGTGCTTCGAGAATCACGTCCATCAATTCCGAATCAACGTGACGCTCACCCTTGCGCAGGATGTCGAACACGTTCTCGGCGATGTGGCAGCACTCCACCAGCTCATGGAGCTGGAGGAAGCCGGCGCCCCCTTTTACAGTGTGAAAACCGCGAAAAATTGCATTGAGCAGGTTCGCATCATCCGGTCGGCTTTCCAGCTCGACCAGTTGTTCGGACAGTTGCTCTAAAATTTCGCCGGCCTCTACAAGGAAATCCTGAAGGATTTCTTCATCGGCGCCGAAGCTCATGTGGGTGCTCCTTAGAAGCCTAAACTGGATAACAGGTCATCTACGTCATCCTGACCTGACACAACGTCTTCACGTTTATCGGCATGAATCTGCGGACCTTCACCCTTGGCGAGATGTTTTTGTGGATCTTTTTCCGAGAGGATCGCTTCGCGGTCGTGTTCGATGCCGGCAAAACGGTCGACCTGGCCGGCCATCAGCACCAATTTGAGCAAGTTGCTTTCCACTTCGGTGACCAACTGGGTCACGCGCTTGATCACCTGACCGGTGAGGTCCTGGTAATCCTGGGCCAACAGAATGTCGTTGAGGTTGCTGGCCACCGTGCGGTTCTCTTGCTCGCTGCGCGACAGGAAACCGTCGACCCGACGGGCCAACTCACGAAACTCTTCAGCCCCCACTTCACGGCGCATAAAGCGGCCCCAGTCAACGCTCAGGGCCTGGGCTTCGCTGGCCATGCCGTTGACCAGAGGCGTGGCGTTTTCCACCAGGTCCATGGTGCGGTTGGCCGCAGCCTCGGTCAGCCTGACCACATAGGACAGGCGCTCGGTGGCGTCGGTAATCTGGGAAATTTCTTCGGCCTGGGGCATGCGCGGGTCAATCTGGAAATTGACGATCGCACTGTGCAGCTCGCGTGTGAGCTTGCCCACTTCCTGGTACAGGCCGCGGTCACGGGTCTGGTTAAGCTCATGGATCAACTGCACCGCATCGGCGAACTGGCCTTTTTCCAGGCTGTCGACCAACTGGTGAGCATGTTTTTTCAGGGTCGACTCAAAGTCGCCCTGTGACGTTTCGTTATGCTCCATAGCTCCCCCGCGATGGCATTAGCCGTGGATGCGTTCGAAGATTTTCTCGATCTTCTCTTTCAAGGCCAGTGCCGTGAATGGCTTGACCACGTAACCGTTGACCCCGGCCTGGGCGGCTTCGATGATCTGTTCACGCTTGGCTTCGGCGGTCACCATCAGCACAGGCAGGCTGCGCAGTTTTTCATCGGCGCGCACATGGCGCAGCAGGTCGATACCGGTCATACCCGGCATGTTCCAGTCGGTTACCAGAAAGTCGATGCTCCCGCTGTTGAGGATCGGAATCGCCGTCAGGCCGTCATCCGCCTCGACCGTGTTGGTGAACCCAAGGTCACGCAACAGGTTTTTAATGATCCGCCGCATCGTTGAGAAGTCATCAACGATGAGGATTTTCATGTTCTTGTCCAATTCGACCTCCAAGCAGTCTTAAACGCGCCCAGCACCTGGACGCGCCATTTCAATCAACAGGCGTTACACAAAAAGGACTGCCCAGGGCACCACGGTACTCACCCGCAAAACCCTGCGGTTTGGCGGTAGTGTCTGCAGTGTCCCCACACTGCCTGTCAGCGCGCGCGCCACTCTCCCAATCGCCCACGCAAGCGGGCAGCGCACTGGCTATGCAACTGGCTGACACGCGACTCGCTGACCCCCAGGACCTCACCGATTTCCTTGAGGTTCAGCTCTTCGTCGTAGTACAGCGCCAGCACCAGGCGCTCACGCTCGGGCAAGTTGGCAATCGCGTCCGCCAGCGCTTTCTGGAAACGTTCATCTTCCAGATCGCGCGACGGCTCAAGATGTGCACTCGCGCCGTCCTCGTGCAGCCCTTCGTGTTCGCCGTCCTGTAAAAGGTCGTCGAAACTGAACAGGCGGCTGCCCAAGGTATCGTTCAAAATCCCGTAATAATCGTCGAGACTCAATTGGAGTTCGGCCGCAACTTCATGATCTTTAGCGTCACGACCGGTTTTTGCTTCAATTGCACGAATGGCATCACTGACCATGCGGGTATTGCGGTGTACCGAACGCGGCGCCCAATCGCCTTTACGCACCTCGTCGAGCATTGCCCCGCGGATACGAATACCCGCGTACGTCTCGAAACTGGCACCCTTGCTCGCGTCGTATTTGGTCGACACTTCAAGCAGGCCGATCATGCCGGCCTGGATCAAGTCTTCGACCTGCACACTCGCCGGCAGGCGCGCCAACAGGTGATAGGCAATGCGCTTGACCAGAGGCGCATAGCGCTCGATCAATTCGCCCTGGCTGTCACGTGCCGACTTTTTGTAAAGGTTGTAGCCGCTGGATGTCATAGCACCGGTCCCGCACTCGTCTGATGCACCAAACGCTCGACGAAAAACTCCAGATGCCCCCGCGGATTGGCGGGCAACGGCCAGGTATCGACCTTCTGGGCAATGGCCTTGAACGCCAGTGCGCATTTCGAACGAGGGAACGCTTCGTAGACCGCACGCTGCTTTTGCACGGCCTTGCGCACACACTCGTCATAGGGAACTGCGCCGACGTATTGTAAAGCCACATCGAGGAAGCGATCCGTGACCTTGGTCAACTTGGCAAACAGGTTGCGCCCTTCCTGCGGGCTCTGGGCCATGTTGGCCAACACGCGAAAGCGGTTCATGCCGTAGTCGCGGTTAAGCAGTTTGATCAGTGCGTAGGCGTCGGTGATGGAGGTGGGTTCGTCGCACACCACCAGCAGCACTTCCTGCGCTGCGCGCACAAAGCTGACCACTGACTCGCCGATCCCGGCGGCGGTGTCGATCACCAGCACGTCGAGGTTGTCGCCGATGTCACTGAAGGCCTGGATCAGCCCGGCATGTTGCGCAGGGCTCAGATGCACCATGCTCTGGGTGCCCGAGGCCGCCGGCACGATACGAATGCCACCGGGGCCCTGGAGCAGCACATCGCGCAGCTCGCAGCGGCCCTCGATCACATCGGCAAGGGTATGTTTGGGTGTCAGCCCCAGCAGAACGTCCACGTTCGCCAAGCCCAGGTCAGCATCCAGCAGCATGACGCGACGGCCAAGCTCTGCCAGGGCCAGGGACAAATTCACTGACACGTTAGTTTTGCCGACGCCACCTTTGCCGCCGGTCACCGCGATCACCTGTACGGGATGCATGCTGCCCATTTTATTTCTTTACCTTGTCTTGCTTAGACGCAGGCTACATGGCTTGGCCGCTTGAAGCGCTTGCAGACCATCGATGTAGGTACATTTCACGGTGTTCATCCTGCCTCAACCGACCCGTTTTGCCGGGTGGTGGTAAAGGTCGGCGAACATATCGGCCATCGCTTCCTCGCTAGGCTCTTCTTGCATTTGCACACTGACGGCACGGCTGACCAACTGATGACGGCGCGGCAGATGCAGATCATCCGGGATCCGCGGCCCGTCGGTCAGGTAGGCAACCGGTAATTCATGACTGATGGCCAGGCTCAACACTTCGCCCAGGCTCGCGGTTTCGTCGAGCTTGGTGAGAATACAGCCGGCCAGACCGCAGCGTTTGTAACTATGGTACGCGGCGGTAAGAACCTGTTTCTGGCTGGTGGTTGCAAGCACCAGGTAATTTTTCGACTTGATCCCACGCCCGGCCAGGCTTTCGAGCTGCATACGCAGCGCCGGGTCGCTGGCTTGCAGGCCGGCGGTGTCGATCAGCACCACGCGCTTGCGCAACAGCGGGTCGAGGGCATTGGCCAGGGACTGGCCCGGGTCGACGTGGGTCACCGGCACATTGAGGATGCGGCCCAGGGTCTTGAGCTGCTCCTGGGCGCCGATGCGGTAGCTGTCCATGCTCACCAGCGCGATGTTCTGAGCACCGTACTTGAGTACATAGCGTGCGGCCAGTTTGGCCAGGGTGGTGGTCTTGCCCATGCCGGCAGGGCCGACCATGGCGATCACACCGCCCTCTTCCAGGGGTTCGATTTGCGGGGTGGCGATCATGCGCGCCAAGTGCGCCAGCAACATGCGCCAGGCCTGGCGTGGCTCTTCGACTTCGGCGGTCAAGGCCAGCAAATCGCGGGACAACGGGCCGGACAAACCGATGCGTTGCAGGCGGCGCCACAGGTTGGCTTGCTGGGGCTTGCTGCCTTGCAACTGCGTCCAGGCCAACGAACCCAACTGCACTTCCAACAGTTCACGCAGGCCATTGAGTTCAAAGCGCATCGAATCGAACACACGCTGGTCCACAGCAGCGGCCGGGGCTGGCGCAGCTGGACGCGGTGGTTCGACAAACGTTGGCTCTACCAGCGGCTCGGCGGCGGTCAACGGCAGGCCGGCGAACAATTGGCGATTGGTGCTGGCATCGCTGTCGCCACGCATACTCAGTTCAGCCTGGGCCGACACAATGCGCGAGGCGGTCTTGCGCAACTCGTCTTCGAGTTCCATGTTCGGCACGCGCGGGGCCAGCGCCTGGGGGGTGTAATCCAGGGCAGCCGTCAGCTCGACGCCGCCGGCAATCCGACGATTACCGATAATCGCGGCATCGGCGCCCAGCTCATCACGGACCAGTTTCATGGCCTGACGCATATCGGCGGCGAAAAAACGCTTAACTTGCATAACCCACTACCTCAGCCATTGGGCCCAACTGTCGCGACGATAGTCACTTGCTTATTGTCAGGAATTTCCTGGTAAGCCAACACGTGCAAATTCGGTACAGCCAGGCGTCCAAACCGCGACAACATCGCCCGAACCGGGCCAGCCACCAGCAGAATCACCGGGTTGCCCTGCATTTCCTGGCGCTGTGCGGCGTCGATCAACGAACGCTGCAGTTTTTCAGCCATGCTCGGCTCCAGCAAAACACCCTCTTCCTGGCCTTGCCCTGCCTTCTGAATACTATTGAGCAATATTTGTTCCAACCTGGGTTCCAGGGTGATCACAGGCAGCTCGGACTCAATGCCTACAATGCTTTGCACGATGGCGCGCGACAATCCGACGCGCACCGCCGCCACCAGAGCGGCAGTATCTTGACTCTTGGCGGCATTGTTGGCGATGGCCTCGGCAATGCTGCGAATGTCACGCACCGGCACCTGTTCGGCCAACAGCGCTTGCAGCACCTTGAGCAATTGCGACAGTGACAACACGCCCGGCACCAGTTCTTCAGCCAGTTTTGGCGAAGACTTGGCCAGCAAGCCCATCAATTGCTGGACTTCCTCGTGGCCGATCAGCTCGTGGGAGTGTTTATAAAGAATCTGGTTGAGGTGCGTGGCGACCACAGTGCTGGCATCCACCACGGTGTAACCCAGCGATTGCGCCTGACTGCGCTGGCTGACTTCGATCCACACTGCTTCCAGGCCAAAAGCCGGATCTTTGGCGGTAATGCCGTTGAGCGTGCCGAATACCTGCCCGGGGTTGATCGCCAGTTCGCGGTCCGGGTAGATCTCGGCTTCGGCGAGGATCACGCCCATCAGGGTCAGGCGATAGGCGCTGGGGGCCAGGTCGAGGTTGTCGCGGATATGCACGGTGGGCATCAAAAAGCCCAGGTCCTGGGACAGCTTCTTGCGCACGCCCTTGATCCGCGCCAGCAGTTGCCCACCCTGGTTGCGATCTACGAGTGGGATCAGGCGGTAGCCGACTTCCAGACCGATCATGTCGATGGGCGTGACGTCGTCCCAACCCAGTTCTTTGGTTTCCTGGGCGCGGGCCGGGGATGGCAGCAGATCCTGCTGGCGGGCAATCTCTTGCTGGGCCTGGACCTTGACCGCGTTCTGCTTTTTCCAGAACAGGTAAGCCGCGCCGCCGGCCAGGGCCGCCATGCTCAGGAACGAGAAGTGGGGCATACCCGGCACAATGCCCATGATCGCCATGATACCCGCCGCCACGGCCAGGGCCTTGGGCGAAGCGAACATCTGGCGGCTGATCTGCTTGCCCATGTCTTCGGAGCCCGAAGCACGGGTAACCATGATGGCCGCCGCTGTGGATAACAACAGTGATGGCAATTGCGCCACTAAACCGTCACCGATGGTCAGCAAGGCGTACACCTTGCCCGCATCACCGAAGGTCATGCCGTGCTGGAAGATACCGACCGCCATGCCGCCAATCAGGTTGATAAACAGAATCAACAGGCCGGCGATGGCGTCGCCGCGCACAAATTTGCTGGCGCCGTCCATGGAGCCGTAGAACTCGGCTTCCTGAGCAACTTCGGCCCTGCGCGACTTGGCCTGGTTCTGGTCGATCAGGCCAGCATTGAGGTCGGCGTCGATGGCCATTTGCTTGCCAGGCATGGCATCCAGGGTAAACCGCGCGCTCACCTCGGAAATCCGCCCGGCGCCCTTGGTCACCACGACGAAGTTGATGATCATCAGGATCGCGAACACCACGATACCGACCACGTAGTTACCGCCGATCACCACCTCACCGAACGCCTGGATCACCTTACCGGCAGCGGCGTGGCCGTCCTGGCCGTGGAGCATCACCACCCGCGTGGAGGCCACGTTCAATGCCAGACGCAGCAGGGTCGCCACCAGCAGAATGGTGGGGAATACCGCAAAATCCAGCGGCCGCAGGGCGTACACGCACACCAGCAAGACCACGACAGACAGGGCAATGTTGAAGGTAAAGAACACGTCGAGCAGGAACGGCGGCATCGGCAACATCATCATTGCCAGCATCACCAGCAACAACAACGGCACACCCAGATTGCCCCGCGACAGATCAGTCAGGGTGCCACGGGCCGTGTTGAGCATTTGAGAGCGATCTACCACCGGTATTCCTCGGGTCCTTGAAGCAAAGTTTTGACGCTGGAGGGCGACTTGGAGGCGGGGTTGCAAGAAGCCTTCCAACTTTGCTTTTGGGGCGATTTTCGGGTGATAACCGATTCAAGTGTGGGAGCTGGCTTGCCTGCGATTGCGGTGTGTCAGCCACTGAGATATTGCTGTGAGTCAGCTATCGCAGGCAAGCCAGCTCCCACATTTGGATTTGTGTACATCGTGGATATCGAGGAAATTTCCGACATGGATTTGGGGTTGCCCCTAGGAAGTGTGATCTCTAGTCTCCGTACACCGCTGCAAACGCAGCGGACGGGCGTCGCGGCCCGGATTACCTAGGAGCAAAAGCACCATCTCCCTTTCAGTAAAAACTGGCTGATCGCCTGCACGTTGGCGCCGCAAGCGGCGGGTGACACGGTCAAAACTGTAGGAGGGGGCTTGCCCCCGATCGCGGTGTATCAGGCAATGGATTCATTGACTGAGCCACTGCTATCGGGGGCAAGCCCCCTCCCGCATTTGGACTGAGTTCTGTCTGGGGATGATTGGGTGCGCTTTAAATAGCCCGTATGTTCACAGCTTGCAGGCCTTTTTGACCTTGCACGATTTCAAACTCTACTCTTTGACCTTCATCCAGACTTTTATAACCCTGTACTTGGAGTGCCGAGTAATGGGCAAAAATATCCGCCCCGCCATCATCCGGAGTAATAAAACCAAACCCCTTCTCCGCGTTAAAAAACTTCACTGTGCCAGTTGCCATTGCCACTCTCCCTACACTTCATTTGAGACCCGATTCACTGGGGCTGTGCGGCTTGATAGGCAGCGCATAAATACCCTCGGGTCTATGGACCATTTGGAACTCCATGCGCTTGCCAAACCACAGCGCAGTGCAACGCCAGTCCCTGCCATTGATAAACACATCCTCTCCCCCGCCATCGGGTTTGATCAACCAATCGCCTCTGAGCCAGACGTAGTATCTGACCGTACCCGTAGCCACCTTCAAGACCACCCTCCCTGCATCTCGTTTACTACATACGCGCAGTACATGGTGAGTAATAAAACAGCGAGACGCGGCGCTTGGCTACTGTCAGAGTTGACAGGTAGACGCGCGCTTTAGATGGGTGGTAGTCAGGGCAGTATTGCGGATCATGCGTCCGCTGATTTTTTGCGCTTGCGCGGTTTGCGCAGCTTGGGAAGCGCTGGCGGGTCTTCCACGCATTTGACGTGCGTCGACTGAACGGCAACCTCGTTGCCATCGCGATCCCGGGCAATAAAGCCGATGCCTTTGACCGCATCGAACCACCTGACCGTACCCCTATCCATCACCGCCTCCCGAGCCGCGCACGGTTGCGCGCCTCATCGCTGTATCAGACAGTGAAGGCGGCGTAATGGCTACTGTCAAAGTTGACAGGTTGTAGGAGCGAGCTTGCTCGCGAAGGTGGGTAACGATAACGCGGGAAGTCAGGATGAACGCGGCGACGGGGAGTTTTTTCGCGAGCAAGCTCGCTCCTACAGTGAGCAGCAGCGTTCAGGAGTCGCGACGCAGGTCCGGCGGGATCGGCAGGTCTTTGAGCGGATCAGGCCGTTTGCCCTTGCCGGCGCGGTATTGGCGGATCTGGTAGACGTACGCCAATACCTGCGCCACCGCCAGGTACAACCCGGCGGGAATTTCCTGGTCCAGGTCAGTGGAATAGAAAATCGAGCGCGCCAACGCCGGCGATTCCAGCAACAGAATGTCGTTGGCCACGGCGATTTCGCGGATTTTCAACGCGGTGAAGTCGCTGCCCTTGGCCAGCAGCATCGGCGCGCCGCCCTTCTCCGGGTCGTACTTGAGGGCCACGGCGTAGTGGGTCGGGTTGGTGATGATCACATCGGCGTCGGGCACCGAGGCCATCATCTTGCGCTGGGACATTTCCCGCTGCAGTTGGCGGATGCGCTGCTTGACCTCGGGGCGGCCTTCCTGGTCCTTGTGTTCGTCGCGCACTTCCTGCTTGGTCATCAGCAGTTTCTTGTGGCTTTCCCACAGCTGGATCGGCGCATCTACGGCGGCGATCAGGATCAGCCCAAGCGCCATCCACAGCGCGCTCCAGCCCACCACTTGCACACTGTGGATGATCGCTGATTCCAGCGGCTCATGGGCGATGCGCAGCAAGTCGTCGATGTCGGACGACAACACCGCCAAGGCCACGAACAGAATCAGGAAAAACTTGGCCAGGGCCTTGAGCAATTCAATCAGGGCCTTGGCAGAGAACATGCGCTTGAGCCCCGCCCCCGGGTTCATGCGGCTGAACTTGGGCGCCATGCTGCCGGCGGCAAACAACCAGCCGCCGAGGGCGACCGGGCCGATCAGCGCGGCCAGCAGCAAGGTGATCAAGATCGGTTGCACCGCCAACAGGGCAATTTTGCCTGAGTGCAGCAGGTACTGGCCCATGGCATCGGGGTTGAGCAGCACTTCGCGGGGCAAGCTGAAGTTGTGCTTCATCATCTCCAGCAGGTCCAGCGCCAGGCCTCCTCCATAGATCAACAACGCCCCGGCACCGGCGATCATGGTGGCGAAGGTGTTGAGCTCTTTGGAGCGCGCGATTTCGCCCTTTTCCCTGGAGTCCTTTTTACGTTTCTCCGTGGGGTCTTCTGTTTTGTCCTGACCACTCTCGCTCTCGGCCATGGCTCAGCGCGCCCGTGCCAGATCACGTAAGAACTGCAAGGCATCGGTGGCCAGCGGTTGATACTGATTGAGAATGTCAGCCAGGCCGACCCAGAAAATCCCCATGCCCAACACCAGGGTCAGCGGAAAACCAATCGAGAAGATGTTCAGTTGCGGCGCCGCGCGGGTCATCACGCCGAACGCGATATTGACCACCAACAGCGCCGTGATCGCCGGCAACACCAGCAACAGCGCCGCGCCCAGTACCCAACCGAGGCGCCCCACCAGTTCCCAGAAATGGTTGACCACCAAACCCGAGCCCACCGGCAAGGTGGTGAAACTCTCGGTCAGCACTTCGAACGCCACCAGGTGACCGTTCATGGCCAGAAACAGCAAGGTCACCAGCATGGTCAGAAACTGCCCGATCACCGCCGCCGACACACCGTTGGTGGGGTCGACCATGGACGCGAAGCCCATGCCCATCTGGATCGAAATAATTTGCCCGGCCACCACAAATGCCTGGAAAAACAGGGTCAGGGAAAACCCCAGCATGGCGCCGATCAGGATCTGTTCGGCGATCAGCAGCAAGGCGCTCAGATCCAGTGCGTTGACCGGCGGCATCGGCGGCAAGCCCGGCACGATCACAACGGTGATCGCCACCGCGAAATACAGGCGCACACGACGCGGTACCAACGTGGTGCCAAACACCGGCATGGCCATCAACATCGCCGTGACGCGAAACAGCGGCAGGATGAACGAGGCTACCCAGGTGCTGATCTGGGTGTCGGTCAACGCCAGCAAGGACTGCATCGGCTCAGCCGATCAACTGCGGAATACTGCCGTACAACTGCAGGATGTATTCCATGAAGGTTTGCACCAGCCACGGGCCGGCGACAATCAATGTCACCAGCATCACCAGCAGGCGCGGCAGGAAGCTTAAGGTCTGTTCGTTGATCTGGGTGGCGGCCTGGAACATCGCCACCAACAGGCCGACCAACAGGCTGGGCACCACCAGCACGGCGACCATCAAGGTGGTCAGCCACAGCGCTTCGCGGAACAGGTCGACGGCAACTTCCGGGGTCATGGCCCTATACCCCCCCGAAACTGCCGGCCAGGGTGCCGATAATCAGCGCCCAGCCGTCCACCAGCACAAACAGCATAATCTTGAACGGCAGCGAGATGATCAACGGCGACAGCATCATCATACCCATGGCCATCAACACGCTCGCCACCACTAGGTCGATGATCAGGAACGGGATAAAGATCATGAAGCCGATCTGGAATGCAGTCTTCAATTCGGAGGTGACAAACGCCGGCACCAGAATGGTCAGCGGTGCCTGGTCCGGGGTGGCGATGTCGGTACGCTTGGACAGGCGCATGAACAGTTCAAGGTCGCTGGAGCGGGTCTGCGACAGCATGAAATCCTTGATCGGGCCTTGAGCCTTGTCGATCGCGTCCTGAGCGTTGAGCTTTTCTGCGAGGTAAGGCTGCAGGGCTTGCTGGTTCACCTTGTCGAACACCGGCGCCATGATGAACAGCGTCAGGAACAAGGCCATGCCGGTGAGGATCTGGTTCGACGGCGTCTGTTGCAGGCCCAGGGCCTGACGCAGGATCGAGAACACGATGATGATCCGCGTAAAGCTGGTCATCAGCATCACGAACGCCGGGATAAAACTCAGCGCGGTCATGATCAGCAGGATCTGCAAACTGACCGAATATTCCTGCGCGCCCGCCGCGTTGGTGCCCAGGGTGATCGCCGGGATCGACAACGGGTCGGCGCCCAGGGCCATCGGCGCGGCCAGCAACAGCATGAGCGTCAACAAAACGCGCATTACTTCTTATCCTTCTGATCCTTGCCCAGCAACTCCATCAGGCGCTGGGCGAATTCTGGCGTGGCGGTCTCGGTCTTGGCCGCGTCCACCGGAGTCTTGAGTACATGCAGCGGGGTGATGCGGCCGGGGGTGATGCCCAGCAGGATCTGCTCTTCGCCGACCTGCACCAGCACCAGCCGGTCCCGCGGGCCGAGGGCGCGCGAACCGACCAGCTCGATCACCTGGCCATTGCCCGGGCCGATGCGCTGTACGCGGCGCATCAGCCAGGCCAGCACAAAGATCAGGCCGATCACCAGTAACAGGCCCAGCACCAGCTGCGTCAGTTGCCCGCCGACGCTGCCGACCGCCGGGGCCGCAGCCGCCTGCGCGACCGGCTCCACCGCCAGGGCGCTCAATGGCAGCGCCAGCAACAGTCCCGCCATCGAGTATTTCATCTCAGCGCAACTTCTTGATGCGTTCGCTCGGGCTGATCACGTCGGTCAGGCGGATGCCGAACTTCTCGTTGACCACCACCACCTCGCCATGGGCAATCAGGGTGCCGTTGACCAGCACGTCCAATGGCTCGCCGGCCAGGCGGTCGAGCTCGATCACCGAGCCCTGGTTGAGTTGCAGCAGGTTGCGGATATTGATTTCGGTGCTGCCCACTTCCATGGAAATCGACACGGGGATGTCGAGAATCACATCCAGGTTGGGGCCGTCGAGGGTCACCGGGTCGTTGTTTTTCGGCACGCTGCCGAATTCTTCCATGGGCAGGCGCTTGCCGGCAGGCGCCGTGGCGGCGTCGGCGGCCAGCAGCGCGTCGATGTCGTCCTGGCCGACATCGCCGGTTTCTTCCAGGGCCGCGGCCCACTCGTCAGCCAGGGCCTGGTCTTCGGCGGAAGTGTTTTCGTGTTCGGTAGCCATTACATGTCCTCGGCGCAGCTAACAATCATAAATAGGGGATGCATCAACGTCGGTTGATCGGCTCAACCACTTGCAACGCCAGGTTGCCTTTGTGGGAACCGAGCTTGACCTTGAATGACGGCACGCCGTTGGCGCGCATGATCAGTTCTTCCGGCAGGTCGACAGGGATCACATCCCCGGGCTGCATGTGCAAAATATCGCGCAGGCGCAACTGTCGACGGGCGACGGTGGCGCTCAGCGGCACATCGACGTCCAGCAGGTCTTCGCGCAGGGCTTTGACCCAGCGCTCGTCCTGGTCGTCGAGGTCGGACTGGAAACCGGCATCGAGCATTTCGCGCACCGGCTCGATCATCGAGTACGGCATGGTCACGTGCAGGTCGCCGCCACCGCCATCGAGTTCGATGTGGAAGGTCGACACCACAATGGCTTCGCTGGGGCCGACGATGTTGGCCATGGCCGGGTTCACTTCCGAGTTGATGTACTCGAAATTGACTTCCATGATCGCTTGCCAGGCTTCCTTCAAGTCGATAAAGGCCTGTTCCAGCACCATACGTACGACACGCAGTTCGGTGGGGGTGAATTCACGCCCTTCGATCTTGGCGTGACGGCCGTCGCCGCCGAAGAAGTTGTCCACCAGCTTGAACACCAGTTTGGCGTCGAGGATGAACAGCGCCGTACCGCGCAGCGGCTTGATCTTGACCAGGTTGAGGCTGGTGGGCACGTACAACGAGTGCACGTATTCGCCGAACTTCATGACCTGCACGCCGCCCACCGCCACGTCCGCCGAACGGCGCAGCATGTTGAACATGCTGATACGGGTGTAGCGAGCGAAACGTTCGTTGATCATTTCCAGGGTCGGCATACGTCCACGGACGATGCGATCCTGGCTGGTCAGGTCATAACTTTTGACACTGCCGGGCTCGGCAGCCATTTCGGTCTGTACCAGACCATCGTCCACGCCATGCAACAGCGCGTCGATTTCATCCTGGGACAGCAGGTCTTGCACGGCCATGTCGTGATCCTACTGCAATACGAAGTTAGTGAAGAGCGCCTGCTCGACCACGACTTTGCCGAGTTCTTTCTGGGCCACTTCCTGCACGCTGGCAGTGACCTTCTGACGCAGCATTTCCTGGCCGACTGGGGTGGCCAGGCTGTCGAAGCTCTGCCCCGAGAACAGCATCACCAGGTTGTTGCGGATCACCGGCATATGCACTTTGAGGGCATCCAGGTCCGCCTGGTTGCGCGCCAGCAAGGTAATGCTCACTTGCAGGTAGCGCTGACGACCGTTGACGTTGTAATTGGCAACAAACGCCGGGAGCATCTGCTCGAAGATTGCCGGTTGCTTGACGTTAGTGGCGGTTTCGGCGGCGGGCGCCGGTGTGCTTGCACTGCGGTGCATGATGTACCAGGTGCCGCCAATCGAGGCACCGATAGCCAAAAGCAGGCCCAGCACAATCAACAGGATCAGCTTGAGCTTGCCTTTGCCTGCGGGGGGAGTTGCTGCGTCGTCGCTCTTCGCCATGCCAATAATCCGTCACTATTCGGGGATTCATAGATCTACGGGAAGGCAAGAGCAAGTGTTATGCCAGAGTTGGCCGAGGCGAAGGCAACCTAAATCAAATGTGGGAGCTGGCTTGCCTGCGATGGCGGTGGGTCAATGCACATGTGTGTCACTGATACACCGCCATCGCAGGCAAGCCAGCTCCCCCACTGACCGGGTTTGGACAGGACGTCAGGCGTAGTAGTCGACAGCGCTGGAGCCGATCACAGTCTGGGTCACCGGCGCGATTGCTTCGGCCACCTCCACCTGGCTGCCGCTGTCGCCACCACGTCCACCGTTGCCGCTGGCGCTCACGCCACGGGTGTGGGCCTGTTGTTGCTGCTGTTCCTGGCCTCGGGACTGGTCGGAGACGTTGACATCCACCTGCCCCATTCCCTGCTGGGCAAACATTTCACGCAGGCGGCCAGACTGGCTTTCCAGCGCTTCGCGCACCACCGCATGGCCGCTCATGAAATTGACCTGGGCTTGCTGGTCTGCCGTCATGTTGACCTTGATATCCAGACGCCCCAGCTCAGCCGGTTGCAACTGAATCTCGGCCGACTTGAGGTTGGCGCTGGAGAGGTACATCACGCGGTTGACCACCTCTTCGGTCCAGCCGCTCTGATGCATGGCCAGCGGCGCGTTGGCAACCGGCGGCAAGGCGTTGGCGGTTTTGGGCGTGGCGGCCTGGGTCAGCGCGGCGAGGCGGTTGGCGAAGTCGTCCACGCGGGTGTCACTGTTGGCGTTTTTGAGGTCCTTGAGGCCGTCATCGATCAACGCGCCGAAGGCCTTGTCGCCACCCTGGTCGGTGCTGTCCTTGGTGGCTTGCTGGTCGACCATCGTGGCCAGGCCGGCGGCAAAGTTCTGCGCGGCGGTCGGTTGATCCGTAGGGGCGGCGGCGCTTTTCTGCGGCGCCTGGCTGCTGGCCGACACGTGACCACCCTGCTCCATCGCCAGGCGCACAGCCGGCATGGCATCCAGGGGGTCGGCCTCTGGGTCGAAGGCAGGCTGTTGGGCCTCATCGACCACGGCAACCAGCGGCAGGGCCTTGGCGTCCTCATCAATAACCGCCGACGCTTGTACGGGCACCGCCACCGGCGTTACCGCAGCGATCACTGCGGGGTCGACAACAGGGTCTACCGCAGTTGGCTGCGCCAGGGCCGGATCGCCGGGTTTATCGCCCTCGGCGTCCGCGCTGGCATCGGGCTTGGCCGACGGCTTGGCAGGCAAGGGATTGCCGCTATCGGCAACCGCCGGCTTGCTGGCGGCAGGCTTGTCGCTGCCGGCAGCCGGTTTGGCGCCGGTATCGGAAGGCTTGTCACGCGTGACTTTATTGGGGGTCTCGTCACCCTTCAACGTCGGCTTGGAGCCTTGGTTGGCGAACACTTGCGCAAAGCCTGCGCCCTTGTCTCGCGGGGCTGCAGCCGCTACCGGCGGGTTGGCGGCCGGCGCGGAAGGCTTGGCCGCAGGGGCAGCCTGAAGGAGCGAATTAGGGGCGACTGGCATGGGTAAGGTTCTCCACTGCATGGGGTCGGGGATGCAGTCTGTGGAGATAGAGCAAGAGTCGGGCCAGGTTTGCAAAGTACCTGGAATATCAGATTCAAAGTAGGAGTGAGCTTGCTCGCGAAGCACCCAAAGGCAGTGCATTTACCCAGAAAGCACGCGTTATCATTGACGTTTTTCGCGAGCAAGCTCGCTCCTACACTCGTACAGCGGCTTGACCAGCGCAAACTCATGATCAATCTGATCAACCAGCGCGCCCAGGTCCGACGCAGCCTCAACGGCCTCGGTCTCCAGAAGCTGACACAACTGCGCCAACCGCACCGCCCCAAGGTTGCCGCTGCTGCCTTTGAAGCTATGGGCAATGCGCCCCAACGCCTTGGCGTCAGCCCCGGCCTTACGCAATTCTTCGACACGTTTTTGCGAGTCATCGAGGAAGGTGTCGAGCAACGTCGGGTACTCGCTCTCCATGACTTCCTGCAAGTCCGACAACACGTCGGGGTCCAGATGAATCTCAGCCACTTGCTCGCTCCTTGATCAAGAATCGGCGGATTATGCCAGAGCTTCCCAGCAAAACTCTACGCAGACACGGCGCCCGCCTTCAGACCAGCGTACAACGCTGCTTAGTTGACGCACCAGGTTCAAGCCTCGCCCAGACAGACGGTCAATATCCAGGGGCCTTGCCAGCTCCTGCTCGACGTCAAAACCCGGCCCGCTGTCTTCGACACACAAGGTCAACTTGCCGCCCCTGTCGGTCGGTACCACCTGCACATCCACGCGCACGTACCCACTGCTCAGCTGCGCCAGACGCTCATTGCGCTGATGATAATACTGCGCAAAACCTTGCGCATCGCGCTTGAGCCGTGAGTCCAGGCCCAGCACACCATGCTCCAGGGCGTTGGAATACAACTCGGCCATCACGCTGTAGAGCGACCCGCTCTGCTCACGCAGCCCATGGATCTCCAGCAGCAGTTGCAGCAGGTACGGCAACGGGTTGTAGCGCTGCAGCGTCTGAGCGCGAAACTCGAAACTCACCGACCAATCCAGCGGGCATGACTGGCCGCTGTCGGCATACATCGGCTCGGCCACCCGCGGCGCCTGGCCGGACAGCAGGGTGATCTCAACCATGCTGACATCATCACGCGCGCGCCCGCGAAACGCCGCCAGCGCCTGCTCGATATCCTCAAATAGACGGTCGGGCTCGCGGTTGGCGGCGAACACTTGCTGCAAGCGCTCGGCACCGAACAGTTGATCATTGGCGTCAGCAGTATCCAGCACGCCATCGGAGAGCAGGAACACCCGGTCGCCCAGGGCCATGGGCCAGACCTCGGTGCTGTCATCGAAGCTTTCCGTCGACAGCACGCCCAGGGGCAGATGCCGCGACATCAGCGGTGTGCGCTTGCCGGTGGCCACCTCATGCACATAGCCTTCAGGCATACCGCCGTTCCACACCTCAACTGCACGGCGCTGAGCACTCAGGCACAACAAGGTGGCGCAACAGAACATGTCCACCGGCAGGATGCGTTTGAGCTTGGCGTTCATTTCCCGCAGCGTCTGCGTCAGGCCGTAGCCCTTGGCGGTCATGCCGTAGAACACTTCGGCAAGCGGCATGGCGCCGATGGCGGCCGGCAAGCCATGGCCGGTGAAGTCGCCTAGCAGCACATGCATGTCGCCGGACGGCGTATAGGCCGCCAGCAGCAGATCACCGTTGAACAATGCATAGGGCGATTGCAGGTAGCGGATATTGGGCGCCGCATTGATACAACCGGAGTGGGCAACCTTGTCGAACACCGCCTTGGCTGCCCGCTGCTCATGCATCAGGTGCTCGTGGTGCCTGGCGATCAGGTCGCGCTGTTGCAATACCGTGGCTTGCAGGCGGCGCAGGCGATCCATGGCGTTGATCTTCGCCGCCAGGATCAAGGGGTTATAGGGTTTGGGCAGGAAGTCATCGCCACCGGCGTCCAGGCACTGGGCCAGGGCTTCGCTTTCGCGCAGCGACGTGAGGAAGATGATCGGCACCAGCGCCTCCCCCGCCAGTTGCTTGATCTGCCGTGCGGCTTCAAAGCCGTCCATGACCGGCATCAGTGCGTCCATCAACACCAGTTGCGGACGCTCGCGGGCAAACACCTCAATCGCTTCGGCACCATTGCTGGCAGTCAGCACCTGATGGCCCTGGCGACGGATGATGGTGGACAGCAACAGCCGATCGGCGGCGCTGTCTTCGGCGATCAGGATAGTCAGTGCCTCAAGGACCGGGGCCAAGGCGCTCAACGGATGTGGAACAGTTTGTCGAAGTTGGAGATGGCGAGGATCTTGCGCACATCGGAGTTGCTGTTGATCACCTGCACTTGGGCTTTATCACCACCGGCATGGTCACGCAGCAGCAGGAGCATACCCAGGGCGGAGCTGTCCATGTAGGTGGCTTCTTTCAAGTCCACCACGTAGACCTCGGGCACCTTGTAGAAACGCTCGTAGGACTCCCGAAACGCATGGTGACTGCCGAAATCGAACCGGCCCTTGATTGCGATCGTCAACTTCTTCCCATCCAGGGATACTTCTGACGCTATGAGCATGTGACGGCTTCCTTGTCATTGGCACTGTGCAACAAGGTGTAGCAGCTGAACCGCATCTGAGCAACACAGTCAATCGACTGTGGGAGCTGGCTTGCCTGCGATGGCAGCGTGTCAGCCACTGAATCTTTAACTGAACCTCCGCTTTCGCAGGCAAGCCAGCTCCCACACTGGATTTGTGGTGCCGGTTAGAACTGTTCCTGGCGGGGAAGGCGCTGGGAGAGTTCATCGAGCAGTTTTTGCTCGCGTTTATCTTCGATCGCCCGGGCTTCGTCGATATAGCGCTGCACCAGCTTGCGCAGCCCCTCAACCCGGGCAAACGCCTGTTGCCAGCTCTCCCGGGCTTTATCGAGGTTGTTCTGGTGCCAGGCCAGGCTCTGGCGCTGTTGGCCGACGGCTGTTTCAAGCTGATTGAGAAAGCCTTGGTACCCCATCAGCCACTGGCCCGACACACCCTTGCTGCCACGCTCGATCCACTGCTGCTGGTACTCCAGGCGAAAGCGCTCCAGGTCGCCCAGCTTGCTTTCGGCCAGGCGCACCTGGCCTTGAAAATAGCCCAGGCGTTGCACGGCGGTTTTCTCGGCTTTTTCGGCCATGTCCACCACCGGGGCCAAGCGCGCGGCGCGGCTATTGGCCATGACTTAACCGCCTGGCGCGGGGGCGAAGATCGACTGCAGATGCGCTTCGCTTTCGCCCATGCTGATCTTGTCATTGAGCCCCTGGCGCAGGTAGGTCACCAACTGCGGTTGCAAGGCGATGGCCAGGTCGGTGTCGCGGTCGCCGCCGGCCACATAGGCGCCGACACTGATCAGGTCGCGGCTCTGCTGGTAACGCGACCACAGCTGCTTGAACTGCTGGGCCCGCGCCATATGCTCAGGGGTGACCACCGCCGGCATCACCCGGCTGATGGACGCTTCGATGTCGATGGCCGGGTAGTGCCCTTCTTCGGCCAGGCGTCGCGACAGCACAATGTGGCCGTCGAGCACGCCCCGCGCCGAGTCGGCAATCGGGTCCTGCTGGTCGTCGCCTTCGGACAACACCGTATAAAACGCTGTGATCGAGCCACCGCCGGCCTCGGCATTACCGGCGCGCTCCACCAGCTTGGGCAGCTTGGCAAACACCGACGGCGGATAGCCTTTGGTGGCCGGCGGCTCGCCGATGGCCAGGGCGATTTCCCGCTGGGCCTGGGCGAAACGCGTCAACGAGTCCATCAACAACAGCACATTCTTGCCCTTGTCGCGGAAATACTCGGCGATGCGTGTGCAGTACATCGCCGCGCGCAGGCGCATCAAGGGCGCATCGTCCGCAGGCGACGCCACCACCACCGAGCGCTTGAGCCCTTCTTCACCGAGGCTGTGCTCGATGAATTCCTTGACCTCACGGCCCCGCTCACCGATCAGCCCAACCACGATAATGTCGGCCTCGGTAAAGCGCGTCATCATGCCCAGCAACACCGACTTACCCACGCCAGTACCGGCGAACAAGCCCAGACGCTGGCCGCGCCCGACCGTCAATAAACCGTTGATGCTGCGAATGCCCACGTCCAGCGGCACGCTGATGGGGTTGCGGTTGAGCGGGTTGATGGTGGGGCCGTCCATCGGCACCCAGTCCTCGGCCTTCATGCCACCCTTGCCATCCAGGGCACGCCCGGCGCCGTCGAGGACACGGCCGAGCATACTCATGCCCATCGGCAAGCGGCCGGTGTCGGCCAGCGGTACCACCCGCGCACCGGGGGCGATACCGGCCAGGCTGCCCACCGGCATCAGGAAAATTTTGCTGCCGGAAAAGCCCATCACTTCGGCTTCGACCTGCACCGGGTGGTAGCTGTCGTCGTTGATCACCAGGCAGCGGCTGCCCATGGCGGCGCGCAGGCCCTCGGCTTCAAGGGTCAGACCGACCATGCGCAACAAGCGCCCTTCAAGGATCGGCTGGCCGGGCAACTCGGTCACCTCGGCGTAGCTGCCCAGGCGCTTGGCGAAGCTGGTGCGATCAAGGCGCATCGGGGGCGTCCAGGTCCACGCTCACGTCAGGCGCTGCCGGGTGCAGGGCTTGCTCATGCAGTTGATCCAACAATTTGGCCATGATCTGGCTGATGCGGGTTTCCACCGTGGCATCGATGCGGCTGTGTTCGGTTTCAACGCGGCAGCCACCTGGCTGCAACGCGGCATCCTCGACGATGCGCCAGGTTTCTTCATGACGCTCGCGCAAGGCTTTGACCTGCTCGAAATCCTGCGGGTTGATGTACAGCCGCACATTGCCGACGCCCAGGGGCAGCAGCTTGAGGGCCTCACGCATCACGCTTTCGATCTGGCTGGAGTCCAGCACCAATTCACGCTGGATCACCTGACGGGCAATATGCTGCACCAGGCCGACCATGGATTTCTCCAGCTGGGTGTCCTGTTCGGCAATCGGGTCGAACAGGTGGCCCATCAGCCGCTCCAGGCTGGCCAGCCTGGTACTCAGCGCTGCCTCGGCTTCCTGGCGGACCTTGAGGGTGGTGCTGCGAAAACCGTCTTTCTCGCCCGCCGCAAAGCCTTCGTTGTAGGCTTCCTGGCGAATGGCTTCGAGTTCTTCGAGGGTCAGTGGCTGCACTTCATCCAGCGGCACTTCTTCCATTTCCACCGGCAATTCTTCAACCGGCTCTGGCTCGGGCTCGGGCACATGGGGGTCGAAGCTGGGCAACGACCAGATGTCGAACCCACCGACATCCCGCGCGCGAATCAGATCGCTGGGCGTCTCATCTTTGTTCGACATGCAGGGCGCCTTAGATCATTTCTTCGCCGCCCTTCCCGCCGAGAACGATTTCTCCGGCTTCGGCCATACGGCGGGCAATGGTGAGGATTTCCTTCTGCGCGGTTTCCACGTCGCTGACGCGCACCGGGCCCTTGGCTTCCAGGTCGTCGCGAAGCAATTCGGACGCACGCTTGGACATGTTTTTGAAGATCTTCTCTTTGACGTTTTCGTCCGAGCCCTTGAGGGCCAGCACCAGCACGTCCGAGGACACTTCGCGCAGCAGCGCCTGGATGCCACGGTCGTCGACATCGGCCAGGTTGTTGAACACGAACATCAGGTCTTCGATCTGGCCGGACAGGGTGTCGTCGATCTCGCGGATCGAGTCCATCAACTGGCCTTCGACCGAACTGTCGAGGAAGTTCATGATGTCGGCCGCGCGCTTGATGCCACCCAGGGTGGTGCGCGAGGCATTCGAGTTGCCGGAGAACTGCTTCTCCAGAATCGTGTTGAGTTCCTTGAGCGCCGCCGGTTGCACGGTGTTGAGCGACGACACGCGCAGGATGATGTCCAGGCGCACTTTATGGTCGAAGTGGCCAAGCACTTCACCGGCCTGGTCCGGGTCGAGGTAGGCCACCACGATCGCCTGGATCTGCGGGTGCTCATAGCGGATCACGTCCGCCACCGCGCGCGGTTCCATCCACTTGAGGCTGTCCAGGCCGCTGGTGTTGCCACCCAGCAGGATGCGGTCAATCAGGCCGTTGGCCTTGTCTTCGCCCAGCGCCGAGGTAAGCATCTTGCGAATGTAGCTGTCGGAGCCGACGCCCAGGCTGGTCTGGTCGCCGACGATTTCGACGAACTCGCTCATCACCTGCTCGACTTGCTCGCGGTGCACATTGCGCATCTGCGCCATGGCCACGCCGACACGCTGGACCTCTTTGGGGCCCATGTGGCGCAGCACTTGGGCAGCGTCGGTTTCACCCAGGGACAGCAGCAACACGGCGGCTTTGTCGACCCGGGACAGCTTGGCCACAGCGGCTCGATCATTCATCTGCGTTAATCCACTCTTTCACGACCTGGGCCACACGGCCCGGGTCTTCTGCCACCAGACTCTTGATTGCGTTCAACTGAGCGTCATAGCCTTCGCTCGGGCTTGGCAACAGGATGCTTTGCGGGCCGCCGAGGCTGACGCGGTCGTTGGCCAGTTCGCCATCCAGGCCGCCCATGCCACCCAACTCGACGTCGCCACCGGCCAGTGCCAGTTGCTTCTTGCCGCCACCGGTGATGTTGTTGAGCACCGGGCGCAGCACGCCAAACACCAGCACCAGGATGAACAACACGCCCAGCACTTGTTTGACGATGTCCCAGAACCACGGCTGGGTGTAGAACGCCGGATCGGCGATCACTTCACCGCGCTCGGCTGAGAACGGCATGTTGATCACGCTGACGCTGTCGCCACGGCTGGCATCGAAACCAACGGCGTCCTGCACCAGGCGGGTGAAGCGCGCCAATTCATCGGCGGTCCAGGGCGCGCGGGTCACGGCGCCATCGGCTGCGTTGACCTTGACCTGATCATCGACCACTACCGACACCGACAGGCGATTGATCTTGCCCTGTTGCTGCTTGGTGTGGCTGATGGAACGGTCGAGTTCGAAGTTCTTGGTGGACTGGTTACGCTTGTCCGCAGGATACGGTGCGAGCATCGGCTGGCCGGTGGCCGGGTCCATGATCTGCTGGCCGTTGGCATCCAACAGCGGCTGACCAGGCTGGATCGCGCCAGCGGTAGCGGCAGCGCCACCGGTGGTCTGCGGTGCCGAGGCCGGCGCCGGTGGCTGGTTGCTCAGGGCGCCCGGCACACCTTGCGGGCCATTGCTGGCGGTGCGTTGTTCGCTGGTGGACTGCTCGCTGCGCAGGGCCGGCTGGTCCGGGTTGAACTGCTCGGAAGTCGATTCGACGGCACTGAAGTCCACATCGGCCGACACTTCAGCCTTGTAGCGGTCGTTGCCCAGCACCGGTTGCAGAATGTTGTGTACACGCTGGGTGAGCATGCTTTCCATGCGGCGGCTGTAGTCGAACTGCTTGCCGGCCTGGGTCAGCGCGGAGTTTTCGGCCATGTCGGAGAGCAGGTTGCCCTTCTGGTCCACCACAGTAATTTGCGACTTGCTCAATTCGGGAACGCTGGTTGCCACCAGGTTGACGATCGCCAGTACCTGGCCAGGCTCCAGGGAGCGGCCGGCAAAGAGTTCGACCAGTACCGAGGCGCTGGGCTTGCGTTCGTCGCGCACGAACACCGAGCTCTTCGGAATCGCCAGGTGCACGCGGGCAGCCTTGACGTTATTGAGGCTGGAAATGGTACGCGCCAGTTCGCCTTCCAGGCCACGGCGATAACGGGTGGCCTCCATGAACTGGCTGGTGCCAAGGCCCTGGTCTTTGTCGAGAATCTCGAAACCGATGTTGCTGTCGGACGGCGCCACACCCGCGGCGGCCAATTTCATGCGTGCGCGAGCCACGTCATCGGCCTTGACCAGCAAGGCGCCGGAGTTGGGCTCCACGGTGTAGGCGATGTCGGCAGCGGCGAGGGTTTCCATGATCTGCTTGGAATCCATGCCCGACAGGCTGCCATACAGGGGGCGGTAATCGGGTTGCTGCGACCACAGCACCACGGCAAAACCAATCGCCACGCTGGCTGCCAGGCCCACCATCAGGCCCACCTGACGCAGCATGGTCATTTGCGAGAGGTTTTCCAGGAACGACAGGCCAAACAACGGCGGCTTGCCGTCTGCCTTGGCGGGGAGGTTGTCGGAGACTGCTTCTGCCATGACTTAAATCTCGCCCTTAAACCGGCATCTGCATGATGTCTTGATAAGCCTGAACCAGCTTGTTACGCACTTGAGTCAAGGCCTGGAAGGACACACTGGCCTTTTGCGAAGCGACCATCACATCGGTGAGGTCCACGCCGCTTTTACCGATCTCGAACGCCGTCGCCAACTGGCTGGAGGCCTGCTGGGTATCACTGACTTTATTGATTGCCTGACCGAGCATGTCGGCAAAACTGCTTTGGCCCAATTCCGGCGCTGGCGCGACGGATTTCGGTTGAGCCATGGCATCCATTTGCATGGCGCGCATATCCAACATCAACCGATTGAACTCAATACCCTGGCTCATGACCTTCTCTCTCCGACGACCCGCAATTTTTTGACACTACGCAGCGGTTACTAGGGGTGGTAGCAACAAGGGTGCCAGCTCTGTGACAACTCGTAAGAAAAGGCGACAAAGCTTGTCGAACTTGTTACCGCACGTTTTCGGCCCTTCTTACCGCACGGTTTTTTGTAGGAGCGAGCTTGCTCGCGAAAAACGCCAACGATAACGCGTGCTTCCAGAATGCCCGCGGCGCCTATGGGTTCTTCGCGAGCAAGCTCGCTCCTACACAGAGCATTGGTCATGTGGCGAAAAGATAGGCTTCCACATCCATGCCGGCATCGCGCATCTGCGCCAGCTTGTAGCGCAAGGTGCGTGGGCTGATGCCCAGGCGCTCGGCCGCTTCTTTGCGGCGCCCGCGTTCGGCGCGCAGGGTGTCGATGATCATCTGGAATTCGCGGCGACGCAGGTCATCGCCCAGCGCACCGGCCGATTCTGCCTCGGCGACCACAGGGGCGGGGGCCAGGCTCGGCAACGGCGCAGCGCCATTGCCCATGGCCAGGCAGAAATCCTGCGGCTGGATCAAACCGCCCTGCTGCAATATCAGCGCACGCTGGATGGCATTGTCCAGCTCGCGCACGTTGCCTGGCCATGGGTAGCTGATCAGGCACGCCTGGGCCTCGGGCGACAACCGCGCCTGGGCGTGCTTCATTTTTTTGACGTGGTTATTGAGCAGGCGCTCGGCCAACGGAATGATATCCGCCGGGCGCTCGCGCAATGGGCGCCAGGCCAGGGGGAACACCGAGAGCCGGTAGAACAAGTCTTCACGGAAGCGCCCCGCCGCCACTTCGCCCGCCAGGTCGCGGTTGGTGGTGGCAACCACGCGAATATCCAGCTGGATCGGCTTGCGTGCGCCCACGCGCTCCACTTCACGCTCCTGCAACACGCGCAGCAACTTGGCTTGCAGGCCCAGGGGCATTTCCGAGATTTCGTCGAGCAGGATGGTGCCGCCGTCGGCCTGTTCGAACTTGCCGGCCTGAGCTGCAATGGCGCCCGTGAACGAGCCCTTTTCATGACCAAACAACGTGGCTTCGAGCATGTTGTCGGGGATCGCCGCGCAGTTGATCGCAATGAACGGTTGCAGGGCACGGCTGGACTGCTGATGGATGTAGCGCGCCAGCACTTCTTTACCGGTGCCGGACTCGCCGGAAATCAGCACAGTGGAATCACTGCGCGCCACCCGCGCGGCCAGTTCCAGCAATTGCGCGCTGGCTGGTTCAAAGGCAATCGGGCCATCGCCCTCGCCCGCCGACGCTACGCCCAGAGCATGTCGGGCCACCAGCTCGATCAGCGCCTTGGGCTCGAACGGCTTGACCAGGTAATCTGCCGCCCCCTGGCGCATGGCGTCCACCGCCCGCTCCACAGCGCCATGGGCGGTCATCAGCAGCACCGGCAGTTGCGGCTGGCGCGCACGCAACAGGCCGAGCAACTGGTGGCCGTCCATGCCGGGCATGTTCACATCGCTGACCACCAGGCTGAAGGCTTGCTGCTCAACCGCCGCCAAGGCCTCCTCGGCAGAGCCGACCGCGCAATAGTCATGGCCCGCCAACAGCAGCGTGTCAGCCAATGCTTCACGCAGGGCGCGATCGTCTTCCACCAATAAAACCTTGATAGCCATCATCCTTTTACTCCGCGCTTGCCGCGCTGGAAAACAGCGGCAAGCTCATCAATGCACAGGTGCCGCGCCCCAACCGGGAGCGCAACTGCAATTCTCCCTGATGGGCGCGTGCCACTGCCTTGACCACGGTCAGGCCCAGGCCGGTGCCGTTGGTCTTGGTGGTAAAAAACGGTTCGCCCAGGCGTTGCAGCACCTGGGGGTCGATGCCGCTGCCGCTGTCGCTGATACACAGGCGCAGGGTTTGTTCGCGGGTGTAGAGGTGCACCTTGAGGCGCGCATCCGCACCGCTGGCCTGGGTGGCGTTTTCGATCAGGTTGAGCAGCGCGCCGACCAGGGTGTCGCGATTGCACAGCAACTCGCCCTGATGGCTGTCACATTGCCAACGCAGGTTGGCGCCCTGCACATGGGTCGCCGCTGCCGCTTGCAGGGCCTGCATCAACCCGGCAGGCGTGACGCGGTCGGTCAGCGGCAATTCGCCGCGGGCGAACACCAGCATGTCGCGCACCTGGTGCTCCAATTCGTGCAGGCGCTCCTTGAGACGCCCGGCAAAGCGTTGCTGGGTGGCCACGGGCAATTGCTCATCAGTCAAATGACTGGCGTAGATCAACGCCGCCGACAACGGCGTACGGATCTGATGCGCCAACGAGGCGACCATCCTGCCCAGCGACGACAACCGCTCATGACGGGCCAACTGGTCTTGCAGGTGACGGGTTTGCGTCAGGTCATTGAGCAGCACCAACTGGCCCGGTTCGGCGTCCAGGGAGCGAGTGGCGATAGATAAGCGGCGCCCGTCCTTGAGGGAGACTTCGTGGCCGTCGTCTTCTCGCGGCGCGAAGCAGCGGGTGATGACATGGCGCCACAGCTCGCCTTCCAGCGGCAGGCCCAGCAGGTCGCAGGCGGCCGGGTTGGCTTCGCGCACGCGGCCCTGATCATCGATGACGATCACGCCACCGGGCAACAGATCCAACAGGTTTTGCAGACGGTTGGCCAGGCGTTCTTTTTCCGCCAGCTCCTGCATACGCTGGGCGCTGACCACCGCCAGCTCGCCCTTGAGCTCCGACACCCGCGCCTCAAGCAGGCTGTAGGAGTCGGTCAGTTGGCTCGACATCTGGCTGAACTGCGAGAACGCCTGTTCCAGGCCCTGGCGGGTCGGCGGTTCTACAGGCGAAACCAGCCCCTGGATGGCAGGGGCCGAAGATAGTTGGGCGGCGTGGGGCATGATGCTCTCTCGCTTGGCTGACCGTCAGTTAAACGGAACGTTGCGAGGGCTGTAGCAATACCCGTGCCGAAAAAAAACCGCTGATAAATCAGCGGCTTGAAAAACAGGCGTCAATCATCCGCCTGTTCATCACCTTCTTTGCGGCTCATACCGTACTTGCGCATCTTCTCCACCAGGGTGGTGCGACGGATGCGCAGACGCTCGGCGGCTCGGGCAACGATGCCATGGGCATCGTCCAGGGCCTGCTGAATCAACCCCTGTTCCAGGTTGCCGAGGTAGTCCTTGAGGTCAAGGCCTTCGGGCGGCAGCATGGCGGTGGCACCGAAGTCCGGGGTATGACCGTTGATTGCCACGCGCTCTTCCATGTCGCTGCGCAGGCTGTCCAGTTGCTCGTCTTCATCGTCGACGTAGCGGAATTTCTTCGGCAGTTCGACCACGCCGATCACCCCGTACGGATGCATGATCGCCATGCGCTCCACCAGGTTGGCCAGCTCACGCACGTTGCCCGGCCAGCCGTGGCGGCACAGGGACATGATTGCCGCGGAGTTGAACCGAATAGAGCCGCGCTTTTCGTGCTCCATGCGCGAGATCAGCTCGTTCATCAGCAGCGGGATGTCTTCCACACGCTCGCGCAGCGGGGCCATCTCGATGGGGAATACGTTGAGGCGGTAGTACAGGTCTTCGCGGAAGCTGCCGACCTCAATCATGCTTTCGAGGTTCTTGTGGGTCGCGGCAATGATGCGCACGTCCACGCTTTGGGTCTTGTTGCTGCCCACGCGTTCGAAGGTGCGCTCCTGCAACACGCGCAGCAGCTTGACCTGCATCGGCAGCGGCATGTCGCCGATTTCGTCAAGGAACAGGGTGCCGCCATTGGCCAGCTCGAAGCGCCCGGCACGGCTGGTGATCGCCCCGGTAAAGGCGCCCTTCTCGTGGCCGAACAATTCGCTTTCCAGCAGCTCTGCCGGGATTGCCCCGCAGTTGACCGGCACAAAAGGTCCGTCGCGACGCTTGGAGTGATAGTGCAGGTTGCGCGCTACCACTTCCTTACCGGTGCCCGACTCGCCGAGGATCAGCACACTGGCGTCGGTGTCGGCCACTTGCTGCATCATCTGGCGCACATGCTGGATCGCCCGGCTGGTGCCGACGAGGCTGCGAAACAGGTTGGGTTCACGGTGACGGCCGCGCTCGCGGGCCTGGTCGTACATCTCGCGATAGACCTGGGCACGGTGCAGCGAATCGAGCAATTTGCTGTAGCTGGGCGGCATTTCCAGGGTGGAAAGCACGCGGCGGCGCTGGTCTTCCGGCAGGTCCACAGAAGAAATATCGCCCATCAGCAACACCGGAAGGAACTCATCCCAGGTTGACAGTGTCTTTAACAGGCCCAGAACTGCGCCAGGAGCGTTTACCGTCCCGATCAACACACAAATGACTTCACGGCTCGATGCCAACGAGCTGACTGCCTGCTGCCAATCGTGGCTGGCGCAGGGTAAATTTTCTTCACCAAGAAAATTTAAAATCACCGCTAAATCGCGGCGGCGGACGCTATCGTCATCGATCAGCAGAATTTTGGTTTCACGCCACATGCAATAGCAACTTCCCTAGTAAAACTTCCTGCCCCGGAATGAGGGCAATCTAGACGTCTGTAAGATTTATTACCTACTAGACGTCTGAAATCTGAAAACAGCACTAGTTAAGTCAAAAATGCTGGCACAGTCAAATATATGACGCGCCGTGCGGATTAACTGCGCCCGTTCAACCGAACAGATGGTAAACCTTTGACGCATTTTTCGCTTGGTTGATCTGCGACATCTCTTCGAAAATCGCCTGGCGCTCGCCGGTCGTCACCTCCAGCAACTGCTGGTAGACCACCAACAAACTTTCCAGCTTCTCGCGCAATGCGCCCTCGTCTACCGGTGCTTCGCTGAGCACCTCATCAATCACCGCCCGGCAACCCAGGTCCAACTCGCCCACAGCTTCCCAATTGCGCTCGGCCAGCGCGCCGAGAAGGGCTTCGCGGGTTTCGTCGATGCGTTGCAGTGCGTGGCTCATGATGTGTCCCTCAAGGCGATCGGCCTTATTGTGGAGCGATGGCATCCCAGCCGGTCTTGACGGTGATCAGCAGGCGGGCGACTTCGTCGATCATCTCGGCGTCGTTGACACGATTGGCCTCGACCAAGCGATTGCCCATGTAGTTGTACAGGGCATCCAGACGCTGGATCGCGGCCGGATCTTCGGCTTTCTCCGGCTCCAGGCCATCACGCAGGCCGGAAATGATCTCGATCGCCTTGCCCAGCATCAGGCCTTTTTGCGCGATGTCCCCGCGGCTCAACGCACCCTTGGCCTGCGCCATGCGATCAAGGCCACCTTCCATCAGCATTTGCACCAGACGATGCGGGCTGGCTTCGGAGACTTGAGCGTGGGCGTTGACCTTCTGGTACTGACGAAGGGCTCTCATTGGGTTCATGTTGCTACCTCGTAACTGGGCGACAATCGAATAGGTTTGCTTAACCAGTTTTTCGACCGTGACAACCAAAACTTTAATCCAGCACCCTGCGCCAGGGTCCTCAAAATGGGGCCCTGCACACACCGTTTATCAGTTCGACTTCGGATTGTTCAACGAGTTGAGGGTGGTCAGGATACTGGAGCTGCTGGCGTTGATCTGCGCGATCATGGTGTCCATCGCCGTGTACTTGGCGGTCAGGGACTTCTGCAAGGCATCCATGCGCCGCGTCAGGTCGTCGGTCTCTTTGGTCAAGTCGGTCAACTTGTTGTTGAGATCGGTCGCCCGAGTCGCCAGAGTGCCCGTGGTGCCCACGTAACTCTTGGTCGCCTTGTTCATACGCGTGATTAAGCCAGTGTCACCAGTGAACAGCTTGGCAATATCGCCAGCGCCCTTGACCACGGCCTTGTCCCAGGTTTTGTCATCCAGGCTCAGCAGACCGGTTTTCTGGTCGGTGGTGATGCCCATCTGCGCCAGGCTGGTCATGGTGCCCGCACCGGAGCCGTTGACCAGCTCGGAGCGCAGGCTGTTGACCAATTGACGCATCGAGGCATCGCCGGTCAACGCACCTGCGGTGGTGGTGGAGGCATCGCCGGTGGCGGTGACTTTGGTCTGGGTGTTGATCGCCGTCATCAGCGTGTTGTAAGCGCTGACGAAGGACTGCACCGAGGTTTTCAGGGTGTCGGTGTTGCTGGCCACGGTGATGGTGGTCGGCTTGGTGATGTCTACCGTGTCCAACAGGTCCAGGGTCACGCCGCTGATCGCGGAGGTGATCTTGTTGCTGTTCGATGACATTTCAATGCCGTCGATGGAGTACTTGGCGTTGGTCGGCGGCGTGCCTTTGTCGTACCCGGTAGCCAGTTGCGAATCACCGCTGAGGGTGATGTCGGTGCCCTCGCCCATGGTGGTCGAAGTCAGTACCAGCCGCGCGCCATTAGAGTCACTCAGTACGTTGGCACTGATGCCTTGGGACGAGAGCTGGGTATTGATCGACTCGCGCACCTGCTGCAAGGTCGCGCCGCCAGGGATCACCACGTCGTAGCTTTTGCCCGACTGGTTGATGGTCAGCGTCTGGTCTTCATCCGTGCTGTTGGCCTTGCCCGACGCGCCGTCCACGTTCACCGCTGTGGTGACTTTCGAGGCGGTCGCAAGGTTGGCGATCTTCAACAGGTACTTGCCGCTGGATGCACCGTCAGTCAGCGTGACCTTGGCGTTTTTCTCTTCCGAAGAAGACGCCGCCAGCCCGTTGAAGGCCGAGGCATTGTTCAACTTGGTGATCGCCGCCTGGTAGGCCTCCAACGCTGTCTTGACCGAGCCCACAGCCGACAACTGCACGGTGGCTTTTTTCTGCTCGTTGGTGATCTGAGCCTGCTTGGGTGCCTGCTCGGCACCGACCAACGCCTTGACGATAGCCTGGGTGTCGTAGCCCGAACCAGGGCCGGAAATCGTTGAACTAGCCATTTGTCATTCTCCTTGTCCTGCGGCGGCCGTTTTTTTGGCGCTTGAACGCTTAGACCGCAATCAGAAACATGTTTCGTGCCAACTCAAGCCTTGCTATCAAACAGCAGGCTGCCGGCATCGCTCAGGTTCTGCGCCAATTTCAGCGCGGTCTCCGATGGGATCTGTCGAATCACTTCACCACTGTCGGTGGCGATCACCTTGACCACTACCTTGCCGGTGGAGTCATCGATGGAAAAATCCAGGTTGCGCTGGGAAGCCTGCACAAACTCACGCATATCGGTAACAGCCTTTTCCAGCGCCACGCGCTGAGGCTCTTCACTTTTGATCGGCTCATTGCTGGCCACAGGCTTGGCCTGGGACACCACTGCGCCAAGGTTGGCCGGGGCCGTAGCTGCGGGGTAAGACGAGGTCAGCTTGATGCTCATGTCCATGTCACCACCTCCAAACTGAAAAAACGGAAGGGCACGTTGTTAAACGCACCCTCCCGTTATTTAACCGCTAGCGCTATTACTGAAGCAGCTTCAGAACAGACGATGGCAGTTGGTTGGCCTGGGACAGGATCGCAGTGGAAGCCTGTTGCAGGGTTTGTTGCTTGGTCAGCTCAGCGGCTTCAGAAGCGAAGTCAGCGTCTTCTACGCGGCCTTTGGCAGCGGAGGAGTTCTGCGAAATGCTCTGCAGGTTGGCCACGGTGCTGGCGAAGCGGTTTTGTACGGCACCCAGCTGCGAACGCTGGCTGTCGATTTGCTGCATGGCGTCGTCCAGAGCCTGGATGGCCTGCTGCGAAGAAGCGGCAGTCAGGATGTTCAGGTCGGAAACGCTGGTTTCCATGGTGACGGCGGTTTTGGTGCCGTTGCTAGCAACGGTAGTCAGACCCAGTGCAGCCAGGCCAGTACCGGCGCTGCCGTCCTTGATGGTGATGTCTTTGTCGGCGAACAGGTTCAGGGTACCGTCAGCGTTTTTGCTGGCTTGAACACCGGTGCTGGCGCTGTTGATCGAAGCTACAACTGCGTCAGCGGTGTCACCCTTCTTGAACTTGACTTCAACGCCGTTTACGTCAATCGAAGTGTCAGCGGTCAGTTTGGCTTGGGTAGTGCCGGCCGACAGACCCAACTGGGACAGCGAACCGCTCGAAGTGTTAGACAGCTTGATGTCTGCACCGTCACCCGAAGTCAATTTGACACGGCCGTCGGTGAACGTGGCCGAAGCGCCTGCAGCAGCACCACCTGCCGCGTTTTCAAGCTTGGTCAACACGGTAGCCATGGTGTCATTAGCAGCCCAAGTCACGGCGGTGCCATTGACAGAGATGGCACCGTCAGCTTTAAGGTTGCTGTTGGAAGGAACGGTGGCTGCTGCACCCAGACCGAGTTTGGCCAGACCGTCTGTTGCACCAGTCACGCCCGAAGTACCCAGAACGATGTCATTCTTCGAGGTCAGGGTTACGACGCCAGCGGCATCGGCAGTAGCGGTAACGCCAGTGGTTGCGGTTTGAGCGTTGATGGCAGTCAGTGCAGCAGTAGCTGCCGGAACACCTACGGCGGCAACACCGAGAGCAATTTCAGTACCGTTGATAGTGAACGCGTCGGTAGCAACGGTAGCGGATGCTGCGGCTGCGCCAATTTTCATTGCGCTATTGCCCAATACCGAACCAGTAGCGGTAGCAGCCAGGCCTTTCATCGCAGCGCCATCAACCGCCGCTTCTTTGTAGTTACCCTTCAGCGCAGTCGAGCTGATGTCGGTCATACCGAACGAGATAGTCTCGTTGGCGTTGGCGCCGATCTGGAAGGCTACGTTGCTGAACGAACCGTCCAGCAGGTTACGACCACCGAAGGTGGTGGTGCTGGCGATACGGTTCAGCTCGCCCACTTTAGCGGTGAATTCCTGCTGCAGGGAAACACGGTCAGCGTCGCTTTTATCACCGTTGGCCGCTTGCAGGGCGAGTTCACGCAGACGCTGCAGGGTGTTGGTGGATTCTTGCATCGCGCCTTCAGCGGTCTGGGCAATCGACACGCCGTTGTTGGCGTTGGCGATGGCAACGTTCAGGCCTTTGACCTGGTTGTTCAGACGGTTGGCGATCTGCATGCCGGCAGCGTCGTCTTTGGCGCTGTTGATTTTCAGGCCGGAGGACAGACGGTTCATCGACTGGCTCAGAGCGTCGGAAGCTTTGTTCAGGTTCTTCTGGACACCCAGGGAGGTGATGTTGGTGTTTACTGATAATGCCATGACGAAATCCTCGTGATTTGGATACTGCGGCTTCCGGCCCTGGCGACCGCCGGGTGTGGCCTAGAGAACCTACGTAATAGTTATCGTCGTGGTAGCCGGTTGCTTGAGGATTTTTTTGATTTTTTTTAGTAGCCCTGTGCCAGCCCTTGTATTTCAAGGCCTTATAGAGGCGTGAAACGCCCGTAATCACGGGTTACTGGCGCCAAAACTTCGCCTTCAAGACAGCCCCCCTTGTAGGAGCGAGCTTGCTCGCGAAGAACCTGAGAACGCCGCGTGCATTCTGAATGCCCGCGTTATCGTTAACGTTCTTCGCGAGCAAGCTCGCTCCTACAGGGGGGCGCAAAAAAACGCCGATGATCGTGGGATCATCGGCGTTTTTTTGTGCAGCGGCTAAAGCATCACGGACGATAGAGAATCGCCGAGCCCCACGAGAGGCCCACGCCAAAACCACTGATTGCTACGCGCTTCCAGGTGGCGTCCATCACGTGCTTTTCCAGCAGCAGCGGGATGCTCGACGACACGGTGTTGCCGGTCTCGACCATGTCCTTGATGAACTTGTCCACCGGCGCCTCTTCAAAACGGCGTGCCACGGCATCGACGATGGCCGCGCTGCCCTGATGGATGCAGAACGCATCGATGTCATCGGCCTTGAGGTCCGACTCGGCGAGCAGCTCGTGCAAGTGCGCCGGCACTTTGAGCAAAGCGAAGTTGAACACCTGGCGGCCGTTCATGAAGAACACGCCGTCGCTGACCTTCAGGTGGGGCGCGCCGGAACCGTCGGTGCCGAACTTGGACTTGCCGAGCAACCACGGCGCGTCTACGCCCATCCAGGTGGCGGTGGCGGCATCGCCGAACAGCATGGTGGTGTTGCGGTCTTCCGGGTCGACGATCTTGGAGTACGGGTCTGCGGTAATCAGCAGGCCGTTTTTAAGGCCCGCGGCTTCCATGAAGCCCTTCATCGCGTAGATGCCGTAGACGTAGCCGGAGCAGCCCAGCGAGATGTCGAACGCGGCAACGTGGGTTGGCAGGCCCAGTTTGTCCTGCACGATGGCGGCGGTGTGAGGCAGGCCCTCTTCATCGCCGTTCTGGGTGACGACGATCAGCGCGTCGATGGACTCGCGCTTCAATTGCGGGTTGTTGGCAAACAAGGCGTTGACCGCCTCGACACACAGATCCGAGGTTTCCTGTGCCGCTTCCTTGCGCGGCAGGAACGCCGAACCGATCTTGCCGATGATGAATTCTTCATCCTTGGCGAACTTGGCACCCTGGGCGTAGTTATCGATCCCGTCCGCCGGCACGTAACTGGCGATGCTTTTTATGCCAATCATTGTGGCTTCCCAATACTAAATAGCTGGAGAACACCCCTCGGGCTATGCCGGAAGTGCTGACAATAAAGGGGATAACCCCATAAAAATCCCGCTGAAAGCCGCCCGATGAAGGCCCTGTGACGACTTATCCTTTTCACACGATACAGTGAAGATGCGCTTTATGACTCACAGGTCACTCAATTGTGCGTGGTTTATGCAAAACCTTTCAACAATTTGGCCCCGCAAACGACGACGGCCCAGCCTGTTTCCAGGCTGGGCCGTCGTGCACAGCGCCGATTACATCTTGTTGAACAGACTCAGCTGCGAGATTTTCACAAAGGCCAACTGCGAGGCTTGCAGCATGGTTTGCTGCAAGCTCAGGTTGATGGCGGCTTCGGCGAAGTCGACATTACCCAGGTCATTCATGGTGGTGGTATTGGCCAGGTCCAGGCTGATGTTTTCCTTGGACTGAATATCCAGGCCATTGAGGCGCGCGCCCAGGGAGCCGCGTGCCTGGTCGATCTGGCTGTAGGCATTGGTCAGGTTGCCAATGGACTTGGCCACCACATCCTTGAGTTCCTTCTGCGCCGCCGGGTTGCCGTCTGACGGCGTTTCCAGGATTTTGCGCAAGTGGCTCAGGGTGTCGAGGACGTTCTCGTTCTTGTTGCTGGTGGCACTGATCGAAAACTGGTCACCGGCTGCCGGCGCCGGTGCGGTGGTGACATCGAAGGTCACCCCTGCCGCCGTGATGGTGGTTGCGCCGGCCGCCAGGGTGCCGCTGGCGATGGATTTGCTGTCTGCGGTATAGGGTTGCGCATACAGGTCATAGGCACCGGCCGCGCCGAACTTGACGACGACACCCGAGTTGGGAAAGGTGCTGGCGTAAGCCGCCGGATCGCTCACCGTGCCGCCGCTCAATTGGGCAGTGGACGAATTGCTCGGGGTGCGCGAAACGCTGAAAGTGTCCGGCTTGACCGACAGGCTGAACTCGCGATCCTTGACGATAGCGTCCGACGGCGCGCCGGGCAGTATATCTTTGCCCAGGGCGTCTTTGCCCAGGTTCAAACCGATGTCGAACTTGACCCCACGCAGATTGATACTCGAACCGCCTTCCTTGGTGGCATCGAAGGTGCCGTTGCCCGGAATCTCCGAGGTGATGTCCTTGCCGGCATTGTCCGTTACGACATATTGGGTGCTGCTGGTGAAGGTCAGCTTATACGGCTGACCGTCAGAAAAACTGCTGTTATAGCTGGTGTTGGCCGCGATCAGCCCCGCAGACACGGTGACCTTGCCATCATCGACAGCTGGCGGCACGAGGATCGGTGCCGTTTGCGTACGGCCCGTATTCGCCGAGCTTTCCAGCATACTCTTGGCGGTGTTGCCCATGGCAACCGACAGGTTTTCCGCAATCTTCAGGCTCAACGGCGTGTCATCGCCCTGGTAGCTGTAGGTGCCGTCATTGTTGCGGGTGTAGGGAGGTGTGTCGGTCTTGCTCCCGGAGAACAGGTAATTACCGCTGGCGTCCTTGGTATTGAGCAGGCCCAGGACCTGGTCTTCAATGGCGCCAATTTCGGCGGCGGTCGACTTGCGGTCAGCGTCGCTGATGCCGACGTTACCCGCCTTGAGCGCCAACTCACTGGCCCTTTGAATGGCGATATTGATATTTTCCAGCACGCCGTCCTGGGTGGTCAGCGAGTTTTTCAGCGTGCTGATGTTGCCATTGAACTGAGCCAGCATGTCTTTCTGCTGTTGCAGCATCAGCAGCCGCGCCGCCGCCACCGGATCATCTGCAGCGGTTTGCACACGGATACCGGTGCTGGCCTGGTCCTGGGCCTTGACCACGCTGGAATAGTTACTCTGGTACTTGGCAGAGCTGGTCTCGAAATACTGCTGTGTAGAAATACGCATCGTCCCAGCCTCCCTTAAAGAGCATTCATCAGTGTGGTGAAGGTTTCTTGCGCAGCCTTGATGATCTGCGACGACGCGGTGTAGTACTGCTGGAACTTGATCATGTCACCCGCTTCGTCATCCAGGTTGACCCCGGACACCGAGTTGCGCGCATCTTTATTGGCGCTCAGCAACGCACCGGTGGCGGCGCTGTCGACCCCGGCCTGGCTGGCCTTGGCGCCGACCGTGGAGACCAGCTTGCTGTTGGCCCCCACCAGGCTGGTGCCGCCATTGCCCTCGCCCATGCCGACGGTGGCCTTGGTTTGCAGGTTCAGCAGCTCCTGGGCATTGCGACCATCGGATTTGCCGCCACTGTTGAAGGCGAAGGTGGTGCTGTCGCCGTCTGCCGGGGAGCCATTGACGGTGGTGTCGAACTTGAAGCTCTTGCCGGGGATGGCTGCGCCGCTGGCGTCGCGCATCGGCACGTCGACGGTGATCTTGTTGCCCTGCCCCGGGATGATCGAGCCCGTGCCGATCGGGTTGCCCTTGGAGTCGCTGATCGTATAGGACTGCGTGCCGTCGGCGGCGGGCTTGCCGAATACCATCTTCACCGGCATCGAGTTTTCAATACCGGCGCGCAGTTGTGCGGTGTCGGTGCCGCCATGGATATCCAACGGCGCCGTCAACGATGGCTGGGTAAACGTGCCCGTGCCGCTGTTGGTCGTGCTGCTGGTACCCTTCAACGGGCCGGCAAACGCCAGCTTGTTCGCATCGGTGAGCGCCACACCAATACCGCTTGCGCCGGTGGCGGTCGGGCTGACCTTGAAACTGTCGCCATACGCCATGGTGCCCTTGCCATCCAGCGCCAGGGTAAAGCCATCCATGGTCGGCGGCGGCGTGGAGCCCATGTCAAAGGTGCCCATGGCCTTGCCGTCCGAGCGCAGTACCGTGACCTTGTTGGGGTCGGTCTTGTCGCTGAAGGTCACGGTGTAGTCAAACGTGGACAACTGGCTGCTGTCCTTGATTGTCACGTTCAGGTTGCCTGACCCGGCACTGTTGCCCGAAGCACCCTGGCTGCGCGAAGCAATGGCGGCGGCACTGTTGATGTCTTTGAACAGCGAAACGCCGAAGTCACCATTGAGGTCCAGGCCTTGGCCCAGTTGGCTATTGATGGTGTCTGCGGTCGCGATGGCGATACGGCCCAGGTCGTTGATGGCCGGCATCAGGGCATCACTGCGATAACGCAGCAGGCCACCGATGCTGCCGCCACTGATCACACCGCCCAGGTCGAGAGCGGTACCGTTCATGTCGAGCTGGATGGTGTACTGGCTGTTATCGGTTTTGCTCGGCACCGCCGAAATCGTGTTGGAAATCCCGCCTTCCACCAGCGACTGGCCGCTGCCGGTGGTCACGCTGAACTGGCCGTTCTTCTCGGTGGCCGTGACGCCGATCAACTGATTGAGCGAGCGCACTGCCTCGTTACGCGAGTCCAGCAGGTTGGCCGGTGCATTGCCCGATGCCCCCTGCACTTGGGTGATCTGCTTGTTGAGCGAGGCAATCGAGGCAGTCAATTGATTGACTTGTTCGCTCATGCTGCCCAATTGGTTGTTGATGGTCTCTTTCTGCTGGGTCAACTGCGTCGAGATCGCGTTGAAACGGCTGCTCAGGGTCTGGGCGTTGGTCACCAGCAGTTGGCGGGCCGACAGGTCGCTGGGGTTGGACGCTGCGGTTTGCAGGGTGGCGAAGAACGAGCTGAGTACCGAAGACAGACCGGTGGTTTTGTCCGACAGCACTTTGTCGACGGCGCCGACCTGATCCAGGTACGCCTTGGCATCGTTGTTCAGGGCCGTGCTGTTCTGGTAGGCGGTGTCCAGGTATTCGTTGTACACCCGGCGCACGTCGGCCAGGGTGGTGCCAGTGCCGATGAACACGCCGCCAAACGGGTTCGACGCGTTGGTATTTTGCGTGGTCTGCTGACGCGAATACCCCGGGGTGTTCACGTTGGCGATGTTGTTACTCAAGACCGATAGCGATCCTTGAGCGGCGTTGAGCCCTGACATCCCGATACTGAGCAAACTCATGGTTCAGACCTTATAAATGTGTGGTTGCGCCAGCGGCAGCGTAGTTCTGGTAACTGTTCATGGTTTTTGCGATCTGCGAAATCTTGCTGGCGTAATCCGGGTCGGTTGCATAACCGGCTTTTTGCAACTCGCGTACAAACTGTTCCGGGTTGTCGGCTGATTTCACAACTTCTTTATAGCGATCATGGCTTTGCAGCAAGGTCACGAGGTCGTGGAAGCTGTCCTGGTAGGAGCTGTAGGAGCGGAACTGCGCCGTTTCCTTGACCATCGCCCCATCGCGAAACTCGCTGGTGATCGCGCGGGCCTGACCGCCCTGCCAACTCTGGCCGGCCTTGATGCCGAACAGGTTGTGGCTGCTGCTGCCGTCTTCGGCACGCATGACCGATTTGCCCCAGCCGGTTTCCAACGCCGCCTGGGCCACCAGGTATTTGGGGTCGATGCCAATCCGTGCGGCGGCGGCCTTGGCCATCGGCAGCATGGTGGCGACGAACTCATCCTGGGAACTGAAGGCTTTCTTGGCCGGTGCCAGCGGTGGCTGGGCAATGGCTCGGCCATACACCTGCATGCGCCCGCTGGGTACGGCAAAGGTGCGCGCACTGCTGTTGATGACGTTGTCATCGGCGGCGCTGTTGCGCAGCGGCGCGGCCTTGGCCTCGACCTGGGTGCTGGGCACGATGCCGGCAAGCAAACGGTCGGTCAGCTTGCTGGGCAAGGCGATACGGCGCTGATTCATCAGCTCCATGTCGTTGCTGTGGGACGCAACGGCGCCTGCCTGCGGCTCCGCCACGCGATAGGCCCACAATGGGCGCTGCCCATTGGAGCGCCCCAACGGGCCTTCGGCCTGGGTACCGGCGGCAATCTCGGTCGGCACATCGACTTTCTTCACCGGCGCATCCGCCGCCGGGCCTTGCAAGGTGGCGGCCTGGGCCTCTACCGGTTTGTTCTTTTGCATCTGGCGCATCAGCACGTCCGCCAGGCCGATACCACCGCCCTCGCGGGACATCGATACCGCCAGCTGCTGGTCGTACATTTCCTGGTACTGCTTGGCCGCCGGCGTATTCAACGGGTTGTCCTTGCCCAGGGCATCGGTGGCCGAGCGCATGGACTTGAGCATCTCGTTCAAAAACAGCGATTCGAACTCCTGCGCCACCTTGCGCATGTTGCCTTCGCTGTTCTTGTCGTCACCGACTTTGAGCTGGTTAAGCCGGTTCAGGTCGGAGTAAGACCCCGAGTCTGCCGTGCTGCTGATGCCGCTCTTGCGCATATCCATGGCCATGGCCTCAGATCACGATCAGGTCGGCTTGCAAGGCGCCGGCCTGTTTCAAAGCTTCGAGGATGGCCATCAAGTCGCCGGGCGCTGCGCCCACCTGATTCACCGCACGGACGATCTCGTCCAGCGTGGTACCGGGGCCGAATTTGAACATCGGCTTGGCTTCTTGCTGGGCATTGACCCGCGAGCGTGGGACCACGGCGGTCTGGCCATTGGACAACGGGCCAGGCTGACTGACGATCGGGTCTTCGGTGATGGTCACCGTCAGGCTGCCGTGGGTCACCGCCGCCGGCGAGACCTTGACGTTCTGGCCAATCACGATGGTGCCGGTACGCGAATTGATGATGACTTTCGCCACGGCCTGGCCTGGATCGACCTCCAGGTTCTCCAGGATCGACAGGTAGTCCACGCGCTGGCTTGGGTCCAGTGGCGCAGTGACGCGAATCGAACCGCCGTCGATGGCCTGGGCCACGCCAGGGCCGAGCATGTCGTTGATCTTGTCGACCACGCGCTTGGCGGTGGTGAAGTCGGAGCGGTTAAGGTTCAGGGTCAGGCTGTTGCCCTGGTTGAAACCGCTCGGCACGGTGCGTTCAACCGTGGCGCCACCTGGAATGCGCCCGGCCGACGGTACGTTGACAGTGATCTTCGAACCGTCGCGGCCTTCAGCGTCAAACCCGCCCACCACCAGGTTGCCCTGGGCGATGGCGTAGACGTTGCCGTCGATACCTTTGAGCGGTGTCATCAGCAAGGTGCCGCCACGCAGGCTTTTGGAGTTGCCCATGGACGAAACGGTGATGTCCACCACCTGGCCCGGCTTGGAGAACGGCGGCAAATCGGCACTGATCGACACTGCGGCGACGTTCTTCAACTGCACGTTGCCCGAGCCTGGCGGCACCTTGATACCGAACTGCGAGAGCATGTTGTTGAAGGTCTGCAGGGTGAACGGCGTTTGGGTGGTCTGGTCACCCGTGCCATTGAGCCCCACCACCAGGCCGTAGCCGATCAACTGGTTGGAGCGCACGCCGGAAATACTGGCGATGTCTTTGAGTCGCTCGGCCTGGGCCACGGCGCTCAAGGCCAGCAGGAGTGCCGTCGCCATCAGCTGTTTGAAATTCAAAATGGCCACCTAGAAAGGGAACAGCGGGCTAAGGAAGAAACGATCGAACCAGCCCGGCTGGCTTGCATCAGCAAACGAACCCGTCCCCGAGTAGGTGATGCGCGCATCGGCAATACGCGTCGACGGCACAGTGTTGTCGGTGGAAATATCATCGGCACGAACCATGCCGGCAATGCGCACCAGCTCGTCGCCGGTGTTGAGGGTCATCCACTTTTCACCGCGGATGGCGATGATGCCGTTGGGCAATACGTCGGCCACGGTCACGGTGATCGAACCGGTCAGGCTGTTGCCCTGCCCCGCCGCACTTTTGCCGTTGGTGGCACGGTCGCCGCTGTAACCGGCGTCCAGGCTCAGGTCACCACTGCCCAGCGGGTTGTTGGTGTTCAGGCCACCGCCAAACAGCGAGGTCAGGCCAATGCTGGTCTTGCTGTTCTTGCCGATCTGCGAGTTGGCGTTCTTGCTGGCCTGGGTCTTCTCGTTGAGGGTGATGGTGATGATGTCACCGACCCGGAAGGCCTTGCGGTCGCTGTAGAGGTTCTGTTCGAAACCGGCCTGGTAGATCGAGCCGTTATTGGCCGCCGCCGGCAACGGCGTGCGGGGCAACACCGGCGCGTAGTACGGGTCATTGGGCTTTGGCGTAGGGGCGACACAGCCCGCAAGCACGGCGATCCCACTCAATGCCAAAACGGAAACATAGCGATTCATGACCCTTACCTCATGGTGTTGCAGGCGCCGTCAAAAGCGCCCCATAGACGTGATTACAGATTCTGCGTGACGAACGAGAGCATCTGGTCGGCGGTGGAAATCACCTTGGAGTTCATCTCGTAGGCGCGCTGGGTGGTGATCATGTTGACCATCTCCTCAACGGTGCTGACGTTGGAGGTTTCCAGGGTGCTTTGCAGTGTGGTGCCAAACCCGTTCAGGCCCGGGGTGCCGATTTGCGGCGCGCCGCTGGAGGCGGTTTCCAGGAACAGGTTGTTGCCCATCGCTTGCAGGCCGGCCGGGTTGATGAAATCGGCGGTTTGCAGGTTGCCGATCACTTGCGACGCCGGGTTGCCGGCCACAGTGATCGACACGGTGCCGTCGTTGCCGACGGTGAAGGTCTTGGCATCCGCCGGAACCACCACGGCAGGCTCAAGGGCGAAACCGTTGGCGGTGACGATCTGGCCGTTGGAGTCCAGGTGGAACGTACCGTCGCGGGTGTAGGAGGTAGTCCCATCCGGTTGCAGGATCTGGAAGAAACCACGGCCATTGATGGCCATGTCCAGCGGCTGCCCGGTTTGCTGCAGGTTACCGGCACTGAAGTTTTTCTGGGTGCCGACGATCTGCACACCGGTACCCAATTGCAGGCCCGACGGCAATTCGCTGTCCTGGGTGGATTGGGCGCCTGGCTGCTTCTTGATCTGATAGAGCAGGTCCTGGAACTCGGCGCGATCACGTTTGAAACCCGTGGTCGACACGTTCGCCAGGTTGTTGGAAATGGTGGTCAGGTTGGTGTCCTGGGCGGACAGGCCTGTCTTGGCAACCCATAGAGCCGGAAGCATGCTGTTCTCCTTCGTGCGCCGGATGGTTGGCGCTACGTTGCAAATTAGTTAATGGGCTTGAATCAGCTCATCTGCATGACGCGCGTCATGGCCTGGTCGTCTTCTTTGGCGCTGTTCATCATCTTGATGTGCAGCTCGAACTGCTTGGAAAGCGCCAACACCGCAGTCATTTCTTCCACCGCATTGACGTTGCTCGCCTGCAGGAAACCCGAGGTCAACTTGACGTTCGCGTCGGCCTGGGCCGGCTGGCCATCCTTGGTGTGGATGGTGCCGTCCAGGCCCTTGGTCATGTTCTTGAGGTCGGGCTGGACCATCTTGATGCGGTCCACTTCCGCCATCACCCGCGGGCCTTCGCCCATGGCGCGGATGCTGATGGTGCCGTCGGCACCCACTTCGATCTTCTGCTGGGGCGGCACGGCAATCGGGCCACCGTTGCCCATGATCGGCATACCGTTGCCGGCACGCAGCACACCCAGCGCATCCACGTTCATGCTGGCGCTGCGCACGTAGGCTTCGCCGCCATCCGGGGTTTGCACGGCCATCCAGCCGTCGCCGCTGACGGCTACGTCCAGGTCTCGGCCGGTCTCGATCATCGCGCCCGGGGAAAAGTCGGTAGCCGGACGTTCGGTCAAGGCAAACGCCCGCGCCGGAAAGCTGTCACCGAACACCGGCATCGAACGCGCCTGCTCCAGGTCACGTTGGAAACCGTTGGTGGAAATGTTCGCCAGGTTGTTGGCATGGGCCTTCTGCGCCAGTGCATTCTGGCTGGCGCCGGTCATTGCCACATAAAGGTACTTGTCCACGCTCTTTCCTCTTTCTGACGGACGCTTGCCGCCCACCGCTGTACTGAGGTGGCTTAAGCAATTTGCGAACCAACTTTTAAAAAGAGGAGAAAGTCCAGGCGGGGCGGGGGTTAGCGGCGAGGTCAGATGATTTGAGGCAGGAGAGCGAGTCGAAAAAACGGCGGACTACTGCCGCCTGCGGCAAACCCCGGCCTGAAAAACGACAGAGCTCAAATGTGGGCTTGCTCGCGAATGCGGTGGCTCAGTCACTGATATGTTGAATGACCTACCGCATTCGCGGGCAAGCCCGCTCCCACAGGGGATTGATGCCGGGCGCTGATTGCGTGGGCAATACCCAACCCATGTGGGAGCTGGCTTGCCTGCGATAGCGGTGGAACAGGCACTGACATGTCAACTGACAGTGGGCTGTAGCAGCAGACGGTACCCACGATGCGAAGCGAGCCGCTCTTGATCTTGATCTGCTTTTGATCTTAGGCGCCCCGTTAAACCACGCTGGCCGGAATTCGACAGGGATTTGGGGGGGTAAACCGGCAGGGATGCCGGTTTAGCCGCCCCGCGCCATGGATGGCGCGTGGCGGCGGCCCCCCAAATCACTGGCGGATTACGGGCACACCGAGCCTAGGCGAGGTGCCGAGTGGTGGGGCAAGAGCGTTTTGCTTACTTTTGCGCTGTTCAAAAGTGAGCCGCCGTCAGGGCGGAACCCTAAGTGGCCGTTACCTAAATATCGGATATGTACCCGATCCAACTGTGTTGACTGTTAGGCCGTCTTCGCAGGCAAGCCAGCTCCCACATTTGGATCGCGGTGCGTCAGTTAGATCAGCGCCGGCCGTCACAGGAGCAAGCTCCCACCGTTTTAACTGCGATCAGCCTTGAGCACTTCGTAATCACGCAGTTTGTTGGCAATGGTGGTGTGCGACACCCCCAGGCGCTTGCCCAACTGGCGACTGCTCGGGTGTTCGGCATACAGGCTTTCCAACACCGCCTTCTCAAAGCGCCCGACGATGACTTCCAGGCTCCCCTCCAGAGAAAAATCGCCAAGGGGCTGGCGCACGCCGTAGTCCGGCAGGCGAATATGCTCAACCTTGACCGTGCCGCCTTCGCACAACGACACCGCCTGGAACAGCACGTTTTCCAGTTGCCGCACGTTGCCCGGCCAGTGGTAGTGGCTGAGTTTGTCCATGGCCGCAGGGGCCAGCTTGGGCAGTGGGCAACCGATCTGCCGACTGGCCTGATCCAGGAAGTGCTCAACCAGCGGCGCCAACCCATCCAGGCATTCGCGCAACGGCGGGATATGCAACGACAACACGTTCAAGCGGTGATAAAGGTCCTGGCGAAATTCGCCGCGGGCGCAGAGTTCCGACAAATCTACCTGGGTCGCGCAGATCACCCGCACATCCAGGTACACCTCTTCATCACTGCCCACCCGGCGAAAGCAGCCGTCTTGCAGAAAGCGCAGCAGTTTCACCTGCAAGCGCGCACTCATTTCCCCTACCCCATCAAGAAACAACGTACCGCCCGCTGTCAGCTCAAGCAGCCCCAACTTGCCTTCAGCTCGCGCCCCCTCAAAGGCACCAGGACCGTAGCCGAACAGCTCGGTCTCGGCCATCGACTCGGGCAACCCCGCACAATTGAGCGCCATCAACGGCGACTGCCCCCGCGGGCTGGCCAGGTGACAGGCACGGGCCAGGAGTTCCTTGCCGGTACCTGTTTCGCCTTCTATTAATAGCGGTGCATCCAAGGGTGCCATGCGCCGCGCTTCGCGGACCACTGCGGCCATGACCTTGGAGCTTTGGAAGATGCTGTCGAAACCGCGCAGCTCTTGCTTGCGCACATTGTAGATACGCTCACCGACACGGTCAGCGCGATGCAAGGTCAATACAGCACCGGCCATGGCCTCGCTGTCATCATGCTCACTGGATTGCAGTGGAGCGATATCCGCCAAAAACACGTCACCCTTGACCTTGACCCGCAAACCGTTGATCCGCGATTTGCTGGCACGCACCAGTTCCGGCAAATCGAAGTCCTCGGCGTAGCGCGACAGCGGAATCCCCGGCACCTCATCCACTCGCACCCCCAGCAACTGCGCCGCCGCACGGTTGGCGGCAACGATGGAACCCCCCATGTCGATGGACAACACGGGGAACTCCAGGGCACCCAGCAGCGCGTTGAGCTCCATGTGCCGTCGCTCACTGGGCATCAACCCGACCCGTTTGACGCCAAACACCCCGGCAATCGCCTCGAACTGCGGGCGCAACGCCTGAAACTGCATGTTCACCAGGTTCGGGCAAAACAGGTAGATGGCATTGCCATGCTCGCCGCCGACCTCGCCCTTGGCGACGTTGACGCCGTATTCCACCAACAGGTTGAGGATATCCCGCAGGATGCCGATGCGGTTCTGGCAGTGCACTTTGATACGCATGGAAAGACTCGAAGAGTGAGTAGGCGCCGCGTCTTTTTGTCGCTGGGCGAAGATAGTCGTCAAGATTATGTGACAGGACTCTGGATTTTCCCAGCCCACTACTGTGGGAGAACGCCCATTCGTAACGAATACTTTACAATTATCGGTAATTTTTCCTACACAACGACATTGAGGGAACTGGATTCTCGCGCGCATCGGGTTATCAATAGAGACATCGCAGGACATAACAAGAACGAATGCCTAGCAGGAGAGCCGTATGAAGCAGACGCACTACGTGGCCCGCGAGCCCGATGCGCAAGGTTTTATCCACTACCCGCCTGAAGAACATGCGGTGTGGAACACGCTGATCACTCGCCAGCTCAAAGTGATCGAAGGCCGCGCCTGCCAGGAATACCTGGACGGCATCGACAAGCTCGGCCTGCCGCTGGACCGCATCCCGCAGTTGGGCGAGATCAACAAGGTGCTGGCCGACACCACCGGCTGGCAAGTCGCCCGCGTGCCGGCGCTGATTCCCTTCCAGACCTTTTTTGAACTGCTCGCCAGCAAGCAATTCCCGGTGGCGACCTTTATTCGTACCCGTGAAGAACTGGACTACCTGCAAGAGCCGGATATTTTCCACGAGATCTTCGGTCACTGCCCGCTGCTGACCAACCCCTGGTTTGCCGAATTCACCCACACCTACGGCAAGCTCGGTCTGGCGGCCACCAAGGAGCAAAGGGTGTACCTGGCGCGCCTGTACTGGATGACCATCGAGTTCGGCCTGGTGGACACTCCCGAAGGGCGGCGCATCTACGGTGGGGGCATTCTGTCGTCGCCTAAAGAAAGTGTGTATTGCCTGTCGGACGAGCCCGAGCACCAAGCCTTCGATCCGCTGGAAGCGATGCGCACCCCTTATCGCATCGATATTCTGCAGCCGCTGTACTTCGTCTTGCCCGAGCTCAAGCGCCTGTTCGACGTGGCGCAGGAAGACATCATGGGCATGGTCGAGCGCGGTATGCAGCTGGGTCTGCACGCACCGCTCTTCACCCCAAAGGCAGTCCCGCCCAAACCCAACGCCGCGTGAACCTTTCGTTTTAAGGCCAGGTGAGTCTGTTCCCTGGCCCCGCGTTGCTTTAGGGTAATGCCACTGACCTTCAATCATTCGAATTCAGGACACCTTCCATGACCACCTTGAACCAAGCCCACTGCGAAGCCTGCCGCGCCGATGCCCCGCAAGTCAGCGATGAAGAACTGCCGGTGCTGATTAAGCAGATCCCTGACTGGAATATCGAAGTGCGCGACGGCGTGATGCAGCTGGAAAAGGTCTTCCTGTTCAAGAACTTCAAGTTCGCCCTGGCCTTTACCAATGCCATGGGTGAGATCTCCGAGGCCGAAGGCCATCACCCTGGCCTGCTCACTGAATGGGGCAAAGTCACCGTGACCTGGTGGAGCCACTCCATCAAGGGCCTGCACCGCAACGACTTCATCATGGCCGCGCGCACCGACGAAGTGGCCAAGAGCGCCGAGGGCCGCAAGTAATGCATTTCGATGCGATTGACCGCGTACCCGGCGACCCGATCCTCGGGTTGATGGACCTGTACGCCCAGGACGCCAACCCGAACAAGTTCGATCTGGGCGTGGGCGTCTACAAGGACGACCAGGGCCTGACACCGATTCCCCACTCGGTGAAGCTGGCGGAACAGCGCCTGGTCGACACCCAAGTGACCAAGACCTACATCGGCGGCCATGGCGACGCAGCCTTCGGTGCGCTGATCAGCGAGCTGGTGCTCGGCGCCGACTCTAGCTTGCTGCGCGATCGCCGTGCCGGCGCCACGCAAACCCCAGGCGGCACCGGCGCCTTGCGCTTGAGTGCCGACTTCATTGCCCAGAACCTGCCTGGTCGCGGCGTGTGGCTGAGCAACCCGACGTGGCCGATCCACGAAACCATCTTCGCCAAGGCCGGGCTCAAAGTGAGTCATTACCCTTACGTGGGCAGCGACAACCGGCTGGATGTAGCGGCGATGCTGGCGACTCTGTCCACGGTGCCCAAGGGTGACGTGGTGCTGCTGCACGCCTGCTGCCACAACCCGACCGGCTTCGACCTGTCCCAGGATGACTGGCGCCAAGTGTTGCAGATTGTGCGTGAACGCCAGCTGCTGCCGTTGATCGACTTCGCCTACCAGGGCTTTGGCGATGGCCTGGAGCAGGACGCGTGGGCGGTGCGGCTGTTTGCCGCCGAGTTGCCGGAAGTGCTGGTCACCAGTTCCTGCTCGAAGAACTTCGGCCTGTATCGCGACCGGGTCGGCGCATTGATTGTGTGTGCGGCGGACGCGGATAAGCTCACCGATGTGCGCAGCCAACTGGCGAACATCGCCCGCAACCTGTGGTCGACACCGCCGGATCACGGTGCTGCCGTGGTGGCGACCATCCTCGGTGATGCACAGCTGAAAAAGCAGTGGAGCGAGGAAGTCGAGGCCATGCGTTCGCGGATCGCCCATCTGCGCGCAGGATTGGTGGAAGCGCTTGCGCCCCATGGCCTGGCCGAGAAATTCGCACATATCGGCACGCAGCGTGGGATGTTTTCCTATACCGGCTTGAGTGCCGAGCAGGTCAAGCAACTGCGCGAAAAGCACAGTGTGTATATGGTCAGTTCGGGGCGGGCTAACGTGGCCGGGGTTGATGCAACGCGCTTGACGTTGCTGGCGCAAGCCATCGCCGACGTTTCCAACTGAAGCAACAGGATTACGTGTGGGAGCTGGCTTGCCTGCGATGGCGGTGGTTCAGTTGCAGATTAATTGCCTGGCCCACCGCCATCGCGGGCAAGCCCGCTCCCACAGGGGATTGATGCCGGACGCTGAATCCGTGTGCGATACCTAGCCAGCGCCCACTTTTATAAGCACGCAGGGGGTTCAGCCAGCGACCATTTCGGCCTTTAGCAGTGCCTCTTTGGCCTGCGCATCCGCCAACCGATACAACTCGATATGCCCATCCCAGTGCTCGATCAAGGCCGTGCACGACTCCACCCAATCCCCGCAGTTGAGGTAATCCACCTCGCCCACCTTGCGAATCTCGGCATGGTGAATATGCCCGCACACCACCCCGTGCAATTCCCGCTTGGTCACCTCGTGGGCAATCGCCTCTTCGAAATCGCTGATAAAACTCACTGCCGTCTTGACCTTGTGTTTCAGGTACGCCGACAGCGACCAATAACCGTAGCCATACCGCGCACGCCAGTGATTCAGCCAGCGGTTCAGCGTCAGGGTGAATTCGTAGGCCGAGTCGCCGAGGAAGGCGAGCCAGCGGTGATAGCGCGTGATCACATCAAACTGGTCGCCATGAATCACCAGCAAATGACGGCCATCGGCGGTGACGTGTACAGCCTCATCGACCAACTGAATATTGCCCAGGATCAGCTTGGAATAGCGACGCAGGAACTCGTCATGGTTGCCGGTGACATAGATCACCTCAGTGCCACGTTTGGCCATGGTCAGCAAGCGGCGGATCACGTTGGTGTGAGCCTGGGGCCAATACATGCCGCCGCGCATTTTCCAACCGTCGATGATGTCACCGACCAGGTAGACCTTGTCGGCGTGGTAGCCCTTGAGAAAGTGCGACAGGTGTTCGGCCTGGCAATCCCGAGTGCCCAGGTGCACATCGGAAATCCACAGGGTTCGCACCCGTTGCTTGCGGCTGGGCTTGGTGAACTCGGCACGGGTCATGGGCATCCCTCGACGCTGTTTTGGCGAGCTTGCGCCTTGGCGATTAATAGCCCATGACAAGCGTGCGTCAGTCTGATGACAGCGCTCGTCGCTCGCCAAGCGTTGTAGACTGACAACTTGCCGCCCTGGAGACCGCGATGAGCCCGACCCTCACGCTACGCCACTATCTCGAAGCACCCATTGCCCACAGCCATGACCATGCGCAGTTGATGTTCGGCCTGTCCGGGCACCTGGACCTGGAAGTGGATGGCCGTGGCAGCCAGGTGCGCGAAAGCAGCGTGATGGTGCTGCCCTTCTCCACCCATCATGCCTGCATCAGCCGCGATGGCAGCCACTGCCTGGTGCTGGATGTACCGACTGAGCACTGGGTGGTGCAATCCTTGGGCGAACATGCCGACGCCAGCCGCCGCTTGCTCGACCAACCCGCGCACCTGGCGCTGGATGCCCGGCAACACCAACTGGTGCAGTGGCTGGCACAAAGCCCGGTGCACGACCCGCTGATCGTCCAGCAAGGCGCTGTGTTGTTACTGGCCAGCCTCAACCACCCTCAGGCCCAACCGCTGCCTGGCCGGCGCCTGCCTTATGCTGCGTTCAATACCCATATCGAGCGCCATGCGGCGCGTCCGCTCCAGGTGGCCGACCTGGCACGGATTGCCGATTTGTCCGTGCCGCGCCTGCATGCCCGGTTTATGGCTGAATGCGGACAGACGCCGATGGACTATCTACGCAATCGTCGCTTGCACATGGCGCTCAGGCTGTTACGCGAAACCTCCCTGCCCATCGGCGAGATTGCCGAGCGCGTCGGCTACGCCTCGCAAAGTGCATTTTGCGCGGCCATGCTACGGTTTTTTGGCGCCTCGCCTGGGGCGTTGCGTCGAGCGGACTAGCAAGAGTCTTGCGCTAAAAATCACCCCACCCTCGACAGACGCCCACTCGCCAACCCTCTAGACTGCGAGGCTGTCACCCCCTGTTGGATCAAGGAACGCAATGACTCCCCGCTCAGCCCTTGGCGCCCTGCATATCGGCGCATTGATGTTTGGCCTCACTGGCGTATTCGGCAAGTTGGCGGCGGCCTCCCCCGCCATCATCGTATTTGGCCGGGCGGCGTTTGCCGTGCTGGCACTGGCGGTCTTTGCGCGCTTTGCCAGCAACGCTCCCTGGAAAAAACTGGAGATGCGTGACTGGCGCCGGCTGCTGGTCAGCGGCGTGTTGTTGGCTGCCCATTGGGTGACGTTCTTTATCGCCGTCAAAGTCGCCGGCGTGGCCGTGGCGACCCTGGGGTTCACCGCGTTTCCGGCCTTTACCGTGATCCTTGAGGGGCTGATCTTCCGCGAGCGCATTCGCGCCAATGAAGTACTGCTGGTGGTTCTGGTCACCGTTGGCCTGGTGCTGGTGACCCCGGACTTCAATCTCGCCAGCGAGGCCACGGGCGGCCTGCTGTGGGGCATCGCCTCGGGGCTGTTGTTCTCGTTGTTGTCGCTGAACAATCGCGCCAGTTCCGGGCGCATTCCGGCGGTACAGGCCGCCCTTTGCCAGAACGTCGTGGTCGCCGCGTGCCTGCTGCCGGTGGCCGCACCGGGGCTGGCGGATGTGCGTGCAATCGACTGGCTGTGGATCGGGCTGCTGGGAGTGTTTTGTACTGGCCTGGCCCACAGCCTGTTCGTCGCCAGCCTCGCCGTGATCAAGGCGCGCACCGCCTCGGTGGTGTTTGCCATGGAACCGGTCTACGGCATTACCTTGGCCTGGCTGCTGTTTGCCGAAACCCCAACCTTGCGCATGTTGCTGGGCGGCGCCTTGATCATCGTCGCCATCGTACTCTCCGGCCTGATGGGCAGCGCCAGCCAGGCCAAGCAACCAGCAGTAGTCTGACCTTACGCGGTACGGTCGTTATGCCCCAGATCGCGCTGCGGATCGATCTGGTCGCGCACTCGCTGCTTAAGCACCTTGGCCTCGGGAAAACCACCATCCGCCTTACGCTCCCAGATCTGCACACCATCACAGGTGATGCGAAAGGCGCCACCGGTGGACGGTTCCAGCGCCACGCGCCCCAGGTCATCGGCAAACGTACTGAGCAACTCTTGCGCCAGCCACGCGGCGCGCAGCAACCACTGGCATTGGGTGCAATAGGTGATAACGATCTCGGGTTTGCTTGCGGACATGATTTGAGAGGTTCCTGACGTTACGGGCTCGGCGGATCGAGTGGCTATAATAGCGGCCTTTATCGCCCAGCCTTGAGATTGATGATGCGCCGCCTGCTGTCTTGCCTGTTCCTGTGCTTAGTTCCCCTGCTTGCCGACGCCCTGGAAGCACCCCGCCCCAAGATCGGCCTGGTGTTGTCCGGCGGTGCCGCCCGTGGCCTGGCGCATATCGGCGTGCTCAAGGCGCTTGAGGAACAGGGTATCCATATCGATGCGATTGCCGGCACCAGCATGGGTGCGGTGATTGGCGGGCTGTACGCATCGGGCTACAAGATCGACGAGCTGGAGAAGCTGGCGCTGGGCATTGATTGGCAACAGGCGCTGTCGGACGCACCGCCGCGGGAGGACGTACCGTTCCGGCGCAAACAGGATGACCGGGATTTTTTGGTCAAGCAGAAACTCAGTTTTCGCGACGACGGCAGCCTGGGCCTGCCACTGGGCGTGATCCAGGGCCAGAACCTGGCGCTGTTGCTGGAAAGCATGTTTGCCCACAGCAGCAACACCCGTAACTTCGACAAGCTGCCGATTCCCTTCCGCGCCGTGGCCACCGACATCACCACCGGCGAAAAAGTCGTGTTCAGCAAGGGCCACCTGCCCCAGGTGATACGCGCCAGCATGTCGATCCCCGCCGTGTTCGCCCCGGTGGAGCTGGACGGTCGCCTGCTGGTTGACGGCGGCATGACTGACAACATCCCGTTGGACGTGGCGCGGGAGATGGGCGTCGATATTGCCATCGTGGTCGACATCGGCACCCCGCTGCGCTCGCGCAAGCAATTGGCAACTGTGGTGGACGTGCTCAACCAGTCCATCACCCTGATGACCCGGCGCAATTCCGAGGAGCAACTCAAGGCCCTGAACCCCAAGGATGTGCTGATCCAACCGCCTCTGGCCGCCTATGGCGTGACCGACTTCGGCCGCGCCAAAGACATGATCGACGCCGGTTACCGCGCCACCCGCGCCCTTGATGTGCGCCTGGCGAACCTGCGACCTGTCGAGCCCATTGACGCGCAACTGGTGGCTGCACGCACCCCGGGCGAGCGCACCCCGGTGATCACCGCCATCAAGGTGGAGAACGACTCCAAAGTCAGCGACGACGTGATCCGCTATTACATTCGCCAGGGGTTGGGCGAACCGCTGAACCTGGGGCGTCTGCAGTCGGACATGGGCACCTTGTACGGCCTGGATTACTTCGAGCAGGTGCAATACCGCGTGGTCAAAAAGGGCCAGGACAATACCCTGGTGATCAGCGCACGTGGCAAGCGCAGCGGCACCGACTACCTGCGCCTGGGCTTGAACCTGTCGGATGACATGCGCGGCGACAGCGCCTTCAACCTTGGTGCCAGCTATCGAGTGAACGGCATCAACCGCCTCGGCGCGGAGTGGCTGACGCGGGTGCAGATCGGTGATCGACAGGAGCTGTACAGCGAGTTCTACCAGCCGATGGACACCGGCTCTCGCTACTTCGTCGCGCCTTATATCAGAGCCGAGGCGCAGAACGTCGAGCTGATTCTGGACAACGATCCCATCTCAGAATATCGCCTGGAGCGCTATGGCTTCGGCTTGAACGTTGGACGCCAGATCGGCAACAGCGGCGAAATCCGCTTCGGCGTAGGTGAGGCGTGGGGCAAGGCGGATGTGCGTATCGGCGAGCGCGACCAGCCGAGCGTGAGTTTCAGCGAAGGCTTCTATGAGCTTAAGTATTCCTTCGACTCCCTCGACAACGTCTACTTTCCGCACAGCGGTGAGGACATCGGCCTGGCCTTTCGCGAGTTCGAACCTGGCCTGGGTTCGGACCAGCGCTACCGTCAGTGGGAGTTCAAACTGGACAAGGCCATGAGCCATGGCCCGGACACCCTGATACTCGGCGGACGTTATGGACGCACGCTGGATAATTCGGATGTGGTGATTTCCAGCTTCCTGCTGGGCGGGGCGCGGCAATTGTCGGGCTTTCGTCAGGATGCAATTTCAGGCCAGAACATTAGCCTGATGCGTGCGGTGTACTTCCGCCGGCTGACCCCGCGCTCGTACCTGCCGCTGGACTTCCCGTTGTACCTGGGCGCCTCACTGGAACGGGGCCGGGCGTGGAACAACGACAATGAGTTCGACAGCGGCTATATCAACGCCGCGAGTATCTTCCTGGGGTTTGATACGCCACTGGGGCCACTGAATTTCAGCTATGGGTTCAATGACGATAATCAGAAGGCCGTGTACTTGAACCTGGGACAGACGTTCTAAGAAGCCGAACACTAAACCCAATGTGGGAGCTGGCTTGCCTGCGATAGCGGTGCGTCAGTCAGCTAATCACTTGACTGAATGTCCGTCATCGCAGGCAAGCCAGCTCCCACATTATTTAGATCAGGACTTTTCCAGGTTCGCCAGGATGTGCTCATGCACACGCATGCACACCCTCAAGTCTTCCTCATTCACGCCCACGAACAACTCATGGCGCAACGCCGTAGCGATGGTCTCAATCTGATCGATCAGCGGTTGAGCGGTATCACACAACAAGATGCGTTTGGCCCGGCGGTCTTCCACCACGGCTTGGCGTTGCACCAGGCCCTGGCCTTCCAGGCTGTCGAGCAGACGTGCCAGGGTCGGCCCTTCGACGCCGACACTTTGTGCCAGTTCTCGCTGAGTAGGTGCCTCGACAAAACGGGCCAGATGCAGCAATACCAGCCAGCGCGCCTGGGACAGGCCCAGCCCCGCCAAACGGCGATCCAGCTCGGCGCGCCAACCTCGGGACATTTGCGCCAACTGCATGCCAAAACGGTGTTGATCGGTTAACGGCATAAAAAACTCATGTTTAAGACTGAAAATAAAATGTGGCTAATTATTAGTCAGCTAAGCATGAGCCATGCCAGTAGGCAAGGCCCGGTATGTACTGATTCGTTACATTGTCGTAATTGCCACACTAAATTTCGAATTCCGACTGCAAAGCGGCACGCACGCAGTACAAAACACCCTCGGGAACACGCCCGGTGAACAACGGGGCGATCTCCACCACAGGTGGCAATTCGCCTTCTCCATCAAGGAAGGCATCCTGGATTTCGCCGAGTAAATCCTCAGGCAAATCAAGGGCCTGCTCCAGCGACAACTGTTGTTTGCCAATGGCTTCGGCAAGCAGCGTATACACGTTTTTTTCCGAGCATTGCAGCTGGCCGGCGATCTGGATCGGGGTCATGCCGGCGCGGGCCAGGCTGATCAGTTCGTGGCGTATATCGGCAATCTCTTTCGGCGCTTCTGCCTGGCCGCCAAGTACTTCCAGGAAGGCCTGGCCGTAGCGCTCCAGCTTGCGCGCACCCACACCACTGACCCGAGCCATCTCGGCCATGGTGGTCGGTTGCTCGCGCAGCATTTCCAGCAAGGTGGAGTCGGGGAAGATAACGTAGGGCGGCACGCTGTGTTCCTGCGCCAGTTTGCGTCGCAGGGTGCGCAACGCCTCCCACTGCTCGCGCTCCTCGCCCCGTACGAGCTGGCTGGCCTGGCTGGTGCTGCTGCTCTTGGCGGTGGTCTGCGGCTTGAGGTCGCGGCGCAGTTCCAGGCTAACTTCACCCTTGAGCAATGGCCGGCAACTGTCGTTCAGGCGCAGCCCGCCATAGCCTTCGATATCAATGTCGACGAGGCCACGGGCAACCATCTGACGGAACAGCGAACGCCATTCGCCTTCGGCACGGGCCTTGCCGACACCGTAGACCGACAATTTCTCGTGGCCGAAGCTGCGCACTTTTTCGTTGTCCTTGCCGAGCAACACATCCACCAGATGACCCACGCCGTAGCGCTGGCCGGTGCGATAGATCGTCGACAATGCCTGACGAGCCGGCTCGGTCGCGTCCCAGGTTTGCACGCCATCCATGCAGTTATCGCAGTGGCCGCAAGGTTGCGGCATATCTTCGTCGAAATACGCCAGCAGCGTCTGACGGCGGCAGCGGGTTTCTTCGCACAACGAAAGCATGGCGTCGAGTTTGTGCTGCTCCAGACGCTTGTGGCGCTCGTCCCCTTCGGAGTTCTGCAGCATCTGCTTGAGCATCACCACGTCCTGCAGGCCGTAGACCATCCAGGCATCCGCCGGCAAGCCATCACGGCCGGCACGACCGGTTTCCTGGTAGTAAGCCTCAAGGGACTTGGGCAGATCCATGTGCGCCACGAAACGCACGTTGGATTTGTCGATACCCATGCCGAAGGCAATGGTCGCCACCATGATCAGGCCTTCCTCGTTCAGGAAGCGTTTCTGGTGCGCAGAGCGCGTTTCATTGGGCAGGCCGGCGTGGTAAGGCAGCGCCGGGTAGCCTTGCTCGCACAGGAACGCGGCGACTTCATCGACCTTCTTGCGTGACAGGCAGTAGACAATACCCGCATCGCTGCGCCGCTCGGAGAGGAACGCGAGCAACTGCTTGCGTGGCTGCTCCTTGGGCACAATGCGGTAGAAGATATTCGGCCGGTCAAAGCTGGACAGGAAACGCTCGGCGTTCTGCAAGTGCAGGCGCTCGACGATCTCTTCACGGGTACGCTTGTCGGCCGTGGCGGTCAGGGCGATGCGCGGCACGTCGGGAAACAGCTGCGCCAATTGACCCAGCTGCAAATATTCGCGACGGAAATCGTGGCCCCATTGCGATACGCAGTGGGCTTCGTCGATGGCAAACAGGGCGATTTCCAGGCTCTGCAAGAAGGCCAACATGCGCGGCTGCACCAGACGCTCCGGCGCCAGGTACAACATCTTCACTTCACCGCGCTTGATTCGCGCGGCCAGGTCGCGTTGCTGCTCGGCGCTGAGGGTGGAGTTCAGGGAAGCGGCGGCGACGCCCAGCTCTTCGAGGGTGGCAACCTGATCGTCCATCAACGCGATCAACGGTGATACCACCACCGCCAGGCCATTGCGCAACAGCGCAGGTACCTGGAAGCACAACGACTTGCCGCCACCGGTAGGCATCAGTACCAGGGCATCGCCGCCCTTGGCCACGCGCTCAATGATCGCACCCTGGCGGCCACGAAAACTGTCGTAGCCGAAGATGTCCTTGAGGACGCGTTGAGCCTGATCGAGCATGTAAAACTCCAAAATGGTGCCGAAATCCCTCTGTACAGGCTGGCCGAAAAAACGCGCTTTCACGGAAAATAATCCGTAAGCGAAGTTTTCCCGGATTGGCGCTGGGCCTGCAGGGGCATCACAAAACGCGGCAGTATACCCGAGCGTCACAGGCCAAAGGGCGCGACTGACGAATAGACGCTCGCTCTAAAACCGGGCAAATATGCCGTGCGGCTGGCCTGGGCGCTCAAGAAAGCCTAGAATTCAGCATCGTTTATTCCCAAGGTAGCCCTTCAATGTCCTTCGCTGAGCAACTAACCCGCCTGCAAGCCTTCCTCGACGCCGATGAGCTGCATGACGAGGCGCTGGACTACGTGGCCGCCCACGGCTACCTGACCGCCCTGTCGATCTGCTCCGACCCCGTCCCGGACCGTGAATGGATCGACGCACTGTTCGCTGAAGAGCCTCATTACAGCGACGCCGCCCAGCGCGAAGAGATCGAATCCACCCTGATCGCCCTCAAGGCCCACATCGCACGCCAACTGGCCGCCGACGAAGAGTTCGAGCTGCCATGCGACCTCGACCTGGGCGACGACCCGGATGACTCCGACCTGCGCGGCTGGTGCATTGGCTTCATGGAAGGCGTGTTCCTGCGTGAAGCCGCCTGGTTCGAAACCGCTGAAGAAGAAGTCAGCGAAATGCTCCTGCCGATCATGGTCGGCTCGGGCTTGTTCGAAGAAGAAGCAGAGTTTTCCGACATCGCCGCCGATGCCAACTTGATGGACGACATGATCGTGCAGATCCCGGAAGCCCTGACCGCGCTGTATCTGCTGTGCAACGCGCCTGACGAAAAACCGGCGATCCTCAAGCCACGTCACCACTGAGTCGCTTGCCCGTGGCACCCATGGGCAACCGTTCACTGCTCCTGCGCTACGTACTGCTGGCCATCGGCTGGCTGAGCGTAGCGCTGGGAGTGATCGGCATTTTCCTGCCGGTACTGCCAACCACGCCCTTTCTGCTGCTGGCCGCCGCCTGCTTCGCTCGAAGCTCCCCGCGTTTCTACCACTGGCTGGTGGACCACCCACGGCTGGGCCCATGGATTCGTGATTACCTGGAGGGCAACGGCATTCCCCTCAAGGGCAAGGTCTACGCCATCGGCCTGATGTGGCTGAGCATTGCGCTGTCCTGTTACCTGGTGCCGTTGCCGTGGGCTCGCGGCTTCATGCTGACCAGCGCCGTGCTGGTGACGATCTACATCCTGCGCCAGAAAACCCTGCCCCCGCGCTGAACGCACCTGCGACATTAGATCCCACACGACCTTGGTCGACACTGACTAACAACAGGCATCATGCGAGACTGTCCAACCGGGCCCGGAATGCCCGGGTGTTCTTATGCTCGGAGTTACCATGACGCTGTCCAGCGGGCTGATCGCCGCCGTTGCCCTGGCCTATATGGCCATTATGTTTGCAATCGCCTTTTACGGTGACCGCCGCCATGCGCCGCTGCCGCCACGGGTGCGTGCGTGGGTCTATAGCTTGTCGCTGGCGGTGTACTGCACCAGCTGGACGTTCTTCGGAGCGGTAGGCCAAGCCGCCGAGCAGCTGTGGGCGTTTTTACCGATCTACCTGGGCCCCGTGCTGTTACTGGTGTTGGCGCCCTGGGTGCTGCAGAAGATGATCCTGATCAGCAAGCAGGAAAACATCACCTCCATCGCTGACTTTATCGCCGCTCGCTATGGTAAATCCCAATCCCTGGCGGTGGTGGTGGCGTTGATCTGTCTGGTCGGCGTGCTGCCCTACATCGCCCTGCAACTCAAAGGTATTGTGCTGGGCGTAAACCTGTTGATCGGCGCCGGACCCGACACCACCGGCACCCGGGCTCAGGACACCGCCTTGATCGTGTCGCTGGTGCTGGCGCTGTTTACCATCGTGTTTGGTACGCGCAACCTCGATGCCACCGAACACCACCGGGGCATGGTGTTGGCGATTGCCTTTGAGTCCCTGGTCAAGCTGTTCGCATTTCTCGCGGTCGGTGCGTTTGTGACCTACGGCTTGTACGACGGTTTCGGCGATCTGTTCAGCCAGGCCATGCTCGCGCCGCGCTTGGAGGAATACTGGAAAGAAACCATCAACTGGCCCTCAATGGTGGTGCAGACCGGCGTCGCGATGATGGCGATCATCTGCCTGCCCCGGCAATTTCATGTGACCGTCGTCGAGAACATTGACCCGCAGGATCTGCGCCTGGCCAAGTGGGTGTTCCCGGCGTACTTGATCCTCGCCGCGCTGTTTGTAGTGCCCATCGCCCTGGGCGGCAAAATGCTGTTGCCCGGTTCAGTGCTGCCCGACTCCTACGTGATCAGCCTGCCGATGGCCCAGGCCCATCCGGCCCTCGCCGTGCTGGCATTCATCGGCGGGGCGTCGGCAGCCACCGGCATGGTCATCGTGGCGAGCATCGCGTTGTCGACCATGGTCTCCAACGACATGCTGCTGCCCTGGTTGCTGCGCCGCTCCAGCGCCGAACGGCCGTTCGAAGTGTTCCGCCACTGGATGCTCTCGGTACGCCGGGTGAGCATTGTGATCATTCTGCTGCTGGCGTATGTGAGCTACCGCCTGCTGGGCTCGACCGCCAGCCTGGCCACCATCGGCCAGATCGCTTTTGCCGCCGTGACCCAACTGGCACCGGCGATGCTCGGCGCGCTCTACTGGAAGCAGGCCAACCGCCGTGGTGTATTTGCCGGTCTGGCCGCCGGGACTTTCCTGTGGTTCTACACCTTGGTCCTACCGGTGACGGCGAAAAGTCTTGGCTGGTCGCTCAGCCTTTTCCCCGGCCTGACCTGGATGCACTCCCACCCATTCGGGCTGTCGGTGACGTCGCTGACCTTGGGCACCGTGTGCTCCCTGGCGGGTAACTTCACCCTCTTCGTGTGGGTGTCGATGCTGTCGCGTACGCGGGTTTCCGAACACTGGCAGGCAGGCCGTTTTATCGGCCAGGAAATCAGCCAGCGCGCCAGCGCACGATCCATGTTGTCGGTGCAGATCAGCGACCTGCTGAGCCTGGCTGCACGCTTTGTCGGTGAGGAGCGTGCCCAGCAGAGCTTTATCCGCTTCGCCTATCGCCAGGGCAAAGGTTTTAACCCCAACCAGAATGCCGACAACGATTGGATCGCCCATACCGAGCGTTTGTTGGCCGGCGTACTCGGCGCCTCCTCGACGCGGGCAGTGGTGAAAGCTGCGATCGAAGGGCGGGAAATGCAGCTGGAGGACGTCGTACGCATCGCCGACGAAGCCTCCGAGGTGCTGCAATTCAACCGCGCCCTGCTGCAAGGCGCTATCGAGAACATCACCCAGGGCATCAGCGTGGTGGACCAGTCGCTCAAGCTGGTGGCCTGGAACCGCCGCTACCTGGAGCTGTTTAACTACCCGGACGGTTTGATCAGCGTTGGCCGGCCGATTGCCGACATCATTCGCTACAACGCCGAGCGCGGTTTGTGCGGGCCGGGTGAAGCCGAGGTGCATGTGGCGCGACGCCTGCACTGGATGCGCCAGGGTCGCGCGCATACCTCCGAGCGCCTGTTCCCCAATGGCCGGGTAATCGAGTTGATCGGCAACCCGATGCCCGGTGGCGGTTTTGTCATGAGTTTCACCGATATCACCGCGTTCCGCGAAGCCGAACAAGCGTTGACCGAGGCCAACGAGGGCCTGGAGCAACGCGTGACCGAGCGCACCCATGAGCTGTCGCAGCTCAACGTGGCGCTGACCGACGCCAAAGGCGTGGCCGAATCTGCCAGTCAGTCGAAGACGCGGTTTTTGGCGGCAGTCAGTCATGACCTGATGCAACCGTTGAACGCGGCGCGGTTATTCTCCGCCGCCCTCTCCCACCAGCACGATGGCCTGTCCGACGAGGCACGGCAGTTGGTGCAGCATCTGGACAGCTCGTTGCGCTCGGCCGAAGACCTGATCAGCGACTTGCTGGATATATCGCGCCTGGAAAACGGCAAGATCAACCCACAACGCCAGCCCTTTGTACTCAGTGAGCTATTCGACACACTGGGCGCAGAATTCAAGGCGCTGGCCCATGAGCAAGGCTTGCGCTTTCGTTGGCGCGGCAGCCGTCTGCGGGTGGACAGCGACATCAAGTTGCTGCGGCGGATCTTGCAGAATTTTCTGACCAATGCCTTCCGTTATGCCGACGGTCCTGTGTTGCTGGGCGTACGTCGACGCGAAGGTGAACTGTGCCTGGAAGTATGGGATCGAGGCCTGGGCATTCCACCGGATAAGCAAAAGGTGATTTTCGAAGAGTTCAAGCGCCTGGACAGCCACCAGACCCGCGCCGAGAAGGGCCTGGGACTGGGCCTGGCGATTGCCGACGGACTGTGCCGCGTGCTGGGCCATCGCCTGAGCGTGCGCTCGTGGCCGGGCAAAGGCAGCGTGTTTAGCGTGTGCGTGCCGCTGGCGCGCAACCAGGCAAGCCCTCAGCCAAAAGCCGCCGTAGAGAATGGCCTGCCCCTGAGCGGTGCGCGGGTGCTGTGCGTGGATAACGAGGAAAGCATTCTGATCGGTATGCGCAGCCTGCTGACGCGCTGGGGCTGCGAAGTCTGGACGGCCACCGACCAGGCCCAGTGCGCAGCGCTGCTGGCCGACGGTATGCGACCACAACTGGCGCTGGTGGATTACCACCTGGACCACGGCGAAACCGGCACCGAACTGATGGGCTGGCTGCGGGCCCAATTGGCCGAGCCGATCCCAGGCGTGGTGATCAGTGCCGACGGACGCCCGGAGATGGTGGCGCAGGTGCATGGGGCGGGGCTGGATTACCTGGCCAAGCCGGTGAAACCGGCGGCGTTGCGGGCCCTATTGAGCAGGCATCTGCCTCTGTAGGAGCGAGCTTGCTCGCGAAAGACGTCAACGATAACGCGTGTTTCCTGAATAAACGCGGCGCCTATGGGTTTTTCGCGAGCAAGCTCGCTCCTACAAATCGGGAGCAAGCCCTCTCCCACATTTGGCCCCAAGTCTATTCGGGGAGATGCGCCACGCCATCCGAATCCGTCATTGCTCGCTCCAGCAAATCCGCTGGCAGGCTCTTGCTGGCTCGGGCGCCGAGCAATCTTAACTGCTCGGTACGGCTGACCAGATTCCCACGCCCATCCGTCAGTTTGTTGCGCGCCGCGCTGTAAGCCTTGTCCAACTGCTGCAGTCGGTTGCCCACTTCGTCCAGGTCCTGGATAAACAGCACGAACTTGTCGTACAGCCAACCTGCACGCTCGGCGATTTCCCGGGCGTTCTGGCTCTGTCGCTCCTGCTTCCACAGGCTGTCGATCACCCGCAGGGTGGCGAGCAAGGTGGTAGGGCTGACAATCACGATATGCCGGTCGAAGGCTTCCTGGAACAAATTCGGTTCAGCTTGCAAGGCCGCGGAGAAGGCGGCCTCGATCGGGACGAACAGCAGAACGAAATCCAGGCTGTGCAAACCTTCCAGACGCTTGTAGTCCTTGCCGGCCAAGCCTTTGACGTGATTACGCAAGGACAGCACATGCTGCTTCAACGCCGCCTGGCCAATCACGTCGTCATCCGCCGCGACGTATTGTTGATAGGCGGTCAAGCTGACCTTGGAGTCGACCACCACCTGCTTGTCGCCCGGCAACATGATCAGCACGTCCGGCTGGAAGCGCTCGCCATCCGGGCCCTTGAGGCTGACTTGCGTCTGGTATTCGCGGCCTTTTTCCAGGCCCGCGTGTTCCAGCACACGTTCAAGAATCAGTTCCCCCCAGTTGCCTTGGGTTTTCTGGCCCTTGAGCGCACGGGTCAGGTTGGTGGCTTCGTCCGACAGGCGCAGGTTCAATTGCTGCAGGCGCTCAAGCTCCTTGGCCAGGGAGAACCGCTCACGGGCTTCGTTTTGATAGCTTTCTTCCACACGCTTCTCGAAGGACTGGATGCGCTCCTTGAGTGGATCGAGCAACTGGCCCAAGCGTTCCTGGCTGGTCTCGGCGAAGCGCTGTTCACGCTCGTCAAAAATTTTGCCGGCCAGCTCGGCGAACTGCGCACGAAGCTCGTCCCGTGAGCCTTGCAGGTCGGTGAGGCGCTGCTGATGGCTCTCCTGCTGCTCGCGCAGTTCCGCGCTCAGGGCCGCAGCCAACGCATCGAGGCGGCGCAGTTCGGTTTCTTTGGCGCTGCGATCGAGGTTCCAGGCATGGGCGGCATCGCGGGCGTTATCGCGGTCGATCTGCAACAGTTCGACTTCGCGGCCCAGTGCCGCCAGGTCGGCTTGCTTGGCGGCATTGGCCTGGCTCAGGTCGCTGATTTCATCACGGCTGGCATCCAGTTGGGCGGCGAGCCCTTCCTGGGCCAGCTGCGCGTTTGCCAGGCGCTCTTCCAGCAGTTCCCAACCGGTGGTGCGCGCGTTCAAGCGTCGCTGAATCTGCCAGCACAGCGCCAATAAAGGTACGGCTGCGCCAACAAGCCCCAGGGCAATACTGGTCCAGTCAAAAACCATAGCCATTTCTGCCATCACCAAAAAAGAACAAGGGTAACCAAGCAAAGGGCGCGAAGACAGCTCAGTCTTCGACCTGGCCCAGTTCACGCTGGGCGAGGCGATCGCCGGCGCGAGCGGCCGAGCGTAATAGATCATGACCAATGCGCCGATCGCGGGCGTTCCCGCATTCACGACACATCAGCTGGCCAAGACGACTCTGCGCGGCTACCACCCCTTCCCGGGCAGGCTGTTTGAGCAAACGTCCAGCGAAGTGCTTGACGTTGCTGCTCTGGCCCAGACGCGGGCTGTCGAGCAGCCACAAGGCGACCTTCAAGGAAAAACGCTTGGGTGCGGTAACAGTTGGAGGAGTGTCGGTAACAGAAGGTGATACTGAGCGAAACTTCATAAAGCACTGTGGGACAGAACGGAAGGCGCGCCACTCTACTCTTTTTTTCGTACAGGTAAAGCTGAAAAAAACCTGCACGCCCGTTCTAGAGCAAGCGCTTGGGACAATCCACAGAAGCTGTGGATAACTCAGTGGACAACCCTCCTTGAACTCGCTCAAAGCCCCATGGCACGGGGCCCCCGCTCAAACTGACGATTTTTTCACCAATAAAAAAAAGCCAGATTTTTCATTGACTTAAATTTTGATTACAGGCAAATGGGCGCGCTTCGCGGTGAGCAACAGGAGGGTTACACGCGCCGCAACTAATGTGCACAAGTACCCATTCGCGAGTTATAACGTCAGCGTTTTTTGATTCAACACGCGTTAAACATGTTACTGCCACGACAAATCCAGGGGCTTTTCAAATCTGTCCCGGCTCGCCACACTGCGCCACCGACAACGCAACCCTGTAGGGCCGATGAAAGGAATTCTGCTGTTCGCCATGTTGCTGTTGGCCATCTGCGCGACATCGCTGGGAATCAATGCCGCGCTCCCCTCCCCGGATGGCGCGCTGTTCGCCATCGCGATTTTGCTCTTTGCCGCTTTTACCGCCGCAAGCCTGTGCATCGAACTGGGTGACGGCAGGATCAATGATCTGCACGAGGTCATGAAACTGATCGAGACCGGCCAATCCTTGCGCCTTACCCTCGCCGCCTACGGACTGGGCTGCTCCCTGGCTGCCTCTGTGACCGTACTGGTCTATCGTGGATGGCTCGGCGGCTGATTAAATTTTTTACTACCCCCTTCCTTTCCCTGATTCAATCCGTTACTATCCGCGGCGTTAGTACCAAGCTGAAAGTCAATTCTGGTCGAAAAAGTCCCCTGAACCACACGGGATCGACCACCTCGATGGTTTCCAGGTATCGCTTGCGACGACACAGCCTTTGAACAAGCAAAGGGTGTCGCGAAGTTTAAATACTCTGACCGAACCAACCTGCAAATTGATCAGGATCTTCACCCCGGGCCCAGAACCTTTGCCCCTGTTGTGTTGCCTGCCCTCCTAAGTACCTACCTGCCAGCCCAAGCGCGCCTAATTTAATAGCGCTTCAAACTGGCTGCTTTGTTCCAGTCAGGTTCTTCGCTTGATCAATGGTGATCAGCGTTACTGGAACGTTTTAACGTTGCACGGTTCTTATCCGTGTCATTTGTAGGAACACCAATAATATGAACGCTCAAATCCACACTCAGGATGCCATTCGCACCCTCACTAACGCTTTTGCCCCAATGAACTGCCTGATCATGGCTGCTCGCAAAGGCTGCTTCAGCTTCACCCTGGTCAATGAACACGGCATCGCTCGTCACAGCGAACGCCTGTACCCCGATCAATACTCCAGCGCAGAACCGCTGCAGGCCGTGATCGAGCGTACCCGTCAGGCACTGACTGCCTGATCGACCACGTCGCTGAAATCAAAAACCCTGTCTAAAAAACAGGGTTTTTTATTGCCTTAAATTTGGCGCTGGCCTGCATTTACTAAGCACCGATAGATATAAACGTTATAACTGAATAAATAAGATGTTTTAAAAACAGTCCTTTACATCATGAATATGACACTACACTTCAACTCAAGCGGCATCGTCCGCTTGCGACGGGCCTGAGATCCGATTCACCGCTGCCAAGCCCTCCTTCTCAGGCTCGTCGACCTCATTTACGGACTGAGGCTTGTATGGGTATTGCCGCCAGCGAATTGTGTCGTTATGTGATCAGGCCGACCTTGACCTACCTCGGCTGCCATAACCCAACTGCCGAGTCCTTGTTATTGGGCATTGCCGCCAGCCAGTCAGAACTGGGCTCGGCGCTGCATGATCGCCGCGGCCATGGGCTCTATAGCATCACCGAGCCCCGTCACCGCGCCCTCTGGGACGAATACCTGGCGCTGGACCCGGACCGCGCAAGTCTGGTCCGCGGGCTGGCCAGTCAACATGCCTTTCTGAGTGCGCCCCAGTTGGAGCTGACGGTGAATCTGCGTTACGCCACGGCAATTGCCTGGTTGCTGGTAGAACAACATCGCCCGACGCTGCCCGCCCCGGGTGACGTACTGGGCATGGCGCGTATCTGGAAAGAAATATTTCATCCTCAAGGTCGGCTGCGGGATTTTACCCAAGCCTGGCAAAGCTGCGCGCCCTCCATAAAACAGGCGATCTGCTGACCGGGCAAATTGCAAGATTCGGCAAAAATGCGGAAATCTGGTCGGATTGTCCTACAAAACCGCTCTATCTCCTGCATTACAGCCTATAGCGCAATCGCAAATTTATTGTTACTTTCCGCTGCGGTGATCACCTCGGAGTTCTAATAATGAAAAAAGTAATGCTCAAGACCACACTTAGCCTCGCCGTTGCCATGGCATCCTCCCAACTCTTCGCCAGCGGCTTTGCCCTGAACGAACAGAGCGTCAGCGGGATGGGTACTGGTTTTGCAGGTCGATCTTCTTCTGCCGATGATGCAAGCACTGTGTTCGGTAACCCTGCCGGTATGGCACGCCTGGAAGGTCAACAGATCACCGGCGGCGTTGCTGCCATTGATGCTTCTACCGATATCAGCAACACCGGGGGCAACTCTCGCGGCACCAACAAAGGTGACATGGTTCCTTTCACCGCCGTGCCATTTGGTTTTTATACCAACAAACTCAACGATCAGTGGGCCGTCGGCTTCGGTGTCTATGCTCCGTTCGGGCTGGTAACTGACTACGAAAAAGGCGCACAGGCCTCTGGCTTTGGCAGCAAGAGCGAAGTGAAGGTCATCACCTTCCAACCGACGGTCAGCTACGCGTTCAACGACCGCGTTTCCGTCGGTTTTGGCCCGACCTTCAACCGTATTGCCGGCGTACTGGAATCGGAGAAGACCCTGAACCCGGCGGTTTCCGATACCAATGTTAAAATCAAGGGCGACGATACCGCCTTGGGCTTCAATATCGGCGTATTGGTTCAGGCAACCGATACCACCCGCGTTGGCCTGACCTACCACTCCAAGGTCAAATACAAGCTGGAAGGACACACGACCGTCAGCGGCCCGGCCGCCACTCAGCCCTTCCTGCGTAACAACCGTTACGACGCTTCGCTGAAAATCGACACCCCAGAGTCCTACGATCTGTCGGTCACTCAGGATTTGACAGATGCCTGGAAACTCTACGGTGGTGCAACCTGGACGCGCTGGAGCCGTCTTAAAGAGATCACCGTCAACAACGACGGTGTAACAGCCGCAGGCGGCTTGCTCGCACCTAGTCAGCTCGGCACCATCACCGAAGAACAAAACTGGCATGACACCTGGGCCTACGCTGTAGGTACGTCGTATCAGTTGACCAAGCAGGTGGTGTTGCGCACCGGCCTGACCTTCGACCAGTCACCGACGAACAACACCAACCGTTCGCCACGCATTCCGACTGGTGACCGCACGATCTTCAGCGTGGGCCTGGGTTACAAAGTCATGGATAACATGACAATCGACTTGGCCTACTCGTACCTCAAAGAAGAAGATGTGAAGGTTAATCAAACCGCCGCTGCGCCTTCAACAGCCAGCTATCGGGCCAAGTACGAAAACAGTGCTAACGGTTTCGGCCTGGGCATGACCTACACCTTCTAATTCAGACAGGTGTAAAAAAGCCCCGCTCTCCTGTAATGGAGGCGGGGCTTTTCATTGCTCGCGAATCAGGGTTTGGACGCTATGGCCTGCTCCACCGCCTTGATCAACTCCGGGCTATCCGGCTTGGTCAGGCTGGAAAAGCTGGCGACAACGTTGCCCTGGCGGTCCACTACGTACTTGTAGAAGTTCCACTTCGGCGCCGCATCGGCCTGCTCGGCCAGGACCTTGAACAGATGCACCGCATCCGGCCCCCTGACCTTCTGCGGCTCGGTCATGGTGAAAGTCACGCCATAATTCACGTAGCAAACCTTGGCGGTTTCTTCCCCGCTTTTGGCTTCCTGCTTGAAGTCATCGGAAGGCACACCAATCACTTCCAGGCCTTCGCCTTTATAGCGTTGGTATAAGCCTTCCAAACCTTTGAACTGCGGGGCAAAGCCGCAGAAGCTGGCCGTGTTGACGATCACCAAGGGCTTGCCGGCGAATTGCTGGCAAAGGTCAATGGATTCCTTGGCCCGCAGCTTGGGCAGTTGGCCCTCCAGCAACGGCGGGCAACTGGCAGCCATCGCCATGCTGCCGATAGCCATCAGGACGGGTACAGCGAGCCAGCGCATCTGCATGTCAAAAGTCCTTGAGTCGGTTCAGACCCACAACTTAACAGATCGCCATGCCCAGTTGCATCAACGCCAGGCCGCCCCGCTGCCAGCCCCACCAGGCCAGCAGCAGCAACACCATCCCCACCGCCAACAGCATAAGACGCGCTGTCATGCTCATGCTGCCTCCATCTGCGCCTGAATACGTGCCACCGGCCGCTCACGCACCGGCCAATTCAGCGCGGCAGCGAGCAGGCTGAGCAAAATTGCCACTTGCCAGATCAAATCGTAGTTGCCGGTTCGATCATAGACCACCCCGCCCAGCCAACCACCGAGGAACGAGCCGAGCTGATGGAACAGGAACACAATCCCACCGAGCATCGAGAGGTTGCGTACACCAAACAACGTCGCGACGGTGCCGTTGGTCAGCGGCACGGTGGACAACCACAGAAACCCCATCGCCATACCAAACAGATAGGCCGTAACTTCAGTGACTGGTGCCCACAGAAACAACACAATCACCACCGCCCGCAGCAGGTACAGGCCGGTCAGCAAGCGCGGCTTGGACATGCGCCCGCCCAGCCAGCCAGCGGTATAAGTGCCGAACACATTGAACAGACCGATCAAGGCCAGCACCGTAGTGCCCACCGTGGCCGGCAGGTGTTGGTCCACCAGGTATGCCGGTAAGTGCACACCGATAAACACCACTTGGAAACCGCACACAAAAAAACCGAAAGACAGTAGCCAGAACCCGGAGTGAGAGCAGGCTTCCTTGAGCGCTTCACGCAGGGTTTGCTGACCGACCGTGACCGGCAACGGTCGATCCTTGAGCATGGCAACCAGCGGCAGGATCAATGCCACCATCAAGCCTAACGCCAGCAGCGCTGCGGACCAGCCCAGCCAACCGATCAAGCCGAGGGTGCCGGGCACCATGGCGAACTGGCCGAAGGACCCGGCGGCGCTGGCAATGCCCATGGCCATGCTGCGTTTTTCCGGCGGTACCGCGCGACCGACCACACCGAGAATCACGGAAAACGAGGTGCCGGACAGGCCGATACCAATCAGCAAGCCTGCGCTCAGGGACAACGACCACGCAGAGTCGGACATGCCCATCAGCACCAGGCCCACGGCGTACAACACGCCGCCGATAAACACCGCTCTGGTTGCGCCGAAACGATCGGCCAAGGCGCCGGTAAACGGCTGCGCCAGGCCCCAGATCAAGTTCTGCAAGGCAATGGCGAAGGCGAAAGTCTCACGACCCCAACCAAACTCACTGCTCATCGGCGCCAGGAACAGCCCAAAGCCATGCCGTACGCCCAAGGACAACGCCAGGATCAGCGCACTCCCCATAAGGATCCAGCCACTGGTGCGCCACATCGAGGTCATTTTTTATTCTCCGCTCGCGGGTATATACCCGCTTGTAGTCGAACAAACCGCCGTTCAGGCAAGTTCATCCAGCAAGGCCAACAAGGTTTCGCGCTTTTCGGCGCCGAGCTTATCAATCAGTTTCTGTTGCGCCGCCTCCCATGCCGGCAACGCAGCGGCCAATCGTTGCTGACCGCTTTCAGTCAACAACACCAGGCGGTTGCGCAGGTCATCACCCTCGACCAATTGCACCAACCCCTCGCCTTCCAGGACACGCAGGTTGCGCCCCAGGGTGCTGCGATCTAGGCCCATGGCTTCGGCCAGACTGGAAATGCTCGGTTGGTCGAGGCGCTGCAGGTTACACAGCAAAGAATACTGGGCGACGTTGATCCCGAAGCCGTCGAGAGCGCCGTCGTAATGCCTGCTGACGCCACGGGCGGCACGTCGCAGGTTGGTGCATAAACATTGGGAGGCAAGCATAGAGCGTGTATATACCCGGAGTTAAGGAATTGCAAGAAAGCGTTACAGCGCCAGCCCGACCAGAACCGCGACTTCCAGCAGCTCCAACAGCGCGCCCGCCGTGTCGCCCGTGGTGCCGCCAAGGCGCTTGATCATCAAGTGACGCAGCCACACAAAACACAGCGCCGCCAGCAACACCGCGATGCCACCGTTAAAACCACCAATCAGGATGCAGGCCAATCCGCTGAGGATCAGCACCTGCTGACCGACAATTCGCGGCAAGTGGTCCGACAGTGCCTGGCC